>NZ_JANAVH010000007.1:0-303720 GCF_024213215.1 Pseudomonas sp. SBB6 | reverse complement strand
GAAACTCAAGAAGTTTTCAGTTCCGACTGCGCCGGAAGTGGGGCGAATTATAGAGAGATTAAATCGGCCGTCAAGGCCTAATTTGAAAAACAACACACAAAAGCAAAACGAGCACCTCTATATAAGCAGGCAACTAATCTAGGAACCCCTAGGGCTCTCGCGCCGCCAGCACCCGTTCGCCGCCCTGACGCAGCTCCCGTTGTGGCTTGGACTGCCACCAGGCCGGACCACTGTGCGGTTGGTCGAGGCTGACCCGCTCGCCGATCTGCGGCGTGCTCAGCGATACCTGTGCGGCATTGGCCAGCGCCAGGATGCGGTCGAACGGCTCATGCCAACTGTGGGTGGACAGGTCGAACGTGCCGTTATGGATCGGCAGCAACCAGCGCCCGCGCAGGTCAAGGTGCGCCTGCAGGCTTTGCTCGGGCTGCATGTGTACATCGGGCCAGTTGACGTTGTAGGCGCCGGTTTCGATCAGGGTCAGGTCGAAGGGGCCATACAGCTTGCCGATCTCCTTGAAGCCGTCGAAATAGCCGGTATCGCCACTGAAAAACACCTTCAGCTGGTCATCGATCATCACCCAGGATGCCCACAGGGTACTGTTGCTGTCGAACAGGCCACGCCCGGAAAAATGCTGCGCCGGGGTTGCGACAAACCTTACGCCTTCGACGCTGGTTTCCTGCCACCAATCCAATTGCCGGACCTTGCTCGCCGGCACGCCCCAGCCAATCAGAATATCCCCCACCCCCAAAGGCGCGATGAAGTGTTCGGCACTGTTGGCCAGTTGGCGTATGGCCTGCTCGTCGAGGTGATCGAAGTGGTCGTGGGAGAGAATCACCGCGGTTAACGGCGGCAATTGGTCGAGTTTCAGTGGTGGCGGGTGAAAACGCCGGGGGCCGGCCCATTGCACTGGCGAGGCGCGTTCAGCGAACACCGGGTCGGTGATGAAGAAGCGCTCGCGCAGTTTCAACAGTACCGTGGAATGCCCCAAGCGCCAGACGCTATGATCCGGTGCTTCAAGCAACTGCTGGCGGCTCAGGGGCTGCACGGCAATGCTGACACTGGGCCGGCTATCGGCGGGCTTTTTCAGGAGCAGGTATTTAAGGCCGATGCGCAGTTTTTTCATCACCCCGTCCTGGGGCAACTGCACCTGGTTGCGATAGCGCCCATCCTGGCGTTGCACCGGTTCACCGGCCTGGGGAGTCAGTGGGGCCATGAGCAGTAACACTCCAAGGATGAAGATAGGTTTCATGGTACCCCACAGTGATTGCATCAACCGTGAAATGGCTTGTAAGGCCATTTTTCAATAGCCTGCGATTGTTCAACAATCTTGACAGCATTTATGCGATAAACGGCGCCCCGGAATAGACCAGCATCCATGATGGAAAAGAAAAGCGGCAAGGGACTTTCATTTGTAAAGCGGATTTACCTGCCGCGTATCATCGGCCTGGGGATCGGCATGCTCAGCGTAATGGCGGGGATTTCAAGCCTGCCTGTGCCCTCATGGGTCTGGGCCCTGCTGCTGTTCAACGGTCTGGTCTGGCCACACCTGGCCTATCAAATCGCCCTGCGCGCCAACGTCCCGTACCACGCCGAGTACCGCAACCTGCAACTGGACTCGCTGATGGGCGGGTTCTGGACCGCCACCCTGCAGTTCAATCCGCTGCCCAGCGTGACTATCCTGGCGATGATGGCCATGAACAACTTCGCTGCCGGCGGCCAGCGTCTGTTCTTCAAGGGCCTGCTGATCCAGGGCCTGGGCATGCTGCTGTCGGTCGCCCTGGTTGGCCCGGGGCTACAACTGCACGCGACCACCCTGCAAGTCTATGCGTGCCTGCCGATGCTGACGCTCTACCCCATGGCGGTCGGCTGGGTCTGTTTTCGCCTGGCGATGAAGCTGTCTGCACACAAGCGCAGGCTCAGCGCCCTGAGCCGCACCGACAGCCTGACCGGCCTGCTCAATCATGGCTCGTGGAAAGACCTGCTGCAGCTCAAGTTCCAGATCTGCCAGCAGCAAGGCCGCGAAGCGGTGATCGCAATCATCGACATCGACCACTTCAAGACCATCAACGATACCTACGGCCATGTCGTCGGCGATTGCGTCCTGCACCAGTTGAGCAATGAGCTCAAGCGCACCCTGCGCGATGATGACCTGGCCGGACGCTACGGGGGTGACGAATTTTGCGTGATCCTTCCAGATACCTGCCTGGAAGACGCCAGGCAGGCCATGGAACGCCTGCGCGAACGGGTCGGCAGCTACCGCAACCCACAGCTACCGCAGCTGCACATCAGCCTGAGTATCGGCCTGGCCAGTTGCAGCGACGCCCTGCCCGACCCGGAAGCCTGGCTCAATGAAGCGGACAAAGCCCTGTATTGCGCCAAGAAAGGTGGCCGTAATCAGGTCAATTTCGCCGATTCGGACCTCACGGCGCTGAAGCTGGCCTATCCTGAGTGAACGTTCGTCCGCGCGGCCAGGCCGCAGGGATGCAGCTCAACAAGGACCAGCCCGAGTATGGACAGGATTGCCGATGCTCTGCCAGCCAGCCAACGCCCCAGCTTGCAAACACGCAAACTCATTGCCGCC
This sequence comes from Pseudomonas sp. SBB6, assembly GCF_024213215.1. NCBI lineage: Bacteria > Pseudomonadati > Pseudomonadota > Gammaproteobacteria > Pseudomonadales > Pseudomonadaceae > Pseudomonas > Pseudomonas sp. SBB6. Next base: position 301,139 of record NZ_JANAVH010000007.1, on the reverse strand, counting down.
ATCGCGGCGTTGTTCGCACTTGCCTGTCTGATTGCCTTGGGGGCACTGTTCAATATCGCTGCCACGCTCAACACCAACGAGCGGGAAAAAAGCAGCTTCTACGCCCATAAGGCCCTGGAGCAGCGGCTGGAGTCTTCCCGGCAGTTTCTTTCCAGCTACGCGGTATGGAACGCCGCTTATGATCACCTCAATGGCAGCGCCGACCTGCACTGGGCGTATGAAGAGAAAAACGTTGGCGACTCGCTGTACACCGCCAGCGGCTACGAGGGGGTGTTCGTCGTCGATGACCAGACGACCAAGTACGCCCTGTTCAAGGGCCAGCTAAGCAAGGCCCCGGCCGATACCTATATAGAAAGCCCACTAGGCCCGATCATCGCCAAGGCGCGCAACGTCGCTGCCGAACGCCAGCAGATTACCGAACACGTGCTGTTCAACGGCTGGCCCGCAGTACTGGTGGCTGCGGCCATTCGGCCTGATGATGAAGTGCTGAGCATCGACCCGCAAACCACCTCGGTGATGCTCTTCGTTGATCAACTGACGCCGGAAAAACTCACCCGCCTGGGCAGCGGCGTCGGCCTGAGCGGCATGCACATCGAAAAAGCCGACGCGCCGCTGGCTGATCAACCCAGCCTGAAGCTTGGCGATACCGGCTACCGGCTTGACTGGATCACCCCGCGCCCCGGCGAGCAATTGCTCTGGGCCGTGCTGCCGCCGTTGCTCGGCGCCATACTGGTACTGGGTTTGCTGATGGTCTACTTCTTCCGCTACGCCTTGCGCACATCACAGGAAATCGACGCCAACCTGCGCAACCTGCAGACCACTAACCAGGCGCTGGAAGCCAGCGAGCAGCGCTTTCGCGCAGTGGCCGAGGCCGCATCGGACTGGATCTGGGAAACCGACCGTCATCATCGCCTGAGCTACCTGTCCCAGCGCTTCGTCGCCGTGACGGGCTTTCAGAGCGAGGACTGGCTCGGCCAACCGCTCAACCAACTGCTCAGTTGCGAGACCACGCCGTTGATACAGTGGCTCGACAACCAGGCCGACACCGACTCCCAGCAGGTTGCCAACCTGCGCTGCGCCTATCGCGATCAGAGTGGCCAGGTACGGTTTTGCCGGGTTTCAGCCCGCTCGATTGTGTTTGACGGCAAACTGGCCGGCTATCGAGGCACCGCCAGCGACATTACCGATGAAGTCGCAGCCCACGCGCGCATCCAGCACCTGTCGATGCATGATGCGCTGACGGGCCTGGCCAATCGCAACAAGCTCTCGCGTTTTCTCGACCAGGCCTTGCTCAAGGGCCCGGACGCTACACCGCTGACCCTGTTGTTGCTCGACCTGGACAGCTTCAAGCCGATCAACGACTCCCTTGGCCATCCCGCCGGCGATGCCGTGCTGCTGGAAGTCGCTGCCCGCCTGCGCGAATCGACCCGCGACGGCGACCTGGTGGCGCGTCTGGGTGGCGACGAATTCGTGCTGGTAATGAACGGCATGGACAGCCGCAACGAGATCGATCGCTTCTGTGCACGCTTGATCGACAGCCTGCACCAGCCGATCCACTACGAAGAACAGGCCCTGCACATCGGCGCCAGCCTGGGCGTGGCGCAGACGCGCCTGCAGGGCTTCGATGCCGGCGAGCTGATCCGCTGCGCCGATATCGCCCTGTATCAGGCCAAGGCGGAAGGCAAGAACACCTGGCGCTACTTCTCGCCAGAAATGAACAAGCAGATCCAGTACCGCCGCCAACTGGAAAACGACTTGCGCAAGGCACTGAAGAACGGTGAGTTTATCCTTCACTACCAGCCACGCTACCGCCTGGAAACCCTTGAGATCGTTTCGGTCGAGGCGCTGGTGCGCTGGCAGCATCCGGTCGAAGGCCTGCTGGGCCCGGACACCTTTATTCCCCTGGCCGAACAGACCGACCTGATCGTGCCCCTGGGCCGCTGGGTATTGCGCGAAGCCTGCGAGACCGCCCGCCACTGGCCGGAGGGCCTGCTGGTGTCGGTCAACCTGTCGCCCGCACAGTTTTCGCGCAGCGACGTGGTCAAGGATGTTCATGAGATCCTGGTCGCGACCGGATTCCCGGCCCAGCGCCTGGAACTGGAGATCACCGAAAACGTCATGCTCAACGATATCGAAGGCGCGTTGAGCACCATGAATGCGCTCAAGGAGCTGGGCGTGCGCCTGAACATGGATGACTTCGGCACTGGCTACTCGTCACTGGGCTACCTGCGCACCTACCCGTTCGACAGCATCAAGATCGACAAGCGCTTCATCGCCGGGCTCAGCAGCGACGGCAACGACCGCGCCGTGGTTCAGGCGATCATCAACCTGGGCAAGGCCATGGGCCTGACCGTCACCGCCGAAGGGGTGGAAACCGAGCAGCAACTCAAGGCCCTGGGCAAGGAGCAATGCCATGAGGTGCAGGGCTACTACCTGAGCAAGCCGATCGACAAGCTGGCCTTCGAAGCACTGCTGCAAGCCGGTGAGAACAGCCGCGCCGACGTCTCCTAGGCCGCAGGTAAACCAAGCCGGGCGCGTACCAGCTTGAGCAGGTTCGGGCCGACCTCGTCAAAACCTTTGTTCTGCGCCACGATTTGCACACCTTCGAGCAGCAGCGTCAGTTCGAACGCTGCCTGCTCAGGCTCGGCGATCCCCGACGCTTCACACAAGCGCACCAGACGGGCCGCCTGACGACGCTTGTGCGCCTCGATCAGCTCGCGCGCCGGGCTGTCGCACACCGGTAGCTCTGCCAGGGTATTGGTATAGGCGCAACCACGGTGCGAAGAAAGCACCGGCTCCTGTACCAGAAACTCGGCAAAACCGAGGATCTGTCGCGCTGGCTGAGCGCTGAACTGCTCGGCCAAACGCCCCCAGACTTCGTCGTACTCGGCCATCAACAGACGCAACCACTCCAGTACCAACACATCCTTGGACTCGAAGTGCCGGTACACGGTCATCTTGGTGGTTTCTGCCTTCGCGGCAATGGCATCGACAGTGACGCGAGTGATGCCCTCGTTGAAAAACAGCTCGTGGGCAGCATCCAGGACCCGCTCGCGCGGGGGCAGACGGGCGATTCGTTGCGAACGCATGGGCTCACTCCAGTTGACGACGATACTAACAAGTATCACTCTATACTCATGAGTATCTTTCGATACCCATCGGTATTTTATCGTCAATTGTCACGGGAGTGCGCCATGAAGGTGAGTGAATATGTGCAATTCGATGCCATCGGCCTGGCCGAGCTTATTGCTCAAGGGCAAGTCAGTGCCGATGAAGTGCTGGCAGCGGCGCAGCAGGCTATCGCCAGGGTGGAGCCAAAGGTCAATGCCCTGGCCGAACACTGGCACGACGAACCGCTGCCCGCCTGCGCCGAAGGGCCGTTGTACGGCGTGCCATTTCTGATCAAGGACCTGGCAATCAGCATGCAGGGCCGCGCCCACGAGTTCGGCAGTCGCCTGGCGCAAGGCACCGCCAGCACGACCGACTCGTTCCTGATGCAGCGTTTTCGCCAGGCTGGGCTGCTCACCCTGGGGCGTACCACCACGCCGGAACTGGCCATCAGCACCACCACCGAATCGCGCCTGTGCGGCCCGACCCGCAACCCTTGGGACCTGAACCGCAGCGCCGGTGGCTCCAGCGGTGGTTCGGCGGCCGCGGTGGCCAGCGCCATGGTACCGGTTGCCCATGCCACCGATGGCGGCGGCTCGATCCGGGTGCCAGCGGCGGCCTGTGGCTTGTTCGGGCTCAAGCCCGGGCGCGGGCTGATTTCCATGGGGCCATTCATGGACGAAGCCTGGAACGGCCTTGCGGTTCAGGGTGTGCTCAGCCGTACGGTGCGCGACAGCGCCCTGCTGCTCGATTGCATGGCCGGGGCGCAAGCGGGCGATCCGTACCCGCCGGCCCCTGCACAAGGCAGTTACCTGAGCGCGCTGAAGCAAGCACCTGGCACCTTGAAAATTGCCGTGCAGTGGCATCCGCTCAATGGCCAGCGCAGCAATCCGCTGATGGTCGAGGCGCTTCGGGGATTGGTCCGAACCCTGGAGAGTCTTGGTCACCACTGCCAGCAGGTAGACCTGGATATCGGTCTGTCGTGGGAGGCTTTCGTCGAGATGAACGCGCGCTTCTGGGGCAGCAACACCGCAGCCTGGCTTGATGCCCTGAGTGCCGAGACTTGCCGCCCGCTCAACGCTCAATGGCTGGAACCGGCAACCCTGGCGCTGCACCGCTATGGCAAAGCACTGTCGGCTACCGAGCTGCTTGCGGCGATGGATCAGCGCAACCAGGTCAGTCGGAAACTGGGCGGGTTCTTCCAACGCTTTGACCTGTTGCTGAGCCCGACCCTGAGCGAGCTGCCGCCGGTCATCGGCGACTACAACGCAGGTCAAGAACAGGTCGATGGGCTGGGCTGGATGCACCGGGTATTCAATCACTCCCCCTTCACTGCCCTGGCGAACATTTGCGGTACGCCATCGATGTCGGTGCCGTTGTACCAGGATGCGGCTAGCGGCTTACCGCTCAGTATGCAGTTTACCGCGGGTGCCGCGGGTGAGCGCCTGCTGCTGAGCCTGGCCGGGCAGTTGGAACAGACACTGCCCTGGAGCGGGCGAATCCCGCCAGTCTGGGCGGCGTCAGCTTGAAATGCATCGCCGGCAAGGCCGACTCCCAGTGTAGATCGGCGTGCACCACCCCCTGTGGGAGCGGGTTTGCCAGCGATGCGCCCAGTGCGGTCTCGCCTCAGTCCCGCAACCGCCGCTGCGCGGCAATCTCCGGCAAATCCTTGCGGCGCAGGTAAATCCGCAGCGGCTCGGTAACATTGAGCCGCTCATCGACATTCTGCGCCAGCAGAACCTCGATCAAGGCACGGCTCAAGGTCATGATCTCGCCGTCACCGGCCTGCCAGACGAACTCGCTGCTGGGGGTGATGCTGTCGTCAGCCACGTCCATGCCGAACGAGTCTTCGCTGAAACGCACGATATGCTTGCCAAGCTTGCGGTGAAAACCGACAAAGCCCTTGAGCTGGTCGGCGGCGGCGCAGATGTCCTGGGATGTGATGTGCATGTCAAACCTCACTTGAAAAGGGGATTGGCACGCTGGGCGAAAGGGGTTGCGCTCTGGCGGGCAACTCGAGGTCAAGGTTAATGGAAATTCATCGCATCCGGTAAAGGATTTTTCACCGAAGCAGCTGTTGCTCGCTAGACTTAACCTACTCAACGCCCTCCAGTAGTCAGCGAACGTGGATGATTCATGAGCACTGCCGTCACTTCAGATATCGCCACGATCAGCCGTATCAATGCAGTACCTGCCATCCTGCAGGTTATCTGCGAAACCACCGGCATGCGCTTCGCGGCGGTCGCCCGGGTTACCGACAGCAGTTGGACAGCGTGCGCCGTGCTCGACTCACTGGGCTTTGGCCTGAAGGTCGGCGGCGAGCTGGACCTGATCACCACCCTGTGCCACGAGATCCGCGCCAGCCACCAGACCATCGTGATCGACAAGGCCAGCGAAGACGAGCAGTACTGCAACCACCACACCCCGCGTATCTACAAGTTCGAGAGCTACATTTCCGTGCCGGTGTTTCGCACCGACGGCAGCTTCTTCGGCACCATCTGCGCCCTTGACCCTCTGCCCACCGAGCTCAAGGGCAGTGCCATCCAGCCAATGATGGAGTCCTTCGCCCGCCTGCTGTCGATCCAGATCGAAAGCGAAGAGAACGTCCAGCAAACCGAACAGGCTCTGGAAGAAGAGCGCGCCATCGCCGAGCTGCGTGAACAGTTCATCGCCGTGCTCGGCCACGATCTGCGCAATCCGCTGTTCGCCATTACCGCAGGTGCCGAACTGCTGAGCCAGCGCCTGCAGGATGAAAAAAGCCGCGCCATCGCCCAGCACATCCTGACCTGCGGACGACGCGCCAACCAGTTGGTGCGCGATGTCCTGGATTTTGCCCGCGGGCGCTTGGGCAACGGCATCATGATCAACGTCCAGCCCTGCCCGGACCTGGCCGAAGCCCTCAGCCACGTGGCTTCGGAGCTGCAACGGGTGCACCCGGAGCGCTTGATACACCTGAACATCGGCGACCTCGGCAACATGCACTGCGACCGCGAGCGGGTCGCCCAGTTGCTGTCCAACCTGATTGCCAATGCCCTGACCCATGGCGCTGCCGACAGCCCCGTGAATGTCATGGCGGACATCCGCGATCGGGTGTTCGTTCTCGGTGTGCACAATCAGGGCGAACCGATTGCCCCGCAGGTGATGGCGCAACTGTTCCAGCCCTTTTCACGACCACGTGACGATGCACCGCAACCCGGTCTTGGCCTGGGCCTGTACATTGCCAACCAGATTGCCCTGGCCCACGGCGGGCGCATGGAAGTGGTGTCGAGTGCCGAAGCCGGAACGCTGTTTACCTTCTGCCTGCCACTGGATCGAGTTGAGCCTGAAGCAGTTGCGCCAGCCAGTCCATAAAAACCCGCACCCGTTGTGGCAGGTGCAATTGCCCGGCGTAAAGCAATGACACCGGCATCGGTGACGCATTGAATGCCTGCAGTACCGGCACCAGTTCGCCGCGATCCAGGAATTCGCGCAGCCCGGCAGCCGGCGCCTGAATCAGGCCAAGCCCGGCCAGGCAGGCACTTTCATAGGCTTCGGTGCTGTTGACCGTAATGCCCCCGGGCATGGCCTGGTACAGCGTCGCGCCGTCCTGTTCATACTCAAAGCCCGGGCTGCGCGCGCCCAGATGTTGCACATAGTGAATCAACCGATGGTTGGATAAATCCGCAAGGCTGGTCGGTGTACCAAAACGAGCCAGGTAGGCGGGGCTGGCGCAATTGAGCATGCGCAGGCTGCCCAGTGGCCGGGCGACCAGGTTCAGGTCACTCAGCGTGCCGATGCGTAGCACGCAATCAAAACCCTCACGCAGCAGGTCGACCTGACGATCGGTGCAGCTGATCTCCAGCGTCAGGCCAGGGTGGCGGTCCATGAACTGCGGCAAGTTCGGCAGAATGATGCGCCGCGCCACCAAGGTCGGAAAATCGATGCGCAAACGGCCACTGAGCGTTGCCGCATCGGTGCGAAACAGCCCTTCGAGCTCATCCATTCGCGCCAACAGGTCTTTGCTACGCTCGTACAGTTGCAGGCCATCCTGGGTGGCCTGCACCCGCCGCGTGGTGCGGTTGAACAGGCGCGCACCGAGCAGCGCTTCCAGTGCCTGGACCTGTTCGGAAACACTCGAACGCGGTAGCCCCAGGCTTTCGGCGGCGTGGGTGAAACTCGACAACTCGCTGACCCGTACAAAGGTGCGCAGCAGTTCCAGCTTGTTCATGGATGAACGCTCAACTGTTCGGATTATCCGAGCAGTATTTCCGATTCCCATGGATTTATCAGCCAATAACCGACCAATAAACTCCTCCCAACTTCAGCCACCGGCTCGACCACGAGGACCACACCATGACCCGCAAACTCGCACTGATCACCGGCGCCAGCCGCGGCCTGGGCAAGAATACCGCCCTGCACCTGGCCGCCCAGGGCATCGACATCATCGGTACCTACAACAGCAAGGCTGATGAGGCCCAGGCACTGGTTAAAACCCTCGAGGCCAGCGGTGTGCGTGCGGCCATGCTGCAATTGGACGTGGGTAACAGCGCCAGTTTCGAGGCTTTTGCCCAGCAGTTGAGCGAAACCCTGCACAAGGTATTCGGTCGCCAGCACTTGGACTTCCTGGTGAACAACGCCGGCATCGGTATCAACGCACCGTTCAGTGAAACCAGCGAAGCGCAGTTCGAGCAGCTGTTCAATATCCAGCTCAAGGGCCCGTTCTTCCTGACCCAGCGCCTGCTGCCGCTGATTGCCGACCAGGGCCGGATCGTCAACATCTCCACCGGCCTGACCCGCTTTGCCCTGCCCGGCTATGCCGCTTATGCCGCGATGAAAGGCGCCATGGAAGTGCTGACCCGTTATCAGGCCAAGGAACTCGGCGCCCGCGGCATTCGCGTCAACATACTTGCGCCGGGCGCGATCGAAACCGACTTCGGCGGTGGTGTGGTGCGCGATAACAATGAGGTCAATGACTTCATCGCCGGCAACACCGCCCTGGGGCGAGTCGGCCTGCCGGACGATATCGGCGCCGCAGTTGCCCTGTTGCTGAGCGATGGCGGCGGCTGGATTACCGGTCAGCGCCTGGAAGTGTCGGGCGGGATGTTCCTGTAAGCGCTCAATGCTGCACTTGGTCCTCGCGCACCTGCACGCTGGCGGTCATGCCGGCGCTCAGGTTGACCCCTTCAGGCACCTGGTCGAGCTTGATCCGTACCGGAATGCGCTGGGCCAGGCGCACCCAGTTGAACGTCGGTTCAACTTCGGCGAGCAACTGGCTGTCGGGGTTGGCGTTGCGGTCGGTGATACCGCGGCTGATGCTTTCGACATGCCCCTGCATCGGTTCACCCGCACTCATCAGCCAGACCTTGACCGGGTCGCCAACGCGGATGCGCGGCAGCTTGGTCTCTTCGAAATAGGCTTGAACGTAAAAGGTCGAATCATCCACCAGGGCCATCACCGACTGCCCGGCATTGACGTAGTTGCCTTCGGCCAGGCGCAGGTTGGTGATATGCCCGCTGCGCGGCGCCTTGACCTGGCTGCGCGCCAGGTTGATGGCCGCGACCTTGACCTCGGCTTGCGCCTCGCGCAGTTCGCCACGGGCAACGGCAGCGTTGATCTGGGCGTTCTCGCGCAGTTCGGCGCTGATCGCCTGGGGCCCCAGGGCGGCACGGCGCGACGCTTCGTGTTCACGCAGACGCAGTTGCTGCTGGCGGGTTTCGGCCACGGCGTTGGCCTTGTCCAGGGCGGCTTCGAAGCGGTCGCGATCGATCGACATGAGCAGCTCGCCAGCTTTGACCTGTTGGTTGTCATGCACTTTCAGCTCACGCACCCAGCCGGACACGTCCGGGGCGATGATCACCACGTCGGCACGAATCTTCGCATCACGGGTCCAGGGCGTGAGCATGTAGTACTGCCAGAGCTTCCAGCCGGCAAATATGGCCACCGCCACCAGGCACAGGGTTACTGCGATACGTACAGCAGCACGCATGGTCACACTCCTTATAACGGCCCCAGCACGTGGGTCACCAAGGTCAGAATACAAACGAACAGCGCGCAGTCGAACAACGCCTCATGCCAGACCCAGCGCCCCAACGGCGTGTAGCGCAACAGCAGGCGCACCACGCCGGTCAGCAGCAAGGCCAACAACACATAAACCAGAAACGGGCTGAGCAGCACACCGCCCAGCGCCCATTCACGCAAGCCCATGGATTTCCTCCTGCCGACGGCACCACGTGCCCCAGCTCTTCTGCAATTGCAGCACGGCGCCAATGGCCAGGCGCAGCGGGTCACTGCCTGGCACCCGTTGCAGCGCCTCGATGAACTGCTCACTGGCCGCGTCCAGGCGCTGGCCGCGCCCCGGGGCCGGGCCGCTGGCCAATACCGTTTCAAGTTGCTGCAGGTACTGGCGCTCGGCCGTGGCCACCGGCGCTTGGGCAACCGCCAGGCACATGCGCAGGTGCAGCAGTTCGTCACCGATATCCAGGCCGTGCAGGCCATCATCCCAGCGCCCGCGCTCATGTTCGGGCAAGGCACTGTAATGCCGGGCCAATTGCAGCAAGCGATCGGCCATGCGCCCGCCGAACCAGCTGTCGGCACCCCGCAGGTCACGGCGGGTCAGGCGCACCAGGTCGCTCTGAGTGGCGGCGCGCAGGCGCTTGCCATGCCAGGCCGGGTTGCGCAGCACCAGCAACTTGAACGCCAGCACGGCGGCGCCGACGCCCATCAGCATGGCCTGGGCGCTATTGAAGAAGTTGGCGACATCGAAGTTCATGACATTCAGCGGCGCTACCAGCACGATGAAATGCAGGCAATAGGAAGTCGCGGTGGCGCCGATCTTCGGGTTGGCCATGCCCAAGGCGCCAAAGAACAGCGGCACGCCCATGGCCAGGCAGAGCATGGCAAAACTGCTGAGCTCCGGCAGCAAGATCTGCCCGACCACAAACGCCACCGGTATCGCCAGCAGGATCCCGCGCAAAAAGCTCATGCCGATCTGCGCGCCGTTCTCGCGGCTGGCGAACAAGCTACAGACCACGCAGGTCAGCACCAACCCACCGGGAGCCGCCTGCCAGGCAGTGGCCAGCCAGAAGCTGGCCATGGCCAAAAATGCCAGGGCGCTACGCGAGCCGAACAGCAGGGCCAGCGACACATCGCGGTGAGCAGCCAGGCTGTCGGGCACATCGGCGGCCGGCTTGCCCTCCTCTACCCCGCGCAGGGCCAAGGTCGCGGCCATGGCGTTGTCCAGCAGCAGGGTCAGGCGCGCCAGGCAGTAGTGTTCGGCAGCGCTGATGCGCTCATCGTGGGCGGCATCCCAAACGCGCTGGCGCAACAGCAACAGGCTGGCCTGATCGGGGTTGGCCAACAGCGCCTGGACCTCTTCGAGCCAGGGCGCCATGTCCTGCGCCTGCTGTTCATCCAGTTGCCGCCATTGCCGGCGCACCGAACGGGAAATCCGCAACAGCACCAGCAGCTTCTGGCTCAGCCCGCGAATCGCCCGGGCACGCTGGCGGCCGAGGCTGCCTTCGAACCAGGCATGCTCGCGCTGTGAGTCAACGGCGACGATGCGCCCAAGAATCTCCAGCAACCCCTTGCGCCCCTGTTCTTCACCACTCAAGGCGGCACTGGCGGCCTGTAGCCCGCTTTGCCAGGCCTGGCGCGCCTGCCCGCTCAGCTGTTGCTCGACACGCATGGGCCAGAGCAAGGCGCTGGTGGCCGTCGCGCAGACAATCCCCAGACAGATTTCGGTACAACGCGCCACCGCCTGGTCGAACACCAGCAGCGGATGGTTGATTGCCGGCAAGGCAATGATCGCCACCGTGTAACCGGCCAGCACGAACGAGTAGGCCCAGGCACTGCGCAGCAAGGTCGAACAGGCGGTACACAGCGCCAGCCACAAGGCCAGGGCCAGCAAAAACAGCCATGGGGTCTGGGCGAAGGCGCCGATGAACAGCACCGACATGACGGTTCCGACCAGCGTGCCGAGCAGCCGCGCCAGGCCCTTCTGCACCACCATGCCCGACAGTGGCTGGGCGACGATGAACGCCGTCATCAGGGCCCAGGCCGGCTGCTCAAGACCCCAGCGCAGCGCCAGCCACAGGGCCAGGCCGCCGCCAAGCAGGGTCTTGAGGGCAAATTGCACAGCGGATGTGTTTGGCGCCAGCAGGGCCTGCAACGTGATGGGCACGGGACGCACCTTGAACGACGGTGTGGTAAAGATAGTCAGGATGAAGCGAGAAGTTCAGGGCTTAATTATTAGCTAGCTAACTATTAATAGTCCAGAGGTGCTGAAAGGTTTTTTCACCGGACAAAAAAATGGGCGACCGAAGTCGCCCTAAATGCCTTGCGTGCTCGTGACTGAAAAGGATCAGCGCTCTTTGCGCTTGTTCGAGTCTTTCCAGATGAAAATTCCGAATCCGACGAAGAACAGCAGCATCAGACCGACTGTAATCACTCCAGCGATAACCACATTATCGAAGAACATGTCGGCCTCCATTCGCCTGAACCTGTCCGATGGGCTTAAGGTAACGAATGGGGCGGGGGAGGAAATTGACCGAGGTCAATAGCGCCCGGAACCGGGCGCGCAAGGCGGGTGCAGGCTTGACCTGCATCAAGTTTTCAACGCTTCTTGGGTTTGCCCTTGGGCTTCTTCTTCGCCTTGCCCAGCGGCATGGCCTGCTCGAACGCCTGGCGAACTTCATTCAGGCGCTTTTCATTGAGGTCGTGGACCCGGCGTGCACGTTCGGCACCGAGGTCGATCAGGTTGTCGTCTTGGCTCATGGTGGGCTCGGAAAGCTGACTGCAGTGCTGCAATGATGAAGGCTGCGACCGGCGCTGACCAGTAGCGCTTGTATCCTCAGACCTCGATGTCCACCAGCAGCCCCTGGCGTGGCTGCTCACCTATCAACGGCGCCACCGGTACAGTGTTGTCGGCGTTGACTTCATCGCCAGGCAGCGGTTGGTACAGCTCTTCATCCTGGCTCGACTGGCGCCTGCGGTGCTGGCGCCGCTGCTCCTCACGCAAGAGGATGGCCGCCTGCTCCGGGTCACGCTGCTTGAGGTCGATTGTACTGTCGCTGGAAGTAGGCTGGGCCGGGACCACGGGCTTGATATCTGGCGTCGGCTTTACCGGGTCCAGTTGCTGGGTCACGGGTGCAGCACTGAGCGGGATGAGGGGCGGCAGCATGGGATGATCTCCTGTCGCCAGTGTGTCGGCTGATGGCCATGGGCCTTGAGCCAGTGCCGGTAAAATGTGCGGGCCGATTCACAATTGCCGGCTACTGATCGTCCGCTTCGTCCGCCGGGGTGGGTTGGCTTTCGCTCCACGGGCGCTTGAGCACCTTGTTCCAGACCTCGTTGAGGTGATCGCGCAACACTTGCGGCGCGCTCTTGAGCGACGGGCTGTCTTCACGCTCACCGCCAAAAGGCTCCTCGCCCTCGATGGCGATCAGCGACTGGCCATTGATAGCATAGCTGGCCTGGCCTTCCCGCAGCTCGACATGCAGTTCAAGGGGATCGACACCACCGCCACAAAAGGCGTGGCTGGCAACCGTCAGTTCGGCCAGGCCGTCGTTGTTGAGATCGCTGACGCCGCTGACATCGGTATAAAAGCCGACATCCAGGTCGAGCCCGGCGCAAGTAGTGTCGTTTTCGATCTTCCAGCGCGGCTTGAAGCTGTCATCGTCCTGGCGACCGTAGAGCGTAGCGCTGAGCTGCACCCGATCAACGTCCTGATCGGTTTCTTCGTCACGGACCTGGTCATCGTTGCGGCTGAGCACCAGCAGGCCTTCACCCTCGCGGTCGCGGTAATGCACGCTCTGGACGGGCGATTGCACACCCAGCGCCTCGAGCTGCCCGGGGGGAATCGGCGCCAGTATTTCGAAAGCTTTCTTGTCACAGGCCCCCAGCAGTAGCAGTCCCGCCACGGCCAGCGTTCGGATGAACCACGGGTTGGAGATCGGCATGGCTGTATCGGGCCCTCACTGGCGACAGCGGTTTTCGTCGATGAAGTTGCTAGACTCTTTGGTCTGCACAGAGCTATCCGTTAAGATAGTCGGCTTTTCATGGCGGGAGTCAGGCAGTATGGCGCAGCAGTATCAACCGGGGCAACGCTGGATCAGCGACAGCGAAGCCGAGCTAGGTCTGGGGACCGTTCTGGCACAGGACGGCCGCTTGTTGACCGTGCTCTACCCGGCCACTGGCGACACCCGCCAGTACTCCCTGCGCAATGCGCCCCTGACCCGGGTGCGCTTCTCGCCTGGCGACCAGATCACCCATTTCGAAGGGTGGAAGCTGACCGTACGCGAGGTCGAGGACGTCGATGGCCTGTTGGTCTATCACGGCCTCGATGCCCAGAACCAGGCGCGCACCCTGCCGGAAACCCAGCTGTCGAACTTCATCCAGTTCCGCCTGGCCAGCGACCGCCTGTTTGCCGGGCAGATCGACCCGCTGCCGTGGTTCTCGCTGCGCTACAACACCCTGGAGCACACCAGCCGTCAGCTGCAGTCGTCGCTCTGGGGCCTGGGTGGCACCCGCGCACAACCGATTGCCCACCAGTTGCACATCGCCCGTGAAGTGGCCGACCGTATCGCTCCGCGGGTACTGCTGGCCGACGAAGTGGGCCTGGGCAAGACCATCGAAGCGGGCCTGGTGATCCATCGCCAGCTGCTGTCGGGCCGCGCCAGCCGCGTGCTGATCCTGGTCCCGGAGAACCTGCAGCACCAGTGGCTGGTGGAAATGCGCCGGCGCTTCAACCTTGAGGTCGCGCTGTTCGATGTCGAGCGCTTTATCGAAAGCGACGCCAGCAACCCCTTCGAGGATGCCCAGCTGGCGCTGGTCGCCCTGGAATGGCTGACAGAAGACGAGAAGGCCCAGGACGCGTTGTTTGCCGCCGGCTGGGACCTGCTGGTGGTCGACGAGGCGCACCACCTGGTCTGGCATGAAGAGCAGGTCAGCCCCGAATACGCCCTGGTCGAGCAACTGGCCGAGGTCATCCCCGGCGTGCTGCTGCTGACCGCCACCCCCGAGCAACTGGGCCAGGACAGCCACTTCGCCCGCCTGCGCCTGCTCGACCCGAACCGTTTCCACGACCTGGCCGCCTTCCGCGCCGAGAGCGAACACTATCGCCCGGTAGCCGAAGCGGTACAGGAACTGCTCGACGAAGGCCGCCTGTCGCCCAAGGCCCACGCTACCATCGAAGGATTCCTCGGTGCCGAAGGCGAAGCCCTGCTGGCCGCGGTCAACGATGGCGACACCCAGGCCAGCGCCCGCTTGATCCGCGAGCTGCTCGACCGCCACGGCACCGGCCGCGTGCTGTTTCGCAACACTCGCGCCGCCGTCCAGGGCTTCCCTGAGCGCAACCTGCACCCCTACCCGCTGCCCAACCCCGACCAGTACATGGAGCTGCCGCTGGGCGAACACGCCGAGCTGTACCCGGAAGTGGCCTTCCAGTCCCAGGGCGAAGGCAGCGAAGACGAGCGCTGGTGGCGCTTCGACCCCCGGGTCGACTGGCTGATCGACACCCTGAAGATGCTCAAGCGGGTCAAGGTCCTGGTGATCTGCGCCCACGCCGAAACCGCCATGGACCTGGAAGACGCCCTGCGCGTGCGTTCCGGTATTCCCGCGACGGTGTTCCATGAAGGCATGAGCATCCTGGAGCGTGACCGCGCCGCCGCCTACTTCGCCGACGAAGAATTCGGCGCCCAGGTGCTGATCTGCTCGGAGATCGGCAGTGAAGGCCGCAACTTCCAGTTCGCCCATCACCTGGTGCTGTTCGACCTGCCCGCCCACCCGGACCTGCTTGAGCAGCGTATCGGCCGTCTGGACCGGATCGGCCAGAAGCACACCATCGAACTGCACGTGCCGCACCTGCAGAACAGCCCGCAAGAGCGGCTGTTCCAGTGGTACCACCAGGCCCTGAACGCCTTCCTCAACACCTGCCCAACCGGCAACGCCCTGCAGCATCAGTTCGGCCCGCGCCTGCTGCCGCTGCTCGAAAGCGGTGATGACGATGAATGGCAAGCACTGGTGGACGAAGCCCGCGCCGAGCGCGAGCGCCTCGAAGCCGAGCTGCACAGCGGTCGCGACCGTCTGCTCGAACTCAACTCCGGTGGCGCCGGTGAAGGCCAGGAGCTGGTCGAGGCGATCCTTGAGCAGGACGACCAGTTCGCCCTGCCGATCTACATGGAAACCCTGTTCGACGCCTTCGGCATCGACAGCGAAGACCACTCGGAAAACGCCCTGATCCTCAAGCCGAGCGAAAAAATGCTCGACGCCAGCTTCCCGCTGGGCGACGACGAAGGCGTGACTATCACTTACGACCGCAACCAGGCGCTGTCACGCGAAGACATGCAGTTCATCACCTGGGAGCATCCGATGGTCCAGGGCGGCATGGACCTGGTACTGTCCGGCTCGATGGGCAACACCTCGGTGGCGCTGATCAAGAACAAGGCGCTCAAGCCCGGCACCGTGCTGCTGGAACTGCTGTACGTGAGTGAAGTGGTGGCCCCGCGCGCCCTGCAACTGGGCCGTTACCTGCCACCGGCCGCCCTGCGCTGCCTGCTCGACACCAATGGCAACGACCTGGCTTCGCGGGTGTCCTTCGAAACCCTCAACGACCAGCTCGAAAGCGTGCCCAAGGCCAGCGCCAACAAGTTCATCCAGGCCCAGCGCGACGTGCTGGCGCCGCGGATCAACAGCGGCGAAGCCAAGATCATGCCGCGCCATGCCGAGCGTGTTGCCCAAGCGCAGCAGCGCCTGGCGGCGGAAACCGACGAAGAGCTGGCGCGCCTGACTGCGCTGCAAGCGGTCAACCCGACCGTTCGCGACAGCGAAATCGAAGCCCTGCGCAAGCAGCGTGAACAAGGCCTGGCGATGCTGGAGAAAGCGGCGCTGCGCCTGGAAGCGATTCGGGTGTTGGTCGCCGGATAAACCGCGTCGTGTTCATCGCTGGCAAAGCCCGCTCCCACAGGATCTTTATCAACCTGCAGATTGCAGGCGAACATTGAACCTTGTGGGAGCCAGCCTTGCTGGCGATGAGGCCCCTCAAGCCTGCGCAAGTTTGCCCGCGCCCCCCTCACTGTCTACCAGCATCCCGTCCCTCATCCTCTGCGCATCGCGGCTAAAGCACCGCGAGGCCAGCAACAGGAACACCAGCGTCAGCATCAACGCCACCGGTATCAGGTACATTGCCCCATGCAGGCCTTCAGCCTTGAATGCCTCGCTCATCTGCACCTGCCCCGCCGCCTGCATCGCCGCCACGGCAAAATGGTCCGACAGCGCACCGACCACCACCGGCCCCAGGCCGCCGCCCAGCAGATAAAGCCCGGCAAAGAACAACGCCATCGCCGTCGCCCGCAGACGCGGCTGCACCACATCCTGAATCGCGGTGTAGACGCAGGTATAGAAGTTGTAGGCAAACAACCAGCCGACGCCGAACACAGCCACGAACACACCGATCTCGATCCGCCCGGCATGCAGCGCCCAAGCGGTGGCCAGGGTTGCAATCAGCATGCTCAAGGCGCCAAACAATAAGCGCCCATTGGCAAAGCGCTGGTGCAGCTTGTCGGCAATCCAGCCGCCAAGGGTCAAGCCCACCAAGCCGGTCAGGCCGACGATCACCCCGGTGGCCACCGCTGCCTGCTGCAGCGACAACAGGAAGTAACGCTGCAACATCGGCACCATGAACGAGTTGCACGCGTAGGTGGCGAAGTTGAAGGTCAGGCCGGCCAGCACCAACCAGCAGAAGGTCGGCACACTCAGGACCCGGCGCAACGGCCGGTCCAGCGGCGCTTGGGAAATCGCCACCGACTCCGCCGCCCCGCGCGCCGGTTCGCGAATCATGAACATGAACAGCGCCAGCAACAGCCCTGGCACCGCCGCGATGAAGAACGGCGCCCGCCAACTGTCGAACGCCTGGACCATGGCGCCGATGCTAAAGAACGCCAGCAACAACCCCAACGGCAGCCCGAGCATGAAGATGCCCATGGCCCGCGCCCGCCGTTCAGCGGGGAACAGGTCGCCAATCAGCGAGTTGGCAGCTGGCGCATAACTGGCTTCACCAATGCCCACGCCCATGCGCACCAGCAAAAAGCTCCAGAAACTGCCGACCATGCCGTTGACCGCCGTCAGCCCGCTCCAGGCCATCAGCCCCCAGCCCATCAATTTGCTGCGTGAACCGTTGTCGGCCAAGCGCCCCAGCGGCAATCCGGCAATCGCATACACCAGAGTGAACGCTGTCCCGATCAAGCCGATCTGAAAATCGCTCAAATGCCATTCCAGGCGGATCGGCTCGATGATGATGGCGGGAATGGTGCGGTCGAAGAAGTTGAACAGGTTGGCCAGAAACAACAGAAACAGGATTCGCCAGGCGTTCGCCGCTTGAGTGGAGCTCTGCATCGATCAGTCCCTCGTTATTATTGTTCGGGGCTTTCCAGCACACCGAGCTGAATCTAGAGGGCCCTCGACGATCTGTCTGCCACCATTGACCGCACTGATACCGGGTAATTGTAAGTAATTGCAGTTTTAGAACCCGGCGCTATTGCCTCAATGACCAAATCGTAGGAGTCAATGTGCCATTAATCAGGATGGACTAATGCCGAGTTCCTATACTCCTGCAGGACGGTCTCCGAACGGGCTATTGGGGGACGAGTGCACACTCGACTAAGAGGGATGCTATGGAGTGGCTGGGGCTAGAAATGCTCGCCGAACTTCCGGCAACCGGAAAGATCCTTCTCGATTGCAGGCATAACCCCTACCTGGTGCTGCTTGCGTTCCTGATCGCCTGTGCCGGCAGCTTCGCCACCCTCGACATGGCCGAGCGCCTGAGCCACGTTGAGTTGCCCGCGGCTCAGCGGCAGTGGCGCCTGCTCGGTGCCTGCTGCCTGGCCGGCGGCATCTGGGCCATGCACTTCGTCAGCCTGCTGGCCCTGCAAACGCCACTGGAAGTGCATTATGACGTCGCCCTGACCGGCGTCTCGCTGCTGATCATGCTGCTGGCCGGCTGGATGGCCATGAATACCCTGGGCCGCCAGGAGCTGCTGCCGCACCATTACCTGCAAGCGGCGGTGTGCTTCGGCCTGGGGATTATCGCCATGCATTACGCCGGCATGGCGGCTATGCGCTCCAGCGCCCAGCAGTTCTATCGTCCCGACCTGTTTGCCGCCTCCGTTGCCGCGGCCATCGCCACCAGCCTCGCGGCACTGCTGTTCGCCCGCTATTTGCGCAATGGCAGCGGCAGCCTCCATCAATTGATGAAGTACGGCGCCAGCGTGCTGATGGCTGCTGGCATTGTCGGCACCCATTTATTGGGGATGGCGGCATTGACCCTGGTGATCGCCCCCGATACCCCGCTGTCGTTGCCGGTCAGCGACAACAGCCTGCAACTGAGCCTGACCATTGCCTTCATTACCTTGCTGATCAGCGCCAGCAGCATCAGCGCCGCGCTGTCGGACAAGAAGCTGCAAAGCAAGGAACACGACCTGCGCCGGGTCAATGTGCTGCTCAGCCAGCTCGACCAGGCCCGAGTCTCCCTGCAGCAGGCCGCCCATTACGATGCCCTGACCAACCTGGTCAACCGTCGTGGCTTCAATCAGGTGTTCGCCGAGCGCCTGGCCGAACAAACGGCCAATGACGGCATGCTGGCGGTGATGTTTCTCGACATCGACCATTTCAAGCGCATCAATGACAGCCTCGGCCACGACGCTGGCGACGAGCTGCTCAAGGTGATTGCCGCGCATATCAAGATTGCCACCCGCAGCCAGGACGTGGTCGCCCGATTTGGTGGCGATGAGTTCTGCATCCTCACTGCCCTGCACAGCCGCGACGAAGCCCGGCACCTGGCCCAGCGCATCATGCAGAAGATGAAGGAGCCGATCGACCTGGCCGGGCGGCGCATGGTGATGACCACCAGCATCGGTATCAGTGTGTTCCCCGACGACGGCCGTACCTGCGAAGAGCTGCTGAAAAACGCCGACCTGGCCCTGTACCAATCCAAGGGCTGCGGGCGCAACAACCTGAACTTCTTCAATAGCAACCTGAAAACCCGCGCCACCCTCGAACTGCAACTGGAAGAGGAACTGCGTATTGCCCTGCTGGAAGAGCATGGCCTGCGCATTCACTACCAGCCGATTTTCGACCTGCATAGCGGTCAGGTTGCCAAGCTCGAAGCGCTGGTGCGCTGGCAACATCCACAGCACGGCCTGCTCAGCCCGGACCGTTTTATCGGTATTGCCGAAGCCAATGGCCTGATCGCCGAACTTGATCTGTGGGTGCTGCGCCATGCCTGCGCAGACCTGGCTCAGCTCATCCGCCACGGGTATGACGGGCTCAAGGTGACAGTCAACTGCTCGGCCTTGACCCTGGCCCGTGAAGAGCTGGGCCGTGAAATCGAGGATGCCCTGCGCCAGGCCGGGATCTCGGCGCGCCAGCTGGAACTGGAAGTCACCGAAAACGCGCTGATGGGCAACATTCACAACACCATCGCCCTGCTCAAGGGCATTCGCGCCCAGGGCGTATCGCTGTCAATCGATGACTTTGGCACTGGCTACTCGTCACTGGCCTACCTCAAGCGCCTGCCGCTGGACACGCTGAAGATCGATCGCTCGTTCATCCAGGATGTGCCACGTTGCCGACAGGACATGGAAATCGTCCAGGCAATCATCGTCATGGCTCACACCCTGCACCTGCAGGTGATCACCGAAGGCGTCGAAAGCGTCGAGCAGTACCAGTTCCTCGCCCAGCAAGGCTGCGACTTCGTCCAGGGTTACCTGCTCAGCCGGCCCGTGCCGCTGGGCGAACTGCGGCCGATCCTTGGCGAGCTCAACCAGCGCCATCAGCAGAGGCAGAGCAGCTTCAATCCTTATGCCGGTACAGATCAATCAGTGTCGCCGGATCTTTTTGCAGATAGCCCTGACTACCATGCAAGCGCATCAATTGGGCGGCCAGGCCGCTGATCGGCGTCGCCGAAGCCTGTTCGCGGGAGAATTTCACCGCGCTATCGAGGTCCTTGAGCAAGGTGCGCACGTGCCACTTGACCGGCTCGAAGCGGCTTTCGGCCATTTGCGGGGCGAGTATCTGCAGCGGCTTTGAATCAGCAAAACCACCGGCCAGCGCTTCGGCGATCAGGCTGGCATCGACTCCCGATTGCTCGGCCAGCGCCACCACTTCGGCAATCACCAGCGCGTTGCAGGCAACGATCATCTGGTTGCAAGCCTTGGTCACCTGCCCTGCCCCTACCGGCCCCATGTGCGTGACCCGCTGACCGAGGGTCAGCAGCACCGGGCGTACCCGCTCAAGGTCTGGCGCCGTGCCGCCGGCCATGATCGCCAGGGTGCCGGCTTCGGCGCCCGGGGTGCCGCCGGAAACCGGGGTATCGAGCCAGCTCATGCCGGTCTTCGCTGCCAGCTCGCGGGCCATCTCGCGGGTGGCTGTCGGTTCGAGGCTGGAGAAATCCACCAGCAACTGGCCGGCCTTGCCGCCCTCGACGATGCCCTGTTCGCCAAACACCACCTCGCGCACCACCGCCGTGTCGGCCAGGCACAGCATCAACACATCGGCGTGCTGGCACAGCTCGGCCGGGGTCGCTACCTGGCGGGCGCCGGCCTTCACCAGCTCGGCGCATTTGTCCGCTGAGCGGTTCCACACCGTCAGCGGATAACCCGCCGCCAACAGCCGCCGACACATCGGCAAGCCCATCAGACCGATACCGGCAAACCCCAACGAAGGACGTGCAGTGCTCATGTACAGCTCCAGACAGATTAAAGAAGTTGACTGATCGGACGATTCAGTTTGCAGGCGTGGCAAGGAAAACTCCTACAAAGGCCTAGGGTTAACCCCTATCGCTCACGCCAAATGCGCACTGATACAGTCGCGAACCTCATCCAGTGATGGCTCTATGCTACCGACTAGAACAGCCACCCACCCCCAGGCAAATGGCGCAAAATGACCTCCAAGACTACTTCTGCCAACGCGGTTTCCGAGCTGACTTCATCCACTCCCGCGTACAGCGCTCCCGGCTCGAGTTACTACAGCCCGCGGGCGCTTAACCCGCAGCAGTACCTGTATTTCACCGAAACCGATATCCAGCGCATCCTCGACAACCTCGACGGCCTGCGCGATCTGGTGTTCCCGCCCAGCGTGCACGTCGAAGACGATGCCCAACTGCGCCTGGACCAGCAGTTCCCTTCGGTGTGCCTGATTGGCCTGGGCCGCTGTGGCTCGAACATCGCCCTGGATGTCGCAGAACTTGTATACAACGCCAGGACCTTCTACCTCAACGAATTCAACAACGAAGACCGCGCGGGCAGCGAACCGAACTACAGCCCGGCACGCTGGATTCGCAACAACCTGCGCCTGGTGCAGAACAAGGGCACCAAACCGGTATTCCTGGTAGAGCCATTGGTCATGCTCGGTGACCTGGACAAGGACATCGCCGGGCGCATCCGCTTCTCGCGCAAGGGCGAGAAGAGCGGCTTTATCCGCGATTACAGCAAGATGAAGATCATGGACCTCTCGGAAGTCCATGCCGGGGGTGCCGGTAACGCGCCGATTCTCGGCCAGTACCTGGCCAAGATCATCCTCAACAAGGAAACCCACCGTTTTTCCAGCGCCGACTGGAAGCTGATCCACTCGTACCTGATCGACTCCTGCGGGATCAAGGCCAACCAGTCGCGCTTGTACTTCTACATCTTCAGCGCCGGCGGTGGTACGGGCTCGGGGATGGCGTCGGAGTTCGGCCTGGCCCAGCAATACTCGTACATGAACAAGACCTTCGATACCAAGCCGGCCGACGAGAACGACGGCAAGAGCGGCCATTCGTTTGTCTTCGAGCCGATCTTCACCAGCGGCATCTGCGTGCTGCCGAACATTTCTGATCACCGCAGTGAAATGTCCGAAGCCCTGCATATCAACGCTGGCCGGCTGCTGTGTAAGTACCTGTCAGAGGAATGGGATTTCTCTTACAACTTCGACAATGAAGACAGCAGCGAAGCCAGCGTCATGGGCCGTATCCGCCCGTGGAACGCCATGATGCTGATCTCCAACGACATCATGCGTTACGCCGAAGAGAACGATGACGGCAACATCCAGAACATCGACGTCAATGCCATGGAGAAGCACGCCAACCAGTACATCTCCCAGCAGATCTTCAACATCCTCACCGCCCAGGCGGTGACCACCGACTACGACCAGAACTACTTCCGTCGCGCCGGCATCGACATTGGCGAAACCATCCGCCTGGATGCCAACGACCTGTTCATGAGCCTGGCCGGCCCCGTGGCCATCGCCTATGCCGAATCGGTGGTACCGGAACAGCCGTCGCCAAGTTCGGATAAATTCAAAGTGTTCGAGAAAGAGCAGCCACGGTTGAACATCGACGACCTGTTCTTCCGTTCCATCGACCTGCCGCACTTCAACAAGGTGACCCAGGCGATCGAAGGCATCAGCCTGTTGCCGATCGAGTCCCGGCGCTACCGCGCCGCCCTCGAGCAGTACCAGGCCTCCGGCTATGACGCGGCAGCGCTGCACGACCTGCACTTTTTCAAGAACTGTTCGTCGGTGGTGTCGATCGTGTCGCTGCCCAAGGACTACAAGCTGTCGTACATGGACCTGAACCGGCTCAAGACGCACCTCAACAGCCTGTTCCCCAACACCACGCTCAAGCGCTACGCGCTGGTCATCGGGGCCTCGGCCAACCTCTCGCTGACCACTCTGATCGCCAAGAGCCCGTGCCTGTCGGACGACTTCCTGACCCTGATCGTGGCCTTCATCAAGCGTTGCTTCGCGCGTAATCCGTACCGTTTCGACGACACCCTGGACAACGCCATCCTCGAATTCATCACCAGCGATGCCTTCGATGAAGACCGCATCGACGACCTGCTCAACGAGTTCGAAAACCCGGCGAAGATCCTCGATACCAACTGGTATGCGATCAAACCGATGTACGAGAAGAAGTACCGCGAACTGATCAACGACAAGAGCAAGTTCGTCTCGATCAATGACATCCGGCTGTCACGCGAATGCGTGAAGAAAGCGGTGAAGTACCTGCGTGAGATTTACCGTCACCGCATCGGCAAGACCCGGGTGATCTCGTTGAACAGCCACACCGGGAAAGTGGATTACTGATTGAAAGCATCGCGGGGCAAGCCCGCTCCTACAGAGATCGCTGTGGGAGCGGGCTTGCCCCGCGATCAGACTGTTACCGCTCTCTCTCGGCACACTCAACTGTTACCAACAGCCACCACGACTGAACAGTCCCGAGCACCAAAACCTTCTCGCTGTGCATTTTCACGCACCATTTTGGCGCGCGATCAGCCGTTGGTCTTTTCCTGAATCACGATAAACGGCGAAACCACCACCGCCCAGATCTCTGGATCGCGGCTCTGAAGGTCTAGCGCCTGCTCTGTAGTGACCGCGCCGACAGTGCCAGCATTACGCCATGCAGCAAAGGTTTCGCTACGGTTTTCGGCCATTGCCTGCGCAACTTCGATCAGGTCCAGGCTAGGGTCGACCCAAATCAGGTCACCCTTGGCCCAAAAACGCTCCAGCGCTTTCCACTCGATTGTTGCTGTCTCGCCGAGCAATTTGGCATAGAGGGTGCTTGGTTGATCAGTCATGGGTTCCTACCAGAAATAATTCGACCGCAATAAAGGTCGGTATTTTTGCAGAAAAACCCAGTTTCAAAATAAGTAATTGATCGACAAGGTGGTAAATGCCCGGGCTCGGCCAGTGAAACTGGCAAAGCAGTGGCGCTTTTATATAACTTTCTGTCGATTAGGCGACACCCCTGGTTTTTGCCCCAGCGGGCCTGCTTTTCAAGCGACAAAGCAGCGCTCTACACTGTACCGGTACAGTTGCCAGGGCCAATCCGGGGGTTATCCGGGTCCGTGACGAGGCGTGGCCTCCCATGGAACCTGATCCGGTCCTCAAGCTCTGGCCGCCAGGACTATAAAAATTACAACAGAATGAGTGGAGCACTATGAGTAAGGCTACTAAGCAGATTTCCAAGCTGTTTGCCGCAATGGTTCTGGCCGGGGTTGCCAGCCATTCGTTTGCAGCCGATACCATCAAGATCGGCATCGCCGGCCCGAAAACCGGTCCGGTCACTCAGTACGGCGACATGCAGTTCGTTGGCGCCAAACAAGCCATCAAGGACATCAACGCCAAGGGCGGCGTCGACGGCAAGATGCTTGAAGCCAAGGAATACGACGACGCGTGCGACCCTAAACAGGCCGTGGCAGTCGCCAACAAAGTGGTCAACGATGGCGTCAAGTTCGTGATCGGCCACCTGTGCTCCAGCTCCACCCAACCCGCTTCCGACATTTACGAAGACGAAGGCGTGATCATGATTACCCCGGCTGCCACCAGCCCGGAAATCACCGCTCGCGGCTACAAGCTGGTCTTCCGCACCATCGGCCTGGACAGCGCCCAGGGCCCTGCCGCCGGCAACTACATCGCCGACCACGTCAAGCCGAAAGTGGTTGCCGTGCTGCACGACAAGCAGCAATACGGTGAAGGCATCGCCACTGCGGTCAAGCAGACCCTGGAAGGCAAAGGCACCAAGGTTGCCGTGTTCGAAGGCCTGAACGCCGGTGACAAGGACTTCTCCTCGATCATCCAGAAGCTCAAGCAAGCCAACGTCGACTTCGTCTACTACGGCGGCTACCACCCAGAGCTGGGCCTGATCCTGCGCCAAGCCCAGGAAAAAGGCCTGAAAGCCAAGTTCATGGGCCCGGAAGGTGTCGGTAACGACTCCATCTCGCAAATCGCCCAGAACGCCTCCGAAGGCCTGCTGGTCACCCTGCCCAAGTCCTTCGACGCCGACCCTGCGAACAAGGCCATCGTTGACGCCATCAAGGCCGACGGCAAAGACCCTAGCGGCCCGTTCGTGTTCCCGGCCTACTCGGCTGTCACGCTGATCGCCGAAGGCATCAAGGCCGCCAAGTCAGAAGACTCCGACAAGGTGGCTGCTGCCATCCACGCCGGTACCTTCAAGACCCCGACCGGCGACCTGTCGTACGACGCCAAGGGCGACCTGAAAGACTTCAAATTCGTGGTCTACGAATGGCATTTCGGCAAACCTAAAACCGAAGTTTCTCCTCAGTAATCCCGTCTGACTATATGACTACAAGCCCACTGTGCGAGCAGTGGGCTTTGTTTTACGAGGTTCATGGGCCTGATTCCCGCGATCCGGGAGCAGGTTCACCTGAAAATCTTAAAACCGTCACCAGCGGTTCGCTGGCAGTTGCCTGTGCCGAAGTGGCCAAGACCACAAGACCGGGCCGGGGGCATCCCCACCAGTGAAATGCGTATCAGGTTTTTAGGAGCGCTGTAATGCCTGAGATCTATCACTTCTTCCAACAGCTGGTTAATGGTCTGACCATTGGCAGCACCTATGCCTTGATAGCCATTGGCTACACAATGGTTTACGGCATCATTGGAATGATCAACTTCGCCCATGGCGAGGTCTATATGATCGGTTCCTACGTGGCCTTCATCGCCCTTGCCGGGCTTGCCATGATGGGTATCGATTCACTGCCGCTGCTGATGACCGCCGCGTTCATCGCGACGATCGTCGTTACCAGTGCCTATGGCTACAGTATCGAACGGGTCGCCTACCGTCCGTTGCGTAACAGCAACCGGTTGATCCCGCTGATTTCTGCCATCGGCATGTCGATTTTCCTGCAAAACACCGTATTGCTATCCCAGGACTCCAAGGACAAGTCCATACCCAACCTGATCCCTGGGAGTATCTCCTTCGGCCCGGGCGGCGCAGAGGAAGTGCTGATCTCCTACATGCAGATCCTGGTTTTCATCGTCACCCTGGTGGCCATGACCGGTTTGACCCTGTTCATCTCCCGCTCGCGTCTGGGCCGGGCCTGCCGGGCCTGTGCCGAAGACATCAAGATGGCCAACCTGTTGGGCATCAATACCAACAACATCATCGCCCTGACCTTCGTCATCGGTGCCGCCCTGGCGGCGGTGGCGGCCGTGCTGCTGAGCATGCAGTACGGGGTGATCAACCCCAACGCCGGTTTCCTGGTGGGCCTGAAGGCCTTTACCGCGGCGGTATTGGGCGGCATCGGCAGCATTCCGGGCGCCATGCTCGGCGGGCTGGTGCTGGGGGTGGCTGAAGCCTTTGGCGCCGATATCTTCGGTGACCAGTACAAGGACGTTGTGGCGTTCGGCCTTTTGGTTCTGGTGCTGTTGTTCCGTCCGACCGGCATTCTCGGCCGTCCGGAGGTTGAAAAAGTATGAACAGACATCTCAAATCGGCGTTTTTCAGCGCCTTGCTGGTCTGGGCCGTGGCCTTCCCGGTACTTGGCCTGAAACTCAGCATCGTCGGCATCAACCTGGAAGTACACGGCCAGGGGCCACTGACCCTGTCGATCATCGCCGCCTGCTCGGTGCTGATGTTCCTGCGCGTGCTGTTCGACAAGCAGTGGAGCGGCCTGATGAAGTCAGCGCCCAAGGGCCCGCTGGTATCGCCCAAGGTCAGCCACTTCCTGACCCTGCCGCGGACCCAGCGCTACATCATCCTCGGCCTGATCGCCGTGGCCCTGGTGTGGCCGTTCTTCGGCTCGCGCGGCGCGGTCGACATCGCCACCCTGATCCTGATCTACGTGTTGCTGGGCCTGGGCCTGAACATCGTGGTCGGCCTGGCTGGCCTGCTTGACCTGGGTTATGTCGGCTTCTACGCCGTCGGCGCCTACAGCTACGCCCTGCTGTCGCACTACTACGGCCTGAGCTTCTGGGTCTGCCTGCCGATCGCCGGCCTGATGTCGGCGACCTTCGGCTTCCTGCTCGGTTTCCCGGTGTTGCGCTTGCGCGGTGACTACCTGGCCATCGTGACCCTGGGTTTCGGTGAGATCATCCGCCTGTTCCTGCGTAACCTCACCGGCCTGACCGGTGGTCCCAACGGGATCAGCAACATCGAGAAACCGACCTTCTTCGGCCTGACCTTCGAACGCAAGGCCGCCGAGGGCATGCAGACCTTCCACGAGTTCTTCGGCCTGCAGTACAACTCGATCAACAAGGTGATCTTCCTCTACCTGGTGGCACTGCTGCTGGCGTTGCTGGCGCTGTTCGTGATCAACCGGCTGCTGCGCATGCCGATCGGTCGCGCCTGGGAAGCCCTGCGTGAAGACGAGATCGCCTGCCGTGCACTGGGCCTGAACCCTACCGTGATCAAGCTCTCGGCGTTCACCCTGGGTGCCTGCTTCGCCGGGTTCGCCGGCAGCTTCTTCGCCGCCCGCCAGGGCCTGGTGACACCGGAGTCGTTCACCTTCATCGAGTCGGCCATCATCCTGGCCATCGTCGTGCTCGGCGGCATGGGCTCGCAACTGGGCGTGATCCTCGCGGCCGTTGTGATGATCCTGCTGCCGGAACTGATGCGTGACTTCAGCGAATACCGCATGTTGATGTTCGGTGCGCTGATGGTGTTGATGATGATCTGGCGTCCGCAAGGCCTGCTGCCTATGCAACGTCCACATATGGAGCTGCGTCGATGAGCCGCGAAATTCTGCAAGTCAACGGCCTGAGCATGCGCTTCGGCGGCTTGTTGGCGGTCAACGGCGTGGCCCTGACCGTCAAGGAAAAACAGGTGGTGGCGTTGATCGGCCCGAACGGCGCCGGCAAGACCACGGTGTTCAACTGCCTGACCGGTTTCTACAAGCCGAGCGCCGGCAGCATCCTGCTCGACGGCCAGCCGATCCAGGGCCTGGCCGGCCATCAGATCGCCCGCAAGGGTGTGGTGCGGACCTTCCAGAACGTGCGTCTGTTCAAAGAGATGACCGCCCTGGAGAACCTGCTGATCGCCCAGCACCGGCACCTGAACACCAACTTCTTCGCCGGCCTGCTGAAGACCCCGGGGTTTCGTCGCAGCGAGCGCGAAGCCATGGACTTCGCCCAGTTCTGGCTGGACAAGGTCAACCTCACCGAGTTCGCCAACCGTACTGCCGGCACCCTGGCCTATGGTCAGCAACGGCGCCTGGAAATCGCCCGCTGCATGATGACCCGCCCGCGGATCCTGATGCTCGACGAACCGGCGGCGGGCCTGAACCCGAAGGAGACCGAAGACCTCAAGGCGCTGATCAGCATGTTGCGTGAGGAGCACAACGTCACCGTGCTGCTGATCGAACACGACATGAAGCTGGTGATGAGCATCTCCGACCACATCGTGGTGATCAACCAGGGCACGCCCCTGGCCGACGGTACGCCGGAACAGATCCGCGACAACCCTGAAGTGATCAAAGCCTACCTGGGGGAAGCGTAAATGCTGCAGTTCGAAAACGTTTCCACCTTCTACGGCAAGATCCAGGCCTTGCACAGCGTCAACGTCGAGATCCGCCAGGGCGAGATCGTCACCCTGATCGGCGCCAACGGTGCCGGCAAGTCGACCCTGCTGATGACCCTCTGCGGCTCGCCGCAGGCCCACAGCGGCAGTATCCGCTACCTGGGCGAAGAGCTCGTCGGCCAGTCATCCTCGCACATCATGCGCAAGAGCATCGCCGTGGTCCCTGAGGGCCGCCGCGTGTTCGCCCGCCTGACCGTGGAGGAGAACCTGGCCATGGGCGGCTTCTTCACCAGCAAGGGCGATTACCAGGAGCAGATGGACAAGGTCCTGCAACTGTTCCCGCGCCTGAAGGAGCGCTTCAGCCAGCGTGGCGGCACCATGTCCGGCGGCGAACAGCAGATGCTCGCCATTGGCCGTGCACTGATGAGCAAGCCCAAGCTGCTATTGCTCGACGAGCCATCGTTGGGCTTGGCGCCGATCATCATCCAGCAGATCTTCGACATCATCGAGCAGCTACGCCGCGATGGCGTGACGGTGTTCCTGGTCGAACAGAACGCCAACCAGGCGCTGAAAGTCGCTGACCGTGCCTATGTGCTGGAAAACGGCCGGGTGGTGATGGAAGGTACCGGTGAAGCGTTGCTGACCGACCCGAAGGTTCGCGACGCCTACCTGGGCGGTTGATAGCCAAGGCTGCATGCTCCAACAGGAAAAAGGCCTTCGGGCCTTTTTTCTTGCCCGCTGTAACGCCTCCACGGCAAGGGACTCTAGTGCTGCAGGTGAGCCAGAACCGCTGGCTCTTGCCTCCTCTGACTACTGGAGCCTCATCATGAACAAGACCCTCAGCGCCGCCGCACTCATCCTCTCCCTCGGTTCGAGCCTGGCCTTCCTGCCCGCGGTACACGCAGCCGACGACATGAAAATGAGCAAGGAAGCGAGCATGGACAAGGACATGAAAATGGACAAGAAAATGGCCGACGACAAAAAGATGGACATGAGCAACGACAAGAAAATGGACAAGACGATGCCCAAGGACGACAAGATGATGAAAAACGAAATGCACGACGACAAAATGTAACCCCCTAAAGGGTCCGTAGCGCCTGGCTGCTGCGCCGGAACCAGGCCAGCAGGTAATCGGCCAGCACTTGGACCCGCCTGGGCATCCCGCCCTGATAGGGGTGCACCAGAAACAACGGTACGCTGCGCGTCTGATAGTCGCGCAGCAACCACTGCAAGCGACCGTCAGCGAGCTCCGCATGCAGCATGTACGATGGCAGCCGGGCAACCCCCGCGCCCAGCAGCGCCGCCTTCTTCAGCAAGCTGTAATGATTGCTGGCAAAACTGCCAGCCACCTGCACCCGCAACAGTTCGTGCTGCTGGTGATACAACCACTCTTCACGGCCGCTGTAGTGGCTGTTGAGCAGACAGCGATGGCCGCTCAACTCGCTCGGCGTCTTCGGCTCCCCATGGCGCTGCAGGTAACCAGGGCTGGCACAGGTAAGTTCCTGCATGGCCAGCACCGGGCGGGCGACCAGGCGCGCGTCATCCTGGACGTCGGTTCGAATCGCCAGGTCGAAGCCATCACCCAGCAGGTCGCGGTAACCGTTGTTCAGCTCAAGCTCTACCTGCAAATCCGGGTAGCGCGTGGCGAACTCCAGCAACAGCCCTTCAAAAAACGTCTCGCCCAAGGACACCGGCACGGTGATACGCACCGGTCCCGCCAGTTCGTCCTTGAGCATGGCCAGGGTCTGCCGCGCCCCTTCCATCTGCCGCACCAGTGCCTGCGCCTGGGGCAGCAACATGGCGCCGGCAGCCGTCAGGCTCAGCCGCCGTGTCGTGCGGTGCAGCAACTTCACCGAATGGCTGGCCTCCAGGGCACTGATGCGCTTGGACAGCTGCCCCTTGCTCCAGCCCAGTTGTTGCGCGGCCAGGGTGAAACTGCCGGCATCCATCAACACGGCAAAGGCCGCCAGGTCATCGAGGTCGCTCATGGATTGTTTCCACATGAAAACCAAAGGTTGCCTATTAGCACGCTTATCTGCAGAAAAATCCACCCTAGACTTGAGCCTTGTCTTCACTACCCATGAGGAAGGGCCCCATGAAAATCCTGTTGATCGGCGCCAGCGGTACCATCGGTTCGGCGGTTGCCAAAGAGCTGGAACAACGCCACGAAGTGCTGCGCATCGGCCGCAACAGCGGCGACTATCAGGTGGACATCAGCGACAGCGCTTCGATTCGCCGCTTGTTCGAACAGACCGGCCGCTTCGATGCCCTGGTCTGCGCCGCTGGCAACGTGACCTTCGCGGCCCTGGAGGAAATGAGCGCGGAGCACTTCGCCCTGGGCCTGAACGACAAGCTCATGGGCCAGGTCAACCTGCTGCTGATCGGTCGCGAGTTCATCAACGATGGCGGCTCGTTCACCTTCACCAGCGGCATTCTCAACCGTGACCCGATTCGTACCGGCACTTCAGCCGCCTTGGTCAACGGTGCCCTGGATGCCTTCGTCAAAGCCGCCGCCATCGAGTTGCCCCGTGGCCTGCGGGTCAACGCCATCAGCCCTAACGTGCTGGTCGAGGCCATGCCAACCTATGCCCCGTACTTCCGTGGTTTCAAACCAGTGCCGGCCGCCGACGTGGCACTGGCCTATGCCAAGAGTGTCGAAGGTTTGCAAACCGGCCAGAGCTACCAGGTCGGCTAGACCCTTGTGATCGGCGACAAGCCTGCGTAACGTGGCGGCACCTTTTGCTCGAGATGCTGGAGTTTGCTTGATGCGTGCCGCCCCTTCGCTGTTGCTTGTCGCTGTGTTGCCGCTGTTTGCCGGCTGCCAGATGCTGGCTGAAAAGCCCCAGGCTGCCTCTACCGCCGGCCAGACCCGCATGCAGGGCGAACTGAGCGCCCAGGGTGGGCAACTGCTGTTCAAACCCTGCGAAGAAACCCGCCGCTTTGCCGTCAATGACAGCGGCAACACCGGCCTGCTGCAGGAAGCCAGTGCACTGGCGGCAACCCCCGGCACCTTGTTCGCCGACGTACGCGGCACGCTGTCGGCCAGCCAGAAAGGCGGCAACGACGGCCAGTTCAATGTGCAGCGCCTGTACCGCGTCGAGCATTCCAGCAGCGCCTGCAGCGACCCCAACTTCAAGCGCCTGACCCTGCGCGCCAGCGGCCACGCGCCGGACTGGAGCCTCAAGGCCAGCGGCAAAGGCATGGTCCTGGAGCGCGTCGGCCAACCGTCCCTGGCCGTACCCTACCTGGAAGAACAACTGCCCGACGGCCGCTTCAGCCTCAATACCGAAGCCAATGGCCAGAAAGTCGAACTCTGGGTCGCCCCACAACGCTGCGTCGACAGCGCCACCGGCAGTGTGCAGCACCTGAGGGCCGAACTGCGGGTCGACGGCCAGACCCTGCGCGGCTGCGCCTATTACGGTGGCTCGCGCAACGACTGATCATCGGCGCACGCGTTTAACCTGCCTGCAAAGGCGGCGAACAGCTTATACTTGGCGGTTTGTGTAAAGCCGCCGGCCGTTCATGGCCGGGATACTGGACCCTGCCATGTTACGAATCACCGAACTGAAGCTGCCGCTGGATCATCCTGATGAAGCCTTGCGCGAGGCCATCGTGCAACGCTTGGGGATCAGCGACGAGCAACTGCTGGACTTCACCCTGTTCAAGCGCAGCTACGATGCACGCAAGAAGAACAGCGAGCTGCTGTTCATCTACACCATCGACCTGCAAGCGAGCAACGAAGCCGAACTGCTGCAAAAGTTCGCCGACGATCACAACGTCAACGTCGCCCCGGATGTCAGCTACAAAGTGGTTGGCCAGGCCCCTGCCGACCTGCAGGAGCGCCCCATCGTCGTCGGCTTCGGCCCGTGCGGGATCTTCGCCGGCCTGCTGTTGGCGCAGATGGGCTTCAAGCCGATCATCCTCGAGCGCGGCAAGGAAGTCCGCCAGCGCACCAAGGACACCTGGGGCCTGTGGCGCAAAAGCGTGCTCAACCCCGAGTCGAACGTGCAGTTCGGCGAAGGCGGCGCCGGGACCTTCTCCGACGGCAAGCTGTACAGCCAGATCAAGGACCCGCAGCACCACGGCCGCAAGGTGCTGCATGAGTTCGTCAAAGCCGGTGCGCCGGATGAGATTCTCTACGTCAGCAAGCCGCACATCGGTACCTTCCGCCTGACCGGCATGGTTGAGAACATGCGCCACGAGATCCAGGCGTTGGGCGGCGAAGTGCGCTTCGAGCAAAAGGTCACCGACCTGCTGATGGACGACGGCCAGCTCAATGGCGTGGTGCTGGCAAGCGGCGAACAGCTGCACTCGCACCACGTGGTCCTGGCCCTGGGCCACAGTGCCCGTGACACTTTCCGCATGCTGCATGCCCGTGGCGTGTTCATGGAGGCCAAGCCGTTCTCCATCGGCTTTCGTATCGAGCACCCGCAATCGCTGATCGACCAGGCGCGCCTGGGCAAGTACGCCGGCCACCCGAAACTGGGCGCTGCCGACTACAAGCTGGTGCACCACGCCAAGAACGGCCGTTCGGTCTACAGCTTCTGCATGTGCCCGGGCGGCACCGTGGTTGCTGCTACCAGCGAGCCGGGCCGAGTCGTGACCAACGGCATGAGCCAGTACTCGCGTAACGAGCGCAATGCCAACTCCGGTATCGTCGTTGGCATCACCCCTGAGCAAGATTATCCGGGCGGCCCGCTGGCCGGTATCGAGTTGCAGGAAAAGCTCGAAGCCCACGCGTATGTGCTGGGGGGCAGCAACTACCAGGCGCCGGCGCAACTGGTCGGTGACTTTGTCGCCGGGCGACCCTCCACGGCTATTGGCAGTGTCGAGCCTTCGTACAAGCCTGGCATCAGCCTTGGCGACCTGGCACCGAGCCTGCCTGATTTTGCCATCGAGGCGATTCGTGAAGCGTTGCCGGCCTTCGATCGGCAGATCAAGGGCTACAACCTGCCTGACGCGGTGCTGACCGGTATCGAAACCCGCACCTCATCGCCGCTGCGTATCACCCGCGATGCCAGCATGCAGAGCCTGAACCTCAAGGGCCTGTTCCCAGCGGGTGAAGGCGCAGGTTATGCCGGCGGGATCCTGTCGGCGGGTGTTGACGGGGTTCGCATTGCTGAAGCGGTGGCGCGCAGTATGCTGGGCTTGCAGGCCTGATTCATACCGCAACACCGTAATCGCCGGCAACGCCGGCTCCCACAGGGGTCTGAGTCGCAGCGGACCTTGTGGGAGCTGGCCTTGCCAGCGATGGGCTGCAAGGCAGCCCGCCCTTCAAAGACCCTCGCGCAATACCGACGCCGGCAACGCCTCACCGCGCTCGACACACGCCTGCACCGCCGCAATCAAGCCCTCCAACTGATACCCCTGCCCGTTCAACCATTCCTGGTCATAGTAAGTGGTGGCATAGCGATCGCCGCCATCACACAGTATTGCCACGATCGAGCCGGCCTCCCCTGCTGCGCGCATCTGCTGCGCCGCCGCCAGGGCGCCAATCAGGTTGGTGCCGCTCGAACCGCCGACTCGTCGGCCCAGGCGCTGCGCCAGGTAATGCATGGCCGCCAGTGACAGGGCGTCCGGTACCTTGACCATGGCGTCAATCACTTGTGGCAAAAACGAAGCCTCCACCCGCGGCCGGCCGATGCCTTCAATGCGTGAACCGCAGTCCAGGCGCAGGGAACGGTCACCGGTCCTGTAGCTGTCGAAAAATACCGAGCGCTCGGCATCGGCGCACAGTACCCGGGTAGCATGCTGGCGATAGCGCACATAGCGGCCCAACGTGGCAGTGGTGCCGCCCGTACCCGGGCTGGAGATCAGCCAGCTCGGCTCGGGGAACTGCTCGAAACGCATCTGGGCAAAGATCGATTCGGCGATGTTGTTGTTGGCCCGCCAGTCGGTAGCGCGTTCGGCATAGGTGAACTGGTCCATGAAGTGCCCACCACTTTCCCGGGCCAGACGTTCGGACTCAGCGTAGATCTGCGTCGGGTCCTGCACCAGATGGCTCTGGCCACCGTAGAAGGCAATCTGGGCGATCTTCTCCTGCGATGTGCTGGCAGGTACCACGGCAATGAAAGGCAGCCCGAGCAAGCGCGCAAAGTAAGCTTCGGAGATGGCTGTCGAGCCGCTGGACGCCTCGATCACTGGCGCCCCCGGGCGCAACCAGCCATTACACAAGGCATACAGAAACAACGACCGCGCCAACCGGTGCTTGAGGCTGCCGGTGGGGTGGCTCGACTCATCCTTGAAATACAGCTCGACACCGGGAAAGCCTGGCAGCGGCAGCGGGATCAGGTGGGTATCGGCGCTACGCTGGAAGTCCGCTTCGATAATGCGGATGGCTTCACGAGCCCACTGGCGGTGATCGTTCATGGTCGATTCTCGGGCAAAAAGGTCGAAGTTCTGTAGAACATGTTAGGAAAATTCTGATAACTCCTACAGATACAGCCACGGTGAATTATCGACTGCAACTGCTAGGCTGCATGGCGTGAGTTGGTTACAGCATATAACAAAAAAGAATATAGTTTTTGTTTTAAAGAATATCACCACAGGGTAGGGTGTGCCCCTATCAGAACCTTCAGGATGGAGAGCGCCCTTGCCCCTGCGTAGCACTTTCACACGTTTCTTTCAGTTGGAAGCTGCCAGCGGTCTATTACTGATTGCTGCAGCCGCCCTGGCCCTGATCATCAACAATTCGCCGCTGTCTTACCTGTACAACGGCCTGCTGGATGTTCCGGTGGTCGCCCAGATTGGCGCCCTGAAAATTGCCAAACCCTTGCTGTTGTGGATCAACGACGGCCTGATGGCCTTGTTCTTCCTGCTGATCGGCCTTGAGGTCAAGCGCGAGGTGGTCGATGGCCACCTCTCCAAGCCCTCGCAGATCGTCCTGCCCGGCGCTGCCGCCATCGGCGGCATGGTGGTACCGGCGCTGATCTACTGGTTCCTCAACAAGGACAACCCGGCCGCCGTGGCTGGCTGGGCCATCCCCATGGCCACCGACATCGCCTTCGCCCTCGGCGTGCTGGCCCTGCTGGGCAAGCGTGTACCGGTTTCGCTCAAGCTGTTTTTGATGACCCTGGCGATCATCGACGATCTGGGCGCGATCATCGTCATCGCCCTGTTCTACTCCGGCACGTTGTCGAGCCTGTCGCTGGGCCTGGCGGCAGCCTGCCTGCTGGTGCTGATTGCGATGAACCGGCTGGGGGTGGTCAAGCTCGGCCCGTACATGGTGGTCGGCCTGATCCTCTGGGTCTGCGTGCTCAAGAGCGGTGTGCATGCCACCCTGGCCGGGGTCACCCTGGCGCTGTGCATCCCGCTGCGCACGAAAAACGCCGAGCCCTCCCCGCTGCTGAGCCTGGAGCATGCCCTGCACCCTTGGGTCGCCTATGGCATCCTGCCGTTGTTTGCCTTTGCCAACGCCGGTGTGTCGCTGACGGGCGTCAGCCTTGAAAGCTTTACCCATCACGTGCCCATGGGCATCGCCGTCGGCCTGCTGGTGGGCAAGACCCTCGGGGTATTCGGCTTCGCCTGGGTGATGATCAAGGCTGGCATGGCTGCGTTGCCCGCAGGTGCCAATTGGGGCCAGGTGCTTGGGGTCGCGATTCTCTGCGGCATCGGCTTTACCATGAGCCTGTTTGTCGGCTCCCTGGCCTTTGTACCGGGCAGCAGCGAATACGCCGGCATGGACCGCATGGGGATCCTCACCGGGTCCATCCTTGCCGCGCTGATCGGCTATGGCATCACCGCGCTGTCGAGTCGCAAGCCCGCCGTGGCCTGAAATTCAAGGCAATAAAAAACCCCGACCGGCGCTGCCGAGTCGGGGTTTTTAATGGCGGGTTCACCACTCAGTGAGTAACCCGGCTGGTACCGTCGACGGTCATGATCCGCACACGCTCACCGACGCGGAAAATCTCGTTCTGTTGCACCGCCTGCACGTAGGCACGCATGCTGCCGTCGTCTTCACGCACGGTGATTTCCACGCCCTGGGTACGGGTCAGGCCTTCTTCGGCCGCAGAACCTGCCAGGCCACCGGCCACGGCACCGATCACGGCGGCAACGATACTGCCGCGACCGCCACCCACCGCGCTACCGGCGACGCCGCCAACGATTGCACCGGCGCCACCGCCGATCGGGGTTTTGGTACCTTCGATTTTCACCGGCCGCAGAGACTCGATGGTGCCCATGCGCACGGTCTGCACACGGCGTGCTTCATCACGGGAGTACGAATCGCCGGTCAGGCTCGAGGCACAACCGCCAAGCAGCAGCGACATTGTGGTGAAGCTTGCCACCAGCAGAACAGATTTACGCATTGGATGATCTCCGTAAGACAGATGCCCATTAGACTCCGCGCATTGACGACTGTCACGACAGATGCGCGGTAAAATTGCTTCCATTCAGCTTCCGTACAGCCTGTTCTATCGGGGCAGCCTGTAGAAACTTCTAGCGCAAGGATAGACATGGATTACTTCATCGTCGTCATCACCACCGTGGCAGGCCTTTACTTCCACTGGTGGATCTACGTTCGCATCAAGCGCTGGATGGACCGTGACCTGGCCTTGTCACTGGCAGGCGAAGACGAAGGCAAGAAGGCCTTCATGCTACAACGTCTGGACAGCGCCAAGGCGCAAAAGGTCAAACGCAGTGAACTGGCGGCCTGGCTGGAGCGTGAGGCCGCCGGTTACCCGGCCGATTAAGGCGCGAGGCGCTCACGCAGCCAGTTGCCCTGCTGCAAGCGGTAATTGAGGCGGTCGTGCAGGCGGCTGGCGCGCCCCTGCCAGAACTCGATACGCTCGGGCAACAGGCGATAGCCGCCCCAGTGCTCCGGGCAATGCGGCTGGTTGTCGCTAAAGCGCTGCTCGGTGGCCTTTACCAGGCCTTCGAGCTCGGCACGGTCGGCAATCACCTGACTCTGCGGAGAAGCCCAGGCCCCCAGGCGGCTGCCCAGCGGGCGCACCTGATAGTACTCGTCCGATTCCTGCTGGCTGACCTTGACCACCCGGCCTTCGATGCGCACCTGACGCTCCAGCGCCGGCCAGAAGAACGTCATGGCCGCAAAGGGATTGACCAGCAATTGCTGGCCCTTGGCGCTTTCATAGTTGGTGAAGAAGGTAAAACCTTGCTCATCCAGGCCTTTGAGCAAAACGATCCGGCAATGCGGACGACCATCGCCATCCACCGTTGCCAGGGTCATGGCATTGGCTTCCACCGGTGGTTGCTCGGTTTTCAGGGCGTCATCGAACCACTGACGAAACAACGCGAACGGCTGCTCCGGAGCCAAGGCTTCGGTCAGGCCGTCACGGGTGTAATCGCGGCGCATATCGGCCAGGGATTGGGTCATTACTGCGTTCCTTGACGATCAGTTGGTCTTCGCAGGGCTGGTGTTGGCAGCGACTTTTTTCGCCGCCGGTGCCGCAGCCTTTTTCGCCGCAGGCTTGGCGGCAGGCTTCTTGGCCGCGCTCTTGGCTGGTGCGGCTTTCTTGGCTGCAGTGGCTTTTTTCGCCGGGGCCTTGGCCGCAGGCTTGGCAGCCGGCTTAGCCGCGACCTTGGCTGGGGCTTTGGCATCCTGCACGGCAACCAGTTCGGCCGGGCTCGGGGTCGGCTGCTTGTACTTGGCCAGCAAGGCGACCATGGTGTTCTGTGGCGTCAGCACCAGCTCGACGCGGCGGTTCAGCGAGCGGCCCTCGAGGCTGTCGTTGGCCGCGCGCGGCATTTGCGAGCCCATGCCACGCAGCATCAGGCGATCGCGTTCCAGGCCGCTGAGACGGAAAATGGCGGCCACCGACTGGGCGCGCTCCTGGCTGAGCTTGGTATTGGCTGCCGCGACCCCACTGCTATCGGCATGGCCGAGGACCAGCACTGCGGTCTGCTTGTCGGTCTCGATGGCCTTGGCCACACGGGTGATCGGGCCAAGGGTGACCGGCAGGAGCATGGCCGGGCGGTCCGGGTTGTAGGAGCTGTCGACCGGCACGGTCACGACCAACACGTCTTCACGGCGTTCGACTTCGAACTTGCTGTCCTTGATGGCTTCGCGCAGCTTCGGCTCGTAACTGTCCAGCCAGGCCTGGGTCGCCTTGCGGTCGATTTTCGGCACGGCAGCGACCTTGCTCTTGTCGCTCTCGCCAAACGGCCACCACCAGCGGCTGGCGCTGTCCGACTTGGCGTCGGCCTTGGCCACTTTTTCGGTTACCACGTCCTTAACTTCCTTGTCGACGACCTGGTCCGAGCCAAATGGCCACCAGTTGAAACCGGCATCAGCGGCCCCGTGTTGCTGAGGATGCTGCGCGCAGCCGGTGACAGCCAGGCACAGGGCGAGAGCTAAGGATTTATGCGAAGACATCAGCGATACACCATGAAAATGAAAGAAATTTGGCCCAGCAATGCAGGGCTTTGGATTTCAGAATAGCCAAAGGGTTCAGGCCACAACGGGGTCAACCGATCAAAGGCAGCTGGCCAATACCCGCACCAGCTTCTGCGCCCGAGGGTCCATGAGCACGTAAGGGCCCAGGGTGTTGGTAACAAAACCAAAGGAAACATCATGTTCCGGGTCGGCAAAGCCCACCGAGCCACCCGCCCCCGGGTGGCCGAAGGCGCGCGCGCCCAGACCAAAGGTAGCGTTTGCCACGCGTGGCTGATCGAGCATACAGCCCAGGCCAAAACGGGTCTGGGTCAACAAGGTCCGGTCCTGGCCGAGGCTGTGCTCCCGCGTCAGTTCATCCAGCAGTTCCGACTCCAGCAGGCTGCCATCGAGCAGGCCAGCATAGAAACCGGCAAGGCTGCGGGCATTGCCATGGCCATTGGCCGCCGGTTGCTGCATCCGGCGCCACTCTGGCTTGTTGGTACTGGTGAGCATGCCTGGCGGGTTGGTGAAGGCCCGGGTCGACAGGGCCTGTGGCTCACGCAGGGTTACCTGGAGCAGGCGCTGGGCCGCTTCATCGCCCAGGTTGCCTTTGCCGCGGGCGATGTGCGCAACCCGATGGAATTCTTCTTCGGCCAGGCCGATATGAAAGTCCAGACCCAGCGGCCTGGCGGTGCGCGCGACGATCGACTCGCCTGGCTCGCGGCCATCTGCACGGCGGATCAACTCGCCGATCAACCAGCCAAAGGTGATGGCCGCATAACCGTGGGCGGTGCCGGGCGTCCACCAGGGCGATTCGCCAGCCAGCGCCTGGACCATGGTTTGCCAGTCATAGAAGGCTTCGGCCGGCATCAACTCGCGCAAGGCCGGTACACCGGCGCGATGGCTGAGCAACTGGCGCAGGGTGATCGATTGCTTGTCGGCCTGGGCGAATTCCGGCCAGTAACGCGCCACAGGCGCATCCAGGGCCAGCTTGCCCTCGCCGACCAATTGCAGGGCCGTCACGGCGGTGAACATCTTGGTGCAGGAAAACAGGTTGGCGATGGTGTCGCTGTGCCAGGCCTCGGCCCCGTCCTTGTCGGCGCTACCGGCCCAGAGGTCGATGACGGTCTCGCCACCGACCTGGATGCACAGCGCTGCGCCACGCTCCTGGGGATCGTCGAACAGCGCCGCAAAGGCTTCACGCACTGCTTCGAACTTAAGCTCGTAATGACCCTGAATCTGCACCCAGCAACTCCCGCAAAACCGGCTTCTCAATAGGGTGTGCATTGTTT
The DNA here is from genome assembly GCF_024213215.1 of Pseudomonas sp. SBB6. Classification (NCBI taxonomy): domain Bacteria; kingdom Pseudomonadati; phylum Pseudomonadota; class Gammaproteobacteria; order Pseudomonadales; family Pseudomonadaceae; genus Pseudomonas; species Pseudomonas sp. SBB6. The sequence continues at coordinate 261,145 of NZ_JANAVH010000007.1, read as the reverse complement.
CAGTCTGCGCACGATTTGGGAACAGACAGAAGCCGGGCGGTCCACGCCAGACGGCTGCTGTCAGGGGGCCTTGGGCGTTTTCTGCGTGGCTACGAGGGTTTTACCGATCTGCTCCTGAGCCTGCAGGTTGCTTTTGCGCACACCGTCGACAAAGCCCTGGAACGGCACATCGGTAATGCCCACCAGGCCGAAGTGGCCATTCTCGCCATCGAGCAGACGCCCGCTGGCCGGCTGGTCGAGGTATTGGAACCAGTGCACGCCGACGATCGACGGCTCATCCACAGCGGCCTTGACGAAGCCGGCATAGGCTGGCGCCCTGCCTTCTTCCTTGGCCACTTCCATCGGCCCCGGCCAGAACGGGCCGCGATCACGGGAGCCGAACTGGAACTCGGAGACCAGCACCGGCTTGTCCAGCGCCTTGAGCTGGCTGAAGTCGTAACCGTCCTGTGGTTTGGGCGTGTAGAAGTTGAAGCTGATGACGTCGCAGTACTCGGCACAAGCGGCGACCGCTTCCGGGGTGCTCACGGCATAGCGGCCACCGAGCAACAGGTGATTGGGCGCATGCCATTTCAGCGAGTCGGCAATGGTCTTGAAATAGGTTTCGGCGAAGACCTTCTGGAAGTACTTGAAGTCGGCTTCGATCTCCGGGTGCTCAGGGCTTGGCAGCGGCGGCTCGAAGCCAGGGTCTTCCATCAGCTCCCAGGCCGGCAAGTCAATGCCCCAGGCCTTGGACAAGCCAGCCTGGTTGCGGTATTTGTCGCGCAGCTGCTTGAGGAAGGCGCGCTTGGCCGGCACGTCGGTAGTCAGGCGCAAAGTGCCATAGGCCAGGGCGTAACGGGCCTTGGGGTCATCCCCGGGGGCGGCCCAGGCCAGTTCGTTGTCGGCGAAATAACCGATCAGCCAAGGGTCGTCGCGGTGGTCGCGGGCGGCAATCGCCACCGCACGCTCGGTGGCCATGGCAAAGCGTGGGTCGAACGGGTCGGGCATGCCGCCCCACCAGTCCATGCCGGTGCTGATACTGGCATAGTCACCGACGATCGACAGCGGCAAGGTGTAGGGCATGCGGCTGGCCTGGCCCAGCGTCGGCTCGCTCCAGTTGCCCAGGGTATTGAAGCCCCAGGCCTGCAGGCGATCGAGGGTATGACCCTGCCAGCGTTGCTTGTCGAAGCTGGCTACCGGGCATTCAACCGCCGGGGCCTTGTCGCTGGCTGCCACCGGCGTGCACGGTGTGCCATGGCTGCGCTCGATATTGGCGGCATAGAAGTCGAACCAGCGCCCCTGGTTGAAGTTGCGGCCACGGGCCGAGCCGTTGCCATCGTTATTGTTGCCCTCGCCGTAGAACTGCGCCAGCGCTTCACCCGGTTGCGGCAGCGCGCTGAACATGGCTTCGCGCCCGGCGACGTAAGTGCGACCGCCGTCGGCGGCCACGGTGTTGACGCCCAGGGAGTAGAACGGGTGCCCTTGCGGCGTCACCAGGTACCAGCGGCCCTCGCGTTTTTCCGTACGGAAGAAGCCCTTGGCCTCGAACGCCGGCCCCTCGTTGATGCCGCCGAACTTGTCCAGCTTGAGCTTGCTGCGCTCGCCCAGCCAGCCCTTGAGCTGCTGCTGCTCACGGCTGGCGGCGGCCTTGAGCTGATCGTCGCTGACAACCTTCTCCGGCCAGCGGCCGCGGGTGGACTGGCCATAGCCGTCGATCAAGCCGGAGTACACGGCCTTCTGCAACTGGTCGTCATCCTGAGTGCCGACGCGCTCGATAAGGATGCTCTGGGCGACATTGGGCTTGTTCATCGACAAGGTCACCGATACCACCTGCTTGAGGTCGACCTCGCCGGCGCTGCTGGTCAGCAACACCCGCTGGCCCTCATGCACCCAGGGCATCGGCGGCCCGGCACGCATGCCCTGGCTCAGGGGCGAGCTGGCCTTGAGCGGCACATAGACGGTTTGCGCCGGGCCCGCCGGCAGGTCGATGCGGCTGGTGAGGGTCTTGCCATCGCTGCTCTGTACCGTCACATCGACGGTCAGCGCCCAGTCCATGGCGCTTTGCAGACGCAAGGTCATGGCCGTGGCAGTGGACCAGTCCCAGGCACCGGACTGCGGAGTCAGGCGCAGTTTGGGCTGCTGCACCGGGTTGAACACCACCCGGCGCAGCACCTCGCCCTCGGCCGTCTGCTCTGCGTTGTACTGCGGCAGGCTGGCATCTTCGGTCACCACATTGACCACCGCGGCCGGGCGAACGAAGCTGAACAGCGTCTGTTGCCCGGCCAGCAGCGGCGTGCTGAACAACAGTGCGAATACGGCAGGCAAGGTACGGCGAATCATAGGGCTGGTGCTCTCCTTGAGGGCCCATAGGGCCTTGAACTGAGTGATAGACAACGCCCGGAGCATTGCGCTCCGGGTTTCAGGAAATTTCTCTGCGAAACGGTGGCAACGCATTGAGAATAGCCTTGCCGTAGCGCTGGGTGACCACGCGCCGATCAAGCAGGGTGATGGTGCCGCGATCCTCTTCGGTGCGCAGCAGGCGCCCGCAGGCCTGGATCAGCCGCAGCGAGGCATCCGGCACGGCGATTTCCATGAACGGATTGCCGCCCCGGGCCTCGATCCATTCGGCCAGGGCTGCCTCGACCGGATCATCCGGCACCGCGAACGGAATCTTGGCAATCACCACGTGCTCGCAATAGGCGCCCGGCAGGTCGACGCCTTCGGCGAAACTGGCCAGGCCGAACAGCACGCTGGAATCACCGCCATCGACCCGCGCCTTGTGCTTGTTGAGGGTTTCCTGCTTGGACAGGTTGCCCTGGATGAACACCTGCTTGCGCCAGTCGCGGTCCAGGCCGTCGAACACGTCCTGCATCTGCTTGCGCGAAGAAAACAGCACCAGCGAACCGCGCGAACCTTCCACCAGCTCCGGCAGGTCGCGGATGATCGCCGCCGTGTGGGCGGCGGCATCGCGCGGGTCGGCGCGCAGGTCCGGCACCCGCAGCACGCCGGCATCGACGTGGTGGAAGGGGCTCGGCACGACGCTGGTGACCGCAGTCTTGGGCAGCCCGGCACGCATGCGGAAACGATCGAACTTGCCCAGCGCAGTAAGGGTGGCCGAGGTCACCAGGGCGCCATGGGCGACACTCCACAGGTTGCGCCGGAGCATTTCGGCGGCGAGGATCGGGCTGGCATTGACCTCGATGTCGAACAGCGCACCGCTTTCCGCCAGGGTCAGCCAGCGGGCCATGGGCGGGCTGTCTTCCGGGTCCTCGGCGGTGAAGGCGGTCCACAGCTCCCAGTTGCCCTGGGCACGCATCAACAGGCTGCCGAACAGCGGGTACCACTCCTCGGCCTGATGGCTGGCGATGCCGATGTTGACTTCGCCGTCCATGCCTTCCTTGAGCAGCTCGGTCAGGCGGGTGAACAGGTCGTTGAGGCGCGAGAAGCCCTTTTTCAGCTCGATGCCCATCTCGCGCATGTGCTCGGGGACCACTCCGCCTTCGAAGCGATGACGGGGCCGCTCGCGACCTTCCATGTCTTCGCCGGGGCGGAAATCGGCGACCTGCTCGCAGGCGCTGAACATGAACTGCTGCTGGGCCTTGATCTCGCGGGCCAGCTCCGGCACCTGCTCGATCAGTTTGCCCAGGTCGCCGGGCAGCGGATGCTGGGCCAGCAGTTTGGTCAGGTTCTTGGCGGTTTGCTCGAGCCAGTCGGCGGTCGAGCGCAAACGGGTGTAGTGAGCGAAGTGGCCGATGGCCTTGTCGGGCAGGTGGTGGCCTTCGTCGAACACATAAATGGTGTCGCGCGGGTCCGGCAGCACGGCGCCGCCGCCCAGGGCCAGGTCAGCCAGGACCATGTCATGGTTGGTGACGATCACATCGACCTTGCCCATGCCTTCGCGAGCCTTGTAGAAGGTGCACTGCTGGAAGTTCGGGCAATGACGGCCGGTGCACTGGCTATGGTCGGTGGTCAGGCGCGCCCAGTCCTGGTCTTCCAGGGCCTGGGGCCAGCTGTCACGGTCGCCATCCCAGCGGTTGCCGGCGAGCTTCTCGATCATGCTGGTGAACAGCTTCTGGCTGGCTTCATCGACTTCGATCTTGAAGCCTTCCTCTTCGAACAGCTGGGCGGTGGCCGACTGTGCCTGGCCTTCCTGCAGCAGCAGGTCGAGTTTCGACAGGCACAGGTAGCGGCCCCGGCCCTTGGCCAGGGCGAAGCTGAAATTCAGGCCGCTGTTGCGCATCAGGTCGGGCAGGTCCTTGAAGACGATCTGCTCCTGCAGGGCAACCGTGGCGGTGGCGATTACCAGGCGCTTGCCGGCCGCCTTGGCCGCCGGAATCGAGGCCAGGCTATAGGCCACCGTCTTGCCGGTACCGGTGCCGGCCTCGACTGCGACCACAGCCGGTTCACCGACGCGCCGACCTTCGTCGTCGCAGTCGATATCGCCGAGCACCTTGGCCACTTCGGCAATCATCAGGCGCTGGCCGTAGCGGGGCTTGAGGCTCTTGGCTTCGAGAAAACGCGAATAGGCGCCCTGAATCGTGGTTTTGAGTTCGTTGCTGATCATGGTGTCGGGGCGCCCGAAGGGCTGGATAAATTTTCAGTGTTTCGGTTGGGTCGCTATCATACCCCGCTATTGCCCTTTGCGCCGAATGGAGATCCCGATGCCCATCTTTGCCCTTCCTTATAGCCTGCATGTTCTGGCCGCCCTGGTGTGGGTCGGGGGGATGTTCTTTGCCTGGCTGATCCTGCGCCCTGCGGCGGTTGCAGCCCTGGATGGCCCCGCTCGTCTGCGCCTGTGGGTGGAAGTGTTTCAGCGTTTTTTCGTGTGGGTGTGGATCGCGATCGCGGTGCTGGCGATCAGCGGTGTGATCATGATCAATACGCGTTTTGCCAGCTTCGAGACGACACCGCGGCATGTTCAGGTGATGATCGGTGGCGCGATTGCGATGTTCGCCCTGTTCTTTCGTATCCAGTCGTTGCTGTACCCGGAACTGCGCAAGGCAGTGCAGGCCGAAGACTGGCCTGCAGGCGCGGCGGTCATGGCGAGGATTCGCCGGATGGTCGGGATCAACCTGATGCTGGGGATCGCAGTGGTGCTGTCGGGAGGGGTGTTGTGGTGAATTGAAGGCCGGGGGGCTGCTACGCAGCCCATCGCCGGCAAGGCCGGCGCCCACCGGGTCGGCGTGTGTTTTTACAGGCGCTGCAGAATCAACTCCCCAGCCGCCCCGGGCAAACCTGGCTGGCCTGCCACACCCGGTTTGCCCGCGGTACCGCCAGCGGTGCTGTAAACCAGGCAGCCCTTGCTCGAGCCACCGGCCCCCGGCTTGCCGGCTGCTCCCGCCACACCTGGCGCGCCGCCATCGACCTGAACCACGATGCGCTCGGCCGGGAAATCCGCCGGCAGCGCCAGCCGTACCCGGCCACCAGGCGCGCCGTCATGGCCGTTGCCGCCATTGTCGCCATTGGCCCCGCGGCTGGCCTGGCCCCAGGTGCAACCTCCCGGCTTGCCGTTGGCGCCATCGAGCCCGACGTATCCCGGAGCACCGGCCCCGCCACGAGCATCAATGGCCAGCGTCGAGGCCTGCAGCTCATGCAACTGCAACGCCAGGTTGCGCCCGGCCTTCGCCGCCTTTTCATAGGTCCCCGGCGCACCATGGGCGACAATCTGGCTACCCTCGCCCAAACTGGCCCGGCTCACCTCGATCTGCAAGGTGGTGTCGGCCGGCACGATGGCAATCCGCGCGTCATGCCCCAGGTGCAACTCATCGATTTTGAGGTCGACCAGGCTGGCTGGCAGCAACAACGTGGCGGAGTCCGCAACCTCCAGGCGCTGCAAATGCACGACGCTGGACTTGTTCGGCAAGCGCAGCACCGAATGGCTCGCCACGCTAATGGCATCGGCCAGGGCCAGGGGGCTGAACAACGCAGCCAGAATGATCAATTTACGCATGAGCAGCTTCCTTGCGGGGTGCAGGAATCGAAAGGACATGAAAAATACCCACCAGCAGGATCTGCAAGCGATCGAACCAACGATGGCTGCGCGTGCGCAAGCAACCATTGAACATCAACACTTCCAGCAGGTGCAGGCCAAGCAGGGCGGCACCGGCGGCATTGATCAGCAGGTGGAAGGGATGCTCCAGGGGAATCAGCAGATTCACCAGCACCACCCACCAGAACACCACGGTCAGGGCCTTGGCCAGCCCCAGTAAGCCTTGCATAGGCGCCCCCCGTTGTTATTTTTCGGTGGCGATGCCAGCCACGCCGGCATCGCCTGCAACAGTAACGGCTGACACACTCCTTGTGCCAGTGGCTCGATCAATTAAGGTGCAGTTCCACCCTGCGGTTTTGCGCGCGGCCGGCGTCGGTGTCGTTTTCGGCAATGGGCTGGCTCTCGCCGTGCCCCTGGCTGGTGACTTTCGACGGTGCCAGCCCCTGACTGATCAGGTACTCGGCAACGCTGCTCGCGCGCCGCTCGGAGAGTGCCTGGTTGTAGGCATCGGAGCCTTGGCTATCGGTGTGGCCGATGACCTTGACGCTGACCACATTGGCGCCATTGAGCTTGCTGCCCAGCGCCTGCAATTGTTGCTGGGCCGCACTGGTCAACTGCGCCGAATCAGAGGCAAACATCACGGCCCCCTGATCGCTGAGGGTGATGACCTGCGAGGTGGCTGCAGGCTCCGGCGCTTTCTGGCTCATCGGGTACTGCGGCGACGGGCAACCGGTATGGCTGACCGGGGTATTGGCCGGCGTGTCGGGGCAACGGTCACGACGATCGAACACCCCGTCTTCGTCTTCATCACCATCCTGGGCATAACAGATCAAACCGCCGGCAATCGCACCGGCAGCACCGGCGCCAGCTGCCCAGGCAGAACTTTCGATGGCGCCCAGGCCGCCACCGACCAGACCGCCAAGCAGACTGCAGATAGGCCAGGTCCTTTGATTGAGTGGGGCGCTGCCATCGCTGTGGGTCGCGCAACCGGAGAGCAGGCTTGCGGCCAGAAGGACCGGCAGTGTGGCCTTGGAGAGAACACTCATGAGAATTGCTCCTGTGTCACCGGCCTCTACCGGTCACACAGGAGTAAAGACCGGCCTGCAGTACTTCTCAAGCCGCAGGCCGCGGACCGCCGGCGTTTCAGCGCTCGATACGAATTTCCGTACGACGGTTCTGTGCCCGGCCCTCGGCGGTGGCATTGTCGGCAACCGGCTGGGTTTCACCCGCGCCCTGCACCGAGACGAAGCTGGCGCGTGGCACACCGCTCTCGATCAGGTACTCGGTGACCGAATGGGCACGGCGTTCCGAGAGTTTCTGGTTGTAGGTATCAGAGCCTTTGCTGTCGGTATGGCCGGTGACGCTCAAGCGAGCGTTCGCCGCTTCGCTTTTCAAGCGCGTGGCAATGGTATTGAGGCGCTCCTTGTCAGCAGCGGTCAGTTTGGCGGAGTCGAACTCGAAGTGAACATCGCGGATGACGATGACCTCTTCCTTGACCACGGCCACTTCTTCGACCACGGCCACGGGCTCTGGCGGACAACCGTTGGCATCGACCTGTACCCCACGCGGGGTACCCGGGCATTTGTCGCGGCTGTCCGGCACGCCATCACCGTCTTCGTCGCCATCGCCATGGGCCCAGCAATAGCCCGCCGCCATGCCTGCGCCGAGCAACGCGCCCCAGCCAGCCCAGCTGGAACTCTCGATGGCGCCCAGGGCTGCGCCGCCTACGCCCCCGACGGCAGCACACTTCGGCCAGTCGGTTTTTTGCAAACCTGCACAACCAGTCAACACGCTGGTTAGCAGAACCAGAGGTAATGCTGTGCGTACTATGCTCATTTTGTTGCATCTCCTAGGGGGAATCGGTGCAAAACCGATGCTCTGGGAGTAAAGACCGCCTCATTGATATCCGCCAGCAATAGGCCATGATGCGGCGCTGCGGCACTATGCCAAGGGACGCCAGACCGTTAATCTTGCCCGATCTGACCGAGGGTTCCCGATGATGGACGGTTTTTCCCAGCGCACCCCGCAACAGGCCCTTGCCGCCCTGCTCGATCGCTATGCGCCACAGCGGCTGCTATTGATAGGTGAGCGATTTCCGGCGCTGGAGGCGTTTGCCCAGGCCCATCCGCACGTGCAAATCGCCGTGGCCAGCCCCGGCCCGCTGCCTGGGGAGCTGGCGGCGCAACGCTTCGACCTGGCGCTGCTGGTCGATTGCCTGGAGCATCTGCCCAAACGTGACGGTCTGCAGTTGCTGGGGGGTATCCGTAACCTCAACGCCAGCCGCGTGGCGGTACTGGCCGACCTGAGCGCCTGCGGCTGGCAGGAAACCGACTTTTTCGCCCTGGCCCTGCAGGCCAGCGAAAAATTCCAACGGGATGCGCAGGTTCTAAACCTGTTCACCTATGATCTACGTGAATACAAACAGGTCCCGGACTGGCTCAATGCCAAGTTCTGGGCCAACCCGGAAAATTTTGGCAAGTACTGGTGGTGAAGCAATGAGTGTCTCGGTTTGTCCCTGCGGTAGCGGCGATCTGCTTGATACCTGTTGCGGGCATTATCACGCAGGGCTTCCCGCCCCCGACGCGCAGACCCTGATGCGTTCGCGCTACAGCGCCTACGTGCTGGGGCTGGTCGACTACCTGGTAGCCACCACCCTGCCGGCGCAGCAGGCCGGGCTCGATCGCGAAGCGATCAAGGCCTGGAGCCAGCAAAGCACCTGGCTGGGCCTTGAGGTGGAAAGCGCCGAGGTGTTCGGCGGCAAGCCTGAACATGCGTTCGTAACCTTCACCGCCCGCTGGCACGACAACGACGGTGAGCATTGCCATCGCGAACGCTCAGCCTTCGTACAGAACCAGGGCCGCTGGTATTTCATCGACCCCACTGTCAGCCTCAAGGCCACACGCAATGACCCCTGCCCGTGCAACAGCGGGCAGAAATTCAAGAAGTGCTGCTCCAGTTACCTGGGTAGCTGAGCCTGATGGCCCGCCTGTTGCTGATTGGCGCTCTGCTCCTGCAACTGGCGGGGTGCGCCAGCTGGCTGGACGCTGACTATCAGGACCCGCAGGTGCACCTGCTCAAGGTGGAACCGGTAAAGATGCGCCTGCTGCAACAGGAGTTCGTGCTCCATGTGCAGGTCGACAACCCCAACGACAGCCGTCTGTTCATCCGTTACCTGAGCTACAAGGTGCTGATCAACGACCTGGCGCTGACCGCAGGTGAAGCCAGCCTCTGGCGTAGCGTCGGCCCCCACGCGCGGCGCACCTTCAAGATCCCGGTGCGCACCAACCTCTGGCAGCAGGTCAAACCCCTGGCAAAACTGCTCAAAGGCAGCCAAGGTCCACTGCGCTATCGCCTGGAAGGTGAACTGAGCAGCGGATTATTCTTCGCCCGCGACCTGCACTTGTCGCGCAGTGGTGAGATAATTCCCGGCGATCTTATTCCGGAGTAACCCAAGATGACCCAGCAACCCCATGTCCATGGCCCTGACTGCAACCACGATCATGATCATCACGACCATGACCACGGCCATGTACACGGCCCGCACTGCAACCACGGCCACCAGGAGCCGGTGCGCAACGCCCTGAAGGACGTCGGCCGCAACGATCCGTGCCCATGCGGCAGCAGCAAGAAGTTCAAGAAGTGCCACGGGGCCTGATAGCGGCCTTGTAGCAGTGGCCGGTGCTTGTGCCCAGCACAGGCGCGGCCGCTAGCCCTCCCCGCAGGATCGACGCCTCGTCAACTGCTGAAAATAAAGGCAGCGCCCCGCTTGCATGGTGTGATCGCGCTCACTAACGTAGCGCCTTTTACCGCCACGCCCTGCAGGAGCCTGATCATGGCCGCGCCAGCCCTTCCCCCTTTTACCCCCCGGTTCGGCGTAGCCGCTGTGATGCTCGGGCTATTGAGCCTGAGCGGCTGCCAGATGGCCGGCCAGCGTGACAGCGTGCTGCCTGCTTCAGGCGTGCAGCCGCTCAAGGGCCTGGCGCAGAATGTTTCAGTGCGCCGCAACGCCATGGGCATGCCGCTGATCGAATCGAGCAACTTCCACGATGCGCTGTTCGCCCTGGGTTATGTCCACGCCGGCGACCGTATCGGGCAGATGGTCGGCATGCGCCTGCTGGCTCAAGGCCGCCTGGCGGAAATGGCCGGCGCCGATGTGCTGGAAGTCGACCGCCTGATGCGCGCGGCCAACCTCAAGGCCAGCGCCAACCAGCTGTATGCCGATGCCTCACCACGGCTCAAGCGTTTCTTCGAGGTGTATGCCCGCGGCGTCAACGCCTACCTGTTCCGCTACCGCGACAAGCTGCCGGCACCCTTGGCCCAGAGCGGCTACCGCCCGGAATACTGGAAGCCCGAGGACTCGGCGCTGATCTTCTGCCTGTACACCTTCAGCCAGTCGGTCAACCTGCAGGAAGAACTCGCCGCCTTGGGCCTGGCGCAGAAAGTCGGCACCGACAAACTGGCCTGGCTGTTGCCCAGCTATCCTGACGAGCCCCTGGCCCTGGCCGAAACCGACAAGCTCAAAGGCCTTAACCTGAACACCCAGCTCGCGGGCCTGGCGCCATTGACCGCGGCCAGCGAGCAACTGGCCGCGCTCAACCTGCTCGGCACGGCCGGCTCCAGCAACTGGGCGATTGCCCCGCAGCGCAGCCGCAGCGGCAAGAGCCTGATGGCCAGCGATACCCTCGGTGCCTGGGCCATGAGCCCGGTGCAGATCCGCTCGCCCAAGTACCAGGCCGCTGGCGTGTCGATTGCCGGCCTGCCGCTGGTGCTGTCCGGCTACAACGGCAAGCTGGCCTGGAGCGCCAGCGCGGTGATGGCCGACAACCAGGACCTGTTCCTGGAAAAACTGCGCAAGGAAGGCAACCGCTTGATGTACCAGGCCGACGGCAAATGGCTGCCGGCCCAGGCCCGCAACGAGACCTTCTTCATCAAGGGCCAGCGCCCGCTGCGTGAGACGCTGTACGACACCCGCCACGGCACCCTGCTCGGCCAGCCGCAGAATGCAAGCCTGGGCCTGGCCTTGCGCATGCCCGAGTTCAAGGGCGACCAGAGCCTGGACGCCTTCTTCAACCTGTCGCGGGCGCAGAATGTCGAGCACGCGTTCGACAACACCCGCGAGATCGGCGCCGCGGCGCTGAACTTCGTCTTTGCCGACGCCAGCAATATCGGCTGGCAAGTCAGCGGACGCTTCCCCAACCGCCGCGAAGGCCAGGGCCTGCTGCCGTCACCGGGCTGGGACGGACGCTACGACTGGGACGGTTACGCCGACCCGATGCTCCATCCCTACGACCAGGACCCACCCCAGGGCTGGCTTGGCAATGCCAACCAGCGCAGTGTGCCCAAAGGCTACGGCATGCAGCTGTCCAACAGCTGGTACTACCCCGAGCGCGCCGAGCGCCTGGCGCAACTGGCGGGCAATGGCAAACATGACAGCCGCAGCCTGATCCTGATGCAGAACGACCAGACCACGCTGTTTGCCGACAAGCTGAAAAAGATGTTCGAAGCGCCCGGCATGGCCCAGCCCCTGAAGCAGGCGATCGACGCCCTGCCCGCCGATCAGCGGACCAGGGCCCGTGAGGCTTACACCCGGCTGATGGCCTTTGACGGCCGGCTGAGCAGCACATCGGCAGATGCCGCCCTGTACGAGCTGTTCCTGCAGGAAAGCGCAAAACTGACCTTCCTCGACGAGCTGGGCCCCGAATCCAGCCTGACCTGGCAGGCGTTCGTCGGCAATGCCCGGTTGTCCTACTCGGCCCAGGCCGACCACCTGCTCGGTCGCGAAGACAGCCCGTTCTGGGACGATCAGAAAACCGCGCAAAAAGAAGACAAACCGACCATTCTTGCCCGCAGCCTGGCTGCGGCCGTCAGCGCCGGCGAAGCGCAACTGGGCAATGACCACCGCGCCTGGCAATGGGGCAAGCTGCACCAGTACCGCTGGCCGGTACCGACCTTCCACGGCCTGGGTGATACCGTCAGCCGCGGCCCGTTGGCCAGCGGTGGTGACCACAGTACCCTGAACCTGGCGCCCTACGCCTGGGGCAAGGACTTCAACGCGCAACTGGCACCGTCGCTGCGCATGGTGGTGGACTTCGGCCAGGTCGAACCGCTGCAACTGCAAAGCAGCAGCGGCCAGTCCGGCAACCCGGCCAGCCCGCACTTTGCCGACGGCCTGGATGCCTGGTTCAAAGGCCGCTACATGAGCCTGCCGGTGCAGCCGCAGAACTTCGACCGCGCCTATGGCAGCAAGCGCCTGACCCTGGTGCCGGGCAAGTAAACCCGGTACAACCACCCGCAGCCGGTGCAATGCCGGCTGCGCTGATCCATATCAACAGCCCCCGTCGCCAAATCCTTTACAACGAAACTGAGGCCGGTTTCGTTACCAGCCTCTGCCTGATGAACCATAAAAACGATTGCAGCCCTGCGCCCAGGGGACCACCCCACGCCAGGTGATTAAAGGAATAATGCAATGGCATCTGCCTTCTCCCGTCTGGCCCTGCTGGCCACGACCGTGTTGTCGTTCTGTGCACTCGCCAGTGAGCCGCCCCCGGCAGCGGCAGCCGACCCCGAACTGCTTGCCCGCGGCAAATACATCGCCCAACTGGGCGACTGCATCGCCTGCCACACCGCCCCGCAAGCACCGCAAATGGCCGGCGGCCTGCAACTGCAAACGCCCATGGGCACCATCTATTCGAGCAACATCACCCCCGACCCAGACACCGGTATCGGCCGCTACAGTTTTGAACAGTTCGACAAGGCCATGCGCGAAGGTGTTACCCCGGACGGTACCAACCTCTACCCGGCAATGCCCTACCCGTCCTACGCGAAAATGAGCGAAGAGGACATGCGCGCCCTTTACGCCTACCTGATGCACGGCGTGACGCCGATCAGCCAATCCAACCAGGAAGCGGACATGAGCTGGCCGTTCAATATGCGCTGGGGCTTGTCGTTGTGGAACTTCGCCTTCGTCGACACCCAGCCCTTCGAGCCCGACCCCAACAAGGATGAGGTGCTCAATCGTGGTGCTTACCTGGTGCAGGGCCTGGGTCATTGTGGTGCCTGCCACACCCCACGCGGCATCGCCTTCCAGGAAAAGGCCATGAGCGACGCCGGTCGCAGCGGCAAGCACTTCCTCGCCGGCGAAACCGTTGAGCACTGGCGCGCCCTGAGCCTGCGCAACCTGTGGACCGTCGACGACACCGTGCAACTGCTCAAGACCGGGCAGAACCGCTTCGCCACGGTGTCGGGCAACATGGCCGACGTGATCCATCACAGTACCCAGCACTTCAGTGATGGCGACCTGATCGCCATCGCCAGCTACCTGAAGTCCCTGCCGCCGGGCAAGGACGACCTGCCGATGCCGGACATCCCGCTGGCCGCCGCAGCACCGGATGACCTGTTCAGCAGCCGCGGTGGCCTGGGCTACACCCAGTTCTGCAGCGACTGTCACCGCCCCGACGGACGCGGGGTCAAGGGCCTGTTCCCGCCATTGGCCGGCAACCCGAGCATCGCCTCGGCCAATCCGACCTCCTTGCTGCACATCACCCTCACTGGCTGGGAGACCGCGCAGACCGCCACCCACTCACGGGTCTACACCATGCCGGGGTTTGCGCGCCTGGCCGATGAAGAAATCGCCGAGATCCTGAGTTTCGTGCGCAGCCGCTGGGGCAACAACAGCTCGCCGATTACTGCCAAGCAGGTGAAGACGCTACGTGAGCAGCTCAACCCGCAGACCACCGACTCGACGGCATTTGAAACCCCGCGCCTGGCCAACCTGCTGGCTGCTGCCAACGCCGACCAGGTCATCCGTGGCATGCGCCTGCACCTGCAAACCCGCGAGTTGCTGCCGAACAACGTCGGTAACGCGCTGAACTGCACCAGTTGCCACCTCAACGCCGGCACCGTGGCCGATGGCTCGCCGTTTGTCGGCGTCTCGGCATTCTTCCCCAGCTACGCACCACGGGCGGGCAAGGAAGTCACCCTCGAAGAGCGCATCAACGGCTGCTTCCGTCGTTCGATGAATGGTAAACCGCTACCGCCGCAATCAGCGGACATGCAGGCGATGGTGGCCTACTTCGACTGGATGAAGATGAACACCCTGCCAGGCGACAAAGTGGCCGGACGCGGGGTCGGCAAGATCGATACCGCGATCAAGCCGGACCTGGACAACGGCAAGCAGGTGTATGCCGAGCAATGCGCGGTGTGCCATGGCAGCAATGGCGAGGGCCTGGCCCGTGAAGACGGCAGCCTGGTGTACCCGCCGCTGTGGGGCGAGCAGTCGTTCAACATCGGCGCCGGCATGGCCCGCACCTATACCGCCGCCGCATTCGTCAAACGCAACATGCCGATTGGCTTCCACGAGAAGTTCCCATTGGGCCAGGGTGGCTTGAGTGATCAGGAGGCGGTGGATGTCGCGGCCTGGTTCTCGCAGCAACCACGGCCGGACTTCCCGGACAAGGTCAAGGATTGGCCTAACGGTGGCAAGCCGGTGGATGCGCGCTACTGAGGCTATTCAGGGCCGCGCTGCGGCCCATCGCTGGCAAGGCCAGCTCCCACAGAATGTGGGGGCCGGCTGGAATATGGTGTGAAACTTGCTATCACTGTGTTGTCTGGCATCGACCGGTAACGGCTTTGTGCCACCCCAACACTTTGCGAATCCAAGGACACACAATGAAAAAAGCATGGCTGACGCTTTCCGCACTCGCGTTGTGTCTGGCTGCGGGGAATACCCTGGCCAAGGAATACAAGGAGCTGCGCTTCGGCGTTGATCCGTCTTATGCACCGTTCGAATCGAAGGCCGCCGACGGTACCCTGGTGGGCTTCGACATCGACCTGGGCAATGCCATCTGCGCTGAGCTCAAGGTCAAGTGCAAGTGGGTGGAAAGCGACTTCGACGGCATGATTCCAGGGCTCAAGGCCAACAAATTCGACGGCGTTATCTCATCGATGACCGTTACCCCGGCGCGCGAGAAAGCCATCGATTTCTCCAATGAGCTGTTCTCCGGCCCCACCAGCCTGGTGTTCAAGAAAGGTTCCGGCCTGACCGCCGACCCGGCCTCGCTCAAGGGCAAGACCGTCGGCTACGAGCAGGGCACTATCCAGGAAGCCTACGCCAAAGCCGTGCTGGACAAGGCCGGGGTCAAGACCCAGGCCTACCAGAACCAGGACCAGGTCTATGCCGACCTGACCTCCGGGCGCCTGGATGCCTCGATCCAGGACATGCTCCAGGCTGAGCTGGGCTTCCTCAAGTCGCCCAAAGGCGCCGACTACGAAGTCAGCGAGCCGGTCGACAGCGAATTGCTGCCATCCAAGACCGCCATCGGTATCAAAAAAGGTAACACTGAGCTCAAGGCTCTCCTGGACAAAGGTATCAAAGCGTTACACGACGACGGCACCTATGCCCAAATCCAGAAAAAACACTTCGGTGACCTGAACCTCTACAGCGGCAAATAACCCATGTGGGAACCGGCCACGCCGGTTCCCACCTGTTCGCGTCTACTGGCATAGGTTCGGTTCATGTTCGAAGACCTGCTGCAATTTCTGGGGCTCTCGGCATTCAGCTTGAAGGGTTTCGGCCCCTTGCTGCTGCAGGGCACTTGGATGACCATCAAATTGTCCTTCATGTCGCTGCTGGTCAGCGTTGGCCTGGGCCTGCTCGGTGCCAGTGCCAAACTCTCGCCAGTGCGCCCGCTACGCCTGATCGCCCAGGCCTACACCACGCTGATTCGCGGCGTGCCCGACCTGGTACTGATGCTGCTGATTTTCTACAGCCTGCAAACCTGGCTGACCACCCTGACCGACACCATGGAATGGGAATACATCGAGATCGATCCATTCGCCGCCGGGGTCATCACCCTGGGCTTCATCTACGGCGCCTATTTCACCGAGACCTTCCGCGGCGCCATCCTCGCCGTGCCCCGCGGCCAGGTCGAAGCAGCCACCGCCTACGGGCTCAAACGCCTGCAACGTTTCCGCTTCGTGGTCTTTCCGCAGATGATGCGCTTCGCCCTGCCAGGCATCGGCAACAACTGGATGGTGATGCTCAAGGCCACCGCCCTGGTGTCGATCATCGGCCTGGCCGACCTGGTCAAGGCCGCCCAGGACGCCGGCAAGAGCAGCTACCAGCTGTTCTACTTCCTGGTGGTCGCCGCTTTCATCTATCTGTTGATCACCAGCGCCTCGAACGTCGCCCTGCGCTGGCTGGAGCGGCGCTATAACGTCGGTACCCGGGAGGCCATCCGATGATCGAGCTCTTGCAGGAATACTGGCGCGCCTTCCTCTACACCGACGGCACCCACATCACTGGCCTGGCCATGACCATGTGGCTGCTGACCGCATCGCTGGCCATCGGCTTCGTGGTGTCGATCCCGCTGTCGATTGCCCGGGTGTCGCCGCGCTTCTGGATTCGCTGGCCGGTCCAGTTCTACACCTACCTGTTTCGCGGCACGCCGTTGTATATCCAGTTGCTGATCTGCTACACGGGGATCTACAGCCTGGAAGCGGTGCGCACCCAACCGCTGCTCGACAGCTTTTTTCGCGACGCGATGAACTGCACCATCCTCGCCTTTGCCCTCAACACCTGCGCCTACACCACGGAGATTTTCGCCGGGGCGATCCGCAGCATGAACCATGGCGAAGTCGAGGCAGCCAAGGCCTATGGCCTGCGCGGCTGGAGACTTTATGCTTATATCATCATGCCGTCGGCGTTGCGCCGCTCGCTGCCCTACTACAGCAACGAAGTGATCCTGATGCTGCATTCCACCACAGTGGCCTTCACCGCCACCGTGCCGGACATCCTCAAGGTCGCCCGTGACGCCAACTCGGCCACGTTTCTGACCTTTCAGTCGTTCAGCATCGCTGCGGCCATCTACCTGTGCGTGACCTTCGCCCTGGTAGGCTTGTTCCGCCTCGCCGAACGTCGCTGGCTGGCTTTTCTAGGACCGACACACTAGGACTGATATGCATCACTCGACTCACGACATTCTGGCGCCGGTTCCAGGCATTGCCCGCCAGATCCACAGCTTCCACTTCGGCCCCCCGCAAGCCGGCAAGATCTACATTCAGGCCTCGCTGCACGCCGATGAACTGCCCGGCATGCTGGTGGCCTGGCACCTCAAGCAACGCCTGGCTGAGCTTGAGGACCAGGGCTTGCTGCGCCGCGAGATCGTGTTGGTGCCGATTGCCAACCCGGTGGGCCTGGAACAGGTGCTGATGGATGTACCACTGGGCCGTTATGAGCTGCAGAGCGGGGAAAACTTCAACCGCCACTTCGTCGACCTGAGCGACCAGGTCGGCGACCAGGTCGCCGATCACCTGAGCCAGGACCCGCAGCACAACGTCGCGCTGATTCGCGAAAGCCTGCGCCGCGCCCTGGACGCCCATGTCGCCCACACCCCGCTGCAATCCCAGCGCCTGACCCTGCAACGCCTGGCCTGCGATGCCGAGATGGTGCTCGACCTGCACTGCGATTTCGAGGCCGTGGCACACCTGTACACCACCCCGGAGGCCTGGCCACAGGTCGAGCCGTTGTCACGTTACCTGGGAGCCCAGGCCAGCCTGCTGGCCACCGACTCGGGCGGCCAGTCCTTCGATGAGTGCTTTACCCTGGTCTGGTGGCAATTGCAGCAGCGTTTCGCCAAGCAGTTCCCGATCCCCCAGGGCAGCTTCTCGGTGACCGTCGAATTGCGTGGCCAGGGCGATGTCAGCCATCCACTGGCGGAACAGGACTGCACAGCAATCCTCGATTACCTGACCCGCTACGGCGCCATTGAAGGCGAGCCCGCCGCCCTGCCCGCCCTGAGCTACCCGGCAACGCCGCTAGCCGGTGTGGAGCCTGTGGCAACGCCCCTGGGCGGCTTGCTGGTGTTTCACGCCAAACCGGGCCAGTACCTGCAAGCCAATGAGTTGATCGCTGAAATCATCGACCCGCTCAGCGACCGGGTAACCCCGGTGCGCAATACCCAGCCCGGCCTGCTCTATGCCCGCTCGCTGCGGCGCATGGCCACCGCTGGCATGGTCGTTGCCCATGTGGCAGGCAACCAGGCCTATCGCAGCGGCTACCTGTTGTCGCCTTGAACCCTTACCTTTAGAGCCTGCGCATGTACAAACTGACCATCGAAGACCTGCACAAACGCTACGGCGAGCATCACGTGCTCAAGGGCGTTTCGCTCAAGGCCAAGACCGGCGACGTGATCTGTCTGATCGGCGCCAGCGGCTCGGGCAAGAGTACCTTCCTGCGCTGCATCAACTTCCTCGAACAACCCAACGAGGGCAGCATGACCCTCGACGGCAAGCCGGTGCACATGACCCACGACCATCATGGCCTGCATGTCACCGACCCGGACGAGTTGCAGCGCCTGCGCACGCGCCTGGCCATGGTGTTCCAGCACTTCAACCTGTGGAGCCACCTGAGCGTACTCGACAACATCGCCATGGCGCCGCGGCGGGTACTGGGGGTGAGCAAGCATGAGGCCGAAGAACGCGCCCGCCGCTATCTGGACAAGGTTGGTCTGGCGCCGCGGGTGGCGGATCAGTTCCCGGCGTTCCTCTCCGGCGGCCAGCAGCAACGGGTAGCGATTGCCCGGGCGCTGGCCATGGAGCCGGAAGTCATGCTGTTCGACGAACCGACCTCGGCCCTCGACCCGGAGCTGGTCGGCGAAGTGCTGCGGGTGATTCAGGGCCTGGCCGAAGAAGGCCGGACCATGATCATGGTCACCCACGAAATGGCCTTCGCGCGCAAAGTGGCGAGCCAGGTGATGTTCCTTCACCAGGGCCTGGTGGAGGAACAAGGGCCGCCGGAAGAGGTGCTGGGCAATCCGAAGAGCGAGCGCTTGCGTCAGTTCCTGAGCGGCAACCTCAAGTAGGGTCAGGCGATCGGCTGTGGTGGCGGCTCGTCGGGCAAGGTCGGCTCGCCCGGCTCCATCGGCGGATGTTCACCCGGTTGCGGTGAATCGGGGGTGTCCGGGTCAGGCTGACCGGGCACGCCGCCCGCCTGCACGCTATGCGGGTGCGGATGGGCCAGCAACGACCAGGCCAGCACCCCAACGCTGTTGGGCTGCAGCACGGCCAGCTTGGCACTGATGGTCGGGTCGAGTTTCATGGGCTGCTCCTGGTTGACGTCCGCCAGGCGTGTTGCCGAGCGGAGCAGTTCAACTCATTGGAGTATGCCGGGGGCGAGGAATTCCCTCGCTTTGTCGCCTCAGGTGCGTGGCAAGGTAACGCCGCGCTGGCCCTGGTATTTGCCGCCACGATCCTTGTAGGACACTTCGCATTCTTCATCGGATTCGAGGAAGAGCATCTGCGCCACGCCTTCGTTGGCGTAGATCTTTGCCGGCAGCGTGGTGGTGTTGGAGAACTCCAGGGTCACGTGGCCTTCCCACTCCGGCTCAAGCGGGGTGACGTTGACGATGATGCCGCAGCGGGCGTAGGTGCTCTTGCCCAGGCAGATGGTCAGCACGTTACGCGGGATACGGAAGTATTCGACGGTGCGGGCCAGGGCGAAGGAGTTCGGCGGGATGATGCAGACGTCGCTCTTGACGTCGACAAAGCTGCCGGCATCGAAGTTTTTCGGATCGACGGTCGCCGAGTTGATGTTGGTGAACACCTTGAACTCGTCGGCGCAGCGCACGTCGTAGCCGTAGCTGGAGACGCCGAAGGAGATCAGCCGGTTGTCGCTCTCACCGCGCACCTGGCGCTCGACGAACGGCTCGATCATGCCGTGTTCCAGCGCCATGCGGCGAATCCACTTGTCCGATTTGATGCTCATGGCGGGGTGTCCTGAAATTGCGTGGTGAAAAAATTCTGTGCGGCATCTTACCGGGCCCGGCGCCGGGTTCAAAGTTCCATGCGACATCAACCGTCGGATCCACGTATGACGGGGCCTGCGCGGGGGCCTGAAGCACCGTCAGTCATGAATTATGAGAAAGCTTCACAAGACCATTGGCACGTTCTGGAAAAAGGGTTAAGGTGACGCCACTGTGCTGCACGTGTCACTGAGAATATCTACCTGATGCAAGATTTCGATCAACCCATCTTCATGAATTTTCTGCCTCTTTGCACTCAGTCTCGGCCAGGGCGTTTCCTGAGTCGTAGTTAACTTTGTCCAAGGAGACAGACCATGTCCAATCGCCAAACCGGTACCGTTAAGTGGTTCAACGATGAAAAAGGCTTCGGCTTCATCACCCCACAATCCGGTGACGACCTGTTCGTACACTTCAAAGCCATCAAGGCTGACGGCTTCAAGAGCCTGAAAGAAGGCCAAGCGGTCTCTTTCATCGCTACCCGCGGTCAGAAAGGCATGCAGGCTGAAGAAGTAGAAGTTATCTAACTTCCGCTTTACAGCTTGAAAAAAGCCCCGCCCTTAACAGGTGGGGCTTTTTTATGCCTGCTATTCGAGAAATCAAAACAGGGCTGCTTCGCAGCCCATCGCCAGCAAAGCTGGCTCCCACAGGGTCTGGCTATAATCCAGAGAATGGTAGAAACCCTGTGGGAGCCGGCGTTGCCGGCGATGAAGCCCCTATCAATCTTCGCTGATGGTGATATTCGGCATCGCCGGCGCCGCTGCTTCCTGCAGCACGATCCGCGCCCCGACCTGACGGGCCAGCTCCTGATAGACCATGGCAATCTGGCTTTCCGGCTCGGCAATCGCCGTCGGCTTGCCGCTGTCGGCCTGCTCGCGGATCAGCATCGACAACGGCAGCGATGCCAGCAGCTCGACACCGTACTGGGCCGCCAGCTTCTCGCCGCCGCCCTCACCGAACAGATGCTCGGCATGGCCGCAGTTGGAGCAGATGTGCACGGCCATGTTCTCGACCACACCCAGCACCGGGATGTTGACCTTGCGGAACATCTCCACACCTTTTTTGGCATCGAGCAGCGCCAGGTCCTGCGGCGTGGTGACGATGACCGAGCCAGCCACCGGGACTTTCTGCGCCAGGGTCAGCTGGATATCGCCAGTGCCCGGCGGCATGTCGATGACCAGATAGTCGAGGTCGTCCCAGGCCGTTTGCGTCACCAGTTGCAGCAGCGCCCCGGAGACCATCGGCCCGCGCCAGACCATCGGCGTGTTGTCGTCGGTCAGAAAGGCCATGGACATGACCTCGACACCATGGGCCTTGAGCGGCACGAACCACTTCTGTTCGCGGATCTGCGGCCGGGTGCCTTCGGCGATACCGAACATCACGCCCTGGCTCGGGCCATAGATATCAGCATCGAGAATCCCCACCCGCGCACCTTCACGGGCCAGGGCCAGGGCCAGGTTGGCGGCGGTGGTCGACTTGCCGACGCCGCCCT
Organism: Pseudomonas sp. SBB6; assembly: GCF_024213215.1. Taxonomy (NCBI): domain Bacteria; kingdom Pseudomonadati; phylum Pseudomonadota; class Gammaproteobacteria; order Pseudomonadales; family Pseudomonadaceae; genus Pseudomonas; species Pseudomonas sp. SBB6. The sequence continues at coordinate 239,889 of NZ_JANAVH010000007.1, read as the reverse complement.
TGCCCGACGCCACGGCAATGATGTTCTTGACGTTGGCCAGGCCCGGAATCTGCGCCTGGGCCTTGTGTGCGGCGATCACGCAGTTGATCTCGACCCGCGCCGAAGCCACCCCGTCGAGACCTTCGACAGCCGTTTGCAGAACCTGCGCCCAGCCGTTCTTGAACAGACCGGCGGCATAGCCCAGTTGCAGCTGCACGCTGACGCGATCGCCCTGGATATCGATGGCCTGGACACAGCCGGCGCTGACCGGGTCCTGGTTCAGGTAAGGGTCGGTGTACTGGCGAAGTACGGCTTCGACGGCTGCGCGAGTGACGGCACTCATGGAGACTCCCGTTATAAAGACTGAGCAAAACAGGCCACTATGCTAACCCGTCATACCTGTTCAGATACGTCCATGGGGTGAAATATATTTCCCGGCGTTTTATAGTGGCCGATCACCGTTTCATCTCAAGTAGCCGAAAAAAGTAGCCGAGCCCCCATGTCCGAGCCACGTCAGATTCTCGTCACCAGCGCCCTGCCCTATGCCAATGGTTCCATTCACCTTGGCCATATGCTCGAGTACATCCAGACAGACATGTGGGTGCGCTTCCAGAAGCTTCGCGGCAACCAGTGCATTTATGTCTGTGCGGACGACGCCCACGGTTCGGCCATCATGCTGCGCGCCGAGAAAGAAGGCATCACCCCCGAGCAACTGATTGCCGCCGTCCAGGCCGAGCACAGCGGGGATTTCGCCGACTTCCTGGTCGAGTTCGACAACTTCCACTCGACCCACGCCGAAGAAAACCGCGAACTGTCGAGCCAGATCTACCTCAAGCTGCGTGACGCCGGGCACATCGCTACCCGTTCGATCACCCAGTACTTCGACCCGGACAAAGAAATGTTCCTGGCCGACCGCTTCATCAAGGGCACCTGCCCCAAGTGCGCGGCTGAAGACCAGTACGGCGACAACTGCGAAAAATGCGGCGCCACCTACGCGCCAACCGAGCTGAAAAACCCCAAGTCGGCGATCTCCGGCGCCACGCCGGTGCTCAAGGACTCGCAGCACTTCTTCTTCAAGCTGCCGGACTTCCAGGCCATGCTCCAGCAGTGGACCCGCAGCGGCACCCTGCAGGACGCGGTGGCCAACAAGATCGCCGAATGGCTGGATGCCGGCCTGCAGGAATGGGACATCTCCCGTGACGCGCCGTACTTCGGCTTCGAGATCCCCGATGAGCCGGGCAAGTACTTCTACGTCTGGCTGGACGCACCGATCGGCTACATGGCCAGTTTCAAGAACCTCTGCGCCCGCCGCCCGGAGCTGGACTTCGACGCGTTCTGGACCAAGGACTCGAAAGCCGAGCTGTACCACTTCATCGGCAAGGACATCGTCAACTTCCATGCCCTGTTCTGGCCCGCCATGCTCGAAGGCGCCGGCTACCGCAAGCCGACCGGCATCAACGTGCACGGCTACCTGACCGTCAACGGCTCGAAGATGTCCAAGTCGCGCGGCACCTTCATCAAGGCCCGCACCTACCTGGATCACCTGGCGCCGGAGTACCTGCGCTACTACTACGCCTCGAAGCTTGGCCGCGGCGTCGACGACCTCGACCTGAACCTGGAAGACTTCATCCAGAAGGTCAACTCCGACCTGGTCGGCAAGGTGGTCAACATCGCCAGCCGCTGCGCCGGTTTCATCCACAAGGGTAACGACGGCGTCATGGTTGACGGCGACGCCGCACCAGAGCTGACCGAAGCCTTCCTTGCCGCCGCCCCAGGCATTGCCGAAGCCTACGAAGGCCGCGACTTTGCCCGCGCCATGCGCGAGATCATGGGCCTGGCCGACCGCGCCAACGCCTGGATCGCCGACAAGGCGCCATGGTCGCTGGCCAAGCAGGAAGGCAAGCAGGACGAAGTCCAGGCGATCTGCGCCCAGGGCATCAACCTGTTCCGCCAGCTGGTGATCTTCCTCAAACCGGTACTGCCCGTGCTGGCCGCCGACGCCGAGGCGTTCCTCAACGTCGCCCCGCTGACCTGGGCCGACCATCAGACCCGCCTGAGCAACCACCAGCTCAACCCGTTCAAGGCACTGATGAGCCGTATCGACCCAGCCAAGGTCGAAGCCATGACCGCAGCCTCCAAGGAAGACCTGGCGGCCAGCCAGACCAGCGTCGTCACCGGTAATGGCGAACTGGCCAAGGACCCGCTATCGGCCGAGATCGACTTCGACACCTTTGCCGCTGTCGACCTGCGGGTCGCCCTGATCCTCAAGGCCGAAGCCGTGGAAGGTGCTGACAAGCTGCTGCGCCTGACCCTGGACATCGGCGACGAGCAACGCAACGTGTTCTCCGGCATCAAGTCGGCCTACCCGGACCCAGCCAAGCTCGAAGGTCGCCTGACCATGATGATCGCCAACCTCAAACCGCGCAAAATGCGCTTTGGCATCTCCGAAGGCATGGTCATGGCAGCCGGCCCTGGCGGCGAAGAGATCTACCTGCTCAGCCCTGACAGCGGCGCCAAGCCGGGCCAGCGCATCAAGTAAGGTTCACGCCCCGGCCGATTGCGGCCGGGGCGTTCTCATCCTCGCGTCATTGCCGGATAATGGCGGACAGCCTCAGCATTCGGCCCCCTCATGAGCGAATTCTTTCTGGCCCTGGTCAGCGCCGCGCTGATCAACAACCTGGTCCTGCACCAGGGACTGGCCATCGACCCACTGCTGCGCAGCGCTACCGATCAGGATCGGCGCCAGGTGCATGCGCTGGGGCTGGCAACCCTGGTGTTACTGGTTTTGGCGGTCGGCCTTGGGCAACTGATTTACCGCCTGGCGCTGCTGCCCCTGCAGCTTGAATACCTGCGCCTGTTCGTGTTCCTGCCGCTGTGCGTGCTGCTGATCAAGCCGCTGCTCACACTGCTGACACGCCTGCTGCCCGCCCTGCCCTTTGACGGCTTGCTGCCCTTGCTGCTGGCCAACGTAGCGCTGCTAGGCTTGAGCCTGCAGGCTAGCGAAAACGGTTTTGGCGTCGCGCAAACCCTGGCCTGGAGCCTGGGTGGCGGCCTGGGCTTCTGGCTGGCCTTGAGCCTGTTCGCAGACCTGCGCCAACGCAGCGACAACGACGACATCCCAGAGGCGTTTCGCGGCCTGCCGATCGAGCTGATTGGCGCCGGCGTGATGGCCATGGCGTTTCTCGGCTTTAACGGATTATTCAACCCATGAGTCTGATTCAACGCATCGACGCCCTGCTGCCGCAGACCCAATGTGGCAAGTGTGGCCACCCTGGCTGCAGGCCTTACGCCGAAGGCCTGGCTGCGGGCGAAGCGATCAACAAATGCCCACCCGGGGGCCGCGAGACCATCGCCGCCCTGGCCAGGTTGCTGGAAGTGCCGGTGATCGAACTGGACCCCGAGCGCGGCAGTGCTCCGGCGCAGGTCGCATTCATTCGCGAAGCCGAATGCATTGGCTGCACCAAATGCATCCAGGCCTGCCCGGTGGACGCCATTGTCGGCGCGGCCAAGCTGATGCACACGGTGATCAGCGCCGAATGCACCGGCTGCGACCTGTGCGTGGCGCCTTGCCCGGTGGACTGCATCGACCTGCTGCCATTGACGGCCAGCCGCAACGTCGTGGCGATTATCGGCGGCCTGGCCCAGGATGCCGAAACGCTCGCAGCCCGCAGTCATAAGCGCAACCATGCCCGGCGCCGTTTTGAGCAGCGCAACAACCGCCTGCAGCGCGAAGAAGCACGCAAGCAGGCCGAACGCCTGGCCCGCAGCCAGCGGGCAGCCAACCCCACCGCTGCCACCCCAAGCGCAGCTGTCGACGACCCGATCAAGGCCGCCATTGAACGCGTCAAGGCACAGAAAGCCGCGGCCGCCGATGCCGCCCTCAAGCAGGCAAAAATTGCCGCGGCCATGAGCCGGGCGCAATTGAGCAAGGCCAGGGCGGCCTTTGGCGATACCCCCAGCGAGACCCAGCAAGCGCAACTGGCGGAGCTTGAGCGCGAGGCGCAACAGACCCAGACGCACCTGCAAACACTACAACCGGCAGCCGACCATGGCCGCAACTGATAACAGCGAACGCCTGCGCAGCACCATGGGCCTGGTGCTGCTGGCCTGCGCGCCAGGGTTGCTGACCCTGCTGTGGCTACACGGCTGGGGGCTGCTATTGAACCTGCTGCTGTGCGCCAGCGCGGCACTGGCGAGTGAAGCGCTACTGCTGAAACTGCAACACCGGCCGATCCAGCCCGCCCTGAATGATGGCAGCGCCCTGGTCACTGCCGTCCTGCTGACGGCGGCACTGCCGGTCTACACCCCCTGGTGGCTGCCAATGATTGCCGCCAGCAGCGCCATTGTCCTGGGCAAGCAACTCTACGGCGGTGTCGGCAAGAACCTGTTCAACCCGGCGATGGTCGGCTATGTGCTGGTGCTGCTGTCGTTTCCACAACATATGACCCAGTGGCCGGTCACCCAGGTACTGGGGCTGGCAGATACACTGCAGCAGGTATTCGGCCTTGGTTCCGGCAACCAGCCAGATGCCTGGGCACAAGCCACGGTACTGGACGGCCTGCGCAACAACCGCAGCCTGACCATGGATGAGCTGTTCGCCAACCATCCCGGCTTCGGCCACTTTGGCGGCCGGGGCAGCGAAGCGGTCAACCTGGCCTTTGTGCTCGGCGGCTTGCTGCTGTTACAGCGCAAGGTCATCAGCTGGCATGCCCCGGTCGGCCTGTTGGCCAGCCTGTTGCTGATCAGCCTGGTGTGCTGGAACGGCTCGGGCTCGGACTCCAATGGCTCGCCGCTGCTGCATCTGCTGTCTGGCTCGACGATGCTGGCGGCGTTTTTCATCGTCACCGAGCCGGTGTCAGGGCCGAAAAGCCCAAAGGCCAAGCTGCTGTTCGGTATCGGCGCGGGCGTGCTCATTTACCTGATTCGAACCTGGGGCAGCTATCCGGACGGTGCCGCATTCGCGGTATTGTTGATGAATCTCAGTGTTCCCACGCTGGAGCGCTGGGCTGAGCGCGCAAAGGCGCAAGCGCAATGAACACCACGTCGATACGCTCCACGGCGCTGTTGCTGGCCCTTGCCGTACTGGCCGTGGGCGGCACAGTACTCTGGCACCAACTCACCGCCCAGCGCATCACGGACGCCGAGCAGCAGCTCAAGGCCCAACGCTGGCTCAGCGTGCTGCCCGAACAGCACTACGACAACCAGCCGCTGCAACACCCCCTGCACCTGGGGGCCGCGCCCCTGGATCACAGCCGCCTGCTCGCAGGTTACCTGGCGACCTTGCAGGGGCAGCCCCGCGCGGTCGTGCTGCACAGCCAGGCGCAGGGCTACGGTGGCCCCCTGGACCTGTTGATTGCCATCGATGACAACGGCCGCCTGATTGGCGTAAAGGTGTTGCAACAACAGGAAACCCCTGGCCTGGGCGGCAAGCTGGTCGAACCCGGCAACACCTGGCTGCAAGGTTTTGTCGGCAGCAGCCGGCACACCATTGCCGATACCGCCTGGGCGCTCAAGCGCGATAGCGGTCAGTTCGATCAACTGGCCGGCGCCACCGTCACCTCCCGGGCAGTCATTCAGGCCACCCATGATGCCCTGCGCTATTTCGACGAGCATCGCCAGCAACTGCTGACAGGAGGTGCCAATGAATAGACAGTGGCTCGCGGCCATAAGCCTGGCGCCCTTGCTGGGGGCCACACAGACGTTCACGCAGGCAAGTGCCATTGCGCTGCTCAGCCTGTTGATCATCGGCCTGCACCGGCTGTGCATGACGCCCCTGCACAAAGTGCTGGATGCAAGCGCCAGCCTGATTGCCAGCGTGCTGCTGGCCGCCTTGCTGGTCACCTGCCTGGAGTTGGCCCTGCGCGCCTGGGCCCTGCCACTGTCGCTGGTGCTGGGCCCCTATTCGGCACTGATCGCCGTACAATGCCTGGTATTCGAGTTCGCCCAGGGCGCCAGCGGCCGTTGGCGTACGGCGGCGGCCACACTGGGCGGTTTCGCTTTGTTGTGCATGGCCATGGGGCTGTTCAGGCAAGGGCTTGGCGAGTTTGCCAACCTGCGCCTGGCCAGTCTGTTGCCGGGTGCGCTGATACTTTTGGGCCTGATGCTGGCCCTGTACAACCGGGTTTGCCGACGGCCAGCCCCTACACGTCGTCAAGGAAAGCGTTGACCCCATGAATGCCGCCAAACGCCTGGAAATCTTTCGCAGGCTGCACGAAGACAACCCTGAGCCGAAAACCGAGCTGGCCTACAACAGCCCGTTCGAACTGCTGATTGCGGTGATCCTCTCGGCCCAGGCGACCGATGTCAGTGTGAACAAGGCCACGGCCAGACTGTACCCGGTCGCCAATACCCCGGAAGCGATCTACGCCCTGGGCGTCGAAGGCCTGTCCGAATACATCAAGACCATCGGCCTGTACAACAGCAAGGCGAAAAACGTCATCGAAACCTGCCGCCTGCTCATCGAACAGCACGAAAGCCGGGTGCCGGAAACCCGCGAAGCGCTGGAGGCCCTGCCCGGGGTTGGCCGCAAGACCGCCAACGTGGTACTCAACACAGCCTTTCGGCAACTGGCCATGGCCGTCGATACGCATATCTTCCGGGTCAGCAACCGTACTGGAATTGCGCCGGGCAAGACTGTCCTGGAGGTTGAAAAGGCCCTGATGAAGTTCGTGCCCAAGGCTTACCTGCTGGATGCCCACCACTGGCTGATCCTGCATGGACGCTATGTGTGCCAGGCGCGCAAACCCCGCTGCGGGAGTTGCCGGATCGAAGATTTGTGTGAGTACAAGCACAAAACCTCGGACGATTGAGAAGATAGTGAAAACACTGCTCAACCGATTGAAAAAATCTTTTTTACCCGCTCAGAAATTCTCGCTATAAGGTGCGCCAATGGCCCTCTTGGCTTGGAGTGACTTATGAGCACCGATAAAGAAGACCTGGTTGTAGATGATGACATCGTCACTGAAGAAGCGGATGACGATGTACCGGTTGAAGTGGCGAAAACCAACCTGAGCAAACGCCGCACCATCGACAACCTGCTGGAAGAACGTCGCTTGCAGAAGCAGTTGGCTGACTACGACTTCGACCTCTGAAGGGCCGATGCTGTAGAAGCACAAAAGCCTCCTTGATGGAGGCTTTGTTGTTTCTGGGTGTATCAAACCAGGCCGTTACGCTGGGCCAGCTCGATCAGATCGACCAGCGAGCGGGCATTGAGCTTGAGCAACAAACGCGTCTTGTAGGTGCTGACCGTCTTGTTGCTGAGGAACATGCCGTCGGCGATCTCCTTGTTGGTCTTGCCGCGGGCAAGCTGCTGCAAGACCATCATCTCCCGGCCCGACAAGCGCTCGACCATGTCCGCCTCGCTCGAGCCACCCAGGTTCGAGCGCACGGAATGCAACGCCTGGTTGGGGAAGTAGCTGTAACCGGAAAGCACTGCCTTTATGGCACTGAGCAGTTCGGTGAGATCCTGCTGTTTGCAGACATAGCCCGCAGCCCCCGTTTGCATGCAGCGCATGGAAAAATGCCCAGGCGCCTGCGAAGTCAGCACCAGCACCTTGATACAGGCATTGTTGGCGGTCAACCTGGCGATCACTTCAAGGCCGTCAAGCTTGGGGATACCGATGTCCAGGATGACGATATCAGGACCATGCTCGCGCGCCAGCTGCAATGCGTCCACACCGTTATCTGTCTCGGCAATGACTTCATATCCATGCCGCTCCATCAATATGCGTACAGCCAGGCGAATGACCGGATGATCATCCACGATCAGGACTTTATTCATGAGCAAAATCCAATTGTTCGCTGTTCTATTATTTTGAGCTCGCACAATAGCCTAGTTGTACGACATATTGTATTGCGCCGTTAACAAGCAAATGCATACAAGGACGCAGCCTACGGACTTTAGAGAATTATCCTACAAACCAGCAAAACCAAAATTTCTAAAGAACCAACACTGACCCATATTGCAGATAGCCTCAACACTTCCTGAATAAAGGTAGCACTAGACAAAGACACCGCCTATGAAACTCGGCCTTAATAGCTGAAGGAAAAGTCCTATAGATCTGTTTGATAAAAACAATAATATTCAGCCATGTAAAACCGCCTTACATGATCCATGGGTAGATTACCAACCCGAGAAGTGAGCCATGCTGCCCGAGGCTGTGTCGAGCATGCTAAACCTGCGGCAACATAGGACCGGACGCACCGAGTGCAAGGGTAACTGCATGAGTAAAGTCGAGCCGAAAAGCCCACTGACGATCATTGCGATTTTTGCTGGCATCATCGAAGCATCAGCGCTGGCCTCTCTGCCATTCCTGGGGGAGGATAGCCAAGGTATCTACACCTGGTTTCTGGTCGGCTTTCCGTTCTTCCTGACGGTATTGTTCTTTCTTACTTTGAATTTCAATTACAAGTCCCTTTATTCCCCCGAAATAAATGAACTCACTGCAGCCACGGTGCCTGCTCCGGCACACATCTCCCTCCAGGTTGAACCGCCCACCCACGAAGTCGCCGACATTGATTTACCAAGCACGCCAGTTAAAGAAGTTGAAACACGGCATGTGCTTCCGGACATTTCCGAGCTGAGCACAGTAACCATCGCATTACGTGGCCCGGCTGCAAGCGAACTAATAGAGTACTTCGTACTACAAGCACTAAAGCCCACACGATTGCCGTGTAACAAGTGGATCTTGAACAACCTCGACACGGGCGCGCAAATCACCCTGATGAGGCAATCATTGACCAAATCGTAGTGCTGCAACCAACCAACAGGCAAAAAAAACCCCGGCAAGCCGGGGTTTTCTGGGGTAACAAGCGTCAGACCAGCTTGCGACCCTTGTTGGCAGCAATGCGCATGCGCAGGGCGTTGAGCTTGATGAAGCCCGCTGCGTCAGCCTGGTTGTACGCACCGCCATCTTCTTCGAAGGTGGCAATGTTGGCGTCAAACAGCGAATCGTCCGACTTACGGCCGGTGACGATGACGTTGCCCTTGTACAGTTTCAGGCGCACGACGCCGTTCACGTTGACCTGGGACGCATCGATCATCTGTTGCAGCATCAGACGCTCAGGGCTCCACCAGTAGCCGGTGTAGATCAGGCTGGCGTACTTGGCCATCAGCTCATCTTTCAGGTGAGCGACTTCACGGTCCAGGGTGATCGACTCGATCGCCCGGTGGGCGCGCAGCATGATGGTGCCGCCTGGGGTTTCATAGCAGCCACGAGACTTCATGCCGACGTAACGGTTCTCGACGATGTCCAGGCGACCGATGCCGTTTTCGCCGCCGATGCGGTTGAGGGTGGCCAGCACAGTGGCAGGCGACATTTCAACGCCGTCCAGGGCAACGATGTCGCCGTTGCGGTAGGTCAGTTCCAGGTAGGTCGGAACGTCCGGGGCGTTTTCTGGCGACTTGGTCCAGCGCCACATGTCTTCTTCGTGCTCGGTCCAGGTGTCTTCCAGCACGCCGCCTTCATACGAGATGTGCAGCAGGTTGGCGTCCATCGAGTACGGCGACTTCTTCTTGCCATGACGCTCGATCGGGATACCGTGCTTCTCGGCGTAGTCCATCAGCTTTTCACGGGACAGCAGGTCCCATTCACGCCATGGCGCAATGACCTTGACGCCTGGCTTGAGCGCATAGGCACCCAGCTCGAAACGTACCTGGTCGTTGCCTTTACCGGTGGCGCCATGGGAAATGGCATCGGCGCCGGTTTCGTTGGCGATTTCGATCAGGCGCTTGGCGATCAGTGGACGAGCGATGGAAGTACCCAACAGGTACTCGCCTTCATAAACGGTGTTGGCGCGGAACATCGGGAACACGAAGTCGCGTACGAATTCTTCGCGCAGGTCGTCGATGTAGATTTCCTTGACGCCCATGGCCTGAGCCTTGGCGCGGGCCGGTTCGACCTCTTCGCCCTGTCCCAGGTCAGCGGTGAAGGTCACCACTTCACAGTTGTAGGTATCCTGCAGCCACTTGAGAATCACCGAAGTATCAAGGCCGCCGGAATACGCCAGTACGACCTTTTTTACGTCCGCCATGCCATCACTCCACGGGGTTGTACGGAAAGCCGTTGATTCTACCGACCTTGCGACAAAATTTACAGTGGGGCGACAGCTTGTGACGACAAAGCGACAGGAACTGTCGAGAGCGCGACGGACTGTCGCAGCTCAGGACTTGCTGACCGGCTTGCTGGCCTCTGTCGCCGCGGCCGGTGCGGCTGGTGCTTTGACGGCAGGCTCGAGCGGTTTTTCCAGCGGTTTTTCGACAGGCGTTACCCGATCAAGCTGAATATTCACCCGCCGGTTGCGTGCGCGGTTGGTTGCGCTGTTGTTGCGCGCCAGCGGATAGCGCTCGCCATGGAAGCGCACGGTGATCTGCTCTTCGGGAATGCCATGGGCCTTGAGGTATTCCATCACCGCCAGCGCCCGGCGCCGTGACAGGTCGCGGTTGGTCAGGCGGTTACCACTGTTGTCGGAGTGACCATCGAGTTCGATATGGTTGACCGAAGGGTCCGCCTTGAGAAAGTCGAGGATCACATCCAGGCGTGCCCGGGCATCGGCATCCAGGTCGATGCCCCCGCCAGGGAAGCCGACCTGCGCCTGGCGCACCTGGTCATAGTTCATCGGCAAGAGTTTTGCCGCACAGGCCTGATAATCGCCGTAGGCCTTGTTGAACTTGACCGGCAACACCCGCACTTCCATGGTCCGCCCGGCTTCACCGGCATAGTTGCGCACCACGGTGCTGCGACCATCGAGCAAACCGTTGATAAGGCGGCTGGCCTGGCCCTGGGAACTGGTGAAGAGCACGCCACTGCGAGCCATGCGCACCGCCCCCAGGTTGATATCGCCGCGACCGGGCTGCCACGGCGCGGCCGCCGCCAGCAGGGTGGCGGAGCCTGTGCCGAGGACATTGCTGCTTGAACGCAGCTGGAAAGTCGCCTGCTCGCCAGCGCGACGGACGAACTCGCCGCTGCCGAAATCGGCAATGGGTTGAACCAGCCGACATTCGAACTGATCGCCTTCGACCTTCCACTCGATGTTCTCCAGACGGGTCTGGAAGGTGAGTGCCATGGCGGGCATGCTGGCAAACACACTGAGCAGGGCTAGATAACGCTGGCGCACGGGCGGCTCCACAGATTTTCACGGTATACCTGCACGCTATCGGTCGGGCGCGGCAAAACTTGATAGCGAGTGCTCGCAACCGGCTTTTCCGGTAGCATTAACCTTGAGTTCGACCCGCCTGGAATCCTCAATGTCCGACCGCCTGACCCTCCTGCGTCCCGACGACTGGCACATCCATCTTCGTGATGGCGCTGTACTGCCGCATACCGTCGGCGACGTTGCGCGCACCTTTGCCCGCGCAATCATCATGCCCAACCTGGTGCCACCGGTGCGCAACGCCGCCGAAGCCGGTGCCTACCGCGAGCGCATTCTTGCCGCACGCCCTGCCGGCAGCCGTTTCGAGCCGTTGATGGTGCTTTACCTCACCGACCGCACCCAGCCCGAGGAAATCCGCGCGGCCAAGGCCACCGGCTTTGTCCATGCCGCCAAGCTGTATCCGGCTGGCGCGACGACCAACTCCGATTCCGGCGTGACCAGTGTCGACAAGATCTTCCCGGTGCTCGAAGCCATGGCCGAGGTCGGCATGCCGCTGTTGGTGCACGGTGAAGTGACCCGCAGCGAGATCGACGTGTTCGACCGCGAGAAGCTGTTCATCGACGAGCACCTGCGCCGTGTGGTCGAACGCTTCCCGACCCTCAAGGTGGTGTTTGAACACATCACCACCAGCGACGCCGTGCAGTTCGTCAACGAGGCCCCGGCCAACGTTGGCGCGACCATCACTGCCCAGCACTTGCTCTACAACCGCAACCACATGCTGGTGGGCGGTATTCGTCCGCACTTCTATTGCCTGCCGATCCTCAAGCGCAACACCCACCAGGTGGCCTTGCTGGACGCCGCCACCAGCGGTAGCAGCAAGTTCTTCCTCGGCACCGACTCGGCTCCGCACGCCCAGCACGCCAAGGAAGCGGCCTGTGGCTGTGCCGGCTGCTACACCGCCTATGCCGCGATCGAGATGTACGCCGAAGCGTTCGAACAACGCAATGCACTGGACAAGCTCGAAGGCTTCGCCAGCCTGCACGGCCCGGCCTTCTACGGCCTGCCGGCCAACACCGATACGATTACCCTGGTCCGCGACAGCTGGACCGCCCCAAGCAGCTTGCCGTTCGGCGAGCAGACCGTTATCCCGCTGCGCGCCGGTGAGCAACTGCGCTGGCGCCTGCTGGAGGAAACTGCGTGAGCGAAGATCAGTACGAAGACGACCAGGAAAGTCATGGCGGCGGTCCGCGCCACCCAATGGCTGAGCGCTTTCGCGGTTACCTGCCAGTAGTGGTCGACGTTGAAACCGGCGGTTTCAATTGCGCGACCGACGCCCTGCTGGAGATCGCCGCAGTCACCATCGGCATGGACGAAAAAGGCTTCCTGTTCCCGGAACACACCTATTTCTTCCGCGTCGAGCCGTTCGAAGGCGCCAACATCGAGCAGGCCGCCCTGGAGTTCACCGGGATCAAGCTCGACCATCCGCTGCGCATGGCCGTCAGTGAAGAGTCGGCCCTGACCGACATCTTCCGTGGCGTGCGCAAGGCACTCAAGGCCAATGGCTGCAAACGGGCGATCCTGGTCGGTCACAACAGCAGTTTCGACCTGGGTTTCCTCAATGCCGCCGTGGCCCGCCACGACATGAAGCGCAACCCGTTTCATCCGTTCTCAAGCTTCGACACCGCCACCCTGGCCGGCCTTGCCTATGGCCAGACCGTGCTGGCGCGGGCCTGCCAGAGCGCCGACATCGACTTCGATGGCCGTGAGGCGCACTCGGCGCGTTACGACACCGAGAAGACTGCCGAGCTGTTCTGCGGCATCGTCAACCGCTGGAAAGAAATGGGCGGCTGGCAGGACTTCAACGACTGACGTTGGAGCGGGCTTGCCCCGCGATTGGGGCCTGTCAGGTACATCGTATCGCGGGGCAAGCCCGCTCCTACAGGCATAAAAAAACCGGCCATCAGGCCGGTTTTTTTATGCCTGGCAATTACAGCTTGCCAGCGTTCTCGCTCAGGTAAGCAGCAACGCCTTCTGGCGAAGCGGTCATGCCCTTGTCGCCTTTTTTCCAGTTGGCAGGGCAGACTTCGCCGTGCTCTTCGTGGAACTGCAGGGCGTCGACCAGACGCAGCAGCTCGTCCATGTTACGGCCCAGTGGCAGGTCGTTGACGATTTGCGAGCGGACAACGCCCTTGTCGTCGATCAGGAAGGCGCCACGGAAAGCCACGCCGCCTTCGGACTCTACGTCGTAGGCCTTGGCGATGTCGTGCTTCATGTCAGCAGCCATGATGTACTGGACCTGACCGATGCCGCCGGCATTGATCGGGGTGTTGCGCCAGGCGTTGTGGGTGAAGTGCGAGTCGATCGACACGGCGATCACTTCAACGTTGCGCGCCTTGAATTCAGCCATGCGGTGGTCCAGAGCGATCAGCTCGGACGGGCAGACGAAGGTGAAGTCCAGCGGGTAGAAGAACACCAGGCCGTACTTACCTTTGATGGCCGAAGCCAGGTTGAAGCTGTCGACGATTTCGCCGTTGCCCAGAACAGCTGGAACGGTGAAGTCCGGGGCATTTTTGCCAACGAGTACGCTCATGCGATATCTCCTGATGGGGTGGAATCATCCTGCACAGGCCAGCATGCACCGGCCTGGCATCGAAATGGCCGACCATCATACACCGCCCGGCGCCGCTCGCCGAGTTTCAGTCCGAACGCTCGACAATCAGCCGTTGGTCGCTCTAGTCCGCGCCCTGCAGAAAGAGCTTTGACAAGCATTCTCATTAACATTAAGCTTCTTCGCATTGAGCCTTAACCAGCGATGGCCAGCCCTATGTATGTGTGTCTTTGTGTTGGTGTGACCGACGGACAGATCCGCGATGCGATCTATGAAGGATGCTGCAGCTACAAGGAAGTCAGAAGCGCCACCAACGTGGCGAGCCAGTGTGGCAAATGTGCCTGCCTGGCCAAGCAGGTAGTGCGCGACACCCTCACCGAGCTTCAGGTCAGCCAGGCTGCCCTGCCCTATCCTGTAGAATTTACGGCAGCATAATTCAGCGAATTCCAAGAACCGGACCCAGTGTCCGGTTTTTTTATGCCTGTAATTCAAGTAGTTAGGGGTTTAACGCGGAACACAAACATTCTTATTCCGATTAATTTTCATTTATTATTCAATAACTTAGGTTTGACAGTAGAAGTTGCGAAGCTCAGACTTGCCTTTATAGACACACTTACAGGGCAGGACCCCATCATGAAAGGCGACGTTAGCGTCATCCAGCATCTCAACAAGATCCTCGGAAACGAGCTGGTCGCAATCAACCAATACTTCCTGCATGCCCGCATGTACGAGGACTGGGGTCTGGAGAAGCTCGGCAAGCACGAGTACAAAGAATCCATCGAAGAGATGAAACACGCTGACAAACTGATCAAGCGTATTCTGTTCCTCGAAGGCATCCCCAACGTCCAGGACCTGGGCAAGTTGCTGATTGGTGAACACACCAAGGAAATGCTTGAGTGCGACCTGAAGATCGAGCAAAAAGGCCTGGTCGACCTCAAGGCCGCCATCGCCCACTGCGAGACCGTCGGCGACTTCGGTAGCCGTGAACTGCTCGAAGACATCCTCGAAGCCGAGGAAGAGCACATCGACTGGCTGGAAACCCAGTTGAGCCTGATCGACAAGATCACCCTGGAAAACTACCTGCAGTCGCAGATGGGCGAGTAAGCTCACCACCCTGTCCTACAGGCACAAAAAAGCCCCGCACTGCGGGGCTTTTTTTTGACCAAACCTGGAATCAGGCCTTGTCAGCGGCCTTGGCTGCAGCTTCCTTGATCAGGGTCTGCAGTTCGCCGTTGGCAAACATTTCGGCCATGATGTCGGAACCGCCGACCAGCTCACCGGCAACCCACAGTTGCGGGAAGGTTGGCCAGTTAGCGTACTTTGGCAGGTTGGCGCGGATTTCCGGGTTCTGCAGGATATCCACGTAAGCGAACTTCTCGCCGCAACCCATCACGGCTTGCGCCGCCTTGGCCGAAAAGCCGCACTGCGGGGCATTCGGCGAGCCTTTCATGTAAAGCAGAATGGTGTTGTTGGCAATCTGCTCTTTGATTGTTTCGATAATATCCATGAAGCACCTCGCGGCTGAACTTTCCGACCTGGTTGTCGGCACGGTGACGCATTGTATCGGAAAGCCAAGCAGGACGCTCGGCCTTGCCGATATCAGGCCGCAACCACCTGCACTGGCACGCCATTGAGCGCCGCATTGCCCGACACCGCATCGAACTGGCGCTCATCGGTGAGGTCGTTGGCGCTGGCGCCGGGCTGGCCTTGGGCGATCTCCAGGCGTACCCCGGCACGGGCATGGCCAAAGCCATGGGGCAAGCTGACCACCCCCGGCATCATGTCGCTGCTGGCCTGCACCTCGACCTCGATTTCGCCGACCCGCGAGCTGACCCGCACCCGCTGGCCGTCCTGCAAGTGGCGACCGGCCAGGTCATCCGGGTGCATCAGCAGTTGATGGCGCGGCTTGCCTTTGACCAGGCGATGGTAGTTATGCATCCAGGAATTATTGCTGCGCACATGGCGACGACCGATCAGCAGCAGTTGATCCGCCGCCAGCGGCTGTTGCCCGGCAAAGCGCTGCAGGTCGCCAAGCATTTCCCGCGGTGCGGCTTGAATCCGCTGGTTAGGCGTCTTCAAGCGCGCGCCAAGGTTGGGCCGCAGTGGCCCCAGGTCGATGCCGTGCGGGTGCTGGTCGAGGGCCTCAAGCGACAGCTTGAACGCCGAGGCCTCACCGTAACGGCCCTGGCGCAGGCCGATATCGATCATCTGCGCCGGCGCCAGGGTCGGCTTCAACGGCTTGTCACTGCGGGCGGCAAAGGCCTTGGCCAGGCCGACGAAGATCTCCCAGTCATGCAAGGCGCCGTCGGGTTTGGGCAGGATGGCCCGGTTGAAGCGGCTCACGTTGCGTACCGCCAACAGGTTGAAGGTGGTGTCGTAGTGATCATTCTCCAGTGCCGAGGTGGACGGCAGGATCAGGTCGGCGTAACGGGTAGTCTCGTTGATGTACAGGTCGATGCTGAGCATGAACTCAAGGCCGTCCAGGGCCCGCTCCAACTGCCGGCCATTGGGCGTGGACAGCACCGGGTTGCCCGCGACCGTCACCAGCGCGCGAACCTGCCCCTCGCCTTCGACCAGCATCTCTTCGGCCAGGGCCGCCACCGGCAATTCGCCGCCGTACTCGGGAAGCCCGGAGACCCGGCTCTGCCAGGCATTGAAATGCCCACCCGAAGTACTGGCCACCAGATCCACCGCAGGCTCGGTACACAGGGCACCACCCACGCGGTCGAGGTTGCCGCTGACCAGGTTGATCAGCTGTACCAGCCAATGGCACAAGGTGCCGAAGGCCTGGGTCGAGATGCCCATGCGCCCGTAACAGACTGCCTTGTCGGCGGCGGCAAAGTCCCGGGCCAACTGGCGAATGACCTGGGCCTGGACGCCGCACAGCGGGCTCATGGCCTCGGGCGTGAACGGCGCGATCGCCGCTTGCACCTCGTCCAGGCCCTCCACCGGCAGGCTCGGTTGGCGGGTCAAGCCTTCGGCAAACAACGTATTGAGCAGGCCACACAGCAACGCGGCGTCACCGCCGGGGCGAATGAACAGATGTTGATCCGCCATGGCCGCCGTCTCGCTGCGGCGCGGATCGACCACCACCAGCTTGCCACCACGGGCCTGGATTGCCTTGAGACGCTTCTCGACGTCCGGCACGGTCATGATGCTGCCGTTGGAAGCCAGCGGGTTGCCACCCAGGATCAGCATGAACGCGGTGTTGTCGATGTCCGGGATCGGCAGCAACAGGCCATGGCCGTACATCAGGTAGCTGGTCAGGTGATGCGGCAGTTGGTCCACCGAGGTGGCAGAGAAGCGGTTACGGGTCTTGAGCAACCCGAGGAAGTAGTTGCTGTGGGTCATCAGCCCGTAGTTGTGCACGCTCGGGTTGCCTTGATACACCGCCACGGCGTTTTGCCCGTGGGCCTGCTGGATGGCCCAGAGCTTTTGCGCGGCCAGTTCGAAGGCCTCTTCCCAACTGATCGCCTGCCAGCTGTCACCGACGCGCTTGTGCGGCGCCCGCAGGCGGTCCGGGTCATTCTGGATATCCTGCAAGGCCACCGCCTTGGGGCAGATGTGGCCGCGGCTGAAGCGGTCCTCGGGGTCACCCTTGATCGAGGTGATGCGCGGGGCGACATCGGGCTCGTGGGTGATTTCCAGGGTCAAGCCGCAGATGGCTTCACACAGATGACAGGCACGGTGATGCAGGGTCTTGTTCATGGCCACCTCTTGCTTGGGTGTCTGGGATGAACTGACTATGAGCCTGGCCCGGCGCGCGTACCAGCGAGGTTTGTCACGTGAATCTTCGGGCATCAGGCGTAGCGATTCACAACCGGCCCGCCGCCCGGTTTGCCAAGGCGCAGGCAGGCAGTGTAAAACCCTCGTGTAACGTATAAAAAAAGCTTCTGCCCAATGGGTTACGACACTGCCTGAAACATCGGCGACGAAACCCCCTCTTGGTATGACGCGACATTTAATTATAGTATTGCGTCTTCCCCTAATTCGTCGCCCCGTGCGGCTTTCGCCGCAGGTCACTTCCGTTGTTTTGAAAAACCGGTATGGCTGATCTGCGGTCTGTTGCAAAAAGGTAGTCAAACATGAGCGCTAGGCACTTTCTCTCCCTGATGGATTTCACACCCGACGAACTGCTCAGTGTGATCCGTCGAGGTATCGAGCTGAAGGACCTGCGTAACCGCGGCGTACTGTTCGAACCACTGAAAAACCGCGTGCTGGGGATGATCTTCGAAAAATCCTCGACCCGCACCCGCCTGTCGTTCGAAGCCGGCATGATCCAGCTCGGTGGCCAGGCCATCTTCCTCTCGCCACGGGACACCCAGCTAGGCCGTGGCGAACCGATCGGCGACTGCGCCATCGTCATGTCGCGCATGCTCGATGCGGTGATGATTCGTACCTTTGCCCACAGCACCCTGACCGAATTCGCCGCCAACTCACGAGTGCCCGTCATCAATGGCCTGTCCGACGACCTGCACCCGTGCCAGTTGCTGGCCGACATGCAGACCTTCCTCGAACACCGCGGCGCCATCCAGGGCAAGACCGTGGCCTGGATCGGCGATGGCAACAACATGTGCAACAGCTATATAGAGGCGGCCATCCAGTTCGACTTCCAGCTGCGCATCGCCTGCCCGGCCGAATTCGAGCCCAATGCGCAGTTCCTGGCCCAGGCCGGTGACCGCGTGCAGATCTTCCGTGACCCCAAGGATGCGGTGCAGGGCGCCCACCTGGTAAGCACCGATGTCTGGACTTCCATGGGTCAGGAAGAGGAAACTGCACGGCGTCTGGCCTTGTTCGCGCCTTACCAGGTAACCCGCGAACTGCTCGACCTGGCAGCACCCGATGCCCTGTTCATGCACTGCCTGCCCGCTCACCGCGGCGAGGAAATCAGCCTGGACCTGCTTGACGACCCCCGTTCGGTCGCCTGGGACCAGGCCGAAAACCGCTTGCATGCACAGAAGGCGCTTCTCGAATTTCTTGTTGAACCGGCCTATCACCACGCATGAGTCAACCTTTACTGCTTAACCTGCGCGAGCTCGCCTGTGGCTATGGCGAGCAGCGCATCGTCCAGAACCTCAACCTGCACCTGAACGCCGGCGACATCGGTTGCCTGCTGGGCTCCTCGGGGTGCGGCAAGACCACCACCCTGCGCGCCATTGCCGGTTTCGAGCCGGTGCACGAAGGCGAGATCCAGCTGGGTGGCGAGGTCATCTCCAAGGCCGGATTCACCCTGGCCCCGGAGAAACGCCGGATCGGCATGGTGTTCCAGGACTACGCGCTGTTCCCGCACCTGACCGTGGCCGAGAATATTGCCTTTGGTATCGGCAAGCACCCGCAACAGCGCCAGGTGGTCGAAGAGATGCTCGAGCTGGTCAAGCTCGGCGGCCTGGGCAAACGCTACCCCCACGAGCTTTCCGGCGGCCAGCAGCAACGTGTGGCCCTGGCCCGCGCGCTGGCGCCCGAACCGCAACTGCTGCTGCTCGACGAACCGTTCTCCAACCTCGATGTGGAGCTGCGCCGGCGCCTGAGCCATGAAGTGCGCGACATTCTCAAAAGCCGTGGCACCAGCGCGATCCTGGTCACTCACGATCAGGAAGAAGCCTTCGCCGTCAGCGATCACGTCGGTGTATTCAAGGAAGGTCGCCTGGAGCAATGGGATACCCCCTACAACCTCTACCACGAACCGCTGACACCATTCGTGGCCAGTTTCATTGGCCAGGGCTATTTCATTCGCGGCCAGTTGACCAGCCCTGAATCGGTACGCACCGAACTCGGTGAGCTGCGCGGCAACCGTGCCTACACCCTGACGCCTGGCAGCGCCGTGGACGTGTTGCTGCGCCCGGATGACATCATCCATGCGCCGCACAGCGAGCTGAAGGCGTTGATCGTGGGCAAGAGCTTCCTCGGTGCCTCGACCCTGTATCGCCTGCAACTGCCTACCGGCAGCCAGCTGGAAGCGATCTTCCCGAGCCACAACGACCATCAGGTCGGTGCCGAAGTAGGGATTGAAGTGGCGGCGGATCACCTGGTGGTGTTTGCCGTACCGGGCAGCGTGGCGGCGCAGTTGCCGGTGCCGGAGAACGGCGTTCGCCGGTACAGCTCGGCGGTCTGATGCAGGGCCAATCGCGGGGCCTGTGGGAGCGGGCTTGCCCCGCGATGCTTCTAAATCATCAAAACCCCACTGGCCACCAGCCTGGCATACCCAGCAATCTTCACCCGCGCCCCCTCCAGCCGGCAGAACAACTCCCCGCCGCGACTCGAACACTGAAACGCCCGCAGCTCGCGCTTGCCCAGGCGCTGCGCCCAGTACGGGATCAGGCTGCAATGGGTAGAACCTGTCACCGGATCCTCGGGAATACCGATTCCCGGTGCGAAATAACGCGAGACAAAATCGTGCTCGATACCGGGCGCGGTGACGATCACCCCGAGCCCCGGTAATTGCGCCAGCGCCACCATGTCCGGCGTACAGGCACGCAACACCTGCTCGGATTCGACCCGCACCAGCAGTTCATTGGTTTTCCAGACTTCCAGCACCGGGCAGCCCAGGGCTTGAGCCACCGGCACCCCGTCATTCAAGGGCTGCGGCTCGACCCGCGGGAAATCCAGCTGCAAACGCCCGCCTTCGCGGCTTACGCTCAGCGGGCCGGATTTACTCTGGAACAGCAGCCGCTCCCCCGGCTCTTTATAGACCTCCAGCAACACATGAGCGCTGGCCAGAGTCGCGTGGCCACACAGCGGCACTTCGGTGGTCGGGGTGAACCAGCGAATCTGCCAGCCTTCGGCATGGGGAACGACGAACGCAGTCTCGGCCAGGTTGTGTTCGGCGGCGATCTGTTGCATCAACTCATCGGCGAGCCAGCGCTCCAGGCGATAGACCATGGCCGGGTTGCCGGCGAAGGGACGGTCGCTGAAGGCATCGACCTGATGGAACTCAAGCTGCATGGGACAGATCTCTCGGTGGCGGGCGACAAAGCATGCCCGCCAAGTCGCAAAGACCGACAGAGACAGAATCAACCGATTTTGAGCATACAGATGTCAGTCACGGCCAATGGCGGCGAATATGCCCTGGGTATGCTCGGCCAGCACCGCAGCCGCCAGTTCGACTTCCAGCCCTCGGCGGCCAGCACTGACGAAAATTGTTTCAAAGGATTCAGCGGTTTCGTCAATGAAAGTGCGCAGGCGCTTCTTTTGCCCCAGCGGGCTGATCCCGCCCAGCAGGTAACCGGTCGAACGCTGGGCCGCCGCCGGATCCGCCATCTCGCATTTCTTCACCCCGGCAGCATGGGCCAGGCCCTTCAGGTCCAGGCTACCGACCACCGGCACCACCGCCACCAGCAGCTCACCCTTTTCGCTACTGGCCAGCAAGGTCTTGAACACCCGCGCAGGCTCAAGGTTGAGCTTCTCCGCCGCTTCCAGCCCGTAGGATGCTGCCTTGGGGTCATGTTCGTAACTGTGGATGTGGTGTTCGGCGCGAACCTTTTTCAGCAGATCCAGGGCGGGGGTCATGCAGGACTCCAGACAGTAGGGTGAATGCCATTTCGCTGGCTACTTTAGGGCAAAACCCCAACCGCAACCAACGCCCATCACCGTCACCCATAGTCAGATTGTGAATGGTGGTTCACTTTCGACCTTTGACATAATCGTTTCTTGTCTATATTTTTTCGATTCTGAATATAGTTATGCCCCGATAAGGTGCATTTCCTGCCGCCGCCCGACCGAAATGGGGATTTCTGTCGGGCTTTTGTCGAGCGCTCACTGCGCCTCACAACAACAAGAACCGAGGTAACGAATGACGACTGCTCTGAGACAACCAACACTTTCAAGCCAATGCATGGCCGAATTTCTCGGCACTGCGCTGCTGATCTTTTTCGGCACCGGCTGCGTCGCTGCGCTCAAGGTGGCGGGTGCCAGCTTTGGCCTGTGGGAAATCAGCATCATCTGGGGCGTCGGCGTGAGCATGGCGATCTACCTCACCGCAGGGGTTTCCGGTGCGCACCTGAACCCGGCGGTGAGCATCGCCCTGTGCCTGTTCGCCGGTTTCGAGAAGCACAAACTGCCGCTCTACATCGTCGCCCAGATTGCCGGCGCCTTCTGTGGCGCTGCGTTGGTTTACACGCTGTACAGCAACCTGTTCTTCGATTTCGAACAGGCCCATGAAATGATCCGTGGCAGCCAGGCCAGCCTCGAGTTGGCCTCGGTGTTCTCCACCTACCCGCACCCGGCGCTGTCCACCGGCCAGGCCTTTTTGGTCGAAGTGATCATCACCGCCGTACTGATGGCGGTGATCATGGCCTTGACCGATGACAACAACGGCCTGCCGCGCGGCGCCATGGCGCCCCTGCTGATCGGCCTGCTGATTGCCGTGATCGGCAGCGCCATGGGCCCGCTGACTGGCTTTGCGATGAACCCGGCGCGGGATTTCGGGCCCAAGCTGATGACCTTCCTCGCCGGCTGGGGCGAAGTCGCCTTTACTGGCGGTCGTGATATTCCCTATTTCCTGATTCCGATTTTTGCGCCGATCATAGGCGCGAGCCTTGGGGCCGCCCTGTACCGCGGCGTGATCGCCCGCAACCTGCCGGTTGCCGAGAGCGAAAGCGCCCAGACCGACGCCAACCCTCAGGGCAAGACCCAGGCATCCTGATGTCTGCAGTGGCGAGCCAGGCTCGCCCCGCCCTGATCTCCACCCTATTAAGTGCAAGGCCAACGACATGACAGACACCCAGAACAAGAACTACATCATTGCCCTGGACCAGGGCACGACCAGTTCGCGGGCCATCATTTTCGACCGTGACGCCAACGTGGTTGGCACCTCGCAACGCGAATTCGCACAGCATTACCCACAAGCCGGTTGGGTCGAGCACGACCCCATGGAAATCTTCGCCACCCAGAGCGCGACCATGGTCGAAGCCCTGGCCCAGGCAGGCCTGAGTCACGACCAGGTAGCCGCCATCGGTATCACCAACCAGCGTGAAACCACCGTGGTCTGGGACAAGGAAACCGGCCGCCCGGTGTACAACGCCATCGTCTGGCAATGCCGGCGCAGCACCGAGATCTGCGAACAGCTCAAGCGTGACGGCCTGCAAGACTACATCCGCGAGACCACCGGCCTGGTCACCGACCCGTACTTCTCCGGCACCAAACTCAAGTGGATCCTCGACAACGTCGAAGGCGCCCGCGAGCGCGCCGAGCGTGGCGACCTGCTGTTCGGCACCGTCGACAGCTGGCTGATCTGGAAATTCTCCGGTGGCAAGGTCCACGTCACCGACTACACCAACGCCTCGCGCACCATGCTCTTCAACATCCACACCCTGGAGTGGGACGAGAAGATGCTTGAAGTGCTGAACATCCCGCGGCAGATGCTGCCCCAGGTGCGCAGCTCCTCGGAAGTCTACGGCCGCACCAAAAGCGGTATCGCCATTGCCGGTATCGCTGGCGACCAGCAAGCCGCGCTGTTCGGCCAGATGTGCGTGGAACCGGGCCAGGCCAAGAACACCTACGGCACCGGCTGCTTCCTGCTGATGAACACCGGCGACAAGGCGGTCAAATCTTCCCACGGCCTGCTCACCACCATCGCCTGCGGCCCTCGCGGCGAAGTGGCCTACGCCCTGGAAGGCGCAGTCTTCAACGGCGGTTCCACCGTGCAGTGGCTGCGTGACGAGCTGAAGATCGTCAACGACGCCCACGACACCGAATACTTCGCCAGCAAGGTCAAAGACAGCAACGGCGTGTACCTGGTACCGGCCTTCACCGGCCTTGGCGCACCATACTGGGACCCCTACGCCCGTGGCGCGCTGTTTGGCCTGACCCGCGGGGTCAAGGTCGATCACATCATCCGCGCGGCGCTGGAGTCGATCGCCTACCAGACCCGCGACGTGCTCGACGCCATGCAGCAGGACTGCGGCCAACGCCTGAGCGAGCTGCGGGTGGATGGTGGCGCGGTCGCCAACAACTTCCTCATGCAGTTCCAGGCCGACATCCTCGGCACCTGCGTCGAACGCCCGCAAATGCGCGAAACCACTGCCCTCGGCGCTGCCTACCTGGCGGGCCTGGCCTGCGGTTTCTGGAGCAGCCTGGATGAACTGCGCGGCAAGGCAATCATCGAGCGCGAGTTCAACCCGCAACTGGATGAAGTGCAGAAAGAGAAGCTGTACGCCGGCTGGCTGAAGGCAGTGGACCGCACCCGCGATTGCTTGAGGCGACTGGCCGTCAGACAAATCCTCCGGCATCATGGAGAAATTTGCCCGGCTGCCCAAAAGGACCGCCCATGAATCTCCCCCCTCGCCAACAACAAATCCTCGAACTGGTTCGCGAACGCGGCTATGTCAGTATCGAAGAAATGGCGCAGTTGTTCGTCGTTACCCCGCAAACCATCCGTCGAGATATCAACCAACTGGCAGAAGTTAATCTGCTGCGTCGCTACCACGGTGGCGCGGCTTACGACTCCAGTATCGAAAACACCGCCTACGCCATGCGCGCCGACCAGATGCGCGACGAGAAGCAGCGCATCGCCGAAGCGATCGCCGCACAGATTCCCGACCACGCCTCGCTGTTCATCAACATCGGTACCACCACCGAATCCATCGCCCGCGCCCTGCTCAACCACAACCACCTGAAGATCATCACCAACAACCTGCACGTGGCTTCGATCCTCAGTGCCAAGGATGATTTCGAAGTGCTGCTGGCCGGCGGTAATGTGCGCCGTGACGGTGGCGTGGTCGGCCAGGCCAGTGTCGACTTCATCAACCAGTTCAAGGTCGATTTCGCCCTCGTCGGCATCAGCGGCATCGATGAAGACGGCAGCCTGCTGGATTTCGACTACCAGGAAGTACGGGTATCCCAGGCGATCATCGCCAATGCCCGCCAGGTCATCCTCGCCGCCGACTCAAGCAAGTTCGGCCGTAACGCCATGGTGCGCCTGGGTTCCATCAGCCTGATCGACTGCCTGGTGACCGACCAGGCGCCAGTGCCCGCCCTCACCCAGCTACTCAACCAGTACAAGATCCGCCTCGAAGTGGTCTGAGCGGCCACGAGCTGCCATCGCAACGATGGCAGCTCGAATGTTCGTTATTTTTCATTTATTTGTCATCTGATCAGTATTTTCTATGAAAAGTGACTGGCGAGCAGCATTTTGTTGCGCTAGTATTTTCGAAAATGAACATCGATGTTCAGATTCGATGTCGGAAAGACCTTCAGGAGGCCACCCGTGTCCCAATCCAGCGTGTCATCGCCCGCCCTTGCCGAAATTTATGACCTCGCCGTAATCGGCGGCGGCATCAACGGCGTGGGGATTGCCGCCGATGCAGCCGGACGCGGTCTTCGCGTGTTCCTTTGCGAAAAGGACGACCTGGCCAGCCACACGTCCTCGGCCAGCAGCAAGCTGATCCACGGCGGCCTGCGCTACCTGGAACATTACGAATTCCGCTTGGTGCGCGAAGCCCTGGCCGAGCGTGAAGTGCTGCTGGCCAAGGCGCCGCACATCGTCAAGCCGATGCGCTTCGTGCTGCCGCACCGCCCGCACCTGCGTCCGGCATGGATGATCCGCGCCGGCCTGTTCCTTTACGATCACCTGGGCAAGCGCAAGCAGCTCGGTGCTTCGCGCAGCTTGCGTTTCGGCCCGGGCAATCCGCTCAAGCCGGCAATCACCCGCGGTTTCGAATATGCCGACTGTGCTGTCGACGACGCCCGCCTGGTGGTGCTCAATGCCATGGCCGCCCGTGAGAAAGGCGCCGACATCCGCACCCGTACCCGTTGCGTCAGCGCCCGTCGGGTCGATGGTGTATGGAACGTGCAACTGGAAAACGCCGACGGCAGCCAGCAGTCGATCCGTGCCCGCGCGCTGGTCAACGCTGCTGGCCCGTGGGTAGCCAAGTTCATCCAGGATGACCTGAAGCTCGACGCGCCCTACGGCATTCGCCTGATCCAGGGCAGCCACCTGATCGTGCCCAAGTTGTACGACGGCGAACATGCCTACATCCTGCAAAACGAAGACCAGCGTATCGTCTTCGCCATTCCGTACCTGGAACGCTTCACCCTGATCGGCACCACCGACCGCGAATACACCGGCGACCCGGCCAAAGTGGCAATCACCGAGGGCGAGACCGATTACCTGCTGAAAGTGGTCAACGAACACTTCAATCACCAGCTCAGCCGCGCCGATATCCTGCACACCTATTCCGGTGTTCGTCCGCTGTGCAACGACGAGTCCGACAACCCGTCGGCCGTCACTCGCGATTACACCCTGGCGCTGTCGGCCAGCACTGGCGAAGCACCGCTGCTGTCGGTGTTCGGCGGCAAGCTGACCACCTACCGCAAACTGGCCGAGTCGGCGATGACCGAGCTGGCACCGTTCTTCCCGCAGATGCGCGGCAGCTGGACGGCTACCGCGCCACTACCGGGCGGTGAAGACATGAGCACCCCGCAAGCGCTGGTCGACGCCATCCTGGCCCGCTGCGGCTGGCTGCCGGCCGAGATCGCCAAGCGTTGGGCACGTACCTACGGCAGCCGCGTCTGGCGCTTGCTCGAAGGCGTGCAGGGCCCGCAGGACCTGGGCGAGGCCATTGGTGGCGGCCTGTTCAGCCGTGAGGTGGACTACCTGTGCAGCGAAGAATGGGCGGTGAATGCCGACGACATCCTCTGGCGCCGGAGCAAGCTGGGCCTGTTCACGACCGCTACAGAGCAGCAGGCTTTGCAGGAGTACCTTCAGCGCCTGGAACTGAACCGCGCACGCGTACAAGCTGCCTAGTCGCTGACCAACATCGCGGGGCAAGCCCGCTCCTACACTGGGAGCGGATTTGCCCCGCGACGCGGCTCATCATTCGGTTTTCCGAACGTTAAACCCCGCTGCATTCGGCCATCCGGACGAATCCTACCTCCCGCAAATCGTCAAAAAAGATTAATCCCCAGATTTTTCATGGCGTTATGATCGAAATCAGCGCTTGGCACGAGTCATGCTCTACACTCAGTACCCGAATGCGCAAAACGCTTCACTGCAGTGTTCGCTGAACGAAAGAGCCCGCCAACGGCTCCATAAAAAAAACAACGTCGAGGAAATTTTGATGCGTATCGTTCCCCATCTGTTGGGCGCCGCTGTTGCGGCCGCTTTGATCAGCACGCCAGCCTTCGCTGCCGAACTGACCGGCACCCTGAAAAAGATCAACGAGTCGGGCACCATTACCCTGGGGCACCGCGACGCTTCCATTCCGTTCTCCTACATCGCCGACGCTTCGGGCAAACCCGTCGGTTACTCCCATGACATCCAGCTGGCAATCGTCGAGTCCCTGAAAAAGGACCTGAACAAGCCGGACCTGAAGGTCAAATACAACCTCGTCACCTCCCAGACCCGTATCCCGCTGGTCCAGAACGGCACCGTTGACGTCGAGTGTGGCTCGACCACCAACAACGTCGAGCGCCAGCAGCAAGTGGCCTTCTCGGTCGGCATCTTCGAAGTCGGTACTCGCCTGCTGACCAAGGCCGAAGACGGCAAGCCGGAAAACGCCAAGTACAAGGACTTCCCGGACCTGGCCGGCAAGAACGTGGTGACCACCGCCGGTACCACTTCCGAGCGCATCCTCAAGGCCATGAACGCCGACAAGCAGATGAAGATGAACGTCATCTCGGCCAAGGACCATGGCGAGTCGTTCCAGATGCTTGAGTCCGGCCGCGCCGTGGCTTTCATGATGGACGACGCGCTGCTCGCCGGTGAAATGGCCAAGGCCAAGAACCCGAAGGGCTGGGCCATCGTCGGTACGCCGCAGTCCTATGAAATCTACGGCTGCATGGTCCGCAAGGAAGACCCAGCGTTCAAGGCTGCGGTCGACAAGGCCATCGTCAACCTCTACAAGTCGGGCGAGATCAACAAGATCTACGACAAGTGGTTCAACCAGCCAGTCCCGCCTAAAGGCCTGAACCTGCAGTTCCCGATGAGCGACGAGCTCAAGGCGTTGATCGCCAATCCTACCGACAAAGCTGCAGACGAAAAGAAGTCCTGATCCCCAGCTAGTTAGTGTCTAACCTTTCATCCGAGGGCGCCCTGCGCCCCCGGATGCTCGAAGGTGCCCGTGAAATAACTGATCTGAGGGGAGATCCCGATGAATTACAACTGGGACTGGGGCGTATTCTTCAAGTCCACCGGCGTGGGCAGCGAAACCTATCTGGACTGGTATCTCACCGGCCTGGGCTGGACCATCGCCATTGCCATCGCCGCCTGGATCATCGCATTGCTGCTGGGTTCGGTACTCGGCGTCATGCGCACCGTGCCAAACCGTCTGGTGTCGGGCATTGCCACCGCCTACGTGGAACTCTTTCGTAACGTACCGCTGCTGGTGCAGCTGTTCATCTGGTACTTCCTGGTACCGGACCTGCTGCCCGAGAACTTGCAGGAGTGGTACAAGCAGGACCTCAATCCGACCACCTCGGCGCTGATCAGCGTGGTCGTCTGCCTGGGCCTGTTCACCGCCGCCCGCGTTTGCGAGCAGGTGCGTACCGGTATCCAGGCGCTGCCCCGCGGCCAGGAAGCCGCCGCCCGCGCCATGGGCTTCAGCCTGCCGCAGGTGTACTGGAACGTGCTGCTGCCGCAAGCCTACCGGATCATCATTCCGCCGCTGACCTCGGAATTCTTGAACGTGTTCAAGAACTCCTCGGTGGCCTCGCTGATCGGCCTGATGGAACTGCTGGCGCAAACCAAGCAGACCGCCGAGTTCTCGGCCAACCTGTTTGAAGCCTTCACCCTGGCCACCCTGATTTACTTCACCCTGAACATGGGCCTGATGCTGCTGATGCGCATGGTCGAGAAGAAAGTCGCCGTGCCTGGCCTGATCTCCGTGGGGGGCAAATAATGGACTTCAGTGGAATCATCCCTGCCCTGCCGGGCCTGTGGAACGGCATGGTCATGACCCTGCAACTGATGGTCATGGGCATTGTCGGCGGTATCGTGCTCGGCACCATCCTGGCGCTGATGCGCCTGTCGTCGAGCAAGCTGCTGTCGAACTTCGCCGGCGCTTACGTCAACTACTTCCGTTCCATTCCGCTGCTGCTGGTCATCACCTGGTTCTACCTGGCGGTGCCGTTCGTACTGCGCTGGATCACCGGCGAAGACACCCCGGTCGGGGCCTTCACCTCCTGCGTCGTGGCGTTCATGATGTTCGAGGCGGCGTATTTCTGTGAAATCGTCCGTGCCGGCGTGCAGTCGATCTCCAAGGGCCAGATGGGCGCAGCCCAAGCCCTGGGCATGACCTATGGCCAGACCATGCGCCTGATCATCCTGCCCCAGGCGTTTCGCAAGATGACCCCGCTGCTGCTGCAGCAGAGCATCATCCTGTTCCAGGACACCTCGCTGGTGTACACCGTCGGCCTGGTCGACTTCCTCAACTCGGCACGGGCCAGTGGCGACATCATCGGGCGCTCCAATGAGTTCCTGGTGTTTGCCGGCGCCGTGTACTTCGTCATCAGCTTCTCCGCTTCCTTCCTGGTCAAGCGTCTGCAGAAAAGGATAACCGTATGATCTCCATCAAGAACGTCAACAAGTGGTACGGGGACTTCCAGGTTCTGACCGACTGCAACACCGAGGTCAAGAAAGGCGAAGTGGTCGTGGTCTGCGGCCCGTCGGGCTCGGGCAAGTCGACCCTGATCAAGTGCGTCAACGCCCTGGAGCCCTTCCAGAAGGGTGACATCATCGTCGACGGCACCTCGATTGCCGACCCCAAGACCAACCTGCCCAAGCTGCGCTCGCGGGTCGGCATGGTGTTCCAGCATTTCGAGCTGTTCCCGCACCTGACCATCACCGAGAACCTGACCATTGCCCAGCGCAAGGTGTTGGGCCGCAGCGAAGCCGAAGCGACCAAGAAGGGCCTGGCCCTGCTCGAGCGCGTCGGCCTCAGCGCCCACGCCAAGAAGCACCCGGGGCAACTGTCCGGTGGCCAGCAGCAGCGTGTGGCCATCGCCCGCGCCCTGTCGATGGACCCGATCGTCATGCTGTTCGACGAACCGACCTCGGCACTGGACCCGGAAATGGTCAGCGAAGTACTCGACGTAATGGTCGAACTGGCCCACGAAGGCATGACCATGATGTGCGTGACCCACGAAATGGGCTTTGCCCGCAAGGTCGCCAATCGGGTGATCTTCATGGACAAGGGCAGCATCATCGAAGACTGCACCAAGGAAGAGTTCTTTGGTGACCAGAGCGTACGCGACCAGCGTACCCAGCACTTCCTCAGCAAGATCCTGCAACACTGAGGTGATCATCACGCTCTGTCCGGTGTACGCCGGCAGAGCGTGCTGGTCGTACCAAGGCTACTGTGATGAAATGCGACCCTACGCTCTTTCGCCCTGCCAAGCCTGCCCTTGCCGTGAAACCCCGTCTGATCCGCCAACTGCTGTTACCGCCACTGATCATCCTGCTGATGATCGGCCTGGGTGTGGCCGGCTTCATGATCAGCGAACACAACGGCATCCGCACCTTGAGCGAAAACGGCGAGCGCCAGCTCGAGCTGCACGCACGCGCAGTCGAGAGTGAAATCAGCAAGTACACCTACCTGCCAAGCTTGCTGGAGCTGGAAAACAGCGTTTCCGGCCTGCTTACCGAACCCGACGGCGAACACCGCCAGGCGGTCAACGAATACCTCGAAGGCCTGAACCGGCGCAGCCGCAGTCGGGCGATCTTTGTCCTGGACACCAGCGGCCGGGTCCAGGCCACCAGCAACTGGCGCGATGTCGACAGTTTCCTCGGCGAAGACCTGTCGTTCCGCGCCTATTTCCAGGATGCCGTACGCGGTCAGCCCGGGCGCTTTTATGGCATTGGCAGCACCACCGGCGAGCCGGGCTATTTTCTTGCCCACGGCCTGGAAGAACACGGCAAGATCATTGGCGTGGCGGTGATCAAGGTGCGCCTGGAAGCCATGGAAGAACGCTGGCAGCGGGCCCGCCTCGAGGCTTTTGTCAGCGACGAGAACGGCATCATCATCCTCTCCAGCGACCCGGCGCGGCGACTCAAGTCGGTGCGCCCGCTGACCCCGGAAATCAAGGAACGCCTGGCCCGCAGCCTGCAGTATTACTGGTGGCCGCTGAATGAACTGCAACCGCTGTCGCGGGAAAAAATCGCCGACGGCGTCGAGAAGCTGAGCTTCCCGGCCAATGCCGAACTCGGCGATGGCCGCCGCGAAGTGGCTTATCTGGCGCAAACCCGGCGCCTGAGCGACACGCCCTGGCACTTTACCTTGCTCACGCCCTTGCAGGACCTGCGCCGCGAATCCATGGTCCAGGGCATTCTGGTCGGCGTTGCCTTGGCCTTGCTCGCGATCTTGCTGATCGCCTGGAACGAACGGCGCAAGGTGATCGCCACCCGCCTGGCCGCCCGTGAAGCACTGGAAGAGGCCAACAGCCAGCTGGAACGCAAGATCGCCGAACGCACTGCCGACCTGCGCGCCAGCAACGAACGCCTCAAGGGCCAGATCCGCGAACGCCGGCATGCCGAACAGACCCTGCGCCACGCCCAGGATGAGCTGGTCCAGGCTGGCAAGCTGGCGGCCATCGGCCAGATGTCGACGAGCATTGCCCATGAACTGAACCAACCGCTGGCCGCCCTACGCACCTTGTCGGGCAACAGCGTGCGCTTCCTCGAACGTGGCGCACTGGAAACCGTCAGCACCAACCTGCGCACCATGAACGACCTGATCGACCGCATGGGTCGCATTACCGCCAGCCTGCGCTCCTTCGCCCGCCGCGGCGAAGACAGTGGCAAGGCCTCGCTGGGCAAGGCCGTCGAAGCCTGCCTGCAGGTGCTGGGCAACCGCATCGCCGGCTGCCACCTGCAGTTGCACAGCAATTACGCGGACCAGAAGCTGGCCATCGACCAGACCCGCCTGGAGCAGATCCTGGTCAACCTGATCGGCAACGCCCTTGATGCCATGGCCGCGCAACCCATGCCGCAGTTGTGGCTGGAAGGCGAGTTGCAGGGTGACAAGTACCGCCTGCGGGTGCGCGACAATGGTCACGGCATCGATGACGAAACGCGCAAGCACCTGTTCGAACCGTTTTTCACCACCAAACCGGGAGAGCACGGCCTGGGCCTGGGCCTGACCCTGTCTGCCAGCCTCGCCGCCGCCGCCAGGGGCAGCCTCAGCGTCGAACACCCCGCCAGCGGCGGTACCGCGTTCGTGCTCAGCCTGCCGCTGGTCAATGCCCCCACAGAATCAGCCGAGTCCCTATGAACCAAGCGCCCCTTACCGTCCTGATCGTCGAAGACGACCCGCATGTGCTGCTCGGCTGCCAGCAGGCGCTGGCCCTGGAAGACATCGCCTGCGAAGGCGTCGGCAGCGCCGAAGAAGCCCTGCAGCGTATCGGTGATGACTTCGCCGGCATCGTCGTCAGCGATATCCGCCTGCCCGGCATCGATGGCCTGGAACTGCTCAGCCGCCTCAAGGCCCGCGACCGCAGCCTGCCGGTGGTGCTGATCACCGGCCACGGTGATATCGACATGGCGGTCGGTGCCATGCGTAACGGCGCCTACGATTTCATGGAAAAACCCTTCGCCCCGGAACGCCTGGTCGAAGTGGTGCGTCGTGCGCTGGAGCAACGTGGCCTGTCCCGTGAAGTGTTCGCCCTGCGCCGCCAACTGGCCGGGCAAAGCACCCTTGAAGGGCGGATCATTGGCCGCTCGCCAGCCATGCAGAACCTGCGCGAACTGATCGCCAACGTCGCCGATACTTCAGCCAACGTACTGATTGAAGGCGAGACCGGCACCGGCAAGGAACTGGTCGCCCGCTGCCTGCACGATTTCAGCCGCCGCCAGGGCGCACCGTTCGTGGCGCTCAACTGCGGCGGCCTGCCGGAGAACCTGTTCGAGAGCGAGATCTTCGGCCACGAGGCCAACGCCTTCACCGGTGCCGGCAAACGCCGGATCGGCAAGATCGAGCACGCCAACGGCGGCACCCTGTTCCTCGACGAAGTCGAAAGCATGCCGCTCAACCTGCAGATCAAGCTGCTGCGGGTACTGCAGGAACGCACCCTGGAGCGCCTGGGTTCGAACCAGAGCATTGCCGTGGACTGCCGGGTGATCGCCGCAACCAAGTCCGACCTCAACGCCCTGGGCCAGAGCGGGCAGTTCCGTAGCGACCTGTACTACCGCCTCAACGTGGTGACCCTGGAGCTGCCGCCCCTGCGCGAGCGCCGCGAAGACATCCTGCAACTGTTCGAGCACTTCCTGCAGCAATCGTCCCTGCGTTTCGACCGGGAAACCCCGCAACTGGACAGTCAGACCCTGTCGCGGCTGATGGCTCACGACTGGCCGGGCAACGTGCGCGAATTGCGCAACGTCGCTGAACGCTACGCGCTGGGCTTGCCGGCGTTCAAAAAGGCCGGGGCCAGCGCCAACCAGGGCCTGGGCTTTGCCGAGGCGGTCGAGGCGTTCGAGCGCAACCTGCTCAGCGATGCCCTGCAGCGTACCGGCGGCAACCTCAGCCAGGCCAGCCAGGAGCTGGGCATGGCCAAGACCACGCTGTTCGACAAAGTGAAGAAGTATGGCCTGGGCTAACCCGGTGCTGAGACGGAATGACACGTGGACCTGATACTCAAAGCCTGCCTGGGCGCTGCCGTGGTGGTGATCCTTGCCGCCCTGGCGAAAACGCGCAACTACTATATTGCCGGCCTGGTGCCGCTGTTTCCGACCTTCGCCCTGATCGCCCACTACATCGTCGGCAAGGGCCGGTCACTGGACGATTTGAAGACCACCATCCTGTTCGGCATGTGGTCGATCATCCCCTACTTCGTCTACCTGGCGGCGTTGTACCTGCTGGTCGACCGGCTGCGCCTGGAGGCGTCGCTGGCCCTGGCAGCCGTGGCCTGGCTGGTGGCGGCGACGGTGCTGGTGGGTGTCTGGGTAAGGCTGCATTGAGCGTCTGGCTTTATCGCGGGGCAAGCCCGCTCCTACCCCCGCGATCAATACACCGCCAGGTGGGTATCGGCCAGCCGTTGAGTCTTCAGATAGGGCAGCACCGCACCCAGCAACGGCCCTTTGAACCGCTCCTGAAAGCGATGGGCCAAACCTGGGATCAGCTGCAACTGGCTGCCCTTGATATGTGCTGCCAGGTGCACACCGTGCATCACCGGCAGCAGCGGGTCGGCGGTACCGTGCACCACCAGGGTTGGCAGGCGCAGGTTGTTGAGTAACTGGACGCGGCTTTGCTCGGCCAGGATCGCCATGATCTGGCGCTTGACCCCCTCGGGATTGAAAGCGCGGTCATAGGCAATCGCTGCCTGTTCGAGCAGCGCCTGGCGGTCATCCTCGACCTCGGGGCTACCCAGGGCCGCCAGCAGGTCGGCCTGCTGCTCAAGCGCCACCTCGCGATTCGGCGCGCCACGCCGGGCCAGCAACTGCACCAGTGCCGGGCTCGGTGCCGGCAAGCCCTGGGCACCGGAACTGGACATGATCAAGGTCAGGCTCTCGACCCGCTCCGGCGCCTGCGCCGCCAGGTGCTGGGCGATCATCCCGCCCATGCTCACGCCCATGACATGAAAGCGCCGCACCTGCAGGGCATCCATCAGCCCCAGGCCGTCTTCGGCCATGTCGCTCAGGGTGTAAGGCGCGGCCACCGGCAGGCCGAGCTTGTAGCGCAGCAGCTCGAAGGTCAGGTTGGCGCCGGTGGGGGCCTGGTTCCAGCTGGACAGGCCGACATCGCGATTGTCGTAGCGGATCACCCGAAAGCCCTGCTGACAGAGGGCGACCACCACTTCATCGGGCCAGTGGATCAGTTGCCCGCCCAGGCCCATGACCAGCAGCAAGGCCGGGTCCGAATCGCGGCCGATACTCTGATACGCCAGGCTGACCTGCGAAAGCTCGACCCGTTCAGTCGGCACATTGACGTCGCAACGCGACGCCGCAAAAGAAGGAATGGCGCACATCAACGCCAGAAAAAAAGCAAAAGCCCGCATGAGCGAAACACCAGAATGCAAATCCCCAGTAGAGCGCGAGTCTGATGAACTTCGTTCAAGCGCGCTGCCACAGTTGCGTGACAGTTTGATGAATGGCGCCCAACGGTATTCAGCAATATGTACCGCAGCGATCAACACGGTTTCCTGCCCAATGTTGAATGCCATTACCGGCATTACCTGAATCAGGAAACCTGCGATGAGTGAGCTACCTGAAACACTAGAAAGGCTGTCTCTATCCCCTGTCGAATTTGTTGCCGACCGGTCAACTGCGTCGGTCATACCCACCGCCATCGTCAGACGCTGGGAAGATCATCTGCAAACCTTCAACACCTTGCTAGCCGAAGCGCCAGGCGTTCACCAGGCATTACTCGGGCTGGTGCGCACACAACTGCGCGCAGACCCGGTTACCACCGCCCTGCGCTTTCAGGTGGGCACCGGGGGGCATACTTCGGATGTCAGCCTGGTCGCGCTTGCCGCACATGTTCGCCATCACCCACAGGCCCCCGCCGACCTGGACGATACGGCCCAGGTCGTGGCCCTGGACAACCGCAGCCCGCTCCTGCACCTGACACCCACGCAACTACTGGCTCGCGTCGCCAGCCTGGACATCGTTGGTGCTGTCCGCCAGCAATGGAACAGCTACTGGCAAGCACGGGCCAAAGGTACGCCGGTCAGCCGCCGCACCCACGCCCATAACCAGTACCACGGCCTGCTCAGTGCACGCTGGGAAGCGGCGCTGGCAGCAGGTGAGTTCAATGCCCAGCAGCAACGTCCGGTCAACGGCGTGCTGGCCAATCCTGAGTGGTTACGCCTGGACAACAAGCAGCTCTATTTGCAGACACCCTCCCTGGCAGGAAAAGCAGTGGCTGGCGCGCTGCTGTTCAGTGTCGAGAATGAGCCTGGGCTAGTTCTCTACAGACCTGGCAATCAACCTGCATTCACTGCCTATGAGACGCACCAAGCGCTGACAGACGCTCTGATGGAACACGCCGGCGACTCGACGGACACCGTGAGTTTCCAGAACCACGACACCCTCTCGGCCGGGTTCACCACACTGTTCGACAGCTTGCTCGATGCGCGATTGAAGGCTCTGGACCATGACCCAGGCGCCGATATCCGACAATACGCTGAACTCGCCCTGTCCCTTATCCATTGGGTCGATCGCGAGCAACGCAATCCATCCGTGCTTCATCCCCCTCCTGTGCTCGTGGAAGAAGACCACGAAGCGGTGCCACAGCCCTCGTTTTTTGACTTCGGCAATCTGCGAGTCGACATTCCCTACCCTGTACGCTTGCAGCAGATCAACCGGCAAAGGCATCTACTGGACAGCATTACCGAGCAAAATCTGCAATCGCTGCAAGATCAGCATAACGCGCTGGTCGCCGCCTGCGAGGATGCTGAAAAGGCCGCTGAACAACAGCTACTGGTTGACGCATGGCGCACGGATGAAACGCCCACGGCCGCTGGCGACCTGATCGCAGCCCATCATAAAGGCCTGCGCGCTCATGCTCGCCTGCAGAACCTGCTGGGGCAGCTCGATAACGAGGAGTTGCGCTGGATAGAAAGCCTGCTCGACGCCCCCGACACCTTTCCGAGCCTGGGCTCGAGCATTACCGCCGCCCATCCGCTACTGAATACCACCAGGGTTCAACAAGGTACTGAGACTGTAACCAGCACCGTTGTCCAGGACTGCATTGTCGTGACGCTGCAGGAACAGAATGCGCAGCACAGCCTGCTACTGTATTGGCCAGGCGAACAGGGAGGACTGCTACGTTGCGCCAACCAGAGTGAATTAGAGCGATGCTTCGGCCTCTCTGATTCAAGCCAGCAGTCGTTGAGCCTTTCGGCCATAACCGGTGATGTGCTGGCCAAGGTGCTGACTTACCACCTGACCCGCTGCAAGGCAGCGGCCCAAACCAGCGCGTCGGCATCGGCAAGCACTGCGGATGATTCGCTTGCACGTATTCGAGAGTCGCTCACGCACGCCTTGCAGGTTCCGCGTCATGCCGCACGTGAATATGCCTTCGGCCTGATGAAAGAGCAGCAAGCCAGCGCCACCTTGAGCAGCGTCTCCTTCCCCTGGCTGACAGGCCTGACGACGCCCATTCGAGCGGCCCTGAAATCGGACATGCTGGCGTATATCGACGCCATGCGTCGCTCCCAGGCACTGATCGCCCGCGATCTGCCTCATCTCTCGCTGTTTTGCCGTCAACACATCTACAGTCGCCTGGTGCAGGATTTCCCGAACTACGACGGCAGCCCTATCAGCATTGACCTGCCGAAGAGTACGTCCAAACGCAAAGAGCCTATCGCCGGCAGCGGTGCCCCTGGTGTTGCGTACCAAGAAGTGTTGGTGGCCAGTGACGAGCGGGAGGTCCTGAGCCTGGAAACGCTGCTCCTGGAGCACATCGATGATGCGATGAAAGGCCGACTGCAGTTCATGACTTTGCACATAGCAACGTCGCAGCCATTGCTTGAACAGGCACTGCAAGGCGGTATCAATGCTGCGTATCTAGTGGCGCTAACCCAAGATCTCGACCTGGCCCAGAAACGCGAAGACATGATTCTTGCCGCCTATCGTGGCACCCACGAAGATTCCTTCGCCCGCCAGTTTCGCCGTGAATGCCTGGGTGCCCCCTTGCGTCTGATGCTCAAGATGCAAAGTACCCACGCCAGGGCAACCGGCGATATCAACGCCCAGGGACAGGCGATCTTCGACATCGCCATCGATGCCGACAGCGCTGAAGCCTTTCTGGCCGATGGTCACAGCATTCGTCTGATCCCCGCCCGGCTCACCGCGGGTGGGGAAGATACCGAAGGATATGGTGTAACCCTTTCCGGCGTGACCTTCGTTACCGACGAAAAAAGCGACACGACCTTGCTCTACCGCCCTGATCATCCGAAAAAATACCTGCGCCAGTACTCCAGTCTGGAAGATGCCCGCATGGGCTTGTACGAGTTGATCAAGCAAAGCGCAGAGATCGATTACCTGGCCGACCGTGCCTTGCTGGGCGACCCGGACACACACAAGTCGCGCATGCGCCAGGCCATAGGGCATCGCTTCAATGGCATCATCGGACTAGGATCGGCGTGGCCATCGACCACCTCGCTTGCCCAGCACCTGCTTGACGCCCAAGGCGGCCGGGTACTGGAGGCTCATCGCGCGACATCGCGATCGAACAATCAGCTATGGCTGGAAAACTTCGCCTACCAGAGCGGCATGATCTTCAACTACATCAAGATGGCGCTAGGCTTCGTTCCGGGGGTCGGCATTCTTATCAGCACCTACGACTATTACCAGGCCAGCTTCAACGCTGCCGCTGCATTGGTGCGCGGTGAGGTAGGCAAGGCACTGGATGAACTGGAGCAAGCGTTGCTGGCGTTCATTGATGGTGCAATGGACATACTGCCGGGCGTCGTCGTCAAGTCCAGCGCTGCACGACAGTTTGCCCGTCAACGTCAGTTGCTCAAGCTACTCAAAGGCCCCAAGGCGGGATTCCGGCCCGGCTCCCCCAGTGCCCCCAAACGCCTGGCACGTTTCGACGGTTATGAGTATCAGACGCCGCTGTCGCTAAAAGGCATACAACCGGGGCTCGTAGGCAAGTACCGTGGCATCTACCGCCACGCAGAAGGGGATTTCATCCTGGTTGAGGATCGTCCTTGCCAGGTTGAATGGCTTGAAACGGAACACACCTGGCGCCTGCGCGGCAACGCGCGCAAGACCTGGAGAAAAAACATCGACCTGGATGAAAATGGCCAGTGGGATACCCATTACGCACTGTACGGCGTCCACCTGCAAGGCGGTGGCGCGGGTGGAGGGCAAACACTCGGGCGCCTGGCCGATCAGTTGGAGCCCTATTGGCCAGCGGCCATTCGCGAGCGACTGCCGCGCACCTGGGTGGACCGCCACTATCGTCGCCAACGCATGCTGACGGCAAAGTCCCTGGAGGAGGAAGCTCGGTTTCAAACTGCATTGGCACGCACCAACGCTAGTTTCGAGGTGTTCGCGAACGCCAGCCTACAAGCCCGGCAGGCTTCACTGGCGACAATGAAAGCAAACTGCCAGGCAGATATAGCAGCGGCGAAAAAGGCTTATAACACCTGGGATGAGTTACAAAAAATCAGTCTCAGGGCGGAAAAGCAAAGGTCCCTAACGCAGAAGGCACGTACAGCCAAAGTTATATGTGATCGAACACTGAACTTGATCAACCTGTCCAAGGAGGAGACGTTGCGCAACCTCTATGCATCACTGACGATTCGCGTACGTCTGGAGGGCCTGAACGATCTTGTTGATCAAGCCCCCCTGTTGCGGGAACTGCGCAGCAAATCGCTGAAGATCGTGGATGCCAAGCAGCAGATGCTTGAGCAAAAGCGGGAACTCGACATCTGGTTCCCATTGGCGACTGCTCCAACTCAACCTCAAATAAGAAACCGCGCAGCAGATTTCAGGAAACGGCTGGCGGACATCAAGTCGGAGTTTTCCGACCGCATCCAGGCCGCTCAACGCCTCGAGGGCGACCCCATCCTATTCGACACACGATTGAATGAAGCCAATAGCCAGTTCTCGGAAAGCCTCTCAAGCCTGGGAGGACGCTTTGAAGGCACGGCAGAGTACCTGCAGGAGTTCGCAAGTCACGAGTTACTCAGAAGCGCGTACCAGCGGCTGGAAAAACGCCTCAATGACGCGTTCTTCACCTTCCACAACACCTCGCACCTGATGGTCCTGGCGCAAAAATACGCCAATACCTCAGTCATCGCAGATTTCTACACAGGGCGATTACGAACCATCGAAGACGAAGTGAAAATGATGCACGGGACCTTGTCGGAATTGTCAGAAGTACAAAGCAGTGCAGCTCAACGTCGAACGATCCAAACCGAAGCCCAACGCATCTACCGCCAGTACACACTTGAACTGCAAAGCACCCGCGCCAGCTTTCCCGAGTTGTTTGACGAACACTACCTGGAGAAGCTGTACGACAACCTCGACAAACTGATCCAGCAGGCCGACAAGGCAATCCAGCGCTTGCCCGGCCTACGCCCTGATCGCAGGCAAAACAGTCGCCCGCGACTGTTCCAGGCAGAGGACAACCGCTTTTACATCGGTGATTACACCCCTGCCCAAAACAATGCTCCAGAACGGATTACGGTGCGTGACGCCGACGGCAGTGCCGTCAGGCGTTTTGAACCTGCGGGTGAACGCTGGCGGCCACAGGCGCTTGCGAGGCCGGCACGACCTCATGAACTGCGCAACCTCAAGCAGACCGCTACACAACTGATCCAAGGGCTGGACAGTTTCCGTCAGCGGGTGCGTGGCTATATCAGATCAGACACCCTGCCGGCGGACCTTGAAGACATGATGATCGCCAAGGCCAATGAGCTTGAAAGCTGTGCAGCGCGAATCGAAGCGCTAGGCGGCAACGCGACGGATACGCAAGCACTGCGCACCCAGGCGGCACAATTGCGCCGGGATGGCATCCAGCTGCGCATTGAGCAGATAAAGGACAGCCCTCGCCCCAATGAAGGCCATCTTGCCTACCTCGATGATCAGCAGCAGATCAGCATTCGCAAGCTGGGAGAGCGCCAGATGCTCAAAGCCCGCGACTACCTGCAGGAGTACGAGATTCGTGACTTGAAATCTGCCGGCGAGCCTGTGCTGTGGTATGCACACTTCCATTACCGCAGCCTGGATACGCCGTTCGAGAACTCCAGTGCCGCCCATCTCAAACGGGTGGTGGACCGCAAGAAGGGGCCGCAGTGGCAGCAAGCCCAGGCCAGTGCCGGTAGCATGCCGGACGACATCTGGCGTGGCGCCATAAACCAGCGAACCGCAAACCGGTATTTCGCCGGTCTGTAATCTCTAACTGCAACGGCGAGCCAGAGGGCTCGCCGCTGCATCTCTCACGCCAGCTCGCTACGCAATTGCCGCGCGGCCGCCACCATGTTCACCAGCGCCGCTTCCGTCTCCGGCCAGGCGCGGGTCTTCAGGCCGCAGTCCGGGTTGACCCACAGGCGCTCGGCCGGGATACGCTTGACCGCCTTGCTCATCAGCTTGACCATCTCGCCGGTGTCCGGCACCCGTGGCGAGTGAATGTCGTAGACGCCCGGACCGATGTCGTTGGGGTAGTCGAAGGCTTCGAAGGCGTCCAGCAGCTCCATGTCCGAGCGCGAGGTCTCGATGGTGATGACGTCGGCGTCCATCGCCGCGATCGCTTCGATCACGTCATTGAACTCGCTGTAGCACATGTGGGTGTGGATCTGGGTTTCATCGCGCACACCACTGGAGCACAGGCGGAAGGCCTCCACCGCCCAGTCCAGGTATGCCTGCCATTGCGCCCGGCGCAGCGGCAGGCCTTCACGGAACGCCGCTTCGTCGATCTGCACGATCTTGATGCCAGCGGCTTCCAGGTCCTGCACTTCGTCACGGATGGCCAGGGCCAATTGTTCGGCCTGAACCTTGCGCGACACGTCTTCACGCGGGAACGACCACATCAGCATGGTTACCGGGCCGGTCAACATGCCTTTGATGACCTTGCTGGTCAGGCCTTGGGCGTATTCGATCCAGGCCACGGTCATGGCCTGCGGGCGGCTCAGGTCACCATAGATGATCGCCGGTTTCACGCAGCGCGAGCCATAGCTCTGGACCCAGCCAAATCGGGTGAAGGCGTAACCGTCCAGTTGCTCGGCAAAGTACTCGACCATGTCGTTGCGCTCGGCTTCGCCGTGCACCAGCACGTCCAGGCCCAGGCGCTCCTGCACCTGCACGGCATGACGGATCTCGCTGTGCATGGCATCGGTGTAGTCGTTGGCCGACAGTTTGCCCTGCTTGTAGGCCTGACGCGCCAGGCGAATCGCCGAGGTCTGTGGGAAAGAGCCAATGGTGGTGGTCGGGAACGCCGGCAGTTGCAGGCGCTGGCGCTGGGCTTCGATCCGCTGGGCAAAGGCTGACTGGCGCTGGCTGTCGGCGGCGGTCACGGCGGCCAGACGGGCCTGGACCTGCGGCTTGTGAATGCGCGGCGACTCAACACGGCGCTGCTGTACCGCGCGGCTGTTGCTCAGCGCGTTTTGCACCAACGGCAGGTGCGGGGCATCCAGGGCCTTGGCCAGCACGGCGATTTCTTCGCACTTCTGCACGGCAAAGGCCAGCCAGCTTTTCAGTTCTGTGTCGAGCTTGTCTTCACGGCCGAGGTCCACCGGGCTGTGCAGCAGCGAACAGGAGCCGGCCACCCAGAGGTTGGCACCAAAGCGTTGCTGGGCTTGTTGCAACTGCGCCAGCGCCTTGTCCAGGTCGCAGCGCCAGACGTTACGGCCGTTGACCACGCCCAACGACAGCACTTTATAGGTCGGCAGGCGGTCGAGCGCCGCTGGCAGTTGCTCTGGCGCACGCACCAGGTCGATATGCAGGCCATCCACCGGCAGACCGACGGCCAGGCCGAGGTTGTCTTCCAGACCGCTGAAGTAGGTAGCAACCAGCTTCTTCAGCGGCGAGTATTGAAGAATGTGGTAGGCACGCTCGAAGGCGTTCTTCCATTCCTGCGGCAGGTCCAGGCCCAGGATCGGCTCGTCGATCTGCACCCACTCCACGCCCTGGCGCGACAGGCGGCTGAGGATCTCGCCATAGACCGGCAACAGGCGCTCGAGCAGGTCGAGCTTGTCGAACTCGTCGCCCTTGGCCTTGCCCAACCACAGGTAGGTCAGCGGGCCGATCAGCACCGGCTTGACCGCGTGGCCGAGGGCCTGGGCTTCGGCCACTTCATCGAACAGCTGTTCCCAACTGAGCAAAAAGCGCTGGTCGGCGCTGAATTCCGGGACCAGGTAGTGGTAGTTGGTATCGAACCACTTGGTCAGCTCTTGCGCATATTGCGTCTGGCCGTGGCTGGCGCCGCAACAGGTACTGGCACCGCGCGCCATGGCGAACAAGGTGTCGAGGGTCGGCAGGCCATTGGCGCCCGTGACCTGGGCAAAGCGCTCGGGGATCGCCCCGAAGGCCAGCGAGTGGGTCAGGACCTGGTCGTACCAGGCAAAATCGCCGACCGGCAGCAGTTCGATCCCGGCGTCCTTCTGCAACTGCCAGTGGCGGGCGCGCAGTTCGCGGCCAACAGCCTCCAGCCCAGCCTGGTCGAGATCGCCTTTCCAGTAGGCTTCTTGCGCTTTTTTCAGTTCGCGGTCAGCGCCGATGCGCGGGAAACCAAGGTTGTGGGCCAATGCCATGAGAAAACGTCCTCCCTGTAAAAGATGACGCTATTGTCGACAGCCAGAGCAACATGAGACAAACTCAATAAATTCGTGTTCATCTCAAAGTTTATTCATGGAGCCCACCGGTGCTGGAAATTCGCCACCTGAAAACCCTGCACGCCCTGCGCGAAGCCGACAGCCTGGTCGAGGCCGCCGAGCGCCTGCACCTGACCCAGTCGGCGCTGTCCCATCAGTTCAAGGAGCTGGAAGAACGCCTGGGCATGCCGCTGTTCATGCGCAAGACCAAGCCAATCCGCTTCACCAGCGCCGGGCTGCGCCTGCTGCAGCTGGCCGATGCCACCCTGCCGCTGCTGCGCGGCGCCGAGCGCGACATCGCGCGCCTGGCCGGTGGTACCGCCGGGCGCCTGCACATGGCCATCGAATGCCACAGCTGCTTCCAGTGGCTGATGCCGACCATCGACCAGTTCCGCGATGCCTGGCCGGAAGTCGAGCTGGACCTGGCCTCGGGCTTTGCCTTTGCGCCGTTGCCAGCCCTGGCCCGCGGGGACCTGGACCTGGTGGTGACCTCCGACCCGCTGGAGCTCAGCGGCATC
The DNA here is from genome assembly GCF_024213215.1 of Pseudomonas sp. SBB6. Classification (NCBI taxonomy): domain Bacteria; kingdom Pseudomonadati; phylum Pseudomonadota; class Gammaproteobacteria; order Pseudomonadales; family Pseudomonadaceae; genus Pseudomonas; species Pseudomonas sp. SBB6. Next base: position 196,503 of record NZ_JANAVH010000007.1, on the reverse strand, counting down.
ACCTACGTGCCGCTGTTCACCTACGAAGCCATGCTCGCCGTGGCCAACCAGCACCCCCTGGCCCAGAAGCCGTACATGGTGCCGCAGGACCTGGCCACGGAAACCCTGATCACCTACCCGGTGGAGCGCGACCGCCTGGACATCTTCACCCGCTTCCTGGAGCCGGCCGACGTGGAACCGGCGCAGGTGCGCACGGCGGAGCTGACGGTGATGATGATGCAACTGGTGGCCAGCGGTCGCGGGGTGTGCGGCATGCCGCACTGGGCCCTGCACGAGTACAGCTCGCGCGGCTACGTGAAGGCCAAGCGCCTGGGTGAAAAGGGCCTGTTTGCCACGCTGTACGCGGCAGTGCGCAGCGACATGCTCGATGCGCCGTACATGCGCGACTTTTTGCTGACCGCCAAGGACACCTCGTTCTCCACCCTCGACGGCGTCAGCGCAGTACGGTGAGCCTCACGCGACCCGGCGTTGCTCCTGCACCAGGCGCAGCGCCAGGCCGGCCAGGACGAAGCCCATGACGTAACGCTGCAGCATCAACCACAGCGGATAACGCACGAACCAGCCGGCAATGCCGGCGGCGAACAGGGCGATCAGCAGGTTGACCGAAAAGCTCACGGCGATCTGGGTCAGGCCCAGGGCCAGGCTCTGCGCCAGCACCGAACCGTTTTCCGGCGAGATGAACTGTGGCAGCACCGAGAGGTAGAACACCGCCACCTTGGGGTTCAATACGCTGGTCAGAAAGCCCATCAGCACCAGCTTTCGCGGGGAATCCGGGGCCAGTTCACGGGGCTCGAACGGCGAGCGGGCACCGGGCTTGACTGCCTGCCAGGCCAGCCACATCAAGTAGCCGGCACCGGCCCACTTGAGCAGGTCGTAGGCCAGCGGCACGGCCATGAACAAGGCGGTCAGGCCAATGGCTGCGGCGCTCATGTGCACCAGAAAGCCGCCCACCACGCCGAGCAACGACGTTACCCCGGCCGTGCGGCCCTGGCAGATCGAACGGGAAATCAAATAAATCATGTTCGGCCCCGGGGTCAGGACCATCAACAGCGCAGCGCCGATAAACAGCAGCCATTCGTGAGTAGGGATCATCGGCATTCCTTTGCAAGTGGGATCAGACAGGGGTTGTAGTTAACTGCCGGTACAGGGGCAGAATCAAGTCCCGTGTGAGCGGGGCCAGCTCAAGGGTCAACGGCTTGCGTGCCGACACCCACACCACCTCTTCGATTTCAGCGGCGGGCTCGACCGGCATGGCGGAGTGCACCTTGAAAATGTCAGCCTGGACGACAAAACCCGGCTCGTTGGCCGCCGGGGCACTGAACTGGCCGAGAAACTCGGCGTCCTGCGGCTCAATCGCCAGGCCCAGCTCTTCGAACAGCTCGCGAGCCAGGGCATTGACCGGCTGCTCGTCGGCCTCGATCTTGCCGCCAGGCTGCATGAACGCCAGAGTGCCGCGCTTGCGCACCAACAGGGTACGGCCTTGCGGGTCGAGCAGAAGGGCGGCGGCGATGCGAATGGTTTTGCTCATGGGACGCTCATGGACGGGAAAGCGCGCAAGGATCACATGTTGGCGGTGGCCTTTCAATGTTGGAGCGGGCTTGCCCCGCGATCAGGTTGGCCTGTGCGATTGCATCGCGGGGCAAGCCCGCTCCCACACCCCGTCTGACGAACGCCCCTTGCAACCCCACATCAATGGCCGCATAAACAACCCATGAACCTCCCCGCCCGCAAGCACCCGGAACTGGACGCTTTCCACCCCGCGGTCCGCACCTGGTTCCAGCGCCAGTTCCCGACGGTAACCGCCGCCCAGGCCCGGGCCTGGCCGTTGATTCGCAGCGGGCAATCCTTGCTGGTCGCCGCGCCTACCGGTTCAGGCAAAACCCTGACGGCCTTCCTGGCGATCCTCGACGAGCTGTTCGAACAGGGCCTGGCCAGTGGAAATCTGCCGGACCAGACCCAGGTGGTCTACGTCTCGCCGCTCAAAGCGCTGTCCAATGATATCCAGATCAACCTGCAGGCGCCGTTGGCCGGGATCAACGCGGTCCTGACCGAACAAGGCCACGCGTCGCTGGAAATCCGCACAGCGGTGCGCAGCGGCGATACCCCGCAGAAAGAACGCACGGCCATGCGCCGCCAGGCGCCGCACATTCTGGTCACCACCCCCGAATCGCTGTATGTGTTGCTCGGCTCGGCCTCCGGGCGCCTGGGCCTGGCCAGCGTGCACACGGTGATCGTCGACGAGATCCATGCCCTGGCCGGCAACAAGCGCGGCAGTCACCTGGCCCTGAGCCTGGAGCGCCTTGAGGCACTGTGCCAGCGGCCACTGCGGCGCATCGGCCTGTCGGCCACGCAACGTCCGGTCGAGCGGGTGGCGCAGTTTCTGGTGGGCCAGGCGCGCACCTGCGCCATCGTCGATATCGGCCATGCCCGTCCCCGCGACCTGGGCCTGGAAGTGCCACCGGTGCCGCTCGGGGCGGTGATGGCCAGCGATGTCTGGGAGCGGGTTTACGACCGCTTGGCGGCCCTGGCCCGCGAGCATCGCACCACGCTGGTGTTCGTCAACACCCGGCGCCTGGCCGAGCGCCTGACCCGCCATTTGAGCGAACGCCTGGGCCGTGACGCAGTGGCCGCGCACCACGCTAGCATGGCCAAGGAACACCGCCTGGACGCCGAGCAACGGCTCAAGCGCGGTGAGCTCCAGGTACTGGTAGCTACGGCCTCGCTGGAGCTGGGCATCGATATCGGTGAAGTCGAGCTGGTCTGCCAGATCGGCTCACCCGGCTCGATTGCCGCGCTTTTGCAAAGGGTCGGGCGCTCCGGGCATCAGGTCGAAGGCACACCCAAAGGCCGGCTGTTCCCACTGTCGCGCGATGACCTGATCGAATGCGCAGCCCTGCTCGACTGCGTGCGCCGCGGCGAGCTGGACCACTTGCATGTGCCGAAAGCCCCGCTGGACGTATTGGCGCAACAGATCGTCGCCGAAGTCAGCAGCCAGGAGTGGCACGAGCAAGCGCTGTTCGACTGCCTGCGTAGGGCCATGCCCTATGCCGAACTGGATCAAGGCCATTACCAGGCGTTGTTGCGCATGCTCGGCGAAGGCTTCAATGGCCGCCAGGGCATCCGCAGTGCCTATCTGCACCGCGATGCGCTCAATGGCACCCTGCGCGGGCGCCGTGGCAGCCAGCTGACGGCATTGACCAGCGGCGGCACCATCCCCGATAACGCCGACTACACCGTGGTGCTCGAACCTCAGGGCCTGAACATCGGCAGCGTCAACGAAGACTTCGCGGTAGAAAGCATCGCCGGCGATATCTTCCAGCTGGGCAATGCCTCCTACCGCATCCTGCGGGTGGAAAGCGGCCGGGTGCGGGTCGAGGACGCCAAGGGCCTGCCGCCGAGCATCCCGTTCTGGCTCGGCGAAGCGCCGGGGCGCAGTGATGAGCTGTCCGCGGGCGTTGCGCGCCTGCAAGGCGAGATCGACCAACGCCTGAGCGATGCCGATGGCCAGCGGCAACCGCTGCTCGACTGGCTCACTGCAGCGCTGGGGCTGGGGCTGGACAGCGCCGAACAGCTGCTTGAATACCTGGCCCACACCCGTCAGGTGCTCGGCGCCCTGCCCTCGCAGCAAACCCTGGTGATGGAGCGTTTTTTCGACGAGTCCGGCGGTACCCAACTGATCATCCATTCGCCGTTCGGCAGCCGCATCAACCGCGCCTGGGGCCTGGCCCTGCGCAAGCGTTTCTGCCGCACCTTCAACTTCGAACTGCAGGCTGCGGCCAGTGAAGACGCGATTGTCCTGTCGCTGTCGGCCAGCCACAGTTTTGCCCTGGAAGAGGTCTGGCGGTACCTGCACAGCAACAGCGCCGAGCCGATCCTGATCCAGGCCCTGCTCGATGCGCCGCTGTTCGGCGTGCGCTGGCGCTGGAACGCCGGCACCGCACTGGCCCTGCCGCGCTTTGTCGGCGGGCGCAAGGTGGCGCCGCAGATTCAGCGAATGAAAAGCGAAGACCTGATTGCCGCAGTGTTCCCCGACCAGATCGCCTGCCTGGAAAACCTCGCCGGCGAACGGCAGATTCCCGATCACCCGCTGGTCGAGCAAACCCTCGACGACTGCCTGCACGAGGCGATGGACAGCGAAGGCTGGCTGGCGCTGCTGCGGCGTATCGAGCAAGGCCGGATCACCCTGGTTGCCCGTGACCTGCCGGCCCCCTCGCCGCTGGCTTCGGCCATTCTCAACGCCCGGCCCTATACCTTTCTGGATGATGCACCGCTGGAAGAACGGCGCACCCAGGCCGTGCTCAACCGGCGCTGGAACGAGGCACAGAGCAGCGATGACCTGGGCGCACTGGACCGGCAAGCCATCGCCGCCGTGCAAGCCGAAGCCTGGCCCACACCCACCCGCGGCGATGAGATGCATGAAGCCTTGATGAGCCTGGCCTGTGTCAGCCAGGCCGAAGCCGAGGCCAATCACGGCTGGCAGGGCTGGCTGGCGGCGCTGGCCAAGGAAGGCCGCGCCTGCCGCCTGCAACTGGCCAGCGATCAAGCATTGTGGCTGGCCCGCGAACGCCTGGTGCTGCTGCGCGCCCTGTACCCGCAGGCGGCCCTGACACCCGAGGTTTCTGCCCTGCCCGGTTTTGATCAAGCCATGGACGCCGAGGCGGCGCTGGTCGAGCTGCTGCGCGCGCGCCTGAGCGGTTTCGGCCCGCTGACCAGCGAGCAGATTGCCGCGCCGCTGCACCTGTCAGCCAGCGCCATCGAGCAAGCCCTGGCCCGCTTGGAAGGCGAAGGCTACGTGATGCGCGGGTACTTTCAGCCGAGCCAGCAGCCGAGCCAGCAGCCGGGCCAGCAAGCGCTGCAATGGTGCGAGCGGCACCTGCTGGCGCGCATTCATCGCTACACCATCAAGCGCCTGCGCCGGGAAATCGAGCCGGTCAGCCTGCAGGACTTCATGCGCTTTCTGTTCGACTGGCAGCACCTGACGCCCACCGCTCGCCTGCAAGGCCAGGCCGCGCTGAGTGCCGTGCTCGACCAGTTCGAAGGCTATCCCGCTGCGGCAGCGGCCTGGGAAAGCGACCTGCTGCCCACCCGGCTCAAGGACTACAGCCCGCGCTGGCTCGACGAAGCCTGCCGCGCCGGTAAATACGCCTGGGCGCGTCTGGCCCCGAGTGCCGCAAGCAGCACTCTGCGCAGCACGCCGCTGGTACTGTTGCCACGTACCCGCCTGGGCTTGTGGCGCGCCCTGGGCCCGGCGCTGGACAGCAGCGCGCTAAGCCTGCGTGCCCAGCGCGTGCACAGCGTGCTGAGCGAATACGGCGCCTTGTTCTTCGACGAACTGGTGCACGACGCCCACCTGCTACCCAGCGAACTGGAAAGCGCCCTGCAGGAGCTGGTGGCCGCCGGGTTGATCAGCGCCGACAGCTTCGCTGGCCTGCGCGCCCTGATCACCCCGGCCAGCAAACGCCAGGGCCGCAGCCATAGACGCGGTCGCGGGCCGTTGTTTGGCGGCATGCAAGACGCCGGGCGCTGGGCCCTGCTGCGCACGCCCGGCGACAAGCGTGACGACGACCTTGAACACATTGCCCGCACCTTGTTGCGCCGCTACGGTGTGATCTGCTGGCGTTTGCTCGAACGCGAGGCCGACTGGCTGCCCAGCTGGCGCGAACTGCTGCGCTGCTACCACCGCCTGGAGGCCCGTGGCGAAATCCGTGGCGGGCGCTTTATCAGCGGCCTGGCCGGCGAGCAGTTCGCCTTGCCCGAGGCCGTGGCGCTGCTGCGTGAAGTACGCCGGCGGCCGCTGGATGCCAGCCTGGTAGCGGTCAGCGCCAGCGACCCGCTGAACCTGGTCGGCACCCTGCTGCCAGGCAACAAGGTACCCGCCGTCAGTGGCAATCGCCTGCTCTATCTGGACGGTGTGCCGGTCGCGACACTGATTGCCGGCAAGGTTCAGTTCAGCGGTGACGATGAACGGGCGCAGCACGGGGAGTGGCGCGACCGCCTGATCCGCGATGCCGCCCTGGTGACTTGAGCTACGGGCTGGCGCTGGAAACCCCAACCGGGCTAAGGTCGAGGTTTGTCCAGGCCCTGAGCCTGACCGTGCCATCGCAAGGAAACCGTATGAGCCTGTCACTTCTCAGCCGCTACGCCTTCTTCGCTGCCTGTGTGCTGTTCACCCTGGCCAGCCTGCCCTTCCTCCACCACGAATGGCTGTGGCCGTTCACCCTGGTGACCGCCGTGCTCAGCCTGATTGGCCTGGGCGACCTGCTGCAAAGCCGTCACGCGGTACGGCGCAACTACCCGATCCTGGGCAACATTCGCTACTTGGTCGAAGGCATTCGCCCGGAAATCCGCCAGTACCTGCTGGAAGCCGATAGCGATGCCCTGCCGTTTTCCCGGGCGCAGCGCTCACTGGTGTATGCGCGGGCCAAGAACGAAGCGTCGGACAAACCCTTCGGCACCCTGATCGATGTCTATCAGTCCGGTTTCGAGTTCATCGGCCACTCCATGCGCCCGGCACCGCTGAGCGACCCGTCGAGCTTTCGGGTGAGCGTCGGCGGCCCGCAGTGCAAACAGCCGTACTCGGCTTCGGTGTTCAACATCTCGGCCATGAGCTTCGGCTCGCTTAGCGCCAATGCCATTCGCGCCCTGAACCAGGGCGCCAAGCTGGGCAACTTCGCTCACGACACCGGTGAAGGCAGCATCAGCCCCTATCACCGCGAGCACGGCGGCGACCTGACCTGGGAGCTGGGCAGCGGCTACTTCGGCTGCCGCACCTCGGACGGGCGCTTTGACCCCGAGCGTTTCGCCGAACAGGCGCGCAACCCGCAGGTGCGGATGATCGAGATCAAGATGAGCCAGGGTGCCAAACCCGGCCACGGCGGCATCCTGCCCAAGCACAAGGTCACCCGCGAGATTGCCGAGACCCGCGGCATCCTGATGGGTGAAGACTGCATCTCGCCGTCACGTCACAGCGCCTTTTCCACCCCGATCGAGATGATGCAGTTCATCGCCCAGTTGCGCGAGCTGTCCGGCGGCAAGCCGGTGGGGTTCAAGTTCTGCCTCGGTCACCCGTGGGAGTTCATGGGCATTGCCAAGGCCATGCTGGAAACCGGCATCCTCCCCGACTTCATCGTCGTCGACGGCAAGGAAGGCGGCACCGGTGCCGCACCGGTCGAGTTCACCGACCATATCGGCGTGCCGCTGCGCGAAGGCCTGCTGTTCGTACACAACACCCTGGTGGGCCTGAATTTGCGCGACAAGATCAAGCTTGGCGCCAGCGGCAAGATCGTCAGCGCCTTCGACATCGCCAGCGTCCTGGCCATCGGCGCCGACTGGGCCAACTCGGCGCGTGGCTTCATGTTTGCCATCGGCTGCATCCAGTCGCAAAGCTGCCACACCAACAAATGCCCGACCGGCGTCGCCACTCAGGACCCGCTGCGCCAGCGCGCCCTGGTGGTGCCCGACAAGGCCGAGCGGGTACTCCACTTCCACCACAACACCCTCAAGGCCCTGGCCGAGATGCTTGCCGCCGCCGGCCTCGATCACCCCTCGCAACTGGAAGCCAAGCACCTGGTGCGGCGCATCTCGGCCACCGAGATCAAGCTGTTCTCGCAGATGCACGTGTTCCTCAAACCGGGGGAATTGCTCAGCGGCGAGGTCAATGGCGAGTTCTATTCGCGGATGTGGCAGATGGCCCGGGCGGACAGTTTCGAGCCACTGGCAGCCTGACAGGCTCGATGGCGAATCGTCTGCCATCCTGATCACTCGGGTACTGCGAACAGCATTGCCCGGGTCTCTCCCGCCCTGATTTCCGCCAGCTTGGTCCAGTTACCGGGCAAGTGACGCTCCTTACCAGGGCCGGGAACGCCACCTACCCACCATACCCTGCCGGATTTCGGCGCTAACGCTTGAGGCATGTGAACATACAAATGCTCTGCCCGAGGGAAAAGCAGAGTCGCAGCGCCATAACTGGAGCTGGAAGTACCCGTACTATCGCCCTTTGCACCATTTTCATAAATCAGCGGTTCGCTACCCGTCCTGTTGTAGTAAGCCACGCTGAAATACCAGTAGAGGCCATCAACAACCATCAAGTCCCCTGGCTGCCACTGTGCGTTAACGCCATCGACCACAGTATCCAGACGATTGACGTACCAGCCTGCAGCATCATTCAAGCTGTTTTGCTGATTGTAGATACGCGTAATGCCGGTCAATTCCAGCGCCAGGCAAGCAGCGACCAACAAAGTAGCCAGGCTACGATGATTGATGGCAAGGTAATCCAGCGCCAACGCCAGCAAAATTGGCAAGCCAACAGCCGCAAACACCAGATAACGCTCAACGAACAACGGCATCGCGAATGAAATCAACCACACCAGCACCAGTGGTACGTAACTGGAAGCCATGATCAAAACGCTGGGGCGGGTGGTCTGCCTGTCCCGTCGGACAATAAAAACCGATGCAATGAGCAACACCATTGGCAGCAACAGGAATATCGGCCAGGGATAAGCACTACCGTTATTGAGGGTGAAAAACTGCCAGAAGGCCGACGGAAGTGTTTCAAGCGTCACCTGAGGAATCCAGGCAATAGCCGAAACGTGCGCCAACTGTCCTACCAGGGAAGGCAGCCAAGGAGTAAAGGCGAGCGCAATCGCCACGTTGCACAGCCACCACGACCGGACTCGAATCAGGCGCCTTGAATCAGCATTTTTTACAAACACTAGATACAACCAATGTGCCGCTGCACAGAGGACGGTGAAATAGTGGGTGTACAGCCCTGCTACCATCAGCATTGCATACAGTATCAAGACACGGTTTTGCGCCGGTCTGCTCACCCAGCGCAGCAGCACAAAGGTCGCTGCAAGTAACAACAGCCCCAGCAACGAATACATCCGCACTTCCTGGCTATAACGCACCGCGATAGGCAGCAGTGCTAGTAATAGACCGCTGATCAAGGCTGCTCGCGAGGATGCCAGGCTGCGTGTGAGCCGCACACCCAGGGCTACCGTCAGCACTCCCGTGAGCACACTCAGACCTCGAACGGCCAGTACGTCGTTGCCCAGCCATTGCATCCAGTAATGTAACAACAGGTAGTACAACGGTGGGTGAACGTCGCGAGCGGTGTGGAACAGGATCTGTGATGGCGACAAGGCACTGAGTGCCACGGAAAAGGCTTCGTCGTACCAGAGCACCGGTTCTGTAACCTGATAAAGACGCACAGCGCTGCTCAACAGTACTATCGCCAAGCAAGCCAGCAGCCATGCAATCTGCGTCCGTAGGCGCAGCGTCAGGCTCATCTGCTCTCCTTGAGCACAGACCTATGGGTGTGCTGCTCGGATTTTCCAACAATACTTTTGATAACGTAGCGGGGCCGATGTTTGGCCTCCATGTAAATTCGGCCGATGTATTCCCCCAGTATGCCGATGCCGATCAGTTGCACCCCGCCGAGGAACAGAATGGCTGTCATCAAGGACGGATACCCGGGCACATCATTGCCGAACAGGATCTTGTCCAACACCAGGTAACCGGCATACAACAACGCCAGCAACGAGATGCACGCGCCGAGGTAACTCCACAGGCGCAAGGGCAAGGTGCTGAACGAGGTAATGCCGTCCAGCGCCAGGTTCCACAGCCGCCAAGCGTTGAACTTGCTGCGGCCCACAGCCCTCGGCGCACGGTCGTATTCAACAATGGCAACGTTGAACCCCGCCCACGACAGCACGCCCTTCATGAACAGTTGCTGTTCTGGCAGGGTCTTGATCACGTCCACCACCTTGCGGTCCATCAAGCGGAAGTCGCCGACGTTTTCTTCTATATGGGTATAGGCGATGCGATTGAGCAGGCGATAGAACAGCGAGGCACTGCGGCGTTTCAGGTAGCCATCGCTGGAGCGATCCCGGCGTTTGGCCAATACCACATCAGCGCCCTTGCACCATTGCTCGATCAGTTGCGATATCACTTCAACCGGATCTTGCAGGTCGACATCCATGGGTACCACGGCATCGCCGCTGGCATATTCCAGGCCGGCGAACAGGGCTGGTTCCTTGCCGAAGTTACGCGAGAAGTTGATCAACACCACGTCACTGTCGGCCAGGGCGATGGCGCGGGCGATTTCAGCCGTGCCGTCACTGCTGCCATCGTTGATGAACACGATTTCGATGCAGTGGGCTTGCAACGAGGGCTCCTGACGCACCGCCTGGTAAAACAGGCTGACGGCCTGCTCTTCGTTGAGCACTGGCACGATCAGTGAAACCTTCATGGCTCGGACCTGTGAAAGACCACCCACTTGGACAGCAAGAAGCCGCAGGTCAGGCTGATCAGGGAAAAACTCACGACTGTGATCATCCCGTGCAGCCGCCAGTGGTCGCCCAGCCACCCCACTGCCAGGCTGACACCTCCCAGGCAGGACATGAACAACAGATAGCGCCCGATCGAGGGCGGGACGACGAAGGTGTAGAGGGCATTGACGTAAAAGGACAGCGTCGCCGCCACGCAAAACGCCAGAAAATTACTCAAGGCCTGGCTGAACTCGAACGCGACCCTGAGCACGAAAAAAAGCTGCCAATGGACCAGGGTATTGGCAATACCGATCACGGCATAGGTGGAAAATCCTTTCCATACGTTGGCCATTGCGCGTCGCGCCTCGATGGCTGTTGCGGCTGAATCCAAGCAGGCCACGTAAGCCGAAATTCGTCTACTACCAAAACTGACAGGTACGGGTGATTTTCGATCAACGGTCTACCGCGCAACGGGCGAATAGAGACATTCAGTAATAAGCCCCCTTTGCAATTGCCAACGATTACCGCCACCCTGCCCCCCGCCCGAGGTGCGGCGCGAGCGATTGCCGTCGTCCGCCGGTCATTACTAAACCCACTGTTCAAGAGCCCGCTGCCATGTTTAACGGACGCGACCCGCGCATCGATTTTTTTCGAGGCCTGGCGTTGATCTTCATTTTCTGGGATCACGTCCCCCACAACCCTTTAGGCCAGGTCACCCTGCGTAACATCGGCTTTAGCGATGCCGCTGAAGTCTTCGTCTTTCTCGCCGGCTACGCCGCAGTACTGGCCTATGGCAAAGTCCTGCAGCGAGACGGTTACCTGATCGCCTGCGTGAAGATCCTGCGGCGTACCTGGGTGCTGTATGTGGTGCATATCTTTCTGCTGGCGATGCTGATGGGCATCGTGTTCTTTGCCAACAGCCACGTGCAGACCCGCGACCTGGTTGAGGAAATGGGCCTGATGCATTTCATCACCAACCCCCAGCAAGCGCTGACAGACGAGCTGTTGCTGCGCTTCAAACCCAACCTTATGGACCCGCTACCGCTGTACATCGTGCTGCTGGCCGGTTTGTCTCTGCTGCTGCCGCTGCTGATGCGCAACACCCTGGCCGTGGTTGGTGTATCGATGGCGGTGTACCTGGTAGCCCCCGGACTCGGCTGGAACCTGGCGAATTTTTCCGATGGCGTGTGGTACTTCAACCCGGTTACCTGGCAGTTCCTGTTTGTGCTCGGCGGCGCCGCGGCGCTTTATGGGCAACAGGCTCGGCCGCCGCAAACCCGGCCGTTGCGGCGCCAACCGCTGTTTCTGGCGGCAGCCGCCTATTCGCTGGCGGCAGGCATCATTACCCTGTCCTGGCGCTGGCCAGAGCTTCACGATGCACTGATGCCGGCCAGTCTCAACAACCTGCTCTACCCGATCAGCAAGACCGATCTGTCGCCGGTGCGCCTGCTGCACTTCCTGGCACTGGCCTACGTCACGGCCAAGCTGCTGCCGGGCAGCGGCTGGACGCAGAACTGGCTGGCGCAGCAAACCTGCCGCATGGGCCGCTATTCGCTTGAAGTGTTTTGCCTGGGCGTGCTGCTGGCGCCCCTGGCGGACATGATCAATGCCATGGCCGGCGATGCCTTTGCCATGCAGATCTTCACCGCGCTGGTGGGCGTCGCGATCATGGCCCTGCTCGGTGCCTGGCTGGACTTCAATAAACGCCTGACCCAGCCGATGCGTGCGGTAGCCACCTGATAACCGCAGGCAAAAAAAAGCCCGTATCCATGGATACGGGCTTTTCACTTATCGCGGGAAGATCAGGACGCCGAACCTGCGGCACGCTGCTCCACGGTGCTTGGTGACAGCTTGAACACGTAGAACAGCACCGTCAGCATTACCAGGAACGCCGGGCCGATGTACAGGGCCACGCGGGTTTCCTCGAAATAAGCCATCAGGCCGACCACCAGGATCAGGAACGCCAGCGCCAGGTAGGAGCTCAGCGGCCACAGCCACATGCGGTATTTCAGGGCGGCACGCTCGGCGTTGCTCAGGCCGGCGCGGAATTTCAGCTGGGCCAGCAGGATCATCACCCAGGTCCAGATCGCGCCGAAGGTGGCAATGGCGGTGACCCAGACGAAGACTTTCTCCGGCACCAGGTAGTTGGCCAGCACACCCAGCAGCAAGGCTGCGATCGACAGCAGCAGGGCATTGCGCGGTACGCCGTTGCTCGAGGTGCGGGCGAAGGTAGCCGGCGCCTGACCGTTCTGCGCCAGACTATAAAGCATGCGCCCGGTGCTGAAGATGCCGCCGTTGCACGACGACAGCGCAGCGGTGATCACCACGAAGTTGATGATACCCGCAGCGGTCTTGATGCCCAGACGCTCGAAGGTCATCACGAACGGGCTGCCCTGGCTGCCGATTTCGTTCCACGGGTAGATCGACAGGATCACGAACAATGCGCCGACGTAGAACAGCAGGATGCGCCAGAACACCGAACCGATGGCCTGCGGGATGGTCTTTTGCGGGTTACGCGCTTCACCGGCGGTCAGGCCGATCATCTCGACGCCCAGGTAGGCGAACATCACCATTTGCAGCGACATCAGCACGCCGGTCACGCCGTTGGGCATGAAGCCACCGTTGCTCCAGAGGTTGGAGATGCCCATGGCCACGCCGTCGTTGCCAAAACCGAAGGCGATGATGCCGACGCCACCCAACACCATGGCGATGATGGTGACGATCTTGATCAGGGCGAACCAGAACTCGAACTCACCAAAGGCCTTGACCGCGATCAGGTTGATCGCGCCCATGCTGCCCAGGGCTGCCAGGGCCCAGATCCAGCGCGGCACTTCCGGGAACCAGATGCCCATGTAGATGGCCACTGCGGTGATTTCCGCCACACAGGTCACCAGCCACAGGAACCAGTAGTTCCAGCCGGTGAGGAAACCCGCCAACGGGCCGAGATAGTCTTGGGCGTAGCGGCTGAAGGAGCCGGCTACCGGGTTGTGCACGGCCATTTCGCCAAGGGCGCGCATGATCACCAGGATCGCCAGGCCGCCGATGATGTAGGACAGCATGATAGCTGGCCCGGCCATTTCGATGGCCTTGGCCGACCCCAGGAACAGGCCGACACCGATACAGGCGCCCAGCGCCATCAGGCGAATGTGGCGTTCGCCGAGTTCTCGCTTGAGTGGGCCGCCCTGAGCGGTCTCACCATGAGAAGGGTGGTTGCCGACTGGCATAGAAATACAACCTCATTTTGTTATTGGATATGACCATTCGTGCAGGCCTGGCACCGCCGATAGGCTGGATGCGCTGCCTCGCCGGGCACCGCCTTGTGAGCGGACCCGTCTGCCGGGTGTGCAAAACCGGCAGAGCGAAAGGGGCGAGCAGTATAGAAAGGCCCCTGCAGGGTATTTCACTATATAAAGCCGGTTATTTGGCGAGAACTCTCGGCAAAAACCGCTTCTACGGAGGGGCATTCCCCGTGCTTTTACCACTGCAGGAAACAGGGCGGCTAACATAGCACCAAAACGGGGCAATTCAAGCTCCACCAAAGGCGCATTTCTGACACGGTTTTGGGAAATCCCTGCCAAATGACTACAAATTTTTCACCAAACCCGGCCACCGTCTAAGCTTCAGGCAAGCAAGACGAAAATACGTAGCCGAGCTGAAGACTATGGGCGCATTGTGGCAATCGGAAGCAGACAGTACGGAAGCTCCCTCTGAACACCTCGATCCTTCGCCATTGCCGAAAAGCCCACGCCAGCGCCGTCTGTGGTGGCGGCTGTTGTGGTTGGTCCTGCTGCTCGCCCTGATCGCCCTGGGGTATGCCGCCACCGCCGAAATGCACACCTCGCGCCTGCAATCACGGGAATTCAGCCAATTCGCCGCGACCCTCAGTTATTCCATGCAGCCAGGCCCCAGCGATGCCATCCGCTACCCCGGCGACGGCCCGTTCGACAAGCGCCTGGGCTACAGCTCTCTGGGTGAATTCCTACCGCGCCTGCTGAAGCGTGACTACGTGATCAACGAGCAGACGCGCTTTTCGCCTGCGCTTATGGACTACGTTGACCACGGCTTTTTCGTACCGTATGCCGAAAAAATCCAGGCTGGCCTGTCGATCACCGACTGCAAGGGCGATGCGCTGTATCAGTTCCACTATCCGCAACACCTGTACCCGGACTTCGCCTCGATTCCACCCATCATCGTCCACAGCCTGCTGTTCATCGAGAACCGCGACCTGCTTGATCCCAACGACCCGCTGAACAACCCCGCCGTGGATTGGCCGCGCTTTGCCAAGGCGGCCTACACCCAGGTCGCCAAGTACCTGGCCCTGCCCGGCCAGTCGGCGGGCGGCAGCACCCTGGCGACCCAGTTGGAAAAGTACCGGCATTCGCCCGACGGCCTGACGGCCTCGGGGAGCGAGAAGATCCGCCAGATGATTTCCGCCAGCGTGCGCGCTTATCAAGGCGGCCCGCAGACACTGGAAGCACGCCAGCGCATCGTGCGCGATTACCTCAACAGCGTGCCGCTGTCGGCGGTACCCGGGCATGGTGAAGTGCATGGCATGGCCGAAGGCCTGCGAGTCTGGTACGGCGCCGATTTTGCTCAGGTCAACCAGGCTCTGTCGTCCACCGCAAGTGATCCGCAAAGCCTGGCTGCCCGTGGTCTGGCCCTGCGCCAGGTGCTGTCGCTGATGATCGCCCAGCGCCGTCCCTCGCACTTTTTGTCCAAGGGCCGTGCGGAGCTGGCGCTGCTGACCGACAGCCATATCCGCGTCCTCTCGGCCAGCAACATCATCGACAAGCCATTGGCCGACGCCGCCCTGGCCAGCAAGACCCTTTACCGCGACTGGGTGGCCCAGCCGACCATTCAGCCGATCGTCACCAACAAGGGCATCAGCGTTGCCCGCAGCCGTCTGTCTTCAGCCCTCGGCCGACCGCTGTACGACCTGGACCGTCTCGATCTGTCGGCCACCAGCACCCTGCAATCGGATTTGCAGGGCCAGGTCAGTCAGTACCTGAAAGACTTGGCCGACCCGGCCTTTGCAGAAAAAATGGGCCTGTTCGGCGAACGCCTGTTGACCCCGACCAGTACCACCCAGGTGCGCTACAGCTTCACCCTGCTCGAACGCACCGCCGACGGCTCAAGGGTGCGGGTGCAGACCGACAGTACCGACCAACCGTTCGACATCAACGAAGGCAGCAAGCTGGAACTGGGTTCGACCGCCAAGCTGCGGGTACTGACCAGCTACCTGGAAATCATCGGCGAACTGCACGACAAGTACGCCAACACCCCGGCTGCGGAGCTTAAGAAAGTCCCGGTGGCCGAATTGGACTTCATCACCCGCTGGGCCATCGACTACCTGATCCAGAACAAGGACCGCGACCTCAGCGCCATGCTCAACGCCGCGCTGGAGCGCAAGTACTCCGCCAGCCCCGGCGAAGCCTTTTTCACCGGCGGTGGCCTGCATGTGTTCAACAACTTTCGCAAGGAAGACAACGGCCGCATTCCGACGCTCAAGGACGCCCTGCGTGAATCGATCAACCTGCCGTTCATTCGCCTGATGCGCGATCTGGTGCGTTACAGCACCTATCAGCAGCCGGGTAATAGCGCCAGCCTGCTCAAGGACGATGCCGAACCGCGCCGCCAGGAGTACCTGGCACGCTTTGCCGACAAGGAAGGCACCGATTACATGCGCAGGTTCTGGAAGAAGTACCAGCGCAAGACGTCGCAGCAGCGCCTGGACACCTTCCTCGACAGCCTGCGGATCACACCGATCCGCTTGGCCGCGGTGCACCGTTACCTGTTCCCGGAGGCCGACCAGGCCACCTTCAACGCCTTCGTCCAGGCGCACCTGAAAAAAGACCGGATCGAAAACAAGACCCCGGCCACCAAGCAGAACACCGTCACCGAGAAACGTCTGCAAGAGCTGTACGAAGCCTACCGGCCCGGTGCTTACGACCTGCCCGACCAGGGCTTTATCGCCAAGGTCCATCCGTTGGATCTGTGGCTGCTCGGCTACCTGCTGCAACACCCCAGCGCCACCTTCCAGCAGGCCGCTGATGCCAGCCACTTCGAGCGCCAGGAAGTCTACGGCTGGCTGTTCAAAAGCCGACACAAGGGTGCGCGCGACAGCCGCATTCGCACCCTGGTGGAGATCGAAGCCTTCCTCGATATCCATCAACGCTGGAAACGCGTCGGCTACCCCTTTGACCACCTGGTGCCATCGCTGGCCACTGCCATCGGCAGCTCCGGCGACCGTCCGGCAGCCCTCGCCGAGTTGATCGGCATCATCCAGAACGATGGCGTGCGCCTGCCGGTGCTGCGCATCGATACCCTGCACTTTGCTGCCGATACCCCTTACGAAACCCGCTTGACCAGCGACCCCGACCTCGGCCAACGGGTGCTCTCGGTAGAAGTCGCCCGGGCCCTGCGCGGCGCCCTCTCGCAAGTGGTGGATGCCGGTACCGCGCGGCGGGTGTCGGGCAGCTTCAAACTGGCCGACGGCACCCCGCTGGTGATGGGCGGCAAGACCGGCACCGGTGACAACCGCATCGAAAGCTTCGGTGCCGGCGGGCGGCTGATTGGCTCACGCTCGTTGAACCGCACCGCGACCTTTGTGTTTTTCCTCGGCGAAAACCACTTCGGCACCCTCACCGCCTTCGTGCCCGGCAGAGCGGCGGAATCCTTCCGCTTTACCTCGGCGCTGCCGGTGCAGGTACTCAAGGGCATGGCACCGCTCCTGATGCCGTACCTGGAGCCGGGCAGTCACACCCTGTGCAAACCGCCGCGGATGGTGCAGCGCTAGCCACCGTGAAAGCGCTTGGCGGTCATGAAGCTTTTGTTCCAGTAGCTGTTGCGCAGCGAATCGATACGGATGTTCTTGCCGGTGCGGGGGGCGTGGATGAAACGCCCTTCGCCGATATACAGGCCAACGTGGCCGATCCGGCCCTGGCCGTTGCGATTGAAGAATACTGCGTCACCGCGCTTGAGCTGGCTCTGCCTGATGGTCCGGGCACCGGACTGGAGCATGGCCG
This sequence comes from Pseudomonas sp. SBB6, assembly GCF_024213215.1. Taxonomy (NCBI): domain Bacteria; kingdom Pseudomonadati; phylum Pseudomonadota; class Gammaproteobacteria; order Pseudomonadales; family Pseudomonadaceae; genus Pseudomonas; species Pseudomonas sp. SBB6. The sequence continues at coordinate 179,210 of NZ_JANAVH010000007.1, read as the reverse complement.
TCGTGGTGCGCGGTATCTTGATATCGGCCTCATGGCGAAACAGATAGACCAGCAGGCCGCTGCAATCGAACCCGCCCTTTACCGACATGCCGCCCCAGCGATAAGGCACGCCGATCAGTTGGTGGGCGCGCTCGACCAGACGATCGAGGTTGGTGTCCAGCTCATGCCGCACACTGTGCTCACGCGCAATCTGGGTAACCGAGAAATTGGCCTGGGCAAAAAATGACAGGCCCCAGAGTAGCCCGATGAAAAAAATGGAAGGTGCCACGGTGAAATACTCACGGATGAAGAAAACGTGGCGAATCTTAGGGACGATTTCCGCGCGTGTAGATCAAGGCAATCCGAGAGTTCTGTAAGAAAAACCTTAAGAATTCCTACGCGTTTTTCCGGTTCCCGCCTTTACTTCATGAGAAATATTCCTATTCTTCCGCTTGATTTAAGATATATCTTGAGTAATATCTGAAGATACATCTAACCCAAACGGAGACACCCAATGCGTGACCATCATTCCCATCACCGCGAGCATGGCGATCGGCACGACGGCTTCGAACGTCGTCACGGCCGCGAACGTGGCGACCGCGGCCCCCGCGTATTTGCCCCCGGCGACCTGAAATTGCTGCTGTTGTCGATGCTGGCCGAGCAGCCTTGCCATGGCTATGACCTGATCCGCCAGATCGAAAGCCTCTTCGATGGCAGCTACAGCCCCAGCCCCGGGGTGATCTACCCGACCCTTAATTTTCTGGAAGAAGCCGAGCTGATCAGCGGCAAAACCCAAGGCAGCAAGCGTCTTTACGGCATCACCGCAGCGGGCCAGAAGTCCCTCGCGGACCAAGCCATTGCCCTGGACGGCGTGCGCATGCGCATTGAAGTCAGCAAACGCTCGTTGCGTGGCCACGATCGCCCGGCAGAAATCCACGAAGCCGTGCACAACCTGCGTCATGCCCTGCAAATGCATAGCGGGCGCTGGAACCCAACGGAAATCGAGCGGGTCCGTACGCTACTGAACGACACCGCCAAAGCCATCGTCGCAGGGCCCATTGCGACCTCAACGGAGAAAGCCGAATGACTGTTAGCGAAAACACCACCATTCACCGCGTCAATCACGAGATCAAACACCGTCGCCTGAACGTGCTGCGGGTCACCGAGCTGACCCCGCGCATGCGCCGCATCACCGTCGGCGGGCCAGAGCTGCAAGGCTTTGCCAGCGTCGGTAGCGACGATCACGTCAAGTTGATGTTTGCCTGCTCGGAACAAGAGCAGGCTGCGCTCGACAACCTCGATTTCAGCCGCGATGGCGTGCGCCCGACCATGCGCGAATACACGCCACGGCGCATTGATCTGGCGAACGGCGAAATGGATATCGACTTTGTCCTGCACGGCGACGGCCCTGCCTCGACCTGGGCGGCCCAGGCGCAGGTCGGCCAGGTACTCAACATCGCCGGGCCTCGTGCGTCGATGGTGGTCCCGGACATCTTCGACAGCTACCTGCTGATCGGGGATGAAACCGCCATCCCGGCCATTGCCCGACGCCTGGAAGAATTGCCGGCCGGGCGCAAGGTACTGGCGCTGATAGAAATCGAAGATGCCCAGGAACAACAACCGCTGCCGAGCGCAGCGCAGGTCGAGGTCATCTGGGTGCAACGCCACCAGCAGGCCTTGCTTGAGGTCATCAAGGGGCTGTCGTTGCCAAGCGGTCAGTTGTACACCTGGGTCGCTCTGGAGAAATCGCTGACGCGCCAGGCCAAGCGTTTGCTGGTCGATGAAAAAGGCGTGAAGGAAGAGCTGATCAAGGCTGTCGCCTACTGGCGCCTCGACCCGCACGACGACGAGTAACAGGCTACCTCAGGGTTGCGTCCTGGCCTTGGCCAGGCGCCCGCCCTGCCAATGATCGAGGCCGAGCAACAGCAGGCTGATGGCGACAAATCCGACCAGGATCGACAGTGCATTGAGCAGCACCTGAGCGTAACCCAGTTCGGCAACATCGATGAACGGGTAGGGATAGACTCCTATCACATGCCCACGCAGCAGCGTGTAGGCAAAATACCCTGTCGGGTACAGCAGCCAGGCCAGCAGATGCCTGAAACGCAGGCTGCCCTTCTCTACACAACACCACCAATAGGCCACGAACAGCAGCGGCATGACGTCGTGCAGCAGCTCGTCCGCCAGCCATTGCCAGCCCTGCGGGTGCCACAGGTGACGCAACAACAGGCTGTAGGCGAGGCCCACGAGAATAATGCTCGCGGCAATCCCGGAACTGATCCAGGGTGCGAGAAAAAAGCGCCGCAGCGGTGAGTCGCGGCCGAATGCTGCGTGACTGAGCACCACGGCGACCAGGGTGTTGCTGAGCACGGTGAAAAAACTGAACAACGTCACCAGGCCGCCCAGCAAGCTGGCCTGCTCCTGCCAGCGCGCCAGCAACAGCAGGTACATCTGGATCGCCAGCGCGCTCCAGCCCAGGCACGCGGCCAGGGCGATGAACAGCCTGCGCCGGCTCACCGGCTCAGCGGCCGCGTTGCATTTTCAGGTACAGGCGCTCGACCTTCTCCCGGGCCCAGGGTGTCTTGCGCAAAAAGGTCAGGCTCGACTTGATGCTCGGATCGCTCTTGAAGCAGCGGATATCGATGCGCTGAGCCAGGCCATCCCATTGGTAGTGCGCCACCAGCGCGGTGAGGATCTGCTCCAGGGTCACGCCATGCAGCGGGTTCTGATTAGCGGCGGTCATGCCTGTGCTCCAGCCAACGAAAGGTGCGCACCTTAGCTGAGGCTCGCCTGCAAGTCTTCAGACTTTTCGCTTTCAAGGTGCTGCTTACAGACATTCTAGTGTGGGCAAAGGCTCTAGCCAGCGCATAGGCGTTTTATCTTTAATGGTAATGTTATATTGTATCAATACTATAACACTGCCAAGGACCCCTTCCCTTCATGCCTCACTTACCCCTGCGCCTCTCCCCTCTCGCCGCCGCGCTCTGGCTGGCTTCACCCTTGAGCCAGGCCGTCGAGCTGCAACCTCAGGTAATCACCGCCAACCCGTTGGGTAACAGTGAACTGGCCGCGCCCAGTACCGTGCTCGACGGCGACGACCTGACCCTGCAACAGAAAGGCAGCCTCGGCCAGACCCTGAACAACCAGCCCGGTGTTGCCTCGACCTGGTTCGGCCCCGGCGCCAGCCGCCCGGTGATCCGCGGCCTGGACGGCGACCGTATCCGCATCCTGCGCAACGGCGTCGGCGCCCTGGATGCCTCGTCGCTGTCCTATGACCACGCCGTGCCGCTGGACCCGGCCACCGTTGAACGCATCGAAATCGTCCGCGGCCCGGCGGCCCTGCTCTACGGCGGCAACGCCATTGGCGGGGTGGTCAACAGCTTCGACAACCGCATCCCGACCTCGCCCATCGACGGCATTCACGGTGCCGGTGAGTTGCGCTACGGCGGTGCCGACACCACCCGCAGCAGCGCCGGCAAGCTGGAAGCGGGTGACGGCCGCTTCGCCCTGCACCTGGACGCCAACAGCCGCCAGTTCAATGACCTGCGTATTCCCGGTTACGCCCGCAGCTCGAAAGTGCGCGACGCCGACGAACCGGGCAGCAAGCATCGCCTGGAAAACAGTGACGGTCGCCAGGACGGTGGCGCGCTGGGCGGTTCCTATCATTGGGATCACGGCTACGCCGGCCTTTCCTACAGCCGCTACGACTCCAATTACGGTTCGGTGGCCGAGCCGGGCGTGCGCCTGGACATGCAGCAGGATCATTACGGCTTCGCCTCGGAACTGCGCGACCTCGACGGCCCGTTCAGTTCGGTGAAGGTCGACCTCGGCTACACCGACTACCAGCACCGCGAGCTTGAGAGCGGCGAGGTGCACACCACGTTCAAGAACAAGGGCTACGAGGCGCGGGTCGAGGCCCGACACCAACCGTTGGGGCCGGTCGAAGGGGTGATTGGCGTCCAGGTCAGCCGCAACGAGTTCTCCGCCCTCGGCGAAGAAGCCTTCGTGCCGCAGACCGACACCAACAGCCTGGCGCTGTTCATGCTCGAGCAGTGGCAAGCCACCGAACGCCTGAACCTGAGCCTGGGCGGGCGCCTGGAGCATACCCGGGTCGAACCCGACAGCAAGGGCAGCGAGCGCTTTGCCGAGGCCGATCGCTCGAGCAGCTTCACCGCCGCCAGCCTGTCGTCTGGCGCAGTCTACGAGCTGACCCCGGTCTGGTCCCTGGCCGCAACCTTGGGCTACACCGAGCGCGCACCGACCTTCTATGAGCTGTACGCCAACGGCGCCCACGTCGCCACCGGCACCTATGAGGTCGGCGATCCGAACCTGAGCAAGGAGAAAGCCATCTCCAGCGACCTGGCCTTGCGCTTCGACAACGGTACGCACAAGGGCAGCGTCGGCGTGTTCTACAGTCATTTCCGCAACTACATCGGCCTGCTGGCCAGCGGCAACCTGCGTGAAGGCCATGACCACGACCATGATCACGGCGATGAAGAGCACGATCACGACCATGATCATGACCACGGCGGCGATGTGCCCGAATACCTCTACCACGGGGTTCGCGCGCGCTTCTACGGCATCGAGGCCCAGGACCGCTGGCAATTGGCGCAAAACCGCTACGGCAGCTTTGCTCTGGAACTGTCCGGCGACTACACCCGAGCCAAGAACCTCGACTCTGGCGAAGACCTGCCGCGCATCGCCCCGCTGCGCCTGAACAGCGGCCTGCTGTGGGAACTGGACCGCTGGCAGGCACGGGTGGATGTGCAGCACGCCAGCGCCCAGCACAAAAAGCCGGCCAACGAGACCAGCACCGACGGTTACACCACCCTCGGCGCCAGCGTGGGTTACCGCTTCGACATCGGCCAGAGCCAGTGGCTGGCCTTTGTCCGCGGCGAGAACCTCACCGACCAGACGGTGCGCTACTCAAGCTCGATCCTGCGCGACATCGCCCCGGCGCCGGGGCGTAGTGTCGAGGTTGGCTTGCGTACCACCTTCTAAGCCAACGCCCATCCCGAGGGAGCCAGCCTTGCCGGCGATTGGTCGCATTGGTCTGCGCCCAGTCAGCGCCTGATGTGCTGATTGTGCCGGCCTCATCGCCGGCAAAGCCGGCTCCCACAAGGGATCAGTGTCACCTGCCTCACCCGGACTGTTACCGATCCGGCAACGGTGACTCTTGCTGAATTGACTTTTTTTCTTACAAGTTCAGCTATATCCTCCCCGCCGCAAGCTGAACCGCTTCAGTTTATTTCCCTGCAGCCTTATCGCCGATGATCCTCGGAACTCGGTGGCCTTGCCGTTTTTTCAATAATCAAAAGATAGCGCTATCTCATGCCTCAGAATGATCGTTTCCGCTTTTCCCCCGCCACCCGGACACTGCTTTCGGGCCTGGCCATCGCCAGCCTCGCGCCTTGCGCCCAGGCCGCGGCGATGTTCGCCAGCGACTCGCCATGGATGCTTGGCGACTGGGGCGGCACCCGCACGGAGCTGGCTGAACGCGGCTACGACTTCACCCTCGGTTACACCGGCGAGATGGGCGCCAACCTGCACGGCGGCTACGACGATGACGAAACCGCGCGCTACAGCGGCCAGTTCGCCCTCGGCAGCCACCTGGACCTGGAGAAAATCCTCGGCTGGCACGACGCCGAGTTTCAGTTGACCGTTACCCAGCGCCACGGCGACAACATCAGCAACGACCGCATCAATGACCCACGGGTCGGTGGCTTTACCTCGGCCCAGGAAATCTGGGGCCGTGGCCAGACCTGGCGGCTGACCCAGATGTGGATCAAGCAGAAGTACTTCGACGGCGCGCTGGATGTGAAATTCGGCCGTTTCGGCCAGGGCGAGGACTTCAACAGCTTCCCGTGCGACTTCCAGAACCTGGCGTTCTGCGGCTCCCAGGTGGGCAACTGGGTCGGTGACATCTGGTACAACTGGCCAGTCAGCCAGTGGGCGCTGCGGGTCAAGTACAACCTGACCCCAGAGCTGTACGCGCAAATCGGCGCCTATGAGCAGAACCCCTCCAACCTCGATCGCGGCAACGGTTTCAAGCTCAGCGGCAGCGGTACCCAGGGCGCGGTGATTCCGCTCGAACTGGTCTGGAGCCCGGCGGTTAACGGCCTGAAAGGGGAATATCGCGCCGGTTACTACTACAGTAATGCCAAGGCAAGCGATGTCTACAAGGACAGCAACGAACAACCGGCAGCACTGAGCGGCCAGGCTTATCGCAGCAGTTCGAGCAAGCACGGCTTCTGGCTCGGTGCCCAGCAACAGGTGACGTCGCTGGCATCAGACCACTCGCGAGGGTTGAGCGTGTTCGCCAACGCCACGCTGCACGACAAGAAGACCAATGCCATCGACAACTATGTTCAGGCAGGTGTGGTGTACAAGGGGCCCTTCGATGCCCGCGCCAAGGACGACATCGGTTTCGCCCTGGCACGCGTGCACGTCAACCCTGCCTACCGCAAGAACGCCCAGGCCATCAATCAGGCCCGCGGCGTCAGCGACTACAACGATCCCCTGTTCCGTCCGATCCAGGACACCGAGTACAGCGCCGAGCTGTATTACGGCATCCACCTGGCCGACTGGCTGACCGTGCGCCCGAACCTGCAGTACATCCGTCACCCCGGTGGCGTGAGCCAGGTCGATGACGCACTGATCGGCGGGATCAAGATCCAGAGCAGTTTCTAACCACCCTTTTCACCTAACGGAGAACACACGATGAGCACTGATGGTGCCTTGAGTAGAACCCGCTGGCTGCCGCGACTGATCGGTGTGCTGCTGTTGCTGATGGGCCTGGCCCTGCTGGCTGGCGGTATCAAACTGAGCCAGCTGGGCGGTTCGCTGTATTACCTGATCGCCGGTATCGGCTTCGCCCTGTCCGGCATCCTGCTGCTGGCCCTGCGCCGCAACGCCCTGGGTCTGTATGGCCTGGTGCTGCTGGGCAGCACCCTGTGGGCATTGTGGGAAGTGGGCCTGGACTGGTGGCAACTGGTGCCGCGCCTGGCCCTGTGGTTCGCCCTGGGCGTAGTGTTGCTGCTGCCGTGGGCGCGCCGCCCACTGCTGGGCAACCCGTCCAAGGCCAACATCGGCCTGCTGAGCCTGGCCGTGGCGCTGTCCGGCGCCACTGCGGTGGCCAGCCAGTTCACCCACCCGGGTGAAGTCAAGGGCGAGCTGGGCCGCGAAAGCGCCGAGATGAGCAGCACCGCGCCGCAGATGCCTGATGGCGAGTGGCAGGCCTATGGCCGCACCGAGTTCGGCGACCGCTACTCGCCGCTGCGCCAGATCACCCCGCAGAACGTGCACAAGCTGCAGGAAGCCTGGCGCATCCGCACTGGCGACCTGCCAACCGACAACGACCCGGTCGAGCTGACCAACCAGAACACCCCGCTGAAGGTCAACGGCAAGCTGTATGCCTGCACCGCCCACAGCAAGGTGCTGGCCCTGGACCCGGACACTGGTGCAGAGATCTGGCGTTTCGACCCGCAGATCAAGAGCCCGGTAGGCTTCAAGGGCTTCGCCCACATGACCTGCCGTGGTGTGTCGTATTACGACGAGAACAACTACGTCAATGCCGACGGCAGCCCGGCACCCAAAATCAGCGACGCCGGCCAGGCCGTTGCCGTCGCCTGCCCGCGCCGCCTTTACCTGCCGACCGCCGACGCCCGCCTGATCGCCCTGAACGCCGACACCGGCAAGGTCTGTGAAGGTTTCGGCAACCAGGGTGTGATCGACCTCACCACCGGCATCGGCCCGTTCACTGCTGGCGGTTACTACTCCACTTCGCCTGCAGCGATCACCCGCGAACTGGTAATCATCGGCGGCCATGTCACCGACAACGAGTCGACCAACGAGCCGTCCGGCGTGATCCGCGCCTACGACGTGCACGACGGTCGCCTGGTGTGGAACTGGGACAGCAACAACCCCGACGACACCGCACCGCTGGCGCCCGGCAAGACCTACAGCCGCAACTCGGCAAACATGTGGTCGCTGGCCAGTGTCGACGAGAAGCTGGGCATGGTCTTCCTGCCGCTGGGCAACCAGACCCCAGACCAGTGGGGCGCTGACCGCACCCCGGGCGCCGAGAAGTACAGCGCCGGTATCGTCGCCCTGGACCTGGCCAACGGCAAGGTACGCTGGAACTACCAGTTCACCCACCACGACCTGTGGGACATGGACGTCGGCAGCCAGCCAACCCTGCTTGACCTGAAAACCGCCGACGGTGTGAAGCCTGCGCTGATCGCCCCGACCAAGCAGGGCAGCCTGTACGTGCTCGACCGTCGCGACGGTACGCCGATCGTGCCGATCCGCGAAACCCCGGTACCGCAAGGTGCCGTCGAAGGCGACCGCACCGCGCCAACCCAGGCCCGCTCGGACCTCAACCTGCTCGGCCCGGAGCTGACCGAACAGGCCATGTGGGGCGCCAGCCCGTTCGACCAGATGCTCTGCCGCATCCAGTTCCGCGAACTGCGCTACGAAGGCCAGTACACCCCGCCATCGCTACAGGGCAGCCTGGTCTACCCGGGTAACGTCGGCGTGTTCAACTGGGGCAGCGTCTCGGTCGACCCGGTGCGTCAGCTGCTGTTCACCAGCCCGAACTACATGGCCTTCGTCTCGAAGATGGTGCCGCGCGCCGATGTCGCCGCCGGCAGCAAGCGCGAGAGCGAAACCAGCGGTGTGCAGCCGAACACCGGCGCACCCTACGCGGTGATCATGCACCCGTTCATGTCGCCTCTGGGCGTGCCGTGCCAAGCGCCAGCCTGGGGCTACGTGGCCGGTATCGACCTGACCACCAACCAGGTGGTGTGGAAGCACAAGAACGGCACCAGCCGTGACAGCTCGCCGATCCCGATCGGCCTGCCGATTGGCGTGCCAAGCATGGGCGGCTCGATCGTCACCGCTGGCGGCCTGGGCTTCCTCAGCGGCACCCTGGACCAGTACCTGCGTGCCTATGACACCAACACCGGCAAGGAGCTGTGGAAATCGCGCCTGCCGGCCGGTGGCCAGGCCACGCCGATGACCTACACCGGCAAGGACGGCAAGCAATACGTGCTGGTGACCGCCGGTGGTCACGGCTCGCTGGGCACCAAGATGGGCGATTACGTAATCGCTTACAAACTGGCGGATTGATCCACCAGCAAGGAAGGCTACCCTCGGGTAGCCTTTTTTGTCTGCGGCTGCTGCGCAGCCCATCGCAGGCGCCGCGCAACATAAGCCAATCAACCATTGAAACCGCCCTCCACCCGCCCCATCTAAGCACCATAGTCATTGAGCAGGTGCGCCATGAGCGATCAGCAGGATCTACCGGAACGTCCCGAGGAAACCGCCGAAGTCGAGCATCTCGAAGCCTCCGAACACAGCGGCCGAAACCTTGCCTTGCCGGGCCAACAGTTGCCGGACAAGGTCTATATCATCCCGATCCACAACCGCCCGTTCTTCCCCGCGCAAGTGTTGCCGGTGATCGTCAATGAAGAACCCTGGGCCGAAACCCTGGATCTGGTAGCCAAGACCCCGCATCACTCCCTGGCCCTGTTCTTCATGGACTCGCCGCCAGAAGACCCTCGTCATTTCGACACCTCGGCCCTGCCGCTGTACGGCACCCTGGTCAAGGTTCACCATGCCAGCCGCGAAAACGGCAAACTGCAGTTCGTCGCCCAGGGCCTGACCCGGGTACGTATCCGCACCTGGCTCAAGCATCATCGCCCGCCATACCTGGTCGAGGTCGAGTACCCGCATCAACCCAGCGAACCGACCGACGAGATCAAGGCCTACGGCATGGCCCTGATCAACGCGATCAAGGAGCTGCTGCCGCTCAACCCGCTGTACAGCGAAGAGCTGAAGAACTACCTGAACCGCTTCAGCCCCAACGACCCATCGCCCTTGACCGACTTTGCCGCCGCGCTGACCTCGGCCACCGGCAACCAGTTGCAGGAGGTGCTCGACTGCGTGCCCATGCTCAAGCGCATGGAAAAGGTCCTGCCGATGCTGCGCAAGGAAGTCGAAGTCGCGCACCTGCAGAACGAGATCTCTGCGCAAGTGAACCGGCAGATCGGCGAACACCAGCGCGAGTTCTTCCTCAAGGAGCAGCTCAAGGTCATCCAGCAGGAGCTGGGCCTGACCAAGGACGACCGCAGCGCCGACCTCGAACAGTTCGAGCAGCGCCTGCAAGGCAAGACCCTGCCCGCCGCCGCGCAAAAGCGCATCGACGAAGAGCTGGGCAAGCTGTCGATCCTCGAAACCGGCTCGCCCGAATACGCCGTCACCCGCAACTACCTGGACTGGGCCACCGCCCTGCCCTGGGGCGTGTACGGCAAGGACAAACTCGACCTCAAGCACGCGCGCAAGGTGCTCGACCAGCATCACGCCGGCTTGGGTGACATCAAGGAACGCATCCTCGAATTCCTCGCCGTCGGCGCCTACAAGGGCGAGATCAGCGGCTCCATCGTGCTGTTGGTAGGCCCGCCAGGCGTCGGCAAGACCAGCATCGGCAAGTCCATCGCCGAATCCCTGGGCCGGCCGTTCTATCGCTTCAGCGTCGGCGGCATGCGCGACGAGGCCGAGATCAAGGGCCATCGCCGGACCTACATCGGTGCCCAGCCGGGCAAGCTGGTGCAGGCACTGAAGGACGTCGAGGTGATGAACCCGGTGATCATGCTCGACGAGATCGACAAGATGGGCCAGAGCTACCAGGGCGACCCGGCCTCGGCGCTGCTGGAAACCCTCGACCCCGAGCAGAACGTCGACTTCCTCGACCACTACCTGGACCTGCGCCTGGACCTGTCCAAGGTGCTGTTCGTGTGTACCGCCAACACGCTGGACTCAATCCCCGGGCCGTTGCTCGACCGCATGGAAGTGATTCGCCTGTCCGGCTACATCACTGAAGAAAAACTGGCCATCGCCAAGCGCCACCTGTGGCCCAAGCAGTTGCAAAAAGCCGGGGTGGCCAAGACCAGCCTGAGCATCAGTGACAGCGCCCTGCGCACGGTGATCGAGGGCTATGCCCGCGAAGCCGGTGTACGCCAGCTGGAAAAACAGCTGGGCAAGCTGGTGCGCAAAGCGGTGGTGCAACTGCTCGACGACCCCGAGAAAAAGATCAAGATCGGCCCCAAGGACCTCGAAGCCTCACTGGGCATGCCGGTGTTTCGCAGCGAACAGGTGCTCTCCGGCAAGGGGGTGATCACCGGTCTTGCCTGGACCAGCATGGGCGGCGCGACCCTGCCGATCGAAGCGACGCGCATCCACACCCTCAACCGCGGCTTCAAGCTGACCGGTCAGTTGGGTGATGTGATGAAGGAGTCTGCCGAAATCGCCTACAGCTATGTCAGCGCCAACCTGAAGCGATACGGCGGTGATCCAAGCTACTTCAATGAAGCGTTCATACACCTGCACGTGCCCGAAGGCGCCACGCCCAAGGACGGCCCCAGCGCCGGGGTGACCATGGCCAGTGCGTTGCTGTCGCTGGCTCGCGACCAGGCGCCGAAGAAAGGCGTGGCCATGACCGGCGAGTTGACCCTGACCGGCAAGGTCCTGCCGATTGGCGGGGTACGCGAGAAGGTCATTGCCGCGCGGCGGCAGAAGATCTTCGAGCTGATCCTGCCGGAAGCCAACCGCGGAGATTTCGAGGAGTTGCCGGATTACCTCAAGGAAGGCTTGAGCGTGCACTTCGCCAAGCGCTTCAGTGATGTGGCGAAGGTGTTGTTCACTTGAAGGGGTTCTGGAAGGCGCGGGCTCTGAGAGCCCGCGTCAACCTGCTCGAGTACGGCTACCTAACGCTCACGGCTGATACCGGGTCAGCGTGCGGTTCATCTGCACCGCGCTTTGTTCAATTGTCTTCCATAGCCCCAGGAACCGCCCGAAGTAGATCGCAAACCGGGCCAGTTGCTGGCCTGAGGTAACGAGCTGCAGCTGATTACTCGACGCATCGATGTAAGCAGTGAGGCTTTGCCAGGCTGAATGAACATGAGACGAAGCCGTCACCACGGCTCTGAGCAGTTGTTCCAGTTTCCGCAGTTTTCCTGAGAGTTCCAGGAAACGTGATTGCAGTATCTGCCTGAGAATCTCCGCGATACCGCCCTGGGTCGCTGGTTTTACAAACTTGCCAATCTCATTGACCTTTCTCGTCGCCGCCGGAATGACCTGCATCCGAGCCTCATCGCGAAACCGAGTGGCCTCGATGCGCACACGCTCGACCTGGCGGGCGTATTCCTTCAATTGCTCCTTGAGTGCATTCACGTACGTGGGCAAGGACGACACAATCTGCCTATCGGCCACACTAAGCGCCAGCGCCTCACCGCCCAGCAAAGCATCCCAGGCCTCACGTTGCTTACCCAATGCCTTGGTTTGTGCGCACACATCCAGAATGACCTCCCCTGAACGGTTGATGTTGCCGGCGACAGTGACCAACGTATGGGTCAGCTGCAGGTTTTTCCCATACAACACCTCCCAGCCGTTGGCATGCTGTTTCACCTGGCGAGAGAATGCCAGCATGGCGTTACCATTCAGCTCAGGGTTCGATGACATCAACGCGCTGAGAATCGATGTCCAAGGGTTCGCCTGCCCTCCACCCATCCACTGAAAGATGCCAGCCGGTGAGTTCGGCAATCCCCGTGTATAGGCGACATACTCATTGAGGTCACGCACGTGTGCTGGCGACAAACTCAGGGCACCGGTGTCCTGCCCTGACGCCATGGCGCTCAACAACGCGCCGGGAAGACGTGACGCTTGTACTTGCCAGTCTTTATCCAGCCTTCCATTTGCAGTCATCAATAGCGCTCTCCTACTCGCCATTCAGCGCGCCACCCGCTTTAACTAACAATGGGCGGCGCACTGAGACACGGCCGTGATTAAAATGCTCGACGGAACTGGAAAACTATATGTTGAACATAGGCGACCAATTGTTTCAGCAACTGATTGAACGCCTGCGCGCCCTCAAAACTGTCCAGTTTTATCCTGCGTAGTTGACTGGCCACTGTCTCCAGTTGCACATGAATCTTCTGTTTTTCAGCCAGCCATTCCAGGCGTTTTGGTTTCAGCACGGTATATTCCGCCAGGGCCTGCAGATTGCCCTTCACTTGAGTCGCTCGTTGCTCCTTTTCGCGTTGTTCAGCGATCAGTTCGTTTACTTCCGTGCGCAGTGCCCGACGCAGGTCTTGCAGCCGCGAATACTGCATGCCTTGCTGCACGCCCTCCATCAATTTGCCCAGCGCCTCCAGTGCCTGCTCGACCGCTACGGCGGCGCCGGCCGTTGTGGCGCCCTGAGCGACCAGCCCCTGAAGCTGTTCAACCGTTGGCAATTTGCCTTGGAACAACTGTTCGATTCCATTGGCCTCAAACACACCGATGGCTTTTTCCAGCTCGGCAAGGTTTTCGCGTTTGCCGTTGAGCGTATCGGTTAGCGCCTGTAGCCTGCTGGCCAGGCGCTCCTGAGTCTCCAGGTAACTGGCCTGGTCGCGGCTTGCATCATAAACCGGCAGGCTGGCGATGGACTTCGTAGCGGTTATCACCCCAGAGACCACGACATCAAGTTCTGCAGCGATCTTGTTGTTTGAGATCTGCAGCTCCTCCAGGAAGAATTCCTCTTCTTCAGGGTCTCCCGAGGCCTCTCGAAAATCGTCAATCAGCTCATCAAGCTGGTATGATTTTATGGTGACCGCCAGCACTTCCGAGTTTTTAGCCAAGCCATCAACGTACCGTTGCATCCCTTTGTAGTGCCGTTCAACTGATTCATGCAGCAACGGCAGAAAGCCAAATCTACGTTGTTCCCAAAACGCGGAGTATGCCGACACGACCGAGAGAACCTTGTCCATATCCGGGACATTAAGCGAAGCACTCAAAGCGACAACATTATCATTCATCACGTTATATCCTTATTGGGCGGCTGCGGCGTCATCAAAAACACGATTCATATGCTGGGCAAACGTCTCAATGTCTTTCCATTGCCCAATGAAGCGTTTGAAAAATATCGCGAACTTGAACAACTCCTGATTGGATTCGATACGCTGGAGGTGTTCAATCGATGTATCGATGTACACCCCGATCAACTGCCAGGCCGATTGCAGGTGAGAGGCGGCTGTCACCACATCCCTGAGTCGAGTATCCAGCTGTCCCATTTGAGTGCCGAGGTCTTCCACCAGCCCTTCCAGGCGAACGGCCGCCTTGAGTTTCTGGCTGAGTTCACCGCGCTGGCCCTGCAGCTTGTTACGTTCCTTGCGGACTTTCGCCGCCTTGCTGCCATATATGCCGCCGGTTATAGCCGCGCCCAGCGGCCCCGCAGCCAGGCCACTCAGCGCTGCTTTGACATACTGGTCATACTCGGCTTCAAGTTTTTTGATTTCATTGTCCAGCTCGGCGAGATCTTCACGCAGCTGCTGTACTGCCCCGCTCGCCTTCTGACGCTTGATCGCCTGGGTTTTTACCGCGACCAAGGGGATCAGCTGTTCACGCGCGGTATCGCGAAACTGTTCAGTCTCTTCACGTACAGCGCCCACACGCCGAGAAAACAGGTCCACGTCTTCGCGCAGTACCTCCATGTAGTCCACCAGGTCGAGAACCCTGTGGCGGTCTTCTGTCCCCAGGCTGATAGCCTTGTCGAACTTGATGGTTTCCCACGCATCCCTGCGCTTGCCCAGCGCACGGCTGTTTTCGAGAATGACCAATATCTCGTCACCGGTGGTATTGATGCCATTGGCACTGGCCGCCAACTCGAAGCCCAGCTTCTTGCTATTGTCGGCAAGTACTGTCCAACGGCGTCCGTGTTTCTGTAGCTGCTTGTGCATCGCCTCCATCTTGTCCGGCATCAGGTCCGGCTCTTTGATGGTGGAATAGCCCAACCAGCGAATCACCGCAGCCTTGGCAACAGGAAGCTGGAAGGTATAGTTGGCATACTTGTTAAGGGTAACAATATGCTCTCGTGTCAGCGTCAACCCACCCTCGTTGGGGCCATCGCGCTGCGCCATTGCCTGAATGAGATTTCCGGGCAGGCGCTCAGCCTCATTCTGCAATGTGTCAATATTGATCTGTGTACTGCTCATGACCACGTCCCTGTTAAATAGCCAACTCGGCGGGGACCTTCAAACTAATACGGCTGCGAAGTGCCCTGCAGAGGGCAGGCTTTCCTGAAAGCCAATACCAGCCTGACGGACAGAATTGTCGATGAACATCAATTGCAAGCTGTTGGTCCTTGGTCTGTCACTCCTGACAGCCTGTTCACAAACGCCGGGCAAACACGACAACGTGGTGCTGGAAAAAGCAAGCCAGTGCCCTGTGCACCTGGAGACAGGCCAGACCCTCACCCTGACCCTGCCCAGCAACCCCAGCACCGGTTACCGCTGGCTGCTACAAAACCCGGCCAGCGGGATCCTGCGCAGCCTCGGGCCGGAGGTGTACAGCCATCCGGAAGACGCCGGCGTGGTCGGCAGCGCCGGGCAATCGTTGTGGCGCTTCCAGGCCCAGACCGCCGGCGAAGGCCATCTGCTGCTGGTCTACCAGCAACCCTGGGCCCCGGAAGTGCGCCCGGTGCAGACCTTCGATTGCGCAATCACGGTGAAGTAGGCGGCGCTGGTCAGCGGGCCATGCATCCTGCGGCCAGTTTGGCTAAAATGCCGGCCCTTTACCGCCCAACGCCTGGATTGCCCCCGTGAGCAAAGAACCCGACCGCCTATTCGCCCAGCCCCTTGGCCAGGTGCCCGACTTCGCCTTCAACGAAGACGTGGTGCGGGTGTTCCCGGACATGATCAAGCGTTCGGTGCCTGGTTACCCGACCATCGTCGAGAACCTCGGCGTGCTCGCCGCCCAGTTCGCCCAGCCCAACACTGCCCTGTACGACCTGGGCAGCTCGCTCGGTGCCGTGACCCAGGCCCTGCGCCGGCATGTGCGCAGCGAGGGTTGCCGGGTGATCGCCATCGACAATTCGGCGGCCATGGTCGAGCGCTGCCGGCAGTACCTCAACGCCCAGGACTCGATGTTCCAAGAGCTGCTGCCGGTCGAGGTGATCGAAGGCGATATCCTCGCCCTGCAATTTCAGCCGGCCTCGGTGGTGGCGATGAACTTCACCCTGCAGTTCATCGCCCCCGAACAGCGCCTGGAACTGCTCACCCGTATCCGCCAGGCGCTGCTGCCCGGCGGTGCGCTGATCCTCTCGGAGAAGCTGCGCTTCGTTGACGAGGAGGAACACGCACTGCTCACCGACCTGCATGTGGCGTTCAAGCGGGCCAATGGCTACAGCGAACTGGAAATTGCCCAGAAGCGCAGCGCCATCGAGAACGTGATGAAACCCGACAGCCTTGAAGAGCACCGCGAACGCCTGCTGGCGGCCGGTTTCTCCAAGGTCGTGCCCTGGTTCCAATGCCTAAACTTTACCTCGTTGATTGCCCTGCCATGATTGATTTGTCCCCCCTGGTCCGCCGCTTGGCGGGCACTCCCCTGGCGCAATGGGCACAAGGCCTGCAAGCGCAACTCGATGCCAAGATGGAAAAGGGTCATGGCGACCTGGAACGCTGGCAGGCCGCGCTCGACGCCCTGCCGGCACTGGAGCCTACGCACATCGACCTGCAAAACGGCCTCAATCTGGATTGCGACTGCGATGACGACACCCGTGCGCGCATGCAGCAGGCACTGATGGGCCTGTCACCGTGGCGCAAGGGCCCGTTCGACCTGTTCGGCGTGCACGTCGATACCGAATGGCGCTCGGACTGGAAGTGGTCGCGGGTCGCCCCGCACCTGGACCTCAAGGGCAAACGGGTACTGGATGTCGGTTGCGGCAACGGCTACTACCAGTGGCGCATGCTCGGCGCCGGGGCCGACAGCGTCATCGGTGTCGACCCCAACTGGCTGTTCTTCTGCCAGTTCCAGGCCGTGCAACGCTACCTGCCAAAGCTGCCGGCCTGGCACCTGCCGTTCGCCCTCGAAGACCTGCCGGCCAACCTCGAAGGCTTCGACACGGTGTTCTCCATGGGCGTGTTCTACCATCGCCGCTCGCCCATCGAGCACCTGCTGGCGCTCAAGGACTGCCTGGTCAAGGGCGGCGAACTGGTGCTGGAAACCCTGGTGATCGAAGGCGACGAAAATCAGGTGCTGGTGCCCGAAGATCGCTACGCACAAATGCGCAATGTCTGGTTCCTGCCGTCGGTGCCAGCCCTGGAACGCTGGTTGCGCCGCGCCGGGTTCAGCGATGTGCGTTGCGTCGATGTCAGCACCACCAGCGTCGAAGAACAGCGCAGCACCGAGTGGATGCGCTACCAGTCGCTCAGCGACTTCCTCGACCCCAACGACCATAGCCGCACCATCGAAGGCCTGCCGGCACCACGGCGCGCGGTGCTGGTGGCGCGCAAATAAAACAGGCGCCCAAATGGGCGCCAAAAATTCACCTTTTCCAAAGGAGCGGGGAGCTTCCAAGGTGAATGGAGCTACTCCTTGGCGACCTGCTTGGTCGCCGTGTCACGCTTTTGCGAGTCGGACGCGACCAGCGCCTGGTCCTTCTTGCCGTGAATCTGTTCCTGGCTGAGGCGGAAGTTTTCCCAGAATTGCTTCGAACGCTCCGCTCCGCCTTCAGCCAGCGCCGCGCTGCTGCCCAGGGCCAATACAGCCATCAGCACATACTTGTTCAGGCTCATGTTGCTCACCTCGTGATTGAATTTCAGGACAGTTCAATCTTACGCAGGGCAAGCTAACGCCAAGGTGAGCCGCACATTACAGTGCTGCAAGATTCGCCCTACAGCAGGGTCAGCGGATACTCGACAATCAGGCGTACTTCATCGAGGTCCGATTCGAAGGCCGAGGCCCGGGTCGTGGCCTGACGCACGCGCAGCGACAAGTCCTTGAGGCTGCCGGACTGCACCACGTACTTCGCTTCGATATCGCGCTCCCAACGCTTCTGCCCGGTCAGCGGATTGCCCTCGGCATCGCGGCGCATGTACACGCCGTTGGCATCGGAGTAATCGATGCCGCTGCCACGTCCGTAACGGCTCATGAACGACAGGCCCGGCACGCCATAGGCGGCCATGTCGAGGTCATAGCGCAACATCCACGAGCGCTCTTTCGGCGAGTTGAAGTCGCTGTACTGGATCGAGTTGTCGAGGTAGATCGAGTCGGACTGGCGCAGGTAATCGAAATCGTTGTCGCCCTGGTTGCGCTGGTGCGACAGGGCCAGGGTATGGGCGCCATAGCTCACGCCGACGCGGGCACTCCAGATATCGTTGTCGAACTTGCCCAGCAGTTGCTGGCCTTCATCCTTGGCCTTGTAGTAGTTGAAGCTGGTGAAGCCGGTCAGGTCGTCGGTGATCGGGTACTTGTAGCTGATACCGGCGTAGTACTGATCCCAGGCATCCTTCAGACGGCTGCTGTAGAGGCTCAGGCTGAGGTTGTCGCTGGCCTGGTAATCGCCACCGAAGTAGCCCAGCCAGGGCGAATCGACGGGGCCGGCGTAAAAGGTCACGAAGCCGTCGCGGTTGTTGCTCGACAACGGCTGGCTCATGGCGTGCAAACGCCCGCCCTGGACTTTCAGGCCTGCCAGGCTGGTGTTCTCCAGGGTCCAGCCGGTGAAACTTTCCGGCAACAGGCGCGAGTCGCCGAAGTGCACCACCGGGGTGGTCGGGAACACGTCACCAAACTTGAGCTCGGTATCGAACAGGCGCGCCTTGATCGCACCGCCCAGCTTGCTGAAGTTGCTGGCGGTATCGCCATTGCGGTCCACCGGCAACATGTCGAACGAACTGCGCCCGCCGCTGCGGCCATCGCCGCTGTCGAGCTTGAGCGCGAGCATGGCGTGGGCGTCCAGGCCAAAACCGACCGTGCCCTCGGTATAGCCCGACTCGAAGCGGGCGATAAAGGCCTGGGCCCAGGCTTCGGCGTAGCCCGCCTTGCCGGTGGGCGACTGTTCGCCTTTACGGTAGTCGCGGTTGAAATAGAAGTTACGGCTGAGCACCGTCAGGCTGCTGTCTTCGATAAAACCCCCGCCCTCGGGCTGGCTGACGGCACTGGCGGTCGCACAACTGGCCAGGGCCAGGGCGCCGGTCAAACAGGCTGTGGATTTGTTCCCCATCTTCAACTCCTGATTTTTCGCAGAAATACGCAAGGCGCCCGCAATGCGGGCGCCATGGGTATCCTGACAAGGGCTGAATAACCCGAAGATGAGCGGCGAATTACAGTTTCGTCACCTCGGATACGACCTCCTCCTCGTCTTTGCGGTGAGCCCAGTAATACAGCGCGGGCAATACCAGCAGGGTCAACGCCGTTGATGAAAGGATGCCGCCAATCACCACGGTAGCCAGCGGCCGCTGCACTTCGGCGCCGGTGCCGGTGGCCAGGGCCATGGGGATAAAGCCAAGGGAGGCCACCAACGCGGTCATCAACACCGGCCGCAAGCGCGTCAGTGCACCTTCGTCGATGGCCTGATGCAGCGAACGCCCCTGCTCGCGCAGGCCGCGGATAAAGGCAATCATCACCAGGCCGTTGAGTACCGCGACCCCGGACAAGGCAATAAACCCCACGCCCGCCGAGATCGACAGGGGGATATCCCGCAACCACAGGGCAACCACCCCGCCAGTCAGGGCGAAAGGAATACCGGTGAACACCAGCAACCCGTCCTTGAGGTTGTTGAACATCATGAACAGCAGGCCAAAGACCAGCAGCAAGGCCACCGGCACCACCACCTGCAGGCGCTGCGCCGCCGACTGCAACTGCTCGAACTGGCCGCCCCAGCGGGTCCAGTAACCGGCCGGAATGCTCACCTGGCTATCGATGCGCGCCGCCGCCTCGTCAACGAACGAACCGATATCGCGGCCGCGCACGTTGGCGCTGACCACCACCAGGCGCTTGCCGTCCTCACGGCTGACCTGGTTGGGCCCCTGCACCAGCTCAAGGCTGGCGACATCGGCGAGGGTAATAAAGCCGATCTGGCCGCCGCTGCCCGTGCTGGCCGGTACCGGAACCAGCAGTTGCGACAAGCCGTCGATGTCGGTCCGAAGGTTATCGGACAAGCGCACGACCATGTCGAAACGCCGATCGCCTTCATACAGGGTTCCGGCCTGGCGCCCACCCACGGCCACGGCAATGGTGTCCTGCACGTCGCCAACGTTGAGGCCATAACGCGCCGCCTTGTCCCGGTCGACGTCGATGGTCAGCACTGGCAGGCCGGAGGTTTGCTCGACCTTCACTTCCGACGCCCCCGGCACCGCCTGCAAGGTACTGGCGATCTTCGCCGCGGTGCTGTTGAGCACTGCCATGTCATCGCCGAACACCTTCACTGCGACATCACTGCGCACCCCGGAAATCAGCTCGTTGAAGCGCAACTGGATCGGCTGCGACAGCTCATAGTTGCTGCCCGGCACCCGCGCGCTGGCGCGCTGGATATCGGCGATCAGCTGCTCGCGGCTCTTGCTCGGGTCGGGCCATTGATCCTTAGGTTTGAGCATCACATAGCTGTCGGAAATGTTCGGCGGCATCGGGTCCGAAGCGATCTCGGCCGTACCGGTGCGGGCGAACACCCGTTCTACCTCCGGCACCTGGCTGAGCACGCTCTGCTCCAGGCGCTGCTGCAACTGCACCGACTGGCTCAGGCTGGTGCCGGGCACGCGCAGGGCCTGCAGGGCAAAGTCGCCCTCGCTCAGGCTCGGCACGAACTCGCTGCCCATGCGGCTGGCCAGCACGCCCGAAAGCAGCACAGTCATAGCGGCGAGGGCAAAGGCCAGCGGCCGATGGCCCATGACCCATTTGAGCAGCGGCGCATAACCACGCTTGGCGCTGCGCATCAGCAGGTTTTCATCTTCCTTGACCTTGCCGGTCACAAACAACGCGATGGCCGCGGGCACGAAGGTCACCGACAGCAGCATGGCGCCGAGCAAGGCGATCACCACGGTAAACGCCATCGGGTGGAACATCTTGCCCTCGACCCCGCTCAGGGCAAAGATCGGCAGGTACACCACCATGATGATCAACTGGCCGAAAATCAGCGGCCGGCGCGCTTCGCGGGCGGCATTGAACACCTCGTGCAGGCGCTCGGAGCGGGTCAGCAGGCGGCCGTGGTGCTGCTGGGCATGGGCCAGGCGGCGAATGGCGTTTTCGACGATCACCACCGCGCCATCGACGATGATGCCGAAGTCCAGCGCGCCCAGGCTCATCAGGTTGGCACTGACCTTGTTGCTGAACATGCCGGTGAAGGTGAACAGCATCGACAGCGGAATGACCATGGCGGTGATCAGCGCCGCGCGGATGTTGCCAAGGAACAGGAACAGAATGACGATGACCAGGATCGCGCCTTCGATCAGGTTCTTCTTCACCGTGGCAATGGCCTTGTCGACCAGGTTGGTGCGGTCATAAACAGTGACCGCACTCACCCCTTCCGGCAGCGAACGGTTGATCTCCACCAGCTTTTGCGCCACCGCCCGGGATACCGTGCGACTATTCTCGCCGATCAGCATGAACACCGTGCCGAGCACCACTTCGCGGCCGTTCTCGGTCGCCGCGCCGCTGCGCAGTTCACGGCCGATACCGACCTCGGCGACGTTGCGCACGCGGATCGGCGTGCCGTCGACGTTGGCCAGGACGATATTGGCGATGTCATCGATGCCGGCCAGTTGCCCCGGGGCGCGAATCAACAACTGCTCGCCACGGCGCTCAATGTAACCGGCACCGACGTTGGCGTTGTTGCGCTCAAGGGCGGTGAGCAGATCGCTCAGGGTCAGCTTGTAGGACGCCAGCCGTTTGGGGTCCGGGGCAATCTGGTATTCCTTGGCGAAACCACCGATGCTGTTGATCTCCGCCACCCCGCGCACGTTGCGCAGTTGCGGCTTGATGATCCAGTCCTGGATCTCGCGCAGGTCGGTCGGCGTGTAGGGGCTGCCATCGGCCTTGCGCGCATCGTCGGCGGCTTCTACCGTCCACAGGAAGATCTCGCCAAGGCCGGTGGAGATTGGCCCCATGGCCGCTTCAACGCCTTCAGGCAGTTGCTCGCGAGCCTGCTGCAGGCGCTCGTTGACCAGTTGCCGGGCGAAGAACAGGTCGGTGCCTTCCTCGAAGATCACCGTCACCTGCGACAGCCCCGAGCGCGACAGCGAACGGGTCTGCTCCAGCCCCGGCAACCCGGCCATGGCGGTTTCGATGGCGAAGGTGATGCGTTGCTCGGTCTCCAGCGGCGAAAAGCCTGCGGCCTGGGTGTTGATCTGCACCTGGACGTTAGTGATGTCCGGCACGGCATCGATCGGCAGCTTCTGGTAGCTGGCAACCCCCAGCCCGGCCATCAGCAGCACCGCCAGCAGCACCATCAGGCGCTGCTCGATGGCAAATTGTATGAGGCGTTCGAACATGTGAGGTTCCCGGTCAGTGGGCGTGTTCGGCGCTGGCCTTGCCCAGCTCCGACTTGAGGATGAAGCTGCCCTGCGCCGCGACCTGCTGGCCGGCTTGCAGGCCTTTGCGGATCTCGACAAAACCGTTGGCGCTGGCGCCCGGCTCCACCGTTTGGGCGATGAAGCCCTCGGCGCTGCGCACGAACACCGTGGGCTTTTCTTCCAGGGTCTGCAGGGCCTGGTCCGGTACGCTCAGGGCGGCGGTGTACTGCTCGGTGGGCACCTGCACGGCAACGAACAGGCCGGGGCGCCAGGCGCCTCGTGGGTTGTCGAGGGTAACCCGCACGGTGGCGGTACGGGTCTGCTCGCCGAGCAGGCTGCCCACGTGGGTAACCGTGCCGCTGACTTGCTCGCCCAGCTCACTGGCGACAAGGGTCACCGGCATGCCGGCGCGCACCTTGGACAGGTCACGGGGCGCCACGCCGAAGCTCGCCCAGACCCGCGACAGGTCCGAGAGGGTGAAGGCAGCGCTGGTTTCGTTGACCACCTCGCCCGGCACCAGGTGCTTCTCGACGATCTGCCCGGCAAAGGGTGCACGCAACTCATAGCGGTTGCCGCCAGCCAGGACCACGCTGCCGCTCAGGGCGCTGATCTTCTGCCGGGCGTTGGCCTGGGCAATTTCCGCCTCCTGCAGGGCCTGGCGGGCCTGCTGGTAATCCTGCTCGGCGGAAATACCCTCCTGCCACAGGTCCTTCTCGCGCTGGTAGCTGCTGCGCGCCAATTCCAGCCGACGCTGGCTGGCCGCCAGTTCACTGCGCTGCTCGGAGATCTGCGGGCTGGCGATCACCGCCAGCAGGTCACCGGCCTTGACCTGCTGGCCAAGCACCACAGCGACGGACTCGACCACCCCGGCAGCGCGCGGCACCAGGTGCGCGGTACGGTCTTCGTCGAAACGGATCTCGCCCGGCAGCGACAGGCTGCGTTGCAACTGGCGCGGGCCGACGGCAGCCAGCTCGATGCCAGCCAGGTCGATCTGCTCCTGACTGAGGGTCAGCGCACCCTCTTCCTCGTGACCGTCTTCAGTTTTTTCCGACTCGCCATGTTGTTCTTCCTCGTGATCGCCTTCGGCATGGGCGTGAGCGGATGCGGGGGCGGCGGCAACCGGGCCGCCCTGGCGCGCCAGCAGCACGCCCAGGCCCAGGCCGAGCAGCAGGGCCGCGACCAGCAGCGTGGTGGACTTCTTGTTCATGCAGGTTCCTCAGCAAATAGTCAGGTGAAGGTCGCATTCAACGAGTGGCGAGGCTCAGGTCGCCAAAGATCCGCTCCAGGCGAACCCGCGCCTCGCTGCTCTGGGCCTGGGCCTGCAGGTATTGCAGGCGTGCCGCCACCAGGGTGCGCTGGGCATCGAGGACATCGAGAAAAGCGAACTTGCCGCGCTCGAAGCCACGGGTGGCGGCATCCAGCGCCTGCTGCGCCGAGGGCAGGATCGAGCGTTCGAAGGTCTGTACTTCCTGGGCCGCCGTGCTCCACTGGGTCAGGGCCTGGACCACTTCGCTGCGCAGGCGCAGTTCGGCGCCATTGCGCTGATCGCGGGCCTGGTCGGCGCGCCGGGCGGCGGCGAGGACGTTGCCCTGGTTGCGGTCGAACAAGGGAATCGGGACCGACAGGCCGACCACATTGATGCGCTCACGGTCGGTTTCGCTGTACTGGCTGCCAACGCTGACGGTCAGGTCGGGGATGCGCTGGCTGCGGGCCAGGCCCAGGGCCGCTTCGCGCTGGTCGATCTGCAGACGGGCCAGACGCAGATCGGCGGTCTGCTCCAGGCGATCGAGCAACAGCGTGCGGCTTGGAAGAGAGCTGTCAGCGCCCAGGCCGCCGTCGACCCGGCTGAACTGGGCCATTGGCGCGCCGGTCAGCGCTGCCAGTTGCTGGTAGGCAATGGTCAACCTCTGTTCAGCCCGGCCCTGCTCCAGGCGCACCTCGGACAACTGCACCTGGGCACGGGTTGCCTCGACCGGCGAGGCGCTGCCGGCCTTGACCCGGCCTTGCACCACCTGCAGTGCACGCTCGCTCAAGCGCAGTGACTGCTCGGCCAGTTGCAAACCTTCCTGGGCCTGGGCAGCGGCCTGGAAGGCGCCAATGACATCGGCACGCAGCGCGTTGCCCTGGCGCTCCAGTTCCAGCGCCGCAAGCTGCGCATCGCGGTCGGCAACGTCCAGGCGCGCACCGCGTTTGCCGCCCAGCTCGAACAGCTGGCTGACACCGACGGTGGTGGTTTGCGAACCCTTGCGGGTATCTTCCACCTCCCAACTCAGCTCCGGGTTTGGCAACACGCCGGCCTGGCGCCGTTCGCCTGCGGCAATGTCGATGCCCCAGCGCGCAGCGGCAAGCTCGGGGTTGTTGTCGCGGGCCGCCTGCAGGGCCGAATCCAGGGTCAATACGCGCGCTTGCGCCAGGGCCAGCGACGGCAAGGCCAGCAACAGCAGGGCCAGCACTATTCGGCCTGGGCCTGTGCCTGGCCTGTCGAGGGTGCAAAACATGGCGGACTCCTGCGCCTTGATCGGAGCCCGCACTCTAGTAATCGGGGTTTATCGCCAGGATGACTCAAGTATTACAAATCTGTAATCCACGCAAACCGCGCGCCCGGATGGCTTAGTATCCGCCGCTCGATGCACTTCACCGCTTGACCTTGCAGTAACTACAGGGTTGAGAATCAGCGCCTTTCACTACCAACGAGTCACCCCATGCGTCTACTGATTGTCGAGGACGAACTGCGCACTGCCGAATACCTGCAACAGGGCCTGCGCGAAAACGGTTACATCGTCGATTGCGCCCACACCGGTGCCGACGGTCTGCACCTGGCTCGCCAGCAGGCCTATGACCTGGTCATTCTCGACGTCAACCTGCCCGAGCTCGATGGCTGGACCGTACTGCAGCGCCTGCGTGCAGAATCCAGTACGCGGATCATGATGCTTACGGCCCACGGCCGTCTGGCCGATCGGGTCAAGGGCCTGGACCTGGGTGCCGACGACTACCTGCTCAAACCTTTCGAATTCCCCGAACTGCTGGCGCGCATCCGCAGCCTGCTGCGGCGTAACGACCAGGCACTGCAACCGAATACGCTCAAGGTCGCCGACCTCGAGCTGGACCCCAGCCGCCACCGCGCCTACCGCAACGGCCAGCGCATCGACCTGACCGCCAAGGAGTTCGCCCTGCTGCACCTGCTGATGCGCCAGAACGGTGAGGTGCTGTCGCGCACGCAGATCATCTCGCTGGTCTGGGACATGAACTTCGACTGCGACACCAACGTGGTGGAAGTGTCGATCCGCCGCCTGCGGGCGAAAATCGACGACCCGTTCGACGACAAGCTGATCCACACCCTGCGCGGCGTCGGTTATGTGCTTGAGGCCCGCGAATGAAACCTGCGCGCCTGTCGCTGCGCCTGGGCCTGAGCGTCAGCCTGATGGGCGCGGCACTGGTGCTGCTGCTCGCCTGCCTGGCGGTATTTGCCCTCGACCATGAACTGGACAGCCGGGCACGCAAGCACCTGGCCAACAAGATGGTGCAGATCGAACACAGCCTGACGATTGACCTGAAAGCCGCCGACCTGCGCACGCCGGTGCATCCGCTGCTGGATGTGATCATGGGCCACGACAACCTGAGCCTGAGCGTGATTGCCCTGACCGGCCGCCATTCGGCCTTGCTGACCCTGGGCCCGGCCCTGGAAGCCAGCGCCTTGCTGCAGATTGAGAGCGGCCCGCAGCTAAGCTTCAGCCCGTGGCGCGATCAGGATGGCGACCACCTGCTGACCGCTTCGCGGCTGATGCGCCTGCAAGACGGCACCCTGGTGCGGGTGCTGCTGACGGTCAACCGTGCCGACGACCATGCCCTGCTCCAGGCCTATCTGGGCTCGACCCTCTGGGCCTTGCCGCTGCTGCTGTTGCTGATTGGCCTGGGCGCCTGGAAGCTGGTCCAGCGCGGGCTGCTGCCGTTGCGCCGCTTTCGCCGGGTTGCCGAACAGGTCTCGGCGCAAACCCTCAGCCACCGCCTGCCGGAAGCCGGCCTGCCGCAAGAGCTGGGTGACCTGGCGGGCGGTATCAACATCATGCTCGATCGCCTGGACGACGGCGTGCAGCGGCTGTCGCAATTTTCCGACGACCTTGCCCATGAACTGCGCACCCCCATCGGCAACCTGATGGGCAAGGCCCAGGTCACCCTGACCCGCGAGCGCTCCAACGACGAGTACCGCGAAGCGCTGGAGAACAGCATCGAGGAACTGACCCGGCTGAACCGCATCATCAACGACATGCTGTTCCTCGCCCAGGTCAGCCAGGCGCAGGCGCAGGTGCCGCTCAAACCGGTGGTGCTGGCCGACGAGGTACAGCGGGTGTGCGAGCTGTTCGAATGCAATGCCGAGCAAAAGGGCATTACCTTGCATGTGCAGGGCTGGGGCACGGTGATGGGTGAGCGGTTGATGGTGCAGCGGGCGCTGTCCAACTTGCTCAGCAATGCGATCCGACATGGCGATGAGGGGCAGCCGATCAACATTGGCATTGAACGCCGGGACGGTTCGGTGTGGGTGTCGGTGGCCAATCACGGGCCGGGCATTGCCCAGGCGCATTTACCGCATCTGTTCGAACGCTTTTACCGCGTGGGTTCGGGGCGCTCGCGCCTGGAAGGCGGGACGGGGCTGGGGCTGGCGATCGTGCGCTCGATCATGCAGGTGCATGGCGGACGGGTTGAGGTGCACAGCGAACTGCAGGGGGTAACGCGGTTCAGCCTGGTGTTTGCCGATACTACCGAATAAATGGACCTACACCCAATCGTGTGGGAGCTGGCTTGCCAGCGATGAGGCCAGTACAGGCAGCACATCCACTGCCTATTAGGCGACCGCTACGCGCTCGGTCGCTGGCAAGCCAGCTCCCACAGGATTGGCGTCGAATCTGTTAGTGCCGGCTGGCCGCCAGGATCAACGCCTTCATCTCTGCCACCGCCGACTTGAAGCCGACGAACAGCGCATGGGCCACCAGCGCATGGCCGATGTTCAGTTCATTGATGCCCTTGATCGCCGCCACTGCCTCAACGTTGTGGTAATGCAGGCCATGACCGGCATTGACGATCAGCCCCTGGCCCAGGCCAAAGGCTACGCCATCGGCCACGCGCTTGAGCTCTTCGGCCACTTCGCTGGGGGTTTGCGCATCGGCATAACGGCCAGTGTGCAGCTCGATGGCCGGCGCACCGACTCGGCGCGAGGCTTCGATCTGGCGCTCGTCGGCATCGATGAACAAGGACACTTCCGAGCCCAGGCGCGACAGGCGCTCGACCGCGGCCTTGATCCGCGCTTCCTGGCCAGCGACATCCAGGCCACCTTCGGTGGTCAGCTCCTGACGGGTTTCCGGGACCAGGCAGATATGCGCCGGGCGAATGCGTTCGGCGAACGCCATCATTTCTTCGGTGACGCCCATTTCGAAGTTCATGCGCGTCTGCAGCACGTCCTTGAGCAGCAGCACGTCGCGCTCCTGGATGTGCCGGCGGTCTTCGCGCAGGTGCACGGTAATGCCATCGGCACCGGCCTCTTCGGCGTCCAGCGCGGCTTTGACCGGGTCCGGGTAGCGGGTACCACGCGCCTGGCGCAGGGTCGCCACGTGGTCGATGTTCACGCCGAGCAGCATGCGGTTGCTTTGAGTCACGAAGAGGCTCTCCTGAAGATTGAGCCCCACAGCATACGACGTTGTTCAGCGCTTGCGAAACAGTTCGCGACTGACCAGCGGCCGACCGCCCAGATGCACGGCCAGGGCTTGGCGCATCAGGCGCTTGGCCGCGCTCAGGGCGCCAGGAATTTCCCAGTCGGCATCGGCCATGGCCAACAGCTCGGCGCCGTTGAACAGCCCCGGCTGCAACAGGTAGACCCGCTCAAGCCCGGCATCGACCTGCAAGCGGTACAGGCCATCGACCACCAGCGGATCACCGTTGATGTCCTGATCGAGCGCAAAGGCATAGCCCAGCTCGTCCAGCAGGCGCCATTCGAACGCCCTTAGCAGTGGCTCCAACGGCCGTCCCGCCGCCAGGGCCTGTAAGGTCGCCGCATAGTGCTCGAACACCACCGGATGCGGGTCTTCAGCCGGCAGCAGGCGAATCAGCAGCTCGTTGAGGTACAACCCGCTGAACAGCGCATCGCCATGCAGCCAGGCGGCCACGCCGACGCTGTCCAGACGGCCGACATTCTTCAGCTCGCCGCGGCCGCGAAACTCGACTTCCAGGGGGACGAAGGGGCGCACCTGGCTGCCGGCCTTGCCACGGGCACGGCGCATGACGGCGCGCAGGCGCCCTTGCGGGGTGAGGAAATCCACCAGCGCACTGGTTTCACGGTAGGCCCGGCTGTGCAGCACATAGGCCGGTTGGCCAACTGGCAGTTCCATGAGCGGCGCTTCAGAAGAGGTTCGACCCGGCAGCGGACGCTACCGGGCCTGGAGCAATCAGAGGTCGCCGTAGCCCAGCGAACGCAGGGCGCGTTCGTCGTCGGACCAGCCACCCTTGACCTTGACCCAGAGGTTGAGCATGACCTTGGCGTCGAACAGCACTTCCATGTCCTTGCGCGCCTCGGAGCCGATGCGTTTGATCCGCTCGCCCTTGTCGCCAATGATGATCTTCTTCTGGCCGTCACGTTCGACCAGGATCAGCGCATGGATGTGCAGGATCTTGCCCTGCTGCTTGAACTCTTCGATTTCCACGGTGATCTGGTATGGCAGCTCCGCACCGAGCTGACGCATGATCTTCTCGCGCACCAGTTCGGCGGCCAGGAAGCGGCTGCTGCGGTCGGTGATCTGGTCTTCCGGGAAGAAGTGATCGTTTTCCGGCAGGTGCTTGGCGATCAGGCCTTCAAGGGCTTCGAGGTTGTGCCCCTGCTGGGCCGAAATCGGCACGATTTCAGCGTTTGGCAGTTGTGCCTGCAGCCACTGCAGGTGCGGGATCAGGTCGGCTTTCTCTTCGATCCGGTCGGTCTTGTTGATCGCCAGGATCACCGGCCCCTGCACGTACTGCACACGCTCGAGCACCAGTTGGTCTTCGTCGGTCCACTTGGTGCGGTCAACGACGAAGATCACCACGTCGACGTCCTTGAGGGCGGCCGAGGCGGTCTTGTTCATGTAGCGGTTGAGCGCCTTTTCGTTGCTCTTGTGCATGCCCGGGGTATCGACGTAGATCGCCTGGACATCACCTTCGGTCTTGATCCCGAGCATGTTGTGGCGAGTGGTCTGCGGCTTGCGCGAGGTGATCGCGAGCTTTTGCCCGAGGATGTGGTTGAGCAGGGTCGACTTGCCCACGTTCGGGCGGCCGACAATGGCGACATAGCCGCAGCGGGTAGTGTTGGTATCAGTCATTGCCATTCTCCACGCCCAGGGCGATCAGTGCTGCGGCGGCCGCGACTTGCTCGGCGATACGCCGGCTGACGCCTTGCCCTCGGCTTTTTTCAGTCAAAAGGGTCACTTCGCATTCGACGAAAAACGTCCGGCAATGGGGTTCACCTTGAATATCCACCACTTCGTAGCGCGGCAGTTCGCAGGCCCGCGACTGCAAGAATTCCTGCAGACGGGTTTTCGGGTCCTTGTTGGTATCGACCAGGGTCAGGCTTTCGAATTCGCCTGCCAGCCATGCCAGCACCCGCTCGCGGGCGGTTTGCATGTCCGAGTCCAGGTAGATGGCGCCAATCAGCGCCTCCAGGGCATCGGCAAGGATCGACTCGCGGCGGAAACCGCCGCTTTTCAGCTCGCCCGAGCCCAGGCGCAGGTATTCGCCCAGGTCAAAGCCACGGGCCAGTACCGCCAGGGTCTCGCCCTTGACCAGACGCGCCCGCAAGCGCGACAGCTGGCCTTCGCGGGCCTGGGGGAAACGCTCGAACAGCGCTTCACCGGCGACGAAGTTGAGGATCGCATCGCCGAGAAACTCGAGGCGTTCGTTGTTACGCCCGGCAAAACTGCGGTGCGTCAGGGCCAGCAGCATCAGCTCCTGGTTCTTGAAGGTATAACCGAGCTGGCGCTCGAGGCGGCTCAAGGAAACGCTCACAGTGTACCCACGCGCAGTTCGTGGTCGAAATTCAGCCCGCGCGCCAGGGCACCAGGCTCACACTTTACAGCTCGGTACGCCGCCATCGGGGCTACCGTCGGATTTAACGCGTTGTTCAAATCAACATCCTGAAAGACTGTTTGGCTCATGCTCGCTGGCCGCGATGCTCGGTGGAATCGCAAGATCCCTGAACACAGCCTATGCCAGAAACGCATTCGGCGCTGTCCCAGGACAGCGCCGTTGTGGTGTTACTTGATCAACCCGACCCGCGACAGGTTCGGGAAGTGGCTCAGTTTAGGCTCTGGCCAGCTCATCCAGACCGCAAAGGCCTTGCCGACGATGTTCTTGTCCGGAACCATGCCGTGCAGTGCCTTGGGAATGCTGGGGTCATCCCAGTAACGGCTGTCGTTGGAGTTGTCGCGGTTGTCGCCCATCATGAAGTAATGGCCGGCCGGGACTGTCCATTGCTGGTCAGGCGGCATGCGATAGCGGCTCATTTCCTTGCGGATCAGGTGCTCGGCTTCGCCCAGTTTTTCCTTGTACAGCTCGGCGCTGCCCAAGGTCCCAGGCTCAGTGCCGACCAGTTGCTCGGCAATCGCCTGACCGTTGACGGTCAGCTTCTTGTCGCTGGTGTAGCGAATCTGGTCGCCCGGCAGGCCAACCACCCGCTTGATGTAATTGACGTTCGGATCGCTCGGGTAGCGGAACACCATGACATCGCCGCGCTGCGGGTCACCAACCTCGATGACCTTCTTGTCGATCACCGGCAGGCGAATCCCGTAGGAGAACTTGTTCACCAGGATGAAATCGCCCACTTCCAGGGTCGGCTTCATCGACCCCGAAGGGATCTGGAACGGTTCGATCAGGAACGAACGCAGCACCAGGACAATGAACAGCACCGGGAAGAACGATTTACCGTACTCGACCAGCAACGGTTCCTTGTTCAGACGCTCGACCACTGCCATTTCAGGCTGGCTGACGCTGCCCTGATAGTTGGCGATTGCCGAACGCCGGCGCGGGGCCAGGAACAGCAGATCGACCAGGGCCAACAGACCGCAGACGGCAACGGCGATGACAAGCAACAGCGGGAAATTTAGCGACATAGGACCTAACTATCCAACCTGAGCACGGCGAGGAAGGCTTCTTGTGGGATTTCCACGTTGCCGACCTGTTTCATGCGTTTCTTACCGGCCTTCTGCTTCTCCAACAGCTTGCGCTTACGGCTAACGTCGCCACCGTAGCATTTGGCCAGTACGTTCTTTCTGAGCGCCTTGACAGTGGTACGCGCAACAATCTGCCCGCCAATGGCGGCCTGGATTGCCACATCGAACATCTGCCGAGGAATCAGTTCCTTCATCTTCTCGGTCAATGCGCGGCCCTTGTAGTGCGCATTGTCGCGGTGCACGATCAGCGCCAGGGCGTCGACCTTGTCACCGTTGATCAGTACGTCAAGCTTGACCAGGTTAGCCGACTGGTAGCGGTCGAAATGGTAGTCCAGCGAAGCATAACCGCGGCTGGTGGACTTCAGGCGGTCGAAGAAGTCCAGTACCACTTCGTTCATCGGCAGATCGTAGCGTACTTGCACCTGCGAGCCGAGGAACTGCATGTCGCGCTGCACGCCACGCTTCTCGATGCACAGGGTAATGACGTTACCCAGGTGCTCCTGCGGCACCAGGATGGTGGCCGAAACGATCGGCTCACGGAAGTCTTCGACCGAGGACACATCCGGCAGTTTCGACGGGTTGTCGACGTAGATGGTTTCGCCGGTCTTGAGCTTGACCTCGAAGATTACGCTTGGCGCGGTGGTGATCAGGTCCAGGTCGTATTCGCGCTCCAGGCGCTCCTGGATGATCTCCATGTGCAGCATGCCGAGGAAGCCGCAACGGAAGCCGAAGCCCAGGGCGTCGGAGCTTTCCGGCAGGTACTGCAGCGACGAGTCGTTCAGGGTCAGTTTCTGCAATGCATCACGAAAATCTTCGAAATCATCGGAACTGACGGGGAACAGGCCGGCATACACTTGCGGTTGAATACGTTTGAAACCGGGCAGCACCTCGACCTCGGGGGTCGTGCTCAGGGTCAGGGTGTCACCCACCGGCGCACCGTGAATATCCTTGATGCTGGCGATGATGAAGCCTACTTCACCAGCTTTGAGGTCGGCGGTCTGGGTGTGTTTGGGGGTGAACACACCGACGCTGTCGACCAGGTGGATCTTGCCGGTGGACTTGACCAGGATCTTGTCGCCCTTCTTCACCCGGCCGTGACGGACGCGCACCAGGGAGACGACGCCCAGGTAGTTGTCGAACCAGGAGTCGATGATCAGCGCCTGCAGCGGCGCCTCGATGTCACCGGTAGGGGCTGGAATGGTGTGCACCAGGCGCTCGAGCACCTCGTCCACGCCCATGCCGCTCTTGGCGCTGCAGGCCACGGCGTCGGTGGCGTCAATGCCGATGATCTTCTCGATCTCGTCCTTGACCTTGTCCGGGTCGGCCTGGGGCAGGTCCATCTTGTTCAGCACCGGCATGACCTCAAGGCCCTGCTCGATGGCGGTATAGCAGTTGGCGACCGACTGGGCTTCTACGCCCTGGCCGGCATCGACCACCAGCAAGGCACCTTCACAGGCTGCCAGCGAGCGGCTGACTTCGTAGGTGAAGTCAACGTGGCCGGGGGTGTCGATGAAGTTCAGCTGGTAGGTTTTGCCGTCCTGCGCCTTGTAGTGCAGGGTGACGCTGTGGGCTTTGATGGTGATACCGCGCTCACGCTCCAGGTCCATGGAATCGAGTACCTGGGCTTCCATCTCACGCGCAGTCAGGCCACCGCACATCTGAATGAAGCGGTCGGCCAGGGTCGACTTGCCATGGTCAATGTGGGCGATGATGGAGAAATTGCGGATATGACTCAAATCACTCACGGATCAACACTCAAAAAGGCTGCGGGCCGGACGCCCACCGAAAAATAGCCGGGAATTGTACCTGAAGCTTGACGTTGGCGTCACGTGAACTGTGGGCAAGGGAGCTGTGGGAAATGTTTGCGTGCTGGCGACCTGACCCGCAAATGAGCCGGAAAAACCTGTGGGGGCCTGGGGCAGCGCCCAGCAAAAAGGGCAGCCGAGGCTGCCCTTTTTTGTTCAACCCGACTTATTCAGCCAGTTTGAAGGTGATGAAGCTGGCGCGCCCCTGACGCAGGACACGCATGGACACCGAACGGTTCTTCGGCAGTTCCTTGGCGATTTCGGTGAACTGCTTGGCCGACAGAATCGCCTGGTTGTTCAGGTGGCTGATGACATCGCCCGGACGCAGGCCGATCAGCGCCGCCGGACCTTCCTGGACTTCCTTGATGACCACGCCGCCCTTGAGTTCAAGGGCCTTCTTCTGCTCGGCGGTCAGGTCGGACACCGACACGCCCAGGCGGTTGCTGCTGCGCTCGACACCGCCGTTGAGGTTGGTGCTGACTTCGGCGTCATCATCCGGCAGTGCGCCGATGGTGACATCCAGGGACTGGCGCTTGCCGTTGCGAATGATGTCCAGCTTGGCCTTGGCACCATCCTTGAGGCCACCGACCAGGTGCGGCAGGTCGGCGGACATGACGATTGGCTGACCGTTCATGCTCAGGATCACGTCACCGACCTGCAGGCCACCCTTGGCGGCCGGGCCGTCTTCCAGGACCTGGGCCACCAGGGCACCGGCCGGCTTGTCGAGGCCGAAGGACTCAGCCAGGTCCTTGTTGACCTCCTGGATCACCACGCCCAGCCAGCCGCGGCTGACCTTGCCGTCTTTCTTCAACTGGTTGGAAACATCCAGCGCCACGTCGATCGGAATGGCGAAGGACAGGCCCATGAAGCCGCCGGAACGGGTGAAGATCTGCGAGTTGATACCCACCACCTCACCGTTCATGTTGAACAGCGGGCCACCGGAGTTACCCGGGTTGATCGCCACGTCGGTCTGGATGAACGGCACGTAGGTGTCGTTGGGCAGGGTACGGCCCTTGGCACTGACAATACCTTTGGTCACCGAATGATCGAAGCCGAACGGCGAACCGATGGCCAGCACCCACTCACCGACCTTGAGCTTCTCGGAATCACCCAGCTTGACGGTCGGCAGGTCCTTGCCTTCGACCTTGAGCAGGGCTACGTCGGTGCGCGGGTCGGTGCCGACCAGCTTGGCTTGCAACTCGCTGCGGTCCGACAGGCGGACGATGATTTCGTCGGCGTCGGCAACCACGTGGTTGTTGGTCAGCACATAACCGTCACTGGAGATGATGAAACCCGAACCCAGCGATTGCGCTTCGCGCTGACGGTCGCCGCGCGGCGAACGCGGGGCTTGCGGCATGTTGCGCTCGAAGAATTCGCGGAACATCGGCGGCAGGCCTTCAAGATCTGGCACCTGGCCCGCCGCGTACGTGCGGTTAGGCAGTTTCTGCTTGGTACTGATGTTCACTACCGCAGGCGACGCCTGCTCGACCAGGGTGGTGAAGTCCGGCAGGGCTTCAGCCTGGGCGGTGAGCACCTGACCGAGCATGAACACGGCGGCGAACAACGATAGGTAGGTTTTCAAGCGTGGTATTGACATACGGCTCCCGTCACAACGAGCGTGGTTAGCAGTAGGGACCTGCAGAAGCAGGAAAGGCCAGCCCCCGAAAGGACTGACCTATAGAAAAATTCTGGAGTTTTTGCAAACTGCAAAGCTTGCCAATCATGTCAGCCAAGCAATCCTCGCCCTGTCAGCCTCATTGCCTGCGCCTCATTTTTTTGCCTGGGCATCCTGGGCGCGCATGGACAGCGCAATGCGTTCGGCAGTACCGATAGGGATCTCGCCCACCACGGTGACCATCATTTCGCCCATGGGCGTGGTCAGGCGCCGCGAGACGGCAACGGTCGGCCCCAGTTGCGTGCGGATATCAGCGGCAGTGCCTTTGTCCAGGGCTTCGACGAACACCGAGAAGCGCGCCAGGCCATCGTCGAACATCAGGCTGCTGACGGCGTTCTTGCTTTGCGGATCCTTGCGCACCGAACTGTTGATCAGTTCAAAGCCCGGGGGTAGCCAGTCCGAACGCCAACCGGTGGCAGGCTGCGCGGCCTGAGCGGTCAGTTGCGCGACCGGCTTGCAGATATCGCTGGCTTTGAGCTGATCGTCGGATGGCGCGTCACGGGTGTCCAGACGGGTGAACTGGAAGCGTTCGAGCAAACGTCCACCATCATCGAGCATCAACGACTTGAGCGGCAGCCCGGTCTGGCGATCCAGGTGCAGCTCGAAGGCATAGCGGTGTTGATCACGCGGGGTAAGGGTGACGATGACCGCTTCGCGGTCTGCCACCCTGGACTTGCCGGCGACCCCGAGGTCGTACCAGCTCATCAGCCTCAAAGGGTCAAGCACTCGCGCCGCCGCTTCCGGGGTGTTGGCCACACCCGGTACCAGGGCCCCGCTTACGCACTGGGTATGCCCATCGACACGCACGACTTCCTGGGCTGAGCCGTCGAGCTGCAACAACCGCTCGCTGACCTTGCCGTCCTGGACGCGATGCCAGATGTCGTGGGTGGAGAAACTACCGTTACGCTCGTAAACGAAAGTACCCTGATAACTCTGCTGTTGCTCGGCCTGGGCCAGACGTTTGAGCCAGTCACCTGCCTCCGGAGAGGAGTTGGCGGCAAGGGCCGGCACCGTCAACCAGCCACCAAGCAGCAGCGGTATGAGAGGTAGCGCGCGCATGATCCTCCTTACTTAACGATTTTCCAGGCTGGCTGCACGTGCATACGGCAGAGCGCTCTCGGTACCCTTGAGGGCTGCTTCCTGAGCATGCTGACGCAGGTAGCCAGGCAGACGCTGGTCATGCCAGCCGGTTTGCCCTTGCAGCACGCCATTGGCCATCGGGCCCGGCTGTTCTGCATTCTCACTATAGCCTGCCAATACGGCCGGGCCTTGCGCCTGCGGCAGGCTAAGACCTTGCTGGGCCGGTTGCTGGGCAGCCAGCTGGGCACCGCTGATCTCGTCCTGGTTGTACAGACGAACGCCGGCCAGTACCGCGACAGTCACCGAAGCGGCGACGGCCAGGCGGCCCAGGCTGCGCCACGGGCCACGGCTGACCTTGGCAGGAGCGGCTTCATCGGCCAGGGCGGCGGATACGGCCGAGGCGATATCCAGCCGTGGCAGCACCAGCTCCTTGTGCATGGCTGCACGGGCAACCTGGTAACGCGACCAGGTAGCACGGGTTTCAGGATCGTCGACGGCATTCAATACCCGACGTAACTCCAGCTCGTCCGCTTCGTTATCCATCACCGCGGACAGCGATTCCTGCAAAGCTTCACGACTCATGGCGGTTCCTCTCTTGGCTGTCGCCGCTGTCTCAGGTTTCCTGCAACAACGGCTGCAGGGCTTTGTCTATGGCCTCCCGAGCGCGGAAGATTCGAGAGCGCACGGTACCCACCGGACACTGCATGACGCTCGCAATGTCCTCGTAACTCAGACCATCGAATTCACGTAAAGTTAACGCCGTACGCAAATCTTCTGGCAGCTGCTGGATGGTCCGATGGACGGTGCCTTCGATCTCATCTCGCAACAACGCGCGCTCGGGGGACTCCAGATCCTTGAGGCCGTGATCGCCGTCGTAAAATTCCGCATCCTCGGAACTTACATCACTGTCCGGTGGCCGCCGACCGCGGGACACCAGGTAGTTCTTTGCCGTGTTGATAGCAATACGGTACAGCCAGGTATAAAAGGCGCTGTCACCGCGAAAATTACCAAGCGCGCGGTAAGCCTTGATGAAAGCTTCCTGCGCCACATCCTGGGCTTCATGGGTGTCGTGGACAAAACGCACGATCAACCCGAGAATCTTGTGCTGATACTTCAGCACCAACAGATCGAACGCTCGCCTGTCGCCACGCTGCACGCGCTCGACAAGCTGCTGATCCTCTTCCTGGGTTAGCATGAACACTCCTCAGTGAACTCGAAGGAGCGTCGCACCAGCCACCGTTCAGGCTTGCAACCATAGACTCGGGCTTTGCGCAAAAGTTCTCCCCTCCAAGCAAGTTTCCTGCGGCCCTTGGTCGGCTCGCACGAAAAACGCAGCGCGGTCACGGCCGCCTGCGTCGATAATCGGGTCTCGAATACGCAAACAGTGCCTTCATGGGGCGCCTGTCGTGCGTCGCCGCGGCATTATGGCGTGCGGGCAGCCTTCTATGGATATCCATACATCACGGAAAGTTCCCACAAAAGGCTACCAGGACTGTGCAAGCGCCATTGGAAATCAGGGCCTTGTGACTGCTATAAAGGCAGCCGGTCCAGATTCACGATAGTTTCACAATGCCATAAGCGCCTGACTATTGTGCCGATCCCCCCCTTCAGATACTAGTGTCCTGACATGAGCCAACAATTCCAACATGATGTTCTCGTGATCGGCAGCGGTGCCGCCGGCCTCAGCCTGGCCCTGACCCTTCCCGGCCACCTGCGCGTCGCCGTGCTCAGCAAGGGCGACCTCGCCAATGGCTCGACCTTCTGGGCCCAGGGCGGCGTGGCCGCGGTACTGGACGATACTGACACGGTGCAGTCCCACGTCGAGGACACCCTCAATGCCGGCGGCGGCTTGTGCCATGAAGACGCCGTGCGCTTCACCGTTGAGCATAGCCGCGAAGCGATTCAGTGGCTGATCGACCAGGGTGTGCCCTTCACCCGTGACGAACACGCCGGCGACGAAGAAAGCGGTTTTGAATTTCATCTGACCCGCGAAGGCGGCCACAGCCATCGGCGCATCATCCACGCCGCCGATGCCACGGGTGCGGCGATCTTCACCACCCTGCTGGCACAAGCACAACTGCGCCCGAACATCGAGCTGCTGGAGCAGCGGGTGGCAGTCGACCTGATCACCGAGCGGCGTCTGGGCCAGGACGGCGATCGCTGCCTGGGGGCCTATGTACTGGACCGCAATACCGGCGAAGTCGACACCTTCGGTGCCCGTTTCACCGTGCTGGCGACCGGCGGCGCGGCCAAGGTCTACCTGTACACCAGCAACCCCGACGGTGCCTGCGGCGATGGCATTGCCATGGCCTGGCGCGCCGGTTGCCGGGTGGCCAACCTTGAATTCAATCAATTCCACCCGACCTGCCTGTATCACCCGCAGGCCAAGAGCTTTTTGATCACCGAGGCCCTGCGTGGTGAAGGCGGCCTGCTCACGTTGCCCAACGGCGAGCGGTTCATGCCGCGCTTCGACCCCCGTGAAGAACTGGCCCCGCGCGATATCGTCGCCCGCGCCATCGACCATGAAATGAAGCGCCTGGGGGTGGACTGCGTCTACCTGGACATCAGCCACAAACCGGCCGAGTTCGTCAAAAGCCACTTCCCCACCGTATACGAGCGCTGCCTGACCTTCGGCATCGACATCACCCGCCAGCCGATCCCGGTGGTGCCGGCCGCCCATTACACCTGTGGCGGGGTGATGGTCGACGAACAAGGCCTGACCGACGTGCCGGGCCTGTACGCCATCGGCGAAACCAGCTTCACCGGCCTGCACGGCGCCAACCGCATGGCCAGCAACTCGCTGCTCGAATGCTTCGTTTACGGGCGTTCGGCCGCCAACGACATCGTCGCCCGCCTGGATCAGGTCGAAATGCCCCAGGCGCTGCCGTGCTGGGATGCCAGCCAGGTGACCGATTCGGACGAAGACGTGATCATCGCCCACAACTGGGACGAACTGCGGCGCTTCATGTGGGACTACGTGGGTATCGTGCGCACCAACAAGCGCCTGCAGCGTGCCGAGCATCGGGTACGCCTGCTGCTCGACGAAATCGACGAGTTCTACAGCAACTACAAGGTCAGCCGCGACCTGATCGAATTGCGTAACCTGGCCCAGGTTGCCGAATTGATGATCCGCTCGGCCATGCAGCGCAAGGAAAGCCGCGGCCTGCACTACACCCTGGATTACCCGGGCATGCTCAGCGAGGCCCGCGACACTATCCTGCAGCCATCCACCTACGCCGACTGAACTTCAGGCGCAAACGCAGGCGCCGGTGCTGCACCGGCTCCAGCGCGTCAAAGGCTATGCACTGGCCTTCGGTTAAACGCCGCCCGACCCTGCGAAAGCGCAGCACCACCCACCCGGGCAAGGCCAGGCTGTCGGGCTTGAGCTGCACCGCCTGCCAGCCCTGGGCACGGCTGAACAACTGCCAGCCGTGGGCATCGCGGCGCAGTGCGGTAATGGCGTGGGGGTGGGTCAGCAGAATGCGCCGGGGAATAGTCCACAGTGCGTGCAACAGGCACAGGGCAATGGCTACCAGGCGCAACCACAGTGGCACCTGCAGCAGGCCAAGCGCCAACAGGGCTAGCAGCAGGCTGGCGAGGTACGCCGCCAGCAGGGCCCTTGAGCCCTGCCAGCGACATTCGAAGCGCTCACTTGGGCTGGACACGGTCCAGGATGACGCGAACCATGCGTTGCAGCTCCGGGTCTTCGGACTCGCTGCGCTCCATGAACCAGCCGAACATGTCCTGGTCTTCGCAGCTCAACAGGCGCACATAGAGCTCGCGGTCGGCCTCGCTCAGGGTTGGGTAGACCTCCGCGCTGAACGGGACCAGCAGTACATCAAGCTCGAGCATGCCGCGGCGGCTGTGCCAAAAGAGCCGGTTGAGTTCAGTTTGTTCGACCATGAAGCCCTCCTAAAATAGGCCGCCAGTATACAGAGCCCGCGCTCGGGGGACACGCGACGTTGGTCCGGACATGTGAGCAAATAATGACAGAGGGCCGCGCTCAACTACCTATTTTGCCAACAGCGCTCTATCATGGCCCCCAGACCTATCACCTTGCGATAAACCATGGCCGATTCCGCTTTTTTCTGCACCCTTTCCCACGAAGGCGTTCTCGCCGTCCGCGGCTCGGACGCCGGCAAGTTCCTGCAAGGCCAATTGACCTGCAATATCAGTTACCTCAACGACCATACCGCCAGCCTCGGCGCCCGCTGCATGGTCAAAGGCCGCATGCAGTCGAGCTTTCGCATCCTTGCCGAGGGTGATGGCTACCTGCTGGCGATGACCCGCGAACTGCTCGAGCCGCAACTGGCCGACCTCAAGAAGTACGCGGTGTTCTCCAAGGCCAAGCTGACCGACGAGAGTGCCGCCTGGGTGCGCTTCGGCCTGCACGACGGTGAAGCGGCCCTGCAGGCCCTGGGCCTGGAAGTGCCGGCGCAGACCGACGCCGTCAGTCGTCACAACGGCCTGATCGCCATCGCGGTATCGGCCGCTCGTGTCGAGTTGTGGGTACCTGCCGAGCAGGCCGAAGCGGTGCAAGCCCAACTGGCCGCCAAGCTTGCCAACGCCGACCTCAACGACTGGCTGCTCGGCCAGATCCGTGCCGGCATTGGCCAGGTCATGCCGCAAACCCGCGAGCTGTTCATCCCGCAGATGATCAACCTGCAAGCCGTTGGTGGCGTCAGCTTCAAGAAAGGCTGCTATACCGGCCAGGAAATCGTCGCGCGCATGCAGTACCTGGGCAAGCTCAAGCGCCGCCAGTACCGCCTGGCCCTGGCCGAGGGCAGCCTGCCGGAGCCCGGCACCGAAGTGTTCTCGCCAACCCATAACTCCTCCGTCGGTGAAGTGGTGCTGGCCGCCCGCAGCGAACGGGGCAGCGAACTGCTGGCCGTGCTGAGCGCCGATGCCGTGCAAGACGACAACCTGCACCTGGGCAGCCCCGAAGGCCCGCGCCTGGCGCTGCTGACGCTCCCTTACGAACTGGATCGCGATCGCGAAATCCAGCGCTGAGCCTGCTCCCGCCCTTTATGGGCGGGGCACTCCTCAATTGCGGTAGAGAATCACCATGAACAAGATGGCCGAGATGATCCAGGCCCACCTGCTGAGCGCCATCGACAACGATGACCTGGTGCTGCCAACCCTGCCGGAAGTGGCCTTGAGCATTCGCGAAGCCGCTGAAGACAGCGAGATCAGCGTCAGCACCCTGAGCAAGGTGATCGGCCGCGATGCGGCGCTCTCGGCGCGCCTGATCAAGGTGGTCAACAGCCCCTTGCTGCGCGCCGCCACCGAGGTCACCGACCTGCACACGGCCATCACCCGCCTGGGCATCAACTACAGCTGCAACCTGGCGATCGGCTTGGTGATCGAGCAGATCTTCCACGCCCGCTCCGATGTCGTTGAACAGAAAATGCGCGAGATCTGGGCGAAAAGCCTGGATGTGGCCGGCATCAGTTATGAACTGTGCTTGCGCTTCACTCAGCTCAAGCCGGACCAGGCAGCATTGGCCGGGCTGGTCCACCAGATTGGCGTGCTGCCGATTCTGCTGTATGCCGAAGAGCACAACGAGCTGCTTTCCGACCCGGTCAGCCTGAACTATGTGATCGAACAGATTCACCCGGCACTGGGCGACAAGATCCTCAGCGTGTGGGAGTTCCCCGAGCAACTGGTGCACCTGCCCGGGTTGATCCAGGACCTGGACCGTGGCACCGACAAGGTCGATTACGTCGATATCGTGCAGATCGCCCAGGTGCTCAGCAGCAACAGCAAGGAACGACCACTGGCCGCCCTGCCCGCCTACCGCCATCTGCGCCTGCCCACCGGCACCGAGTTGCAGGCCAGCGACCTGCTCGACGCCAAGGCGATGTTCCGCTAGTCGGCGCTGAAGCTGACCCGTACCTTCAAGCCACTACGCTCGCCATCATGCAGGCTGATCTGCGCCAAATGCGCGCGGCAGATCTCGCCGACAATTGCCAGGCCCAGACCGGTACCCTGGGCACTGCGCCGGTAGAAACGCTCGAAGACTTTTTCCCGCTCGTGCTCAGGAATGCCCGGGCCGTCGTCTTCAACCTCAAGAATGCCGGGTGCGCTGACCCGCAGGATCACATTGCCGCCCTTGGGCGTATGGGCCAGGGCATTGTCGACCAGGTTGCTGAGCAGCTCGTTGAGCAGCGTTGGCTCGCCGCGCACCCACACCGGCACCTCGGCCTCCAGCGCCAGGGCCACACCGCGAGCATGGGCCAGCGGCGCCATGGCCATGCCCAGTTCACGGGCCAGCTGGCTGAGGTCCAGGTGTTGCGCGCCGCCTTCGGCAATCGCCCGCGCGCCGTTCTCGACCCGCGCCAGCGATAGCAACTGGTTGGCCAGATGGGTCAGGCGATCGGTGCCTTGCGCAGCGGACTCCAGGGTTTCGCGCCAGACCTGCGGCTCATTCGAACGCAAGCCCAATTCGACCCGTGCCTTGAGTGCCGCCAGGGGCGTGCGCAGCTCATGGGCGGCTTCGGCAATGAACTGCGCCTGCCGCTCGAACTGACCGCGCAGGCGTTCGGTAAAGTGATTCAGCGCGCGTACCAACGGGCTCAGTTCACGCTGCACCTGAACCACCGGCAAGGCCCGCAAGTCATCGGGCTGACGTTCTTCCACGGCACTGCGCAAGCGCTCCAGCGGGCGCAGGGCGGCGCTGACGGCAAACCACACCAGCATCAGGGCGCCAAGGGCGAGCATACCCAAGCGCAGCAAGGTATCGGCCATCAGGCTGCGGGCCATGCGCACCCGCGCTTCTTCGGTTTCGGCCACGCGGATTTCGGCCATGCCGTTCATGTTCGGCTCGCTGACCGCCTTGAGCAGGCTGACCACACGCACGTCCTGGCCCAGGTAGCGGGCGTTGTAGAAGCGTGCCAGGGCCGGGTAATCGTCAGTGCGCGGGGTATTGGGCGGCGGTGCCGGCAGGTTTTCGTAGCCTGAGATCAAACGCTGATGAATATCGTTGACCTGGTAGTAGATGCGCCCGGCGCTGTCGTAGGCGAAGGTGTCCAGGGCCACATAAGGCACATCGGCGCTGAGGGTGCCGTCGCGCTGCGACAGGCCGGCGGCAATGGTCCGCGCCGAGGCCAGCAAGGTACGGTCGTAGGCGGTATCGGCAGCTTCGCGACCGTTCCAGTAGGCGCTCAGGCCGCTGGCCAGCATCAGCACCACCAGCAGGATCGCCAGGTTCCACAGCAGCCGCCCGCGCAGGCTGCCGCTGTCACGCATCTTTATGCTCGAGCAGGTAGCCGAGCCCCCTGAAGGTAACGATGGCCACGGCATGGCCATCGAGCTTCTTGCGCAGGCGGTGCACGTAGATTTCGATGGCGTCGGCGCTGGCTTCCTCATCCAGGCCAAACACCTGGGCGGCCAGTTGCTCCTTGCTCATCACCCGTCCGGGCCGGGCAATCAGCGCTTCGAGCACGGCCTGCTCGCGGGAGGTCAGGGTCAGCAGCTCTTCGCCGAGGGTGAAACGCCGGGTATCGAGGTCATAGACCAGCGGCCCGCAGCGCTGTTGGCGTTCGCCACCGAGGACGCTGCGGCGCAGCAGGGCCTTGACCCGCGCTTCCAGCTCGGTCAGCT
Organism: Pseudomonas sp. SBB6; assembly: GCF_024213215.1. Classification (NCBI taxonomy): domain Bacteria; kingdom Pseudomonadati; phylum Pseudomonadota; class Gammaproteobacteria; order Pseudomonadales; family Pseudomonadaceae; genus Pseudomonas; species Pseudomonas sp. SBB6. The sequence goes on along the minus strand of NZ_JANAVH010000007.1, from coordinate 135,568 downwards.
CAAAGGGTTTGGCCAGGTAATCGTCGGCGCCCAGGTTCAGGCCATGGACCCGGTCCTTGACGTCGCTGCGCGCGGTCAGCATCAGCACCGGCACGGTCTTGCCGCGGGCGCGCAGGCGCGCCAGCACCTCGAAACCGTCCATGCGCGGCAAGCCGACATCGAGCACCGCCACGGCGTATTCCTCGCTGGCCAGGGCCAGGTCGGCGGCCACGCCATCATGCAGCACATCCACGGTCAGGCCGGTGCTTTTCAGGGCCTGGGCCACGCTTTCGGCCAGTTGCAGATGGTCTTCGACGAGCAGCACACGCATCGATCTCTCCCCTTTGCGTCGCGTTCAATGGCGCGGAGTGTACAGCCGACAGCCCGCCTGTGAAGCCTTCGCAGCAATCAAAAGCTGCTGAAAGGTTAGCGAAAGGTTCACGTCCTAGCATCCTCTCACGGCTCACTCTGCTTGCCGTAAAACCGGACCCAAGGTCCGAACTAATAAGAACAATAACGGAGTCACTCCACGATGCTGTCCATGCAGCCGCAGGCGTACGCGCCTACCCGACGTCTACCTTCCCGCCAGACCGCAGTTGCCAGCGCCCTCGCCCTTGCCGGCGTCGCTCCGTTGAGCCAGGCCGCCTTCTTCGATGACAGCAAGGCGAGCTTTGAAACCCGCAACATGTACTTCAACCGCGACTTTCGCGACGGCACCAGCGCCCAGCAGTCCAAACGGGACGAGTGGGCCCAGGGCTTCATGCTCAACTTCGAGTCAGGTTATACCGAAGGTACTGTAGGCTTTGGCCTTGATGCCCTGGGGATGCTCGGTATCAAGCTCGACTCCAGCCCCGACCGCACCGGCACCGGCCTGCTGCCGACCCATGACGATGGCCGCGCCGCCGACGAGTATTCCAAGCTCGGCCTGACCGGCAAGGTGAAACTCTCCGAGACCGAATTGAAGATCGGCACCCTGATCCCGGAGCTGCCCACCCTGCAGCCCAACGACGGGCGCATCCTGCCGCAGACCTTCGAGGGTGGCCTGCTGACCTCGGGCGAGATCAAGAACCTGACCTTCACCGGCGGGCGCCTGGAAAAAGCCCGCGACCGCGACAGCACCAACAACGAAGACATTGCCCTCAACAACAAGAACAGCCGCTTTCTCGGCACCGTCGCCGGTAACCATTTCGACATGGCCGGCCTGGACTACACGTTCACCGACAAGATCACCGGCAGCTACCACTGGGCCCAGCTCGACGATGTCTACCGTCAGCACTTCGTCGGCATGATCGCCTCCCAGCCCTGGGGCCCGGGAACCTTCGGCGCCGACCTGCGCATGGCCTTCAGTGACGACCAGGGCCAGGCTCGCGGCGGCAACATCGACAACACCGCGCTCAACGGCATGCTCAGCTACGGCCTCAACGGCCACAAGCTCAGCGCCGGCTACCAGCACCTGTCCGGCGACACCGCCTTCCCCTATGTCGATGGCGCCGACCCGTACCTGGTCAACTTCGTGCAGATCAACGACTTTGCCGGCGCCGACGAGCGCTCCTGGCAGGCTCGTTACGACTATGACTTCACCAAGCTGGGCATCCCCGGCCTGACCTTCATGACCCGCTACATCAGCGGCGATAATGTCAGCCTGGCCGATGGCGGTGAGGGCAAAGAGTGGGAACGCAACACCGAGTTCAAGTACGTGGTGCAAAGTGGCGCCCTGAAAAACGTCGCCGTGCGCCTGCGCAACGCCACCTTCCGTTCCAACTTCGCCCGCGATGCCGACGAAGTGCGACTGCTGGTGAGTTACAGCCTTGCGCTGTGGTAATCCCCGACAACAATAATGCTCACGGAGATAGACGATGACTTTTTCACTGCGCCGCATTGCCCTCGCCACCGGTTGCCTGCTGCTTGCCGGTAACGTCCTGGCCGCGGAACCGAAACGCCCCGAATGCATCGCCCCGGCCTCGCCCGGCGGTGGCTTCGACCTGACCTGCAAGCTGCTGCAAAGCGCCCTGATCAACGAGAAGATCCTCAGTAAGCCGATGCGCGTCACCTACATGCCCGGTGGTGTCGGCGCGGTGGCCTACAACGCGGTGGTCGCCCAGCGCCCGGCCGATGCTGGCACCCTGGTAGCCTGGTCCAGCGGCTCGCTGCTGAACCTGGCCCAAGGCAAGTTCGGCCGCTTCGACGAGAATGCCGTGCGCTGGCTGGCGGCGGTGGGTACCAGTTACGGCGCCATCGCGGTGAAAAGCGATTCGCCCTACAAGACCCTCGACGATCTGGTCGCGGCGCTGAAAAAAGACCCGAGCAAGGTGGTGATCGGCTCCGGCGGTACCGTCGGCAGCCAGGACTGGATGCAGACCGCACTGATCGCCAAGGCCGCCGGGATCAACCCGCGCGACCTGCGCTACGTGGCCCTGGAAGGCGGCGGCGAAATCGCCACGGCGCTGCTCGGCGGCCATATTCAGGTCGGCAGTACCGACATCTCCGACTCCATGCCGCACATCCAGAGCGGAGACATGCGCCTGCTCGCGGTGTTTGCCGAAACCCGCCTGGACGAGCCGGAAATGAAGAACATCCCCACCGCCAAGGAACAAGGCTATGACATCGTCTGGCCGGTGGTGCGCGGTTTCTACCTCGGGCCGAAAGTGACCGATGAAGAGTACGACTGGTGGAAAGCCTCGTTCGACAAACTGCTGGCCTCGGAAGAGTTCGCCAAGCTGCGCGACCAGCGCGAGCTGTTCCCCTTCGCCATGACCGGTGCCGAACTGGACACCTACGTGAAGAAGCAGGTGGCTGACTACAAGGCCCTGGCCAAGGAATTTGGCTTGATTCAATAAGCCTCTCCCCTTTCGAACGCATCGCGGGGCAAGCCCGCTCCCACTTGCCCCGCGAAAAGAGGATTCCCCAATGATCCTGCAACGCCTCTTCGCCCTGTTTTTGCTGGCGGTGTGCGCCGCCCTGGCCGTAATGGCCTGGCCTTACCAGGCAGCTTTTTCCTACGAACCGGTCGGGCCCCGCGCCTATCCCTTGCTGATGCTCGGCCTGATGGCTGCGGGCCTTGTGTACCTGGCCTTTCGCCCCACGCCCATCGTGCACAAGGACGACGAACCGCAACTGGACCGCGAAACCCTGAACAAGATCGGCCTCTGCGTCGCCTTGCTGCTGGTCTTCGCCGCCACCTTCGAGCCACTGGGCTTCATTGTCAGCAGCATCCTCATCGGCGTGCCGATGGCGCGCCTGTATGGCGGGCGCTGGCTGCCCAGCGTGGTGATCATCGGCCTGCTGAGCATCGCCCTGTATTGGCTGTTCGACCGTGTGATGGATGTGCCCCTGCCCCTCGGCCTGCTCGACGTACTGGAGAACTGACATGGATACGCTTGGCTATCTCGGCCAGGGCTTCGGCGTCGCCCTGAGCCCTTACAACCTGGTTACCGCCCTTGCCGGCACGCTGATCGGCACCGTGGTCGGCCTGCTGCCGGGCCTGGGCCCGATCAACGGCGTAGCGCTGCTGATCCCGATTGCCTTTGCCCTTGGCCTGCCGCCGGAGTCGGCGCTGATCCTGCTGGCGGCGGTGTACCTGGGCTGCGAATACGGTGGGCGGATCAGCTCGATCCTGCTCAACATCCCCGGTGAAGCCTCGACGGTAATGACCACCCTCGACGGCTACCCCATGGCCCGCCAGGGCCTGGCCGGGGTGGCGCTGTCGCTGTCGGCCTGGAGCTCGTTCATCGGCGCCTTCATCGCCACCTGCGGCATGGTGCTGTTCGCGCCGCTATTGGCGAAATGGGCGATCGCCTTTGGCCCGGCGGAATATTTCGTGCTGATGGTGTTCGCCATTGTCTGCCTCGGCGGCATGGCCGGTGACCGGCCGTTGAAGACCTTCATCGCGGCGCTGATCGGGCTGTTTCTCTCCAGCGTCGGCATCGATGCCAACAGCGGCGTCTACCGTTTTACCGGCGACAGCGTGCACCTGGCCGACGGCATTCAGTTCGTGGTGCTGGTGCTCGGCCTGTTCTCCATCAGCGAAATCCTGCTGCTGCTGGAAAAAACCCATCACGGCCACGAAGCAGTTAAGGCCACCGGGCGCATGCTGTTCAACGTCAAGGAGGCGGCCTCGGTATTCTTCGTCAACATTCGTTGCGGCCTGCTCGGTTTCATCATGGGCGTGTTGCCCGGTGCCGGTGCAACCCTGGCCAGCGCCGTGGCCTATATGACCGAAAAGCGCATCGCCGGCCCCAGCGGCACCTTCGGCAAGGGTGACAAACGCGGCCTGGCCGCGCCGGAAACCGCGATTGGCGCGTCCTGCTGCGGCGCCCTGGTGCCGATGCTGACCCTTGGCGTACCCGGCTCGGGCACCACGGCGGTGATGATCGGCGCCCTGACCCTGTACAACATCACGCCGGGCCCGATGCTGTTCGCCCAGCAACCGGACATCGTCTGGGGCCTGATCGCCTCGCTGTTCATCGCCAACATCATGCTGGTGATCCTCAACATCCCGATGATCCGCATCTTCACCCGCATCCTCGCCGTGCCGAACTGGGCACTGGTGCCGGTGATCGCGATCATCACCGCGATCGGTGTGTACGCAGTGCATGCCACCACCTTCGACCTGTTCCTGATGATCGGCATCGGCATCTTCGGCTACATCCTGCGCAAGCTGGACTTCCCGCTGTCGCCGATCCTCCTCGGCTTCATCCTCGGCGGGCTGATGGAGCAGAACCTGCGCCGTGCGCTGTCGATCTCCAACGGCGCCCTGGACATCCTCTGGTCGAGCCCGATCAGCGTCAGCGTGTGGGGCCTGACCATCGCCATGATGCTCCTGCCGCTGCTGCGCATCTGGCGCAAGCGCAGCCTTCAGCGCCGTGCCCTGGCCGATGTCTGATGGGCGCCTGAAACTGTACTGGGCCACCGGCCTGGTCGGCTTGGCTGGCGGTTACCTCGCAAGCAGGGTCGGCTGGCCACTGCCATGGATGGTCGGCTCATTGCTGGCGATCATCCTGGTGCGTTGCCTGACGCCCTGGCAACTGAGCGAGATCCCCGGTGGGCGCAAATGCGGGCAGTGGATCATCGGCATCGGTATCGGCCTGCACTTCACCCCGGCGGTGGTCGAGCAGGTGGCGAGCAACTTCGGTTTGATTTTCTGCGGGGCACTGATCACCAGTGTCTCCAGTGTGATCGGGGTGTGGTTGCTCAGGCGCACCGGGGAAGACCGCGCCACGGCGTTCTTTTCCAGCATGCCCGGTGGCTCCGGGGAGATGGTCAACCTCGGCGCCCGTAACGGCGCGGTGCTCAGCCAGGTGGCGGCGGCGCAGAGTTTGCGGGTGCTGGCGGTGGTGCTGTGCGTGCCGGCGCTGTTCAAATTCCTGCTCGGCAATGGCGTGCCGCTGACCCATACCGGCAGCGTCAACTGGGGCTGGCTGTTGTTGATCTGCCCACTGGGCGTGTTGCTGGCCCTGGGCTGGCAACGCCTCAAGCAACCCAACCCCTGGCTGTTCGGGCCGTTGCTGGTGGCGGCGGTAGCCAGTGTCAGTGCCAACCTGCAGGTTGCCCTGCCCGATGGCGCCAGCCAGATCGGTCAATGGCTGATCGGCAGCGGCCTGGGCTGTCACTTCAACCGCGCGTTCTTTCGCCGGGCGCCGTCGTTTCTCGGGCGCACCTTGATCGCCACGGCCTTGACCATGCTGATCGCCGGTATCGCCGCCTGCGTGCTCAGCGTCATGACCAACCTCGACCTGCGCTCGTTGACCCTGGGCATGATGCCCGGCGGCATTGCCGAAATGAGCCTGACCGCCGAAACCTTGCAACTGTCGGTGCCGCTGGTCACGGCGCTACAGGTGATGCGTTTGCTGTTCGTGCTGTTTCTGGCCGAGCCGTTGTTCAGGCATTGGGACAAACGCTGCGACTGAAACAAAAAAGAGGAAGCCAAGGCTTCCTCTTTTTCATTGCGCGCTTACCAGGTGAAGCGCACCCCGACATTGGCACCGAACGGTTTCTCGATCTTGTCGCCGTTGCTGTAGTCGATATCGGCATGCAGCTGCAGGCGCTCGGACAGCGACACGGCGATACCGGCACCGACCTCGGCACGCGAGCCTGACAGGTCATTGTTGAACACGTTGTCGTTGACCTTGACCTGGTTGTTCTTGGCGAACTCATGCACCGCCGCAGCGCGCAGGTATGGCTGGGCAAAGCGGCCCTCACCCAGATCAAAGTTGCGGCCCACCGTGGCACCGGCCTTGCCAAGCACCGAGGTGGTACGGTCACCTTCAGCCTTCAGGCCGCTGTCCAGGTCGTAGGACGCGCCCTGGATGCTCACCGCCGACACCTGGGCGAAGGGTTCAACGAAGTAGCCGTCATCGAGCTTGATGTGGCGACCGAACTCGGCCAACGCACCGACGCCGTTGGTCTTGTAGTTGCCCTTGGCCTGGCTACCGTCGCTCATGGCCACCTTGGACTTGTTGTCGAAGCGGTTGACCTTGGCCACGGCGTCGAAGTAGTAACCGCTGTCCTGGTCCAGCCAGGTGGTGTAGGCACCGGCGTAGTAGCTGTCGACCGTACCGCTGGTGCCACGGCTCAGGTCCAGGTCGGACTTGCTATGACCGGCCAGTACGCCGACCAGCCACTGGCTGTCGCCCAACTGCGTGTCGGCACCCAGGGTGAAGCCTTGCTGGGTTTGCTTGTAGGCGGTGCCAGAGGACTCGGCAACGTTGTACTTGCTGCCATAAGCCCGGCCCCAGGCACCGCTTTTACCTTCGTTGTAGCGCAACTCGCCCATGCGGGTGCGCAGCGAGGACAGCTCGCCGTACCACACGGTCGGTGCGGTGTTGAACAGCGCCAGGACCGAACGGGTGCCGGGGCTGATGACCTTTTTCTCGGTGTCCAGGTGCCAGTCGTTGCCTTCCTTTATCAGGTCATAGGAAAACGCGCCCAGGTCGACAGGACCGTTCACCAGGCTGAACTCGGCATCGCCGCCGCCAGTGGTCACTACGGTGACCCGCTCTACAGGGTCGAGCTCAAGACCGCTGGCCTTGATGGCCAAGCCGAATTCGCCGTTGGCCTGGCCGCTGACATTCAGGCGGTCGCCTTCGCCGGTGGCGAAGTCGGCAGCCATCTGGAAGGTACCGTTGCCCGACAGCTCGTTGACGTCCAGGCGGTAGAACTGCTCTGCGCTGGCGAAGCTTACGGTTGCACCGCTCAATGCCAGATCGCCAACCTGGCTGTTGCCGGTCAGGGTCCATTGGCTGCCAGCGTCGGCGCTAAGGCTGGAAACATTGCCCAGGCGCCCGACCAGTTGCGAGCCATGCTGCAACTGCACATCGGCCTTGCCATCAGCGGCGACCAGAATGTCACCGGTGAGCTTAGAGTCGGACATCGCCAGGGTCACACCACTGCCACTGTCTACTTGAATGTTGCCGCTCAGCGCACTGCGCGCCACCTGTACATCGGCGGAAGAGCCCTGTTTGATTTCCAGCATGTTGCCGTTGCCGCCAATCAGTTGCGCGCCGTCGCTGACAGTGATTTTTGCCTGGGTACGGGCATCGACCACCACCGCCGCGCCACGCTCGCCAATCACTTTTGCACCGCTCATCAGGTGCAGCTCAGGTACCTCGTTGTTCGGCTCGAAACCCACTGTTTCATGGGCCAGCAAGGCGCCGTTGAGCCCGCCCTGGATAACGCTTTGATCCGCCACGGCCACTCGCCCACCGTAGCTGCGCACGCCAATGCTGTTAGCGCCGGTCGCGATCAATTGCGAATGGTTGGCCAGGTTGAGCTGGCTGAAGGCGGTAAGGCTGGCGCCGCCGGTGACGCCCGTAAGCCGGGTGTTGTTCAGGGTCAGGTTGGAGCCTTGATACCGGCCATCGATGTAGCGGCCGAGGGAAACTGCCTGCCTGGTGGTGGCTTGTTCTTTGTCATTGACGACCAGGGTTTGCCCGGTCAATTGATAGAGTGTCTTGTTGCTGGTTTGCGCCATCAGTTGGCTGGCGGACAGGCTCAAAGGGGCGGCCAGGATAAAAGGCAGCACACGGGAAAACGGAGCAGAAGACAAATAAATACGGGACATGGTAAGTCACACTCTCGAACGCTGTTAGTCAGAATGAAAAACAGAGCTCACACGACAGTGCTCCGTTTTCAGGCTTGCAGCGTACAGAGGTACTCAGAAGGACTATGTAGGAATAATCTACAAAGATAATCAGGCAATTCTACAGCACATCATTTATGTACAACGGCCGGCAGCACTGCCACCGGCCGTTGTTCAGCTTACAACTTTCCTACCCGTACAGGTGTATGACGTTGTGCAAACGATGGCACGCAATTACCCGCACCCTGGACGATATTGTAGTTATACAACCGCTCTTCTGACCCCCCGACAGGAATACCATCACGGATCACGCTCCAGCGAATGCGAATCCTGGCCAGGTTGGGCGCCGGCTGGATGTAATCCCAGAGCACCGAGATCGACACGCCAAATTCAACATGATTGGGGTCGGAAACTTCACCTTGCAGAGACACAACAGTGCCCTCTACCGGATCCGAACCACTGAGGGGATACATGGCCCAATGCACGGTAACATTATCACCCAATTGCAACTTGCTCGGGTCGCTGACCAGTACCGTCAGGCCATTCCACGGCGTGTGCGAGCACAATACAACAGGTGTACCGGTAGGCGGGATAGGAACGCCCGTGATAATAGGCAATGCTAGGTCGTCCAGTTGCACAATGACTGCACGTACCAGCGTAGGCCGTGACTCCTGATAGTTGGTGGCAGTTTCATCCTTGTAGATGCGATAAAACAATGGCTGTTCCAAACCGTTACCGACCTCGATAATATCGGCGGCGCTGATGGTCATTTCGATCTCGGAACCTGCCGCCTCATTGGTGATGACATGGGTGGCAACCAGCTTCGCCTCCGGGCCATAGAACAGGCGGATGACCTCGTCGGCATTGACCGGGTCATAGACTTGTACGGTGACGGTGACGTCTTCGTCCTTGTCTTCAGGCGTCAGCTCGTTCTCAAGGCCACTGACCGGGCCAACCAGCAGCGCCAACTCCAGCGTCGGGTTGACCGGCTCGGGCTCTTCCGGGTTGGGTGGGCCGGCCTTGGTCGTGTCGACTTCAACCTCAGTGACGGGTGAGGGGTAGGTACGGCCCCGCAGGACAATATAGTCAACCTCGGCCGTATAGGGCTGGTCCTGGTCAACGACGGTAAAGCGGGCAATGGCCTCCAACGGCCACTCATCCAGCTCGTTGGTTTGAAAGGTGCCGATTGATTGACCATTCCAGCGAACCTGGACGTAATCGCCTGTTCGCCAGTTGGTGTACGCCGGTACTTGCACAAGAACACCTGCCCGAGCTTCTTCCAGGTCAATCGGGGCAGCGGGCACCAACGGCGGCTCCAGGTCAGCCGGTGCTGGCTCAAGCGACAGGACCATGCCTTGCGGAGTGGAGAACTGGCTCTCGTTGCCGGCGCGGTCGGTGACCTTGATCCAGAATTCGACATAACCCGATGGCAATGCCTGCAACTCTTCCAGGGTAACGTCGATGGTGAAGTAAGCCCTGCCGCCACTGTCATCCCCAACCACGTCACCGACTTTCTGCGCCGAACTTTGCGACCACAGGTACAGGGCCCAGCGATCACCCGGTTTCGGGTCGGGATAACGCGGCACATCCAGTGTCAGAACATCACCGTGGTCGGCCAGGTACTCCGGTGTGATTTCAATGCCGGTCAGGTCTTCTGGCAGCAGCGGCTTGGGCGGCGGGTTATTGAGGGCCGGGTCGAGCGTATCCACAATGACATCCCGGGGCAGAGAGTCGACGCTGTTCTGGTTTTCTACCCTATAGGTAATCCGCCGGACACCATCGCCACCGAGCTGTTCCCGGGTCAACGAATGCATGGATGGAAAGGATCCAGGCGGGTGATCGAAGGGAATTTCTATGCCTTCGATCTGTGCAACACTATTCACAAGAATGGTAATTTGATCAAAATCGTTGAAGCCCTGAACCGGATACTCGCTGATCACCACCGTCAAGCCGTTTGGCAGATCCTTGGTCAGAATCAGTCCATCAGGTTGGATAGGATGAGCGCCAGGTGCAGGAAGCGAGTTGTTCAGGTTGCTCGTTGAAGAGCGCCGGCGCGGTGCCGCACTGGATGGACTTGCAGCGGCCGTCGCCTTCTTGGTAACTGGCTTGTCCGCAACTTTGGCTTTCTTGCTGGTCTTGGGCAAAACTTCCTGCTTGGTCATGGTTGTTTTCTCTCGCAAACATCAGATAAACCCAGCGACGGCGCTCTGCTGGATGCCGTGTTACCAAACGCACCTACCTCTACTTACTCAAAAACATCAGGGCTCGATCGGCTCGCCGTTATCACAATAAAACCCGCCACCTGGCTCAATGACCGACAGCCGAACCTGCGAGCGTGGTGAGTTCCCCACCCCTCCCCCGTTCGCTGCCGCCTTGACCAGCCGATAACTGACCACACCGGCTCCGCGTAGACGAGCAGCGGGTTTGATCAGGGATTCATAGGGCCAGACCGCAATCTCGAAGCCGTCGCGAGCGTCTTCAGCGCTGAGCGCGTGAACGAAACTGGCTTCGGTGCCGGCAATGGGATCGCCGCCGACCTGCCCTCGGTCAGCGATCCAGAACAGGGTGACCTGGTCCAGCGCGGCGAAGCGTTGCGCATCCCCGGGGATGCGCACCTTCACACCGTTGATCCACGGCTGGTAGGCACAGTTGACCCAGCCGCCCTCGGCTGTTCCCGGGAAGGTTGCGCGGGCCAGGCCTTCAATGATCCGGATCTGCACATCGACCCACTTGGTCGGCGAATGCTGGGTGTTGATCCCATTGAACGTGCTGTAATAAACAGGCAGTTCGGGATTGCTGCCAACAGCGTTGATAATGGCCCAGGGTACGGTGAACGCGATGGTTGCTCCGCCGCGGTCGTCAGGTCCAATCAGATAGGTCGCTGCAGGCTCGACACGACTCCCCCAGTAAAGCTGCAGCACCTGCCCCTGCTGCGGATTGGCGTACAGCACCAGCTCCACCCGGGCATCGTGATCGACATCTTCGGCACCGAGCTGGTCATCGCCGTTGCGGCCCTTGACCACCACGGCGGCAAGCCTTGGGTTGACCGGGTCGGGGGTTTGCGGATCGGGCCCGGCCACCGTCAGGTTCAGCGCCATCGACAGGCTGCGCGACGGTCTGGAGCGCCAGGTGTAATGCACCGGATCATCGCGTTCGACAAAACCTTCGGCTGTCAGCACTTGCCAACCCACCGGGAACACTATCGGCCACTGCAGAGGGGCGACCAGTTCGACACTGCCAACTGGCAACCCGCGCCAATAGCCGATCACCCGATCGCCCGGGCGGGCGTCGACGATTTCATTGATCACCAGATCGACGCCGGTACGCGCCCGGTCCAGGTCGATCAGCCCCGCAGGCTCGACCTCCGGCAACGGTAAAGGATTCGGCGCGCTTTCCAGTTCAACACTGATTTCGTTGACATGGGAAATGGGCCCGCGATTGCCGCTACGGTCTTCCCAGTCGTAACACAGGTAGCGCAAACCATCGCCGCTGCGGCGAATGGCGCCGGCTGGCACCCTGAGCTCGACAGGTGCATCCGGGTAGCGGACCACGAACTCGTCCACGGCCTCCAGCGGATCGTCCACGCGGGAAAAACTGCGCCAGTACAAGCGCACCGTATCGCCCAGACGCAGATCGCCCCAGGGCACAAGTGCGATGTTCACGCCCTGGTGCGCGGCCAGGTAGTCCTCGTTCAAGCCCTCCGAGCCGATGGGCGGAACCGGCTCCGGCCGGATACCTGCCTCACCATAGTTGGGCGCGGTCTGGTCGATGTTCAGCAGCACCGCTTGGGACAGCGCGGGGTTGCCCATGTCGATGCGGTAACTGACCCGATGCGGGCCCGGGGTGCCCAGGTAAATCTGCGGCACTTCAAGGTGCAGCGGAATGACCTCGTCCTTGTCGTACGGCCAGGTCAGTGTTTCCCCGTCTACCGGCAACCCATCCCAGAGCAGGTCGACCCGGGTGATATCGCCGTCAAAGCCCTCATGCTGTGGCCAGATTTCATCGATGATCACCGCCAGTTCCCGGAACTGGTCATCCTTGTGAATCAGGTGATGGTTTTGATCATCCGGCTCAAGCGCCATGGCCGCCGGCACCACGGGCGCTTTGTATTTACCTGCCGGGGGCGATTCAGAGGACACGCTTTGCTCAAGCGGCGATGGAGTGAACCTGGACATGAAACCCCTCCCTGGCCAGGGGCTACCTGGCGTTGCGTACAGGGAGGTTATTTAATGCCCTATTTTTGCCGGGCGAAACTGACAAAAATGCTAGGTACCCGGCCTCAAGCCGGTGGCAAGCGCCAGTCGATCGGGGTCAGCCCGCGCTGCTCGAGGAAACGGTTGGCCTGGCTGAAATGACCGCAGCCAAGAAAACCCCGGTAGGCCGACAGCGGCGATGGATGCACCGACTTGAGCACCAGGTGCTTGGTGGCATCGATCAACTTCTGCTTGCTCTGGGCATGGGCGCCCCAGAGCAGGAACACGCTGTTGGGCTGGTGTTCGCTGACCACTTCGATGATCCGGTCGGTGAAGAACTGCCAGCCCCTGTTGGCGTGGGACGCGGCATTGGCGCGCTCGACGGTCATGGTGGTGTTGAGCAGCAATACGCCCTGCTCGGCCCAGGACTGCAGGCAGCCGTGCTTGGGGATCTCGATGTTCAGGTCACGCTGCAACTCTTTGTAGATGTTCACCAGTGACGGCGGTGTCGCCACCCCCGGTTGCACCGAGAAGCACAGGCCATGGGCCTGGCCCGGGCCGTGGTAAGGGTCCTGGCCAAGGATCACCACCTTGACCTGGTCCAGCGGGGTGGAGTTGAGGGCATTGAAAATCAGCGGGCCCGGCGGGTAGATCTCTTTGCCGGCGGCGTGTTCCTCACGCAGGAATTCGCGCAGCTGGTGCATGTAGGGCTGGTCGAATTCGGCGCGCAGGGCCTCTTTCCAGCTCGGTTCAAGTTTGATGCGGTCGTCGTCAGTCATGGTCGGGTCCGTAAAACAATGGCGCGACACTAGGAAAGCTGCCTGCGCTTGTCAATCGATCCGACCGGCAACCGCCGAAATCACCAGCAGCGGCCATACTTGTGCGGATCAACCACGAGGTCGCCCATGGCTGCAGTACAGTGCGAAGAACTCACCGGCGTCGACGGCGCGCGCATCGGTGTCGCCACGCTCAATGCGCCGCAAACCCTCAATGCCTTGTCGCTGCCAATGATCGAGGTACTCGATGAACAGCTCAAGGCCTGGGCCGATGACCCGGACATCGTCTGCGTACTGCTGCGCGGCAGTGGCGCCAAAGCCTTTTGTGCCGGCGGTGAGGTGCGCAGCCTGGCCCAGGCCTGCAGCGACCATCCCGGCCGGGTACCGCCCCTGGCGGCGCAATTCTTTAGCGCCGAGTATCGCTTCGATTACCACCTGCATACCTACCCCAAACCACTGATCTGCTGGGGCCATGGCCACGTGCTGGGCGGCGGCATGGGCCTGTTGCAAGGCGCCAATGTGCGCGTGGTAACGCCAAGCAGCCGCTTGGCCATGCCGGAAATCAGCATCGGCCTGTACCCGGATGTCGGTGGCAGCTGGTTCCTGTCCCGCTTGCCCGGCAAGCTGGGCTTGTTCCTGGGCCTGACCGGCGCACCGATCAACGCCACCGATGCCCTGGACCTGGGCCTGGCGGACCGTCTGCTGGGTGAAAGCCAGCAGGAAGAACTGCTCGATGACCTGCTGCAACTGAACTGGCAGGAGCAGACTGCCCTGCAGCTCAACAGCCTGCTCAAGGCGCAGCAGCATGGCGCCCAGGCTGAACGGCCCGAAGCCCAGTGGCTGCCCAGGCGCCAACAGATCGACGCCCTGCTCGATGTCGCCGACCCAGTGTGCGCCTGGCGCGCCATCGCCCAGTTGCGCAACCACGCCGACCCGCTGTTGGCCAAGGCCGCGCAGACCATGCTCGAAGGCTGCCCGTTGACCGCACACCTGGTGTGGGAGCAGATCCAGCGCGCCCGCCATCTGTCACTGGCCCAGGTGTTCCAGATGGAATACACCATGAGCCTCAACTGCTGCCAGCATCCGGAGTTCAGCGAAGGGGTGCGCGCACGGCTGATCGACAAGGACCAGAAACCGCGCTGGCACTGGGCGGATATCGCCCAAGTGCCAACGGCGGTGGTCGACGCGCATTTCAGCAAGGCGTGGGAAGGACGTCACCCCTTGGCGGACCTGGCCTGAACGGCGCCTCAGCGGCGCCAGTTGCGATCCGGCCAGCCGTCACGGTTGCGCTCGTGGCGTGACGAACCCTGGCGGTAGCGGTCATGGCCGCGGCCCGGATACGGCTTGTAGTAGTTATGCGGTGTTTCCCGGTAGTAGCCGTGGGGCGCAGGACGGTAGTAATGCGGTGGCGGCGCGTAGTAACGCGGGGGTGGTGCCACGTAGTAGCGCGGCTGCGGAGCTACGTAATAACCGCGATTGTAGGGATAGGACGGCCGGTAGTAACCCGGATAGCCGTAGCTATCGGCGGTATAGATTTCAGTGCGGTAATAACCGTGACCTCCATAAGGGACACAAGCGGTAGTCAGCAAACCCAGCACTACAATCAGCAAAAGTCGGCGATTCATGGCGGCCTCCTGGACCGCGAAACTGCCCATCCCAGCGGCGCTGGTCGGCGTCGATCGGCAAGCGTGCATCGACATGAAATAAGACTGCCAAAAACAGGTCCGGTGCCATTGCTGCAATAAATTGATACAAGGCCGATACCCTTAAAAATCGTAAAGTTATTTTTCTGCCAGACCACTAGAATGAATGCCATTGGCCCACAGACCGGGAATGTCATGCCGCCTCGTTCCGCCCTGTTTTCGCAGCGCTCGCTGATCCTGACATTACTGCTCTTGCTCGCCTGCGGCTTTTTGGCGACTTCCCTGCTGAGTTACTTCGCCTCGCGTAGCTCGATCCGCGACAACATCGTCAACACCGAACTGCCGCTGACCTCCGATACGGTGTATTCGGAAATCCAGAAGGACCTGGTGCAGCCGATCCTGGTCTCCTCGATGATGGCCCACGACACCTTCCTGCGTGACTGGGCGCTGGCCGGCGAACGGGACCCTGCTCAGGTGAACCGCTACTTGAACGAGGTCATGCGTCAGCACCACGCCTACACGGCGTTCTTCGTCTCAAACAATACCGGCGTCTACTACCAGGCCAAGGGCGTGCTGAAGAAGATCGACCCGCAGGCGCCCCGCGATGCCTGGTACCAACGGGTGCTGACCCTGAACACGCCCTACGAGATCAACGTCGACCTCGACATGGCCAACCAGGATCGCCTCACGGTGTTCATCAACTATCGGGTGTTCGACTACGACGGCAAGTTCATTGGCGTTGCCGGTATCGGCCTGACGGTCGAAGCGGTGATTCGCCTGATCGATGATTACCAACAGCGCTACCAGCGCCGGGTGTTCTTCGTCGACCGCCACGGCCGCGTGGTGCTGACCGGCTCCAGCGGCGGCCCCCATGGCGCCCGGTCTGGCCAGTCGCTGAGCGAGCTGGACGGTTTGCACAACCTGCTCAAGCAGATGCCCACCCCGGTCAGCGGCAGTCATGAGTACCGCAGCAGCGACGGCCACAGCCATTTCCTCAATGTGCGCCTGGTACCGGAGCTGAACTGGTTCCTGTTCGTTGACAAGCGCGAAGACGGCGCCATGGACGCCATACGCCAGTCGCTGTACCTGAACCTGGCGATCTGCGCGATGATCACCCTGGTGGTGCTGTCGCTGCTCAATGCCATGGTCAAGCGCCATCAGGACAACATCGAAACCCTGGCCACCCTCGACAGCCTCACCGGCCTGCCCAACCGCCGCGGCTTCGACCTGCTGGCCGCGCAAGCGCTGCAGGAAGCCCAGCGCGAACCCAAGCCGCTGATCGCCCTGCTGATCGACCTCGACCACTTCAAGGCGCTCAATGACACCCATGGCCATCTGGCCGGCGACGAAGTACTGCGCCAGTTCGCCCAGGTGCTGGAAGACTGCCTGCGCCATGCTGATATCATCTGCCGCTGGGGTGGTGAGGAATTTATCGTGCTGCTCAAGGACACCGACAGCCACAGCGCCCTGGCCGTAGCCGAGAAGATTCGCAGCAAGACCGAAGCACTGGCCTTTACTTATGCCGGGCAGCCGATCCATCTGACCGTCAGTATCGGCTTGAGCAACCTGCAGGCCGACGATACCCTGCACAGCCTGATCGCCCGTGCCGATCATGCCCTTTACCGGGCCAAACAGAGTGGACGCAACCGCGTCTGCAGCGAGATGCCCCGATCCGACCATGAACAGCCTTGACCATGAATGACACCCGCCGCTGCCCCGCCTGTGGCGCCAGCAACGATTGCAGCCTGGCCGACCCGCGCACGGCCGCCCAGGCCTGCTGGTGCTATGGCGTGAGCATCGACCCCAAGGTGCTGGAGGCCCTGCCGCCCGAACTGCGCGACAAGGCCTGCCTGTGCCCACGCTGCGCCGAGGTCGAGGCGCAATTGCAGGCAGCCAAGGCCGCGCCCGAAGGTTAAACTGTCGCGCCCTGCGCCTGGCTCTGTATGCGTCTCGATCGATTCCTCAGCAACCTGCCTTGCTTCAGCCGCCAGCACGTTCGCCTGCTGCTGGTAGAACGGCGCGTGCGCGTGGATGGCCAGTGCGTCAGCGATCCGCGCTTCGACGTGCGCGAGTTCAGCCGTATCGAGGTCGACGAGCAACTGCTGCAGACCGGGCGCCCGCTGCGCTACCTGATGCTGCACAAGCCCCAGGGCTGCGTCAGTGCCACCCAGGACCCGCAGCACCCTACCGTGATCGAGTTGATCGACCAGCCCGACACCCAGGACCTGCACATCGCCGGGCGCCTGGACTTCAACACCACCGGGCTGATGCTGCTGACCAACGACGGCCTGTGGTCGCGGCGCCTGACCCAGCCACAGACCAAACTGCCCAAGGTCTACTACGTCGAAACCGAGCAGGAGATTGGCGAACACTACATCGACAAGTTCCGCCAGGGTTTCTACTTCGCTTTCGAAGACCTCACCACCCTGCCCGCCGAACTGACCTTGCTGGGCCCGCGCAGCGCCCGCCTGAGCATCGTCGAGGGGCGCTACCACCAGGTCAAGCGCATGTTCGGCCACTTCGACAACAAGGTGCTGCGCCTGCACCGCGAACGCATGGGCCCGTTGCAACTGGACCCGAACCTGCAACCGGGCCAGTACCGGGCGCTCTATCCGGAAGAAATCCAGGCGATCTGAGCCTACGACCGCCTGGCGGAAAATTTTCGCCAATTGGCCGAAAGGCACTTGCGGGTTGGCCAGGTGCCTGCTTGAATCCAATCGTCGGTCTGCATGTGACTCACCAGTCACAGTCGTAGTCCAAGACACCTTTTTGCTGGCGACCCATGCCTCGAAGCATTGGCGTCCGGCAGATTGCCCTCCTACAACAATACCGGTCGACCCGCGTGCCACAGGGATCGACCAGGGCCCTCAGCTACTTCAAGGCGTATGCCTACCTGTCATAAAGAACGCGCATCCTTGCATGTGCGAACACCCTTTTTTGCGCCAGGAGTCGACGACATGAGGCCAGAAATCGCTGTGCTTGATATACAAGGTCAGTATCGGGTTTACACGGAGTTCTATCGCGCAGACGCCGCTGAAAAGACGATCATCCTGGTCAATGGCTCGCTGGCCACTACGGCCTCCTTTGCCCAGACGGTGCGCAACCTGCACCCGCAATTCAACGTGGTGCTCTATGACCAGCCGTACGCCGGCAAGTCCAAGCCACACAACCGCAACGAACATCTGCTGACCAAGGAAACCGAAGGGCAGATCCTCCTGGAGCTGATCGACCATTTTGGCGCCGATCACGTCATGTCCTTCTCCTGGGGCGGCGCCTGCACCCTGCTGGCCCTGGCGCACAAGCCACGGCGCATCGAAAAGGCCGTGGTCAGTTCGTTCTCGCCGGTGATCAACGAACCGATGCGCGACTACCTCGAACGCGGTTGCCAGTACCTGAGCGCCTGCGATCGCTACCGGGTCGGCAACCTGGTCAATGACACTATCGGCAAGCACCTGCCGTCGCTGTTCAAGCGGTTCAACTACCGGCACGTCAGCAGCCTGGACAACCACGAATACGCGCAGATGCACTTTCACATCAACCAGGTACTCGACCACGACCTGGGCAACGCTCTGCGGGCGGCGCGGGTGATCGACATTCCGGTACTGTTCATGAATGGCGAGTGGGACGAATACACCACCACCGAGGATGCCCGCCAGTTCGGTCAGCATGTGCGCAACAGCCACTTTCGCGAGATCCGCGCCACCGGCCATTTCCTCGACATGGAACACAAGGCCGCCTGCCGCGACACCCGTGAAGTGCTGCTGGGTTTCCTCAAGCCTGCGCTGAAAGAATCGCGTCCCCGTTACAGCTACACCCAGGAGCACCATGCACTGGCTATCTGAGCGACACGGTGACCGGTAGCGCAGCCTCCTGCATCAACGGCCCCAAAGGCCAGAAAGAAGATGCACGACCTTGCGCTAGCGGCCACCGGCCGATGGCTCTGCAGCAACAAAGAGCTTCAAATCGCGGCGAAGTTCTGGTACAAAGTCAGCCCTGAAAGCGGGTGTCGTATAATGGCATTACTCCAGCTTCCCAAGCTGATAACGAGGGTTCGATTCCCTTCACCCGCTCCAGCTTCTTCCAGGTTCCAGCGCAGCTGAGGCCTTGGCCACCGCCCTGGTGGCTATTTCGCTAATTGCCCTTCGCCTCAACCACCGCCAGCACCAGTATTCGCTGGGCCAGCTCGCTGTCCGTTGCCCCTGTCGCACGCCCCTCGCTGCGCAACCAGTGCAGTGCCGATTGCAGATACACACCCCGGTAAGCCCCGTCGCTGGCAATGAACGCCGCAGCATCGTCGCGGGCTTGCGCAAGCACCCGCTTGCCATCGCTGCCGGAAGTCCCCTCGGAGGCCATGGTTGGCCCGAAGGTGGTTGCCCCGGTGAGCATGAAGGGCACGTACACCGTGGCCCCCAGGGTCAGCATGCCATCGACATTGCCAGTGCCATCGCCAAAGATGTCGCCCATGCCCTGGGCGGTGCAGCACCAGGCCAGGCACAGCAGGCCTGCAGGTTTTTTCCAGCTATTGAGTATGCGTTCCATCGGCTTCCATTCACTGATCCAAATATTCGGGCGGCATTTTCCACGGCTTGCACCAGACTTAACAGCGGTGTTTTTGATTTGACGCCCTGCCCAGGCACTACGCGCTGCGCTTTAATAGCCCACCGCGAAACACTCGAAAGGATCCGTGCATGTTTCTCTCCCGCTGGCTGCCTGGCCTGGCCAACCTGTTGCAGTACCGCCGTGAATGGTTTCGCCATGACCTGCAGGCCGGCTTGTCGGTGGCCGCGATCCAGATCCCTATCGCCATTGCCTATGCGCAGATCGTCGGCCTGCCGCCGCAGTACGGCTTGTATGCATGCATCCTGCCGATGATGGTCTATGCCCTGATCGGCAGCTCGCGGCAGTTGATGGTCGGCCCGGATGCCGCCACCTGCGCCATGGTCGCCGGGGCGATCGCGCCGTTGGCCATGGGCGACCCGGCGCGGCTGGCGCAATTGTCGGTGATTGTCACCATCCTGGTCGGTTTGATGCTGATCGGTGCCGGGCTGGCGCGGGCCGGGTTCATTGCCAGTTTTTTCTCGCGGCCGATCCTCATCGGTTACCTCAACGGTATCGGCCTGAGCCTGCTGGCCGGGCAACTGGGCAAGGTGGTGGGGTTCCAGATCGAGGGCAACGGCTTCATTCTCAGCCTGATCAACCTGCTGCAGCGCCTGGGGGAAATCCACTGGCTGACCCTGGTGATCGGCGTCGCCGGGCTGGGCTTGCTGATCTGGCTGCCGCGCCGCTACCCACGCCTGCCGGCGGCGCTGGTGACAGTGGCGGTGGCAACCCTGGTGGTCGGGCTGTTTGGTCTGGACCGTTTTGGCGTGGCGGTTCTCGGCCCGGTGCCGGCCGGCATGCCGGAACTGGCCTGGCCGCACACCAATCTGGAAGAAATGAAAAGCCTGCTGCGTGATGCCCTGGGTATCGCCACCGTCAGCTTTTGCAGCGCCATGCTTACCGCCCGCAGCTTTGCTGCCCGTCATGGTTATGCGATCAACGCCAACCATGAGTTCCTGGCCCTGGGGGTCACCAACATTGCCGCCGGGGTTTCCCAGGGCTTTGCCATCAGCGGCGCCGACTCGCGCACCGCCGTCAACGACATGGTCGGCGGCAAAAGCCAGTTGGTGGGGATCATCGCCGCCCTGGTCATCGCCCTGATATTGCTGGCCTTCACCACGCCCATGGCGTGGATTCCGCAAGCGGCGTTGGGCGCGGTACTGCTGATGGCCGGCTGGGGGCTGATCGATGTGCAGTCGCTGAAAAAGATCTACACGCTCAGCCGCTTCGAGTTCTGGCTGTGCGTGCTGACCACCGTCGGCGTGCTCGGGGTCGGCGTGCTGCCGGGCATCATCATCGCCGTGACCCTGGCGATCCTGCGCCTGCTCTACAGCATCTACCAGCCTACCGATGCGGTGCTCGGCTGGGTGCCGGGCATCGAAGGCCAGGTCGACATCCGCCGCTACAAGGAGGCGCGCACGGTACAAGGGCTGGTGGTGTACCGCTTTGACGACGCGATCCTGTTTTTCAATGCCGACTACTTCAAGATGCGTTTGCTCGAGGCGGTGCATCGTGAGGAGCAACCGCGCGCGGTGCTGTTCGATGCCGAGGCGGTCAGCTCGATCGATGTCAGCGGCATTGCGGCCTTGCGCGAGGTGCGCGACACCTTGAAAGCCCGCGGTATCTACTTCGGCATCGCCCGGGCGCGCGGACGCTTTTTGCGCATGCTGGTGCGTTCGGGGATCGCGCGGGAGATGGAGAACGGCTTGCTGTTTGGTTCGGTGCGTTCGGGGATCAGGGCGTATCGGTTGTGGCGCAATCGCAGTCGCAAGGAACAAACGCTCTAGCACTGGCAAGGCCAGCTCCCACAAGTTCGGTGCATGCAGAGCCATTGTGGGAGCCGGCCTTGCCGGCGATGGGCTGCAAAGCAGCCCCGTTTTCAGCCTGGCTGACAGGTTTTCGGCAGTTGCGCAGCCTTGCCGATCAAACTGATCAAGCCACACGGCAAGCTGCCCCGCCATTGCAAGTAATCATGCCCGGCTGGGTATTCGACCTGCTCCACCGGGTATCCCTTGGCCAGCAACACATCACGCAAATGGCGGTTGGTGTCGAGA
The DNA here is from genome assembly GCF_024213215.1 of Pseudomonas sp. SBB6. NCBI lineage: Bacteria > Pseudomonadati > Pseudomonadota > Gammaproteobacteria > Pseudomonadales > Pseudomonadaceae > Pseudomonas > Pseudomonas sp. SBB6. Next base: position 114,247 of record NZ_JANAVH010000007.1, on the reverse strand, counting down.
ATTTTCGGCCCTTCGAACAAGCCCGACTGCAAGTAGAAGCGCAGTGGTTGCTTGGGCGCCTTGACGTACTCGCGGGTAAGCCAGCCTGGCTCTTCACCTTCTTGCCCCCACCAGTAGGAACCGGACAGGCTCAACACATTGCCGAACAGTTCCGGGTGCTTGAGGCCCATGTAGGCCGAGGCCAGGCCACCGTAGCTGGAGCCCGCGACCACGGTGCGCTGCGCCGCTGCCGCCAGGCCTTGCTGGCGTGCCCAGGGCATCAGTTCTTCAGCCATGAAACGAGCAAACTGCGGGTTCGGCGGCAGCTCCCGCTGGCGGCTGAGGTCGCTGGGGTTGGCGATGATCAAGGCCGCGGTTGGTGGGATCAAGCCATCGGCGATCAGGTTGTCGAGAATGGTCGGGGTCGGCACCTGGCGCGTATAGGCGTGCGCATCGAACAGCACCAGCAGGCCCTGCCCCTCAGCCTCCGCCTGCCACTGTGCCGGGCGGTACAGGTAGACATCGCGTTGGTTGCCCAGCAAGGTGCTGCTCAGCACCTTGCGCTCCAGGCTGCCACGGGCAATACCCTTGCGCTCGGCCACCCAGGGTTGCGCGGGCGCAGCCGGCAGTTCCAGGCGCGAGCGCGACAGGTACGGGTCGCCACTGCCATCAGCGAAGCTGTTCGGGTTCAGCGGGTCACGCCGGGTGCTGGCGAGGATCATCCGCCGATCATCCGACGCTGGTACGTCCGGGGCCAGTTGATAGCTCAAGCGTGCAGACGAAGGCAGCAGATAGCTGCGAAACCACACGTCACTGACGCCGAGACGTTGCAGCTCATCGTGATTGCCCGAGGGTGCGCCGAACACCCGCACATTGTGCTCGGCACCGCGCCAGAGGAAGGTCACCAGGCTCATGCCCGGCGTGTCCGCCACGGCTTCGACCATGGGCGTGCCCTGTTGCTGACGCGCCTTCCAGAACGCGTCGGTGCTCGCCCCCCGGGCCAACTGTTGCTGCAGCGCACGCAGGGTCGGGCTCGGCAACGGTACGGCGCGGCGCTGCTGCTCGCTGGCCGCAATCACCTGTTTCAGGCGCAACGCGTAGGTTGCTTGCGGCCGGCTGGCCAGCATCTCGGCACGCAGGCCGTAAGCGCTATCGCGCTCGGCGATGAAGATGAACTCGCGCGGCTGGTCCTGACCATCGATCAGCAGCCGCACAGGTTGGCCCTGGGCATCGAGCAGGCGCAGGCTGGCATCGCCCTGCAGCCGGCCCTGGACCAGGTCGCCGGCCTTGAGCTGCAAGCTCCAGACCGGTTGTTGCCCCTGGGCAAAGCTGGCGTTGACGGTTTGCCCCGGTTGCAGGGGCCTGTCGGCGTTCGCCATCGCGTTGCCACTCACGCACAGGGCCAGCGCCACGGCGCAGCTCCACTGACTGAAAGTCTGCATGCTCACCTCAGAAGTCGATGCTGGCGGAAAGTTTCAGCGTGCGGGGCTCGCTGACCGTGGCATAGCCGTCGTTGAACACCCCGGCCCAGTAGGCGCGGTTCTCGACGTTCTCAAGGCTTGCGCGCAGCACTACATCCTTGCTGAGGATGCGCGTGCTGTAGCGACCGCCAAGGTCGTAGCGGGTCCACTGCGGGATCTTCAGGTCGTTGGCACTGTCGAGGTACTGCGAGCTGCTGTGGATGCCCAGTGCGGTCAGGGTCAGGCCCGGGACCCAGGGGGTGTCCCATTCGGCGCCGAGGTTGGCCGACCAGGCCGGCACACCCCGGGCGGTGTTGCCATCGAAGGTACCGCCGGCGGTGCGGGTCAGTTCGGCACGGGTGTAGGTGACGCCACCAAGCAGGCGCACGCTCGGGGTCAGCGCGCCGAACAGGTTCCATTCCACGCCGCGGTTACGCTGCTCGCCATCGTCGGTGTAACGGTTGCTGGCGCGGTCCTGGAGCATGCTCGGCTTCTCGATCTGGAACACGCTGAGGGTGTGGGTGAAATCGCCCAGGTCCCACTTGACCCCAGCCTCCATCTGCTTGGCCTTGTACGGGGCGAACTGCTCGCCGTAGTTGGCGGCGGCAAGGTCGGTGACCATGCCGCCCTGGGTCAGGCCCTCGATGTAGTTGGCGTACAGCGACACCGGCGCATCCCAGGGCTTGAGCACCAGGCCCAGGGCCGGAGTCAGGGCGCGCTCGTCATAGGCCGGCTTGCTCATCTTCTGCCGCACTCGTTGCGAGCGTACCCCGAGGGTCAGCAGTACTTTGTCGTCGATAAAGCCCAGGGTGTCGGCGACGGCGAAGCTGGACAGGGTGTTATCGCCGGTCTTGTCGCTGGAACCGATGTCACCGGCAATGATCGGCTTGCCCGGGTGGTAGATGTTGGTCACGTACTTCTTGCTGGTCACCGTGGCGGCGCGGCCGATGTCCTGATGCAGCAAGGTGGTGCTCAATACCACCTGGTGGTTGACCGGGCCGGTGACGAAGTTGCCACGCACCCCGGCTTCGGTGGACAGGCTATGGGTGTAGCCGGCCTGGTTATAGGTCTCGCCGCTGGCATCGCCGTTGGCACCCGTGACGATCACCCGGGTGCCATTGAGAAAACCCTTGTAGCGGGTGCGGGCGCTGCCGACGCTGGCGTAGGCGGTCCAGTCGTCGTTGAGGTCGTATTCACCGCGCAGCACCACGGCCTTGCTGATTTGCTTGGCGGAAATGCCGTCGAGGATGTTGGTGTCCGGTTTCGGCGCCTTGGTGACATGGCCCAGTTTGCTGAAGCCGGCCATCATCGGGCTGCCGTCCTCAAGTTTTTCGTGGCTCTCGTAGGCATCCAGCTCGAGCTTCCAGCCATCGCCGCGATAGTCCATGCCCAACGATGCCAGGGTGCGGTCCTTGGATTGCTGGTCGACGCCGGTTTCGCCGCTGCCATATACACCGTTGAAGCGAATGCCCAAGCGCTGCTCGTCGCCCAGGCGACGGCTCAGATCGATGTGTTCAGCGATATAACCGTCGGATACGTAGCTGCTGGTCAGGCGGGTCAGCGGCGCTTCACCGGCGCGCTTGGGCACTAGGTTGATCACCCCGCCGACACCGCCGTTGGGTGCCATGCCATTGAGCAAGGCACCGGGGCCTTTGAGCACTTCCACCCGCTCAAGGAACTCGGTCGGCACATGGCCATCCGGGGCCAGGCCGTACAACCCGTTTAGCGCAAGCTCGGTGGAGTCAAGGGAGTAGCCACGGATCATGAAGTTCTCGTAGGCGTGGCCTTCGCCGGTGCTGAAGCGGATCGACGGATCGTTGCGCAGCACCGCGCCAACCGTGCCGCTTTGCTGGTTTTCCATGTGCTGGGCGGTGTAGGAAGTGACGTTGAAGGGTGTCTCCATCACATCGCGATTACCCAGCATGCCTAAGCGTGCGCCGCGGGCGACCTGGCCGCCACTGTAGGCCTCGGGCAGGCCATCGGGATTGCTGCTGGCATTGATGTTCAGCTCACCGAGGGTCAGGGCGCCGTCGCTGTTCAGGCTGCGCAGGATGATCACACCGTTCTCTTCACTGGCGACCAGGCCAGTGTTGGCCAGCACGCGCTGCAAGGCCTGCTGCAAGGTGAACTGGCCCTGCAACGCCGGTGCGCTGCGACCCGCCAGCAATTGGCTGTCGGCGGCGATAGCAACCCCGGCTTCACGGGCCAGGGCATGCACCGCGGCTTCCAGGGACTGACCCGGCAGGTTCAAGCTCAGGGCCGGCGCGTCAGCAGCCAGGGCGGCGGCGTGAACGCCAGTCAGTGGCAACAGGCTGGCGCTGCCCAGGGCACAGGCCAGCACCAGCCGACGCAGGGTACCGGGGAAAGCCGCAGGGGGTGCCGGGCGGGCATGGGGAAGCGACATGATCTGTCCTTGCAGAGGTGGGTTCAGCGATGAAGACGGGCCACTTCGCCGTTACCCCTCAAAACTTTTTCAGCGCAATCGCAGGGTGCGCTGCTGCACCTGCTGAACCAGGCTCACCGGAAGGACTTTCGGCAGCGTCTGCAGCAGCAGTTCCGGCTGGTCGCTGGGGAAGCTGCCGGTCAGTTGCAGGCGTGCCACGGCGGGCTCCAGCACCACCGGTTGCAGGGCATATGCGTTGACCTCGGCAATCACCTCGGCCAGCGGCGTCTCGGTGAACGACCACCAACCGCGCTGCCAATGCTGGATATCCGGCGCGGCATGCGGATCGGACCTGAGCCGGAGCAATCGGCCTTGCGCATCGAGGCTGATCCGCTCACCGGCCAGCAGCACCTGCGAGCCGTCACGCAAGCCACGCACCTCGACCCGCCCGCGCGCCACTGCGACCTGAATCTCAGCACCGCGATCGCTGACACTGAATGCCGTGCCCAGCACCTGCACTTCGCCCAGCCGGGTGCTGATCACAAACGGTCGCAAGCGCTCGCGCGCCACGTCGAAATAGACGTGGCCATGCAGCAGGCGCACCTGGCGCAGACCGTTGCTGTACTCGACGCGCAGGCTGGTTTCGGCGGCCAGCAGCAACTGGCTGCCATCGGGTAGGGTTTCGCCGCGTGGCGGTTCGGCATGCACGGTTTGCAGCAGGCGATCGAACTGCGGCGTACGCCGCCACAACCAGCCCAGCCAACTGGCCCCCACCACCGCCAGCAGCAGGCCGCCGCCCTGACGCAGCAGGCGCCGACGGCTGAGGTTGAGCGGCTCCGGCGCCACTGCCGGGCGCAGTTGCGGGGTCAGCCGATGCACCAGTTGCCAGCGTTGTTCGGCCTCTTGCCAGGCCCGTTCGTGCTCGTTGCTTTTACCGCGCCAGCGCTCCAGTTGCCCACGCGCCTGCTGTACCCGTTCGGGGTCGTCACTATTGAGTGCGGCCAGGTAGGTCAGGGCCTGCTGCACCTTGCGCGTTGATACCGGCGAAGACTCAGGCATGCCGTGCCGCCAGGCTCAGTTCGGACAAATCGAACACCGCCCGGGCGACGTGCAGCTCCACTGCCTTGGCCGACAGTTCCAGCTCGGCACACACCTGGCGATGGGGCTGGCCGTGCAGGCGCACGCGGACGAACACTTCACGGCGCAGGCGCGGCATGCGTTCGATACGCTCGATCAGCTGCTGCAGCTGCTCGCGGGCGATGATGATTTCTTCAACGCTCGGGCTCAGCGCATCGGCCCGGGTCAGCCAGTCTTCCAGCGCCGCCAGCTCGTTGCTGCGTCGCCGGTACTGATCGATGCACAGGTTGCGCGCCGCCTGGAACAGCAAGGCCCGGGCGTTGAGCACCGGGGCGTTCAAGGCATGGGCGTAGGCCTGGGCAAAGCTTGACTGGGCAATGTCGGCGGCATCATCCGGATTGCGCAAGCGCCCACTCAGGTAGCGGCGCAGGTCGCTATAGTTGGCCAGCAGATCGTGGACGACCGCCTGCAAGGCCGGGGCAGCGGCGGTCCAGGGCGTGGAGAGCGAAGTCATGAAGGTCCGGCGTGCGAGAAGTGCATGAATAGGAATTCATATCATTCTCACATATCGGTATAGCCTTCTGCCAGCCCTCAGCTGTTGCGCGGCAACAGGCCAGGCAAGGCGTGGGCCAGGGCATTCACGGCAAAGCCGATGAACATCACCCCGCACGCCCGGGTGATCCACAGCTCGTAACGGCTGTACAGGGTACGCACATGGCGGGCACCGACCACACCGACGAGAATCGCATAAGCCAGCAAGCCACCGACAAAACTCAAGGCGATCAGCGCCGGCAGCATTGACCAATCCAGTGTTTCAGCGCGGCTGGAAAGCAAGGCGGTGAACGTGGCCACAGCCACCGGATAGGCCTTGGGGTTGGTCAGGCCGAACACCACACCGTGCCAGAACGGTTTGCGCACCGGCCCCTGCTCGCCCTCGCCATTGCCCGGGCGGCTACGCAGGGCACGCATGCCCAGCCAGAACAGGTACAGGCCACTGAGCACGCCGAGAATGTCGAACACCGAGTTGCCGATCTGCCGTGCGCCGACGATGGCCACCAACGCCGTGCTGCACCACAGCACATCACCCAGCAAATGACCGCAGAGAAACCCCGCCCCGGCGCGTCGGCCACGCGCCGCGCCAATGCCGAGCACCGCCAGCACGCCGGGCCCCGGAGTAATGCCGTAGATAAAACCGGAAGCGATTACCGCCAGCAGCAGTGAAAAGGTCATCGAGGCAGTGTCCTGAAAGTCCGTGCAAGGCGCGAAGTCTACGGCAGCCGCGCAGCACCAGCCAGCCTGTCAATAACCCTCGGCGCGCAGAATCTGCGCCTCGCTGCGGGCACTGGGCCGGGCCAGGTAACGCAGCAGCTGGCCGCTGCGATTGCTGAAGATGCCGTCCACGCCCGCGTCCAGCACCTTGCGAAAATCCACCGGCTCATCGACGGTGTACACGTGCACCAACAGGCCCTTGTCGTGCGTCAGCTGGTTCATCCACGGCTGCACCAGGTCGGCGTAACTCTGGGCACCGCCCTCGGTCAGCGCTGCTGAAGGGCCGGTGCCGATGGCTCCATCGGCCTTGGCGTAATCCAGCCAGCGCTCGAATTCGGCCTTGTCTTTGGGTTGTTGGCGCGCATAGAACGCCGCCTTGTCGCGCTCGCCGGACTCGGCGAAGGTCTGCTGCGAGGCCGGTTCCATGCTGCCCTTGCCGATCCACAGCAACAGCACCTTGGGCACCTGGGGCATGTGCTGGTGCAGCAGCGCCAGGCTGCTACGGTCGAAGCTTTGCAATACCACCTTGCCCGGCCGCGCGAGCCAGCCCTTGGCCTGCAGGCTTTTCTTCAGGTCAGCTTCGATGCCGGGAAACAGGCCAGGCACCTTGGTCTCGATGTACAAGCCGGGCTGGTGCTGCGGGTTAGCCGCAGCGATGGCCATGACCTCATCGAGGGTCTGGATCTTCAGGCCCTTGAAGCTTGCCCGGGCACGCTCGGGGTAAGCCTTGTTGAACCAGCTGCCGACATCCAGCGACTTGAGTTCGGCCAGGGTGAAGGCGCTGACCGGGCTGTTCTTGCGTTCGGGAAAACGCTCGGCAACATCACTGGTACGCAGCAGGTTGTCATCGTGCACGGCAACCAGTACGCCATCGCTGGAGCGCTGCAGGTCCAGCTCCAGGTAATCGGCGCCCAACTCGCGCGCCAGCCGGTAGGCCGGTGCCGTGGACTCCGGCGCATCATAAGACGCGCCGCGATGGGCGATCACCGCCGGGTAGGGAATACCCTGGGCCCTGGCCAACTCAGCGCCCTGCCCGGCCTCGGCAAGCCCCGCCAGCGGCAACAACGCCAGGCACCACACACGTCCAATTGCGTTCAACATTTTCAGCCTTCCTTTGGTGCACAGCGAATCCAGCATAGTCGCCAACGCTGATGACAGACCGGTTGCATGCTAAAGTCGCCGGCGATTGCCTGCCCTGCCACAGAGATGCCCGATGCCCCACGCCGACCTCGACGCCAGCCTCCACCCCTGGCCAGACCTGAACGCCAGTCAGCCGTGCAGCGGCCTGCTGCTGGGCAACGGCGCCAGCCGTGCGCTGTGGCGACCCTTCACGTATTTTTCGCTGTTCGAAGAAGCCCAGCGGGTGCGGCACAAACCCCTGAGCCTGACCGACCAGGCGCTGTTCAAGTCGCTGGGCAGCGAGCTGTTCGAACCGGTGCTCAGTGCCCTGAACACGACGGTACGGATCAACGCCGCGCTGGCGATCAGCGCTTCGGCGCCGCTGAACCGCTACTACGCGATCAAGGAAGCGCTGATCCATGCCATTCGCAGCGTGCACATCCCTTGGCGCATGCTGCCGAGCCAGACGTTACTGCTGATCAACCGCGAGCTGGGCAATTACCAGAGCGTCTACTCAAGCAACTACGACCTGATCTGCCATTGGGCCGCCAGCCAGGCACCGGAAGGCTTTCAGCAGTTGTTCGATGAAGACGGCGACTTCGATATCCGCCGCACCCGCAGCCCCGGCACACGCCTGCTGTACCTGCACGGCGGCCTGCACTTGCTCAAGCAGCAGGATGGCAGCACCCGCCAGCGCAGTGCCACCGACAGCCAGTTGCTCGATGGCTTTGCCGTCAACACCCCGGGCGACGTGCCGCTGTTCGTCAACGAGAGCAGCAGCGACGACAAGCTCAAGGCTATTCGCAGTTCCGACTACCTCAGTTGGGCCCTCGGTGAGCTGGCGGGGCACCAGGGCGGGCTGTGCATCTTCGGCCAGCACCTGGACAGCACTGACCGCCATCTGCTGGAGGCGCTCAAGCAGGCGCGCCCGACGCACCTGGCCATCGCCATCCGGCCGTTGAGCGACGCCTCGATCATCAGCCAGAAGCAGCACTACCTGCAGCGTTTTGCCGACATGCCCGAGCTACCACTGTACTTTTTCGACGCCAGCAGCCACCCACTGGGCGCGCCCGGGCTGGACGTCCCGGTACCGGTTCCGATCCGCAAGCGGCGGTGATGGGCGACAAAAACAGGCATGGTAAATAGCAATTATTATCGATACCATTTGCAACCTTTCTCTCCGGTCCGTCCTGGAAAGCTTGCATGCCGCGCCCCAAACCCGACCCTTTTGCCCACGAAACCTGTCGTGGGTTCTATGCCGATATCCTGCATTTTTTGCGCAAGCGCATGGACAATGCCAACGATGCCGCAGACATGACCCAGGACGTGTTCACCCAGTGGCTGGGTTATCGCGACCGCGCGCGGGTCGAGCAACCACGGGCGTTCCTGTTCCAGATGGCGCGCAACCTGCTCAGTGATCACTGGCGCCGGCAGAAGGTGCGTCACAGTGTGCTCGACGAACAAGCCCAGGCCAGCGAACAGACACCGGCCGGCACCAGCAGCGACCCGCTCAAGCATGCCCAGCAGCAACAGCGCCTGGAACAATTGAAACTTGTCCTCGCCGAGCTCTCGCCGCGCCGCCGCGAAGCCCTTATGCTGCACCGCTTCGAAGGTTTGACGCAGGCGCAGATCAGCGCGCGCATGGGCATTTCCGTGAGCATGGTGGAAAAGCACATCGCCGCGGCCCTGCTGCATTGCAAGCAACGTCTGGACAGTGACAACGGCATGGAGCAGCCAGAATGACCCCCACTCCTGAAATCGATAAGCGCAGCATCGATGCCCAGGCGGCCAGCTGGTTTACCCGTAACCGCAACGACCGCTCGCGCGAATCACGCAAGGCCTTCACCCAATGGCTGCAACACCCCGAGCATGCCCGCGCCTATGCCCAGTTCGAACAACTCTGGGATGACCTGGCCGCGCTCAAACGCCTGAACAAACCGGTCGCCCTGCCCAGCCGCAAACCGTTGCGCTGGCGTCCGGCGCTGGCCGTGGCCGCCGGGCTGGTGTGCGCCGTGCTGGCGGCCAACCTCGGCCTGCCGAGCCGCCATCATCAGCAACAACTGACCGTGCAAAGCGAACGCCCGCAGCACCTGGCCCTGCCGGATGGCAGCCAGCTGGAGGTCAACGCCCGCACCCGGCTGAGCCTGAGCTTCGACAACGAGCGCCGGCTGATTCGCCTCGACCAGGGCCAGTTGTACATCGACGTGGCCGCCGACAAGGAGCGCCCGCTGTACATCGATGCCGGCAATGCGCGGGTACGGGTGGTCGGCACCGCGTTCGATCTGCGCCGCGGCCAGCAGGAGCTGGTGCTCAGCGTCGCCCACGGCCAGGTGGCCCTGGAAACCCCCGGCGAGAATCGCCCGCCAGTACTGTTGAGCGCCGGCCAGCGGGCCATCTATGACCTGGCCCGGGGCAGCCTCAACGTCCAGAACCTCAGCGCTCAGGAGGTGGCCGACTGGCGCAGCGGCCATGTGAGCTTTCGCAACCGCGAACTGGCCAGCCTGGTCGATGAGCTGTCGCTGTACCGCTCGGCACCGGTGCTGCTCGCCGACCCGGCGCTGGGCCGCTACAAGGTCTCGGGCAACCTCGACGTCAATGACCCGGATGCCGTGCTCAACGCCCTGCCGGCGCTGCTGCCGATCAAAGCGGTAAACCTGGCCGACGGCCGCCTGCGGATCGAACGCAAAGAGTAATTTGAGAATATTTTTCATTCGCATGTGAGGGTTTTCCGCAGCCCTGCGTCTTCCTCCCGTCTGCGTAATCACTGCAGGCCTTTTCTGGCCTTTGTTGCCATATTGGGGGGTTTCATCTTGCGTGCGTTTGCTCCGTTCAAGCCGTTGTCTGTTCGTCCTTCACTGCTGGCCGCGTGCCTGGCCCTGAGCCTGCAGGCCCAGGCCGCGCCGTTGCAACTGAACCTGCCGGCGCAGCCGCTGGCGGCGTCGCTGAGCCAACTGGCGCAGCAGGCCAAACTGCAGCTGCTGTTTGACGAATCCTTGCTCAACAGCGTCCAGGCCCCAGCCCTGCAAGGTGCTTACGAACCGCTCGAGGCGATCAGCCAGTTGCTGCACAACAGCCGCTTTGCCCTGGTCAAGGTCGGCAACACCTATGTGGTGCGCCTGCGCGAAGACGACACCACCGCCGACAACAGCATCCAGCTCGGCGCGGTAAGCGTGGTAGGTGACGGCCAACAGGTCGACCCGAGCACCGTCGGCCGCTCGACCCTGACCCAGGAAGACATCGACCGCTACCAGCCGAGCAACATCCCCAGCGTGCTCTCGACCCTGCCCGGGGTGAACATGGGCGGCTCGGCCAAGCCCGGCGGCCAGACCATCAATATCTGGGGCCTGGGTGATGCCGAAGACGTGCCGATGACCGTCGATGGCGCGACCAAGAGCGGCTTCGAGCGCTACCAGCAAGGCACCGTCTTCATCGAGCCGGAGCTGATCAAGAACATCGAGGTGGAAAAGGGCCCGCACTCGATCTACACCGGCAACGGCGGCTTCGGCGGCAGCGTCAACATGACCACCAAGGACGCCCCCGACCTGCTCCAGGACGGGCGCAACAGCGGCGCCATGCTCAAGTATGGTTACGCCAGCAACGACCATCAGCAGGTCTACAGCTCGGCGTTGTTCGGCCGCACCGACGATGGCCGCATGGACGCCCTGGTGTACCTGACCAAACGCGACGGCGACGACATGAAGCTGGCCGGCACCCTGCCCGACCCCGAAGGCCGCTACCCGATCAACCCCCAGCGCCTGCCCAACAGTGCCCTGGACCTGGATGGCGCGCTGCTCAAGGCCAACCTGCACTTCAACGACGAACACAGCCTGGGGTTCTCCTGGTCGCGCTCGGAGAGTGAGCGCTGGGCGCCGTTCTCCTCCACCGCCTATCCGACCCCGCCGACCCAGTCGGACATCAACCGGTTCGGCTACAAGGATGCCCTCAAGCGCTTCCTGGCCAACCGCACGACCACTGACACCACCTGGTCGACCACCTACAAGTACCAGCCGGTGAACAACCCGCTGATCGACCTGCAGGTGAAGTATTCGGAGTCCGACACCCAGCAGACCGACGAGCGTGACGCCACTGCGTTCTTCCAGCCGTCCACCGGTGGGCGCAAGATGGACACCGAGTACCAGGACCAGATGCTCGATGTACGCAACACCAGCCTGTTCGCCACCGGCCCGCTGGAACACGCCTTCACCAGCGGCGTGCAGATCCGTCACCACGACCGTGACACGCAGATGTGGATGCCCGGCAAAAGCTACGAGATCCCCAAATACAACAACGGCCATTACCAGCCGTACTTCATGCCCAGCGGCACCGTCGACAGCCAGGGTTACTTCATCCAGGACGCCATCACCCTTGGTGATGTGACCATCACCCCGTCGCTGCGCTACGACCATGTCGCCAACAAAGGTAAGCCAAACCAGGCGCCGTATTACAACGTTGTCGCAAACGGCCACGACTACAGCGAGAAAACCTACACCGGCTGGTCACCGCGCCTGTCGCTGTTCTGGAAAGCCACCGCCAACACCGCGTTCTTCGCCGATTACAGCAAGACCTGGCGCGCTCCGGTGCTGGATGAACAGTACGAAGTCCAGGGTCTGGGCAGTCGCACCGCCAGCAGCCGCAACCTCGACCCGGAACGCATCACCGCCCTGCGGGCCGGTAACGTAACCGACTTTGCCAACGTCTTCACTGCCGACGACAGCATGCAGATCCGCACCACGCTGTTTCGCAATGAAATCAAGGACGAGATCTTCAAGGCCACCGGTATCGGCTGTGAAGCACAACTGGCCAAGGGCAAAAACATCTCCGATGCCTGCGGTAAAGGCTTAATGTCCAATTACCGTAACCTCAAGGGCGTGACCATCAAGGGCTTCGAGGTCGAAAGCTTCTACGACTCGACCTACCTGTTCGGCTCGGTGTCCTACTCGTGGATGACCGGCCGCCATGAAGGCGCCTACACCAACCCCTGGGGGCCGGATGTCTGGGCCAAGGACATTCCGGCACCGAAGTGGATCACCACCCTGGGAGTGAAGATCCCCAGCTGGGACGCCAAGGTCGGCTGGCAGGCGCAGTTCGTGCGCAAGACCGACCGCCTGCCGAGCGACAAGTACCGCGAAGGCCCGGCCAGCTCCCTGGGTGACCGCTACTACGACCACTACGCCAACGACGACTATCAGCTCCACGGCCTGTTCGCCAACTGGAAGCCGCAGCAGCCTTACCTCAAAGGCACCGAGGTCAACCTGACGGTGGATAACCTGTTCAACAAGGACTACCGCTCCGAGCTCAGTGGCGAATATGCCTACAGCCAGGGCCGGAATGCCAAGGTCAGCATCACCCGTTTCTTCTGACGCAACTGTACGGATGAACTTGTTAGCAACTGTAACAAGATCATCCGCCGCGCCTGTGGCTCAATGAGTGGACTTCTCTGCCACAGGCGTCCTGTATGTCCAGCCGCGAAAACACCGGGATGGTCCTTGGCCTTCTCGGTGTGATTATTTTCAGCCTGACCCTGCCCATGACCCGCATCGTCGTGCAGGAGCTGCACCCCTTGCTCAACGGCCTGGGCCGGGCGTTGCTGGCGGCGATTCCGGCAGCGGCGCTGCTGCTCTGGCGCCGGGAAAAATGGCCGACCTGGGCACAGATCAAGGGCCTGAGCCTGGTGGCGCTGGGGGTAATCCTGGGGTTTCCGGTGTTCTCGGCCTGGGCGATGCAAAGCGTGCCGGCGTCCCACGGTGCGCTGGTTAATGGCCTGCAGCCCTTATGCGTGGCGGTGTACGCCGCCTGGCTGTCCCACGAGCGCCCGTCGAAAGCCTTCTGGGCCTGCGCCGCCCTGGGCAGCGCGCTGGTGCTGGCCTACGCGATGATCATGGGCGCCGGGCAGATCCAGGCCGGCGACCTGCTGATGCTGGCGGCGATTGCCGTGGGCGGCCTGGGCTATGCCGAAGGTGGCCGGCTGGCGCGGGAAATGGGCGGTTGGCAGGTGATCTGCTGGGCGCTGGTGCTGTCGGCACCGCTGTTGCTTGGGCCGGTGCTCTACCTGGCCTTGCAGCATCAGGGGCCGGTGAGTGCAAAAGCCTGGTGGGCCTTCGGCTACGTGTCGCTGTTCTCGCAGTTCATCGGCTTCTTTGCCTGGTACGCCGGGCTGGCCTTGGGCGGCATTGCCCGGGTGAGCCAGATCCAGTTGCTGCAGATTTTCTTCACCATCGCCTTTTCGGCGCTGTTCTTTGGCGAACAGGTCGAGCCGATTACCTGGGTGTTTGCCGCCGGGGTGATTGCGACGGTGGTGCTGGGGCGCAAGACGCGGGTGCATCCTGCGCCTGTGCGGGGGCTGGGCTGACGCTATCGCCGGCAACGCCGGCTCCCACAGTGGATCTGCGTGCACCGCCTTTGTAGGAGCGGGCTTGACCCGCGATGCTATCAGGCAGGGATCAAGCCATCGGCCCGCAGCAAGGTTTCCAGGCAATGCTCCTTGACCCCATAGAACGCCTTGAGCTGCTGGATCTTCTCCAGCAACGCTGAAGCCTGCACCGGCGCCTGGCGCTTGACCGCCAGGATCATCTTGTTCTTGTTGGTGTGCTCCAACGAAATGAACTCGAACACCTTGGTCTCGTAGCCGCAGGCTTCCAGGTACAACGCGCGCAAGCTGTCGGTGAGCATTTCGGCCTGCTGGCCCAGGTGCAATCCATACTGCAGCATCGGCTTGAGCAGGCCCGGGCTGTGCAGTTGCGGGCGAATCTGCTTGTGGCAGCACGGCGAGCACATGATGATCGCCGCGCCGCAGCGGATGCCGGTGTGGATCGCGTAATCGGTGGCGATGTCGCAGGCATGCAGGGCGATCATCACCTCGATGGCGCTGGGCACCACGCTGCGTACATCACCGCATTCGAACACCAGGCCCGGATGCTCCAGGCGCGAGGCCGCGGCATTGCACAGCTCGACCATGTCCGCGCGCAGCTCGACGCCGGTTACCTGCGCTTCACGCTGCAGGGTATTGCGCAGGTAGTCGTGGATGGCGAAGGTCAGGTAGCCCTTGCCCGAGCCGAAGTCGGCCACCCGCAGCGCTTGGTCGGCGGCCAGCGGCGCCGAATTCAGGGCGTGGGAGAACACTTCGATGAACTTGTTGATCTGCTTCCACTTGCGCGACATCGCCGGGATCAACGCCTGTTGCTTGTCGGTCACGCCCAGGTCCTGCAAGAACGGCCGGCTCAGTTCCAGGTAGCGCTTCTTCTCCCGGTCATGCTCACCGGCCGGCACCTGGCGCGCCTGCTGCACGGCGCTGCGGTGGAGCATCGGCTTGCCCTTCTTGCTGAATTCCAGCTGCGCTTCGTCGCTGAGGCTGAGCAGGTGGGCGTTGCGAAACGAGGCCGGGAGCAACTCGTCGACCAGCGCCAGCGCTTCGTCGTTGCCCAGGTTGCGGGTGATGTCGCGGGTCTTGTAGCGGTAGACGAACGACACGCAAGCCTGGCCCTTGACCGTCAGCGGCTTGGCGATGATGCGCTGCAGGGTTTCTTCGTTGCCGACATGGCGCGCCAGCACCAGCTTGATCAGGGCGTTCTGTTCCAGGCTGGTGGCGAGCAGGCTCAGAAACTGCGCACGCGCATCCGGCGCGGCCTGGGCGGTGGAGGAATCGGACATCGGGAAAGGGTGCCTCGGGTTGCGGAGGGGGCGCAGGTAGGCGCAGTGCCGGGAATTTTACGTGGATGCGCTTTCCCTGCACAGCTTTTGTCGACCGCCGCCGCGGCTAACCGAGCACCACCAGGCGATTGGGCAGCTCGTTGCGCTCGTGGGTCAGCGGCACGTGGGTACTGAGCAGCTCGCCGCAGGCCTCGATACAGCTGACAAAGCCCTGCAACGTCTGGCCCTGGCGCACCTGCTCGGTAAAGCGCCTGACGATGGCCTCCCAGACCTGGTTGTCCAGGTGCCGGGATATGCCCTCATCGACGAGGATTTCGACATAGCGCTCGGCCTCGCTGACAAAGATCAGCATGCCGGTACCGCCCACGGTATGGTGCAGGTTCTGCTCGAGAAACTGCCGCCGGGCCAGGTTCGCCGCACGCCAGTGGCGCACCGACCGGGGGATCAGGCGGGTGGTCAGGGCCGGGATGCGGAACAGCAGGCACAGGGCAATAAAGCTCAGCCACTGCACGATCAGCAAACTGTGCACGCTCATCCAGCCGCTCAGGTAATGAATGATGCCTGGCACCACCAGGGCCAGCAGGCTGGCCCACAGCAACGGGATATAGGCGTAGTCGTCGGCACGGCTGGCCAACACCGTGACCAGTTCGGCATCGGTGTGACGCTCGACCCGGGCAATGGCTTCAGCGACCTGGCGCTGTTGATGTTCAGTAAGCAAAGTCATGTGCTGCGGTTCTCGTTGTTGATCATTTACCAGCCACCCGACGACCCACCACCGCCAAAGCCGCCCCCGCCACCGCTGAAGCCCCCACCGCCTCCCCCGCCGCCGCCAAAGCCACCGCCGTAGCCACCACCGAAACCGCCGCCCATGCCGCCGCGCCCGCTACTACCGAGACCAAGCGACTGCAGGGCGAACACGACAACGATCAACAGGATGAACAAGCCGATGGCCCAGGCCGGCGCCCCGTCTTCGGCATCATTGCCCAACGCCCGTGACGGTTCGGCCAACGGGTTGCCGCCGAGCACCTGAAGGATCGCCGCCGTACCCTGGACAATACCCTGGCTGTATTCGCCACGGCGAAACGCCGGGGTGATGATGCGATTGATGATCACCGAGGACTGCGCATCCGTCAGGCGCTCTTCCAGGCCGTAGCCGACTTCGATGCGCAGCTTGCGTTCCTGAGGGGCGACGATCAACAGTGCGCCGTTGTCCTTGCCCTTCTGGCCGATGCCCCAGTGGCGGCCGAGCTGATAGCCGTAGTCTTCGATGCTCTGCCCCTGCAAATCCGCCAGGGTCACCACCACGACCTGCTCGCCAGTGCCCTGTTCATGGGCCTTGAGCATGCTGTCGAGCTGGCTGCGGCTGGCACCGTCGAGCAGGCCGGCATTGTCCACCACCCGCCCGCTCAGCGCCGGGAAACTCAACTCGGCACGCAGCGGTGTGGCAAACAGCAGCGCCAGCAGCAGCGCGAGCTTGAACAGACGCATCAGAATTTCACTTCAGGCGCTTTTTCGGCATCGGCGCTGGTGGCCTCGAAGTTTTCCCGGATCGGCAGGTCGCTGTACATCACGCTGTGCCAGATGCGCCCAGGGAAGGTACGAATCTCGGTGTTGTAGCGCTGCACGGCGGCGATGAAGTCCTTGCGCGCCACGGCGATACGGTTCTCGGTACCTTCAAGCTGCGACTGCAGGGCGAGGAAGTTCTGGTTGGATTTGAGGTCCGGGTAGCGCTCGGACACCACCATCAAGCGGCTCAGCGCCCCGGTCAGCTGCGACTGGGCCTGCTGGAACTGACGCAACTTCTCGGGATCGTCCAGGGTACTGGCATCGACCTGGATCGAGGTCGCCTTGGCCCGGGCCTCTATGACCGCGGTCAGGGTTTCCTGCTCCTGCTTGGCGTAGCCTTTGACCGTTTCGACCAGATTGGGAATCAGGTCGGCGCGGCGCTGATACTGGTTCTGCACCTGGGCCCAGGCGGCTTTTACCTGCTCGTCATAGTTGGGGATGTTGTTGATCCCGCAACCGGCCAGCAGGCTGCCAAGCATCAGCAGCAACCACAGGCGTACGCCCTTGTAATGAACTACCTGCATGTTGCTACGCTCCTTGATCGCCGTGATGCACCGGACTTGAGGCATAATCCGTCGTCGCCGCTGGATCGGAATCGCCCAATCGGCTAAAAGATGCCCCAGCAAACTACAACAATAGCCGCTTCCCCAACTTCGGCTGGGCAGTATCACCGTGAACACTGCCGTAAGCCTTGAGAACAGAATTCATGAACAAGCTGTGTTTGCTGGGTCTGGTTGTCAGCCTGGCCAGTCAGTCGGCCTATGCCGACACCTCTGCCGCCCCGCTGCAGGACAAGCAGGCGTTCATCGCCAACCTGATCAAGCAGATGACCCTGGATGAAAAGATCGGTCAGTTGCGCCTGATCAGCATCGGCCCGGAAATGCCCCGCGAAATGATCCGCAAGGAAATTGCCGCCGGACGTATCGGCGGTACCTTCAACTCGATCACCCGTGCGGAAAACCGGCCGATGCAGGACGCCGCCGCCAAGAGCCGGCTGAAGATCCCGATGTTCTTCGCCTACGACGTGATCCACGGCCACCGCACGATCTTCCCGATCAGCCTGGGCCTGGCCGCCAGCTGGGACATGGACGCGATCGCCAAGGTCGGCCGGGTGTCCGCCCTTGAAGCGGCCTCCGACGGCATCGACATGACCTTCGCGCCGATGGTCGACATCGCCCGTGACCCACGCTGGGGCCGCACCAGCGAAGGCTTTGGCGAAGACACCTACCTGGTCTCGCGCATTTCCAAAGTGATGGTCGAATCCTTCCAGGGCCAGAGCCCGGCCGCACCGACCAGCCTGATGGCCGCGGTCAAGCACTTCGCCCTGTACGGCGCAGTGGAAGGCGGCCGCGACTACAACACGGTCGACATGAGCCCGACCAAGATGTTCAACGACTACCTGCCGCCCTACCGCGCCGCCATCGATGCCGGTGCAGGCGGAGTGATGGTTGCGCTGAACTCGATCAACGGCGTGCCGGCCACCTCCAACACCTGGTTGATGAACGACCTGCTGCGCAAGGACTGGGGCTTCAAGGGCGTGACCGTCAGCGACCACGGGGCAATCACCGAGCTGGTGCGCCACGGCGTTGCCCGCGATGGCCGTGAAGCCGCGAAGCTTGCAATCAAGGCCGGCATCGACCTGAGCATGAACGACTCGCTGTACGGCGAAGAACTGGCCAGCCTGCTCAAGGCCGGTGAAGTCGACCAGGCCGATATCGACAACGCCGTGCGCGAAGTGCTCGGTGCCAAGTACGACATGGGCCTGTTCGAAGACCCGTACCGGCGTATCGGCAAGGCCAGCGACGACCCGGCCGATACCTATGCCGACAGCCGCCTGCACCGTGCCGAAGCCCGTGACGTGGCACGCCGCAGCCTGGTCCTGCTGGAAAACCGCAAGCAGACCCTGCCACTGAAAAAAGCCGGCACCATCGCCCTGGTCGGCCCGCTGGCCGATGCCCCGATCGACATGATGGGCAGCTGGGCCGCCGCCGGCCGCCCGCATCAGTCGATCACCGTGCGCGAGGGCATGCGCCAGGTCCTCGGTGACAAGGCCAAGGTCATCTACGCCAAGGGCTCCAACGTCACCCACGACAAGGCCATCCTCGATTACCTGAACTTCCTCAACTTCGATGCCCCGGAAATCGTCGACGACCCACGCCCTGCCGCGGTGCTGATCGACGAAGCGGTCAAGGCCGCCAAGCAGTCCGACGTGGTGGTCGCGGTGGTCGGCGAGTCGCGTGGCATGTCCCACGAATCGTCCAGCCGCACCACCCTGGAAATCCCCGCAGCCCAGCGCGAGCTGATCAAAGCCCTGAAAGCCACCGGCAAACCGCTGGTGCTGGTGCTGATGAACGGCCGGCCGCTGTCGCTGGCCTGGGAGCGTGAGCAGGCCGATGCCATCCTGGAGACCTGGTTCAGCGGCACCGAAGGCGGCAACGCCATCGCCGATGTGCTGTTCGGCGACTACAACCCGTCGGGCAAGCTGGCCATCACCTTCCCGCGTTCGGTCGGGCAGATCCCGATGTACTACAACCACCTGAGCATCGGCCGCCCCTTCACCCCGGGCAAGCCAGGCAACTACACCTCGCAGTACTTTGAAGAGCCGAACGGCCCGCTGTACCCCTTCGGCTATGGCCTGAGCTACAGCGACTTCAGCCTCTCGAACCTGAGCCTGTCGAGCAAAACGGTGAAACAGGGCCAGGACCTGGACGCCAGCATCGTGGTCAAGAATACCGGCAAGCGTGACGGCGAGACCGTGGTGCAGCTGTACCTGCAGGATGTGACAGCGTCCATGAGCCGCCCGATCAAGGAGCTGAAGAACTTCCACAAGGTCATGCTCAAGGCCGGCGAGGAACGCACCCTGCACTTCACCATCAAGGCCGACGACCTGAAGTTCTACAACGGCAAACTGCAATGGGCAGCCGAGCCGGGTGAGTTCCGGGTCCAGGTCGGCCTCGACTCGCAGGCCGTGCAACAACAGAGCTTCGAGCTGCTGTAACAACGTTGCCACGCTCCAAGGGAAGGCCAGGAGGCCTTCCCCACTGCCGGGACTTGCACCATGCCTTCTTCCTTTCGCGCCCTGCGTCTGGGCCTGATTCTGTTCTTCATCCTCGCCGGCACGCTGTTGACCGCAGGCTGGGCCATGCACCACGCCAAGCGTCAGTCGATGGTCGAGGATGCCCGCCGGGCCAGTGAGCAGTTGGGGCTGTATGCCAACTCGCTGCACACCCTGATCGAACGTTACCGCGCCCTGCCGGCGGTGCTGGCCCTCGACCCGGAACTGATCAGCGCCTTGCGCGGCCCGGTTGCAGGCCCGGTGCAGGATGCCCTGAACCGCAAACTGGAGCGCATCAACGGTGCGGCCAATTCCTCGACCCTCGAGCTGCTCGACCGCACCGGCCTGGCCGTGGCCGCCAGCAACTGGCGCCTGCCCAGCACCTACGTTGGCTCCAACTATGGTTTCCGGCCGTATTTCAAACAAACCCGCAGCCAGGGCAGCGGCCGCTTCTATGCGGTGGGCGTGACCAGCGGCGTACCGGGGTATTTCTTGTCCAGCGCGGTGCAGGATGAAAACAGCCGTTTCCTCGGCGCCATGGTGGTCAAGCTGGAGTTCCCCGAGCTTGAGCGCGAGTGGCGCCAGGGCAGCGATATCCTGTTGGTCAGCGACGCCCGCGGGATCATCTTCATCGCCAACCAGGACGGCTGGCGCTACCGCGAGCTGCAACCGCTGACCAGCGCCGACCGCGCCGAGCTTGCCGCCACCCGCCAGTACGACAAGCAACCGCTGGTGCCGCTGCAGCACCATATCCTCAGCAGCTTCGACACCAACAGCCACCTGATGCGCGTGCAGGGCCCGGAGGGCAACACCGACTACTTGTGGGAAAGCCTGCCACTGGAGGCCGAGGGCTGGACCCTGCACCTGCTGCGCAAGCCGCAGGTCAGCGAAGACGGTCGCAACGCCGCGCTGGCTGCCGCCGCAGTGTGGTTGAGCCTGGTCTTCGCCTTGTTGTTCATCAGCCAGCGTTTGCGCCTGGCACGCTTGCGCCAGCGCAGCCGTAAAGAACTCGAACGCCTGGTCGAAGCCCGCACCCGCGACCTGCGCACCGCCCAGGAAGGCCTGGTGCAATCGGCCAAGCTGGCGGCGCTGGGGCAGATGTCGGCGGCGCTGGCCCACGAGATCAACCAGCCGCTGACCACCCAGCGCATGCAACTGGCAACCCTGCGCCTGCTGCTCGACAACCAACGCCTGGACGAAGCACGCCAGGCCCTGGAGCCACTGGAGCAGATGCTCACGCGCATGGCGGCCCTCACCGGGCACCTGAAAACCTTCGCCCGCAACAGCCCCAGCGGCCTGCGCGAACGCCTGGACCTGGCCACCGTGGTCGACCAGGCGCTGCAACTGCTCGAGGCGCGCATTCGCGCCGAGGACGTCAGCGTCGCCCTGTACCTGGCCCGCCCGGCCTGGGTACGCGGCGATGCGATACGCCTTGAGCAAGTGCTGATCAACCTGCTGCGCAACGCCCTGGATGCCATGGCCGAAAAGAGCTACAAACGCCTTGAGGTGCGCATCGATGCCGAACAGGAGCACTGGCGCCTGAGCGTGCTCGACAGCGGCGGCGGTATCCCTGCCGAACACCTGGCCAGTGTCTTCGACCCGTTCTTCACCACCAAGCCGGTGGGCGAAGGCTTGGGCCTGGGTCTGGCGATTTCCTATGGCATCATTCACGAAGCCGGCGGCCGCCTGCAGGTCGAAAACCAGCCCGGCGGCGCCCGTTTCAGCCTGACCTTGCCTATGGACCCGGAACCCGCATGTTGAACTCAGTGATGGTCGTCGACGATGAAGCCAGCATCCGCACAGCCGTGGAGCAATGGCTGAGCCTGTCCGGCTTCAACGTGCAGCTGTTCAGCCGTGCCGAAGACTGCCTGCAGCAACTGCCGGTGCATTTCCCCGGGGTGATCCTCAGTGACGTGCGCATGCCCGGCATGGACGGCCTGCAGTTGCTCGAGCGACTGCAGGCCAGTGATGCCGACCTGCCGGTGATCCTGCTCACCGGTCACGGCGATGTGCCGATGGCGGTCGAGGCCATGCGCAATGGTGCCTACGACTTTCTGGAAAAACCCTTCAGCCCCGAAGCGCTGCTCGGCAGCCTGCGCCGGGCCCTGGAAAAACGCCAGCTGGTGCTGGAGAACCGCCGCCTGCATGAACAGGCCGACCTCAAGGCGCGCCTGGAGGCGAACCTGCTAGGCGTGTCCCAGGGCATGCAGCACTTGCGCAAGCAGGTGCTGGACCTGGCCAGCCTGCCGGTCAACGTGCTGATTCGTGGCGAAACCGGCAGCGGCAAGGAGCAGGTCGCACGCTGCCTGCATGACTTCGGCCCGCGCGCCGGCAAGCCCTTCGTTGCCCTCAACTGCGCGGCGATCCCCGAGCAGTTGTTCGAGGCCGAGCTGTTCGGCCATGAAAGCGGCGCCTTCACCGGCGCCCAGGGCAAGCGCATCGGCAAGCTCGAATACGCCAATGGCGGCACGGTGTTCCTCGACGAGATCGAAAGCATGCCACTGGCCCAGCAGGCCAAGCTGCTGCGCGTGTTACAGGAGCAGAAACTCGAACGCCTGGGCGCCAACCAGAGCATCAGCGTCGACCTGCGGATCATCGCCGCGACCAAACCCGACCTGCTCGAAGCAGCCCGGGCCGGGCGTTTTCGCGAAGACCTGGCATATCGCTTGAACGTTGCCGAGTTGCGCCTGGCGCCGTTGCGCGACCGCCGCGAAGACATCCCGCTGCTGTTCAGCCACTTTGCC
Source organism: Pseudomonas sp. SBB6 (assembly GCF_024213215.1). NCBI lineage: Bacteria > Pseudomonadati > Pseudomonadota > Gammaproteobacteria > Pseudomonadales > Pseudomonadaceae > Pseudomonas > Pseudomonas sp. SBB6. Next base: position 91,948 of record NZ_JANAVH010000007.1, on the reverse strand, counting down.
CGCCTGGCCGCCGAGCGCGTCGGCCGCAGCGCACCGGTACTCAGTGGCGCGCAGTTGGGCAAGCTGCTCGGTCACGACTGGCCGGGCAACGTTCGTGAACTGGCCAACGCCGCCGAACGTCATGCCCTGGGGCTGGGCGAGCCGGCGGCAGCAGAAATCGAAGCCGGGCAATCGCTGGCCGCCCAGCAGGAAGCCTTCGAAGCCCAGTGCCTGCGCGCCGCCCTGAGCCGGCACAAGGGCGAGATCAAGGCCGTGATGGAAGAGCTGCAACTGCCGCGGCGCACCCTCAACGAGAAGATGCAGCGCCACGGCCTGCTGCGCGAAGATTTTCTCGGGCCTACCTGATCGACCCACCGGGTCGCCATAAGCGGATTTTCGCCGATACACTCATTTGAATAGGCGGATTTCCGCTCATTACATCCGTTCAACCCTTCTAGACCGGGCCTCCAGCATCTGGCACAGCTTCTGCTATAGCCCTGGCAGGCTGCGTTTCGGCGCGCTCCACAAAAACAACTATGAAGGTCCCTTCGATGGATAACTCCACCACCCTGCCAACCGGGGCGGCCATTGCGCCCGCCGCGGTAAAAACCACCCGAAGCCGACTCAAGTCGATTTTCAGCGGTTCGATCGGCAACATGGTCGAATGGTACGACTGGTACGTTTACGCCGCGTTTTCCCTGTATTTCGCCAAAGCTTTCTTCCCCGCCGGCGACACCACCGCACAACTGCTCAACACCGCCGCGATCTTCGCCGTGGGCTTTTTGATGCGCCCGATCGGCGGCTGGCTGATGGGTATCTACGCCGACCGCAAAGGCCGCAAGGCTGCGCTGATGGCCTCGGTATTGCTGATGTGCGCAGGCTCGCTGGTCATCGCCCTGACCCCAGGGTATGAAACCATCGGCGTCGCCGCCCCGGTGCTGCTGGTTATCGCCCGCCTGATGCAAGGCCTGTCGGTGGGTGGCGAATACGGCACCTCGGCCACCTACCTCAGCGAGATGGCCACCAAGGAGCGCCGTGGCTTCTTCTCCAGTTTCCAGTATGTGACGCTGATTTCCGGCCAGCTCATCGCCCTGGCAGTGCTGATCATCCTGCAGCAGACCCTGACCACCGAACAACTGTATGCCTGGGGCTGGCGCGTACCTTTCGTGATCGGCGCACTGTGCGCAGTGGTCGCCCTGTACCTGCGCCGCGGCATGGAAGAAACCGCCTCCTTCACCAAGAAGGAAAAGTCCAAGGAAAGCCTGATGCGCACCCTGATGCGCCATCCGAAAGAGCTGGCCACCGTGGTCGGTCTGACCATGGGCGGCACCCTGGCCTTCTACACCTACACCACCTACATGCAGAAGTACCTGGTGAACACGGTGGGCATGAGCATCACCGACTCGACCACCATTTCGGCGGCCACCCTGTTCCTGTTCATGTGCCTGCAACCGATCATCGGCAGCCTCTCCGACAAGATCGGCCGGCGCCCGATCCTGATCGCCTTCGGCGTATTGGGTACCCTGTGCACCGTACCGATCCTGACCACCCTGCACACCATCCAGACCTGGTGGGGCGCGTTCTTCCTGATCATGGCGGCGCTGATCATCGTCAGCGGCTACACCTCGATCAACGCCGTGGTCAAAGCCGAACTGTTCCCTACCGAAATCCGCGCCCTGGGCGTTGGCCTGCCGTACGCCCTGACCGTGTCGATCTTTGGCGGTACCGCTGAATACGTGGCGCTGTGGTTCAAGAGCATCGGCATGGAGAGCGGTTTCTACTGGTACGTGACTGCCTGTATCGCCTGCTCGTTGCTGGTGTATGTGTTCATGAAGGACACCCGCAAGCATTCGCGGATCACCACTGACTGATCCCAGTCATCGGCAAAAAAAGGGGGCATCCGCCAGCGGATTGCCCCCTTTTTTTGTTTATGGCGCTTTAACCCGCAATTAATCCCACACCCTCAATCTTCACTCATAGCGTAGACCGCATCGCCTGCATCGCTGGCAAGGCCAGCTCCCACAGGTCCGTGCATGCTGCTCAACTGTGGGAGCCGGCCTTGCCGGCGATGAGGGCGAACTGCCGTCACATACATCTACTTTTTAGATTCTTATGCGTTATTTTTTGCGCTTTTTAATCAATTTTATCGGCGTAGCATTACACCCATAGAAACAAACAACCCCTCAGCACCTCGGAGCAACAACCATGAAAAACAAACTGATCCTGACCCTGGCCTTCTCGGTACTGGCTGCCAACGCGTTCGCCGAAGACGGCTTCGACCGTACCAACGCCCACAACTTCAACGCCGTGCCAACCCAGCCGGCCACTTATGTAGAAGACGGTTTTGATCGCACCGGCGGCGCCAAATTTGCTGAAGGCGGCTTCGATCGCACCCAGGCCCACCGCATCAGTTAAGCGCTGATGTGACGCAGTCAGCCCGGCTTCGGCCGGGCTTAGTCATTTTCAGCAAGGCAAAGCCTTGGCACACTAGCGGCCTACTCACAGGGAAGGCCTTCGGGCCAGCGCAGATGTATTACTACGAACCGGCAAAAGGCCACGGCCTGCCCCACGATCCGTTCAATGCCATCGTCGGCCCACGCCCGATTGGCTGGATTTCCTCCCAGGACGCCGAAGGTCGCCTGAACCTTGCGCCCTACAGCTTCTTCAACGCCTTCAACTACATTCCACCGATCGTCGGTTTCGCAAGCGTCGGGCGCAAAGACAGCCTGAACAACATCGAGCAGACCGGCGAGTTCGCCTGGAACCTGGCCACCCTGCCGCTGGCCGAGGCCATGAACCAGAGCTGCGCGGCAGTTGCGCCGCAGGTCGATGAGTTCACCCTGAGCGGTCTGACACCGGTGGCGTCAAAAGTGATTGCCGTGCCGCGGGTGCAAGAGAGCCCGGTGTCGTTCGAGTGCAAGGTGACTCAGATCATCCAGTTGCAGCGTGCCGACCAAGCGTTGGTGCCGAGCTGGCTGGTGCTGGGCGAGGTGGTGGCCGTGCATATCGCCGAGCATCTGCTCAAGGACGGCATCTACGACACCGCTGCGGGCCAGCCGATCCTGCGTGGCGGCGGCCCGGCGGATTACTTCGAACTGGGCAACCTGTTCAAGATGGCCCGCCCGCAGGTCAACGGCTGAGTGACCAGACCAGCTCGGCGTCGTCATCGACGCCCTGCAGGCGCTCAAGTTCGGCGCAGGCCGCTTCATCAGCAGCCAGGGCGGTGTTGAAGGTCTGCTCTACCAGGACCTTGTGAAAACGCGGCGCCCCGGAGGCCCCCAGGCCTTTGACGGCGATGGCGGCGTGGTAGCCGTCGTCGCCGCGTACGGCTGCCGATACTGCTTCGAACCGGGAAAATTCTTTACGTGCCATGTGCCTCGAGTCCACATCAATTGCCGGAAGCCGCCATTCTAACCTGCGCAAGGCGAGTCGAAGGTATGCAGGTCGAGGCTGTCGACTACCCGCGCCTGCACCAGCTCGCCGAACAGCTCAAGGGTCGGTGACGCGAAGTAGCCGCTCATCGATTGCTGATCGCGCCAGAAACCGCTGAGCAGCCACAGGTCGGCGTCGGCCTGGGAGCGTTGCAGGTTGAATTTCAGGCAGCCGGGTGCCTGGCGCGACGGTTCCAGCAGATCACGCAGGCGCGCGCCGAGTTCTTCTGAACGACCGCTGCTGGCCCGGATAAATGCGAGGTGGGTGACCGAATGTGTCGAGGTCATGAGCGTTTCTCCATGTGCAGCCAGATGAAATTGCCAGGCTGCACAGGTTAGGCCACACGCCCGCGCGGCGGTTAGGCGATTCCTGTCGAGCGCTTGCCTGATCCTGCGCGCCTTGCAGGATCAGGCAAGCGGGCGGCAGCTTTCGACTAGCGCCGTGGCTTGCACAAACCTATCCTGCAGTCGTTCTCCCTGGAATCGTCCCCATGTCCGCCATCGACCCTGACCGCCTGATCCTCGACCCCGCCCTGGAGCAACAGCGCCAGGAGCTGGCCGACCTCATCCAGCGCCACGCACCCCGTCAGTCTGGCGTCGAGTCGGCGGTCGAGGACCTGTTTCTGGTGCGCTATGAAGAAAGCGTGCGCTCGATGCCCGCCCTGGCGGAGCCTGCGTTGTGCATCCTGGCCCATGGCAGCAAGGAGGTATGCCTGGGTGACGAGCGCTATGTCTACGACCCGCTGCATTACATGGTGGTGTCGGTGGCGCTGCCGATCAGTGGCGTGTTGCTGGAGGCCAGCCCGGAAAACCCCAGCCTGGGCGTACGCCTGAACATCGACCCGGCGCAGATCAACAACCTGCTGGCCGATGCCGGCCCCCTCGGTGTGCCGGCTTTGCCGTCGGGCCGTGGGCTGTATGTGGAGCGTACCGACCCGCTGTTGCTCGATGCCCTGCTGCGCCTGATTCGCCTGCTCGATTCGCCGAAGGACATCCCGATCCTCGCACCGCTGATCCAGCGCGAGATTCTCTATCGGTTGCTACGCGGCCCGCAGGGTTACCGGCTGTACGAAATTGCCATGGCCAACAGCCAGACCCACCGGGTGTGCCAGGCCATCGAATGGCTCAACCAGCACTTTCATCGGCCGCTGCGCATCGATGACCTGGCGCGCGAGGTCAACCTCAGTACCTCGACCCTGCATCACCGCTTCAAGGCAGTGACCTCAATGAGCCCGTTGCAGTACCAGAAGCAGTTGCGCCTGCAGGAAGCGCGGCGGCTGATGCTCAATGACGGGCTTGAAGCAGCGGTGGCGGGCTATCGGGTGGGCTATGAAAGCCCGTCGCAGTTCAGCCGGGAGTACAGCCGCTTGTATGGGGCGCCGCCGGTGCGGGATTTGGCCAGGTTGCGCAGCGCGCTTTAGATCGCTATCGCCGGCAACGCCGGCTCCCACAGGGATAAGTGCAAGCTGATAACCCTGTGGGAGCCGGCGTTGCCGGCGATGGAGCGCGCAGCGGTCCGCTTTTACACCGCCCTGACCACGTGCTTGATCTCCTGAAAAGCACTCAAGCCCCAAGGCCCCAGCTCCCGACCCAGGCTGCTCTGTTTGTACCCACCCCAGGCCGTCTGCGGGAAGATCACCTGCGGTGCGTTGATCCACACCAACCCCGCCTGCAAGGCATTGGCAACCCGCTCGGCGGCTTGCAAATCACGGCTGAGCACACTGGCCACCAGGCCGAACTCAGTGTCATTGGCCAGTGCCAGCGCCTCGGCTTCAGTGGCAAACGCACGTACGCACAGCACCGGACCGAAGATCTCCTCACGCCACAGTGCACTGTCCAACGGCACCTCGGTAAACACCGTGGGGCTGACGAAATAACCACAAGGCAGCTGTGCCGGCCGTGAGCCACCACAGAGCAGCTGCGCACCCGCTTGCAGGCCCGCCGCAATATGCGCGTGTACCCGCTGGTACTGAGCCTGATTGACCAACGGGCCCATTTCGCTTTCGCCGCTGAACGGCTCGCCCACGCGGATCGCTTCGGCCCGGGCCTTCAGCGCATCGATAAATGCAGGGTACAGGGCTTGGGCGACCAGTACCCGGCTGGTGGCCGAACACATCTGCCCGGCATTGAAGAAACCGCCCAGGCAAGCCAGCTCCACCGCAAGCTCAAGGTCGGCGTCGTCCAGCACCAGCAACGACGACTTGCCGCCCAGCTCCAGGCTCACGCCCTTGATCGTCTGCGCCGCGCGCTGCATGACCTGCACCCCTACCGCATTGCTGCCGGTGAAGGAAATCTTGGCAATCCGCGGATCGGCCGCCAACGGCGCGCCCACCCCCAGCCCGGTACCGCAGACCAGGTTGAACACCCCGTCCGGCAGCCCCGCTTCGGCGATGATCGCCGCCAGTTCCAGCTCGGCCAGTGGCGTGACTTCCGAAGGCTTGAGCACCACGCAGCAGCCTGCCGCCAGGGCCGGCGCGAGCTTCCAGGCGGTGGTGACCATGGGGAAGTTCCACGGCACGATCAAACCGACCACACCGCACGGCTCACGCCGTACCCGGGCGACAAAATCTTCGCTGGGCAGGGCCACCGAGCGGTCACGCCCGAGGTTGTCCGCCAACTCCGCGTAATAGCGAAAGGTCGCGACGACATCATCGACATCGATGTGGGCTTCAACCAGCGGCTTGCCGTTGTTGCTGGCTTGCAGCTGTACCAAGCGCTCGCGGCGCGCCTCGACACCCTCGGCAATAGCCCGCAAGATGGCCGCACGGGTCGGCCCGCTGGATGTAGACCATTCGACAAATGCCGCTCGGGCCGCCAGCGTTGCCCGCTCGACCGCCGCCGCGTCGCCACCGGCTACTTCGGCCAACACCTGTTCATTACTCGGGTTGATCACCGTCAGCGCCTGGGGGCCATGCTGCCAGACGCCTGCGATATAGATGCCAGGCAGCTTGATCATGCTGGCACCGCCCGCATCCAGGTGGCCTGGTCGATTTCGATCAGGCTCGGGCCTTTGCGATCGCAGGCCTGACGCAATGCTTCGCGCAGCTGGGCGACGTCGCCCACAGACTCGGCGCTGCAGCCCAGGGCCTTGGCCACGCCGATGAAATCAGGGGTGTAGATATCGACGCCGACCGGTTCGATGGCGCGGTTGACCATGTAGCGCTTGATCTCTTCGTAGCCCTGGTTGTTCCACAGCAGCACGATCAGCGGCACCTGCGCCTCGCGGGCACTGGCCAGTTCCGGCAGGGTGAACTGCAAACCGCCGTCGCCGATCAGGCACACCACCGGCGCGCGATCGGCCGGCGCTTCAGCGCTGCCCAGCCAGGCGCCCATGGCTGCCGGCAGCGCGTAACCCAGGGTGCCGTAGCCAGTCGAAGCGTTGAACCAGCGCCGCGGCTGGTCCATGTCCAGGGTCAGGTTGCCGGTGTACACCGGTTGCGTCGAATCACCGACCAGCACGGCACCCGGCAGGGTTTCGACAAGGGTGGTGAGCATGCGCGTCTGGCTGCGCATCGGCAGGTCGCGATCAGCCTCCAGCACTCCACGCAAGCGCGCGGCACGGGCCGCGCCCCACTCGGCGCCGCGCACCGGTGCCGGTTGCTCGGCCAGGGCGACCAGCAAGGCCTGGGTGGCGAGGGTCGAATCAGCAACCAGGGCGACTTTCGGCGGATAGTTGCGCACGGTCTGGTCGGGGTCGATATCGATGCGCAGCAGCTCGCCCGGGATCTCGAAGCCGCCCTTGAAGGTCACGTCGTAGTCGGTCTCGGCAAGCTCGGTACCGATCGCCAGCACCACATCGGCTTCGGCGACCAGGGCGCGGGTGGCCACCAGCGATTGGGTCGAGCCGATCTGCAGCGGGTGGCTGGCCGGCAGCACGCCCTTGGCGTTGATAGTCAGCGCTACCGGCGCCTGCAGGTACTCGGCCAGACGGGTCAACGCGGCGCTGGCCTCGATGGCGCCACCACCGGCGAGGATCAGCGGCCGTCGGGCAGCCGCCAGCATGGCGGCCATTTGTGCCACTGGCGCGGGGGCGGCCCCGGCGCGGGCGATACGCACCGGGGCGCAGGCCAGCAGGTGATCGGCGTCCTCGACCAGCACGTCCAGCGGAATTTCGATATGCACCGGGCGCGGGCGCGCGCCGTCGAACACGGCAAAGGCACGGGCCAGTACCGACGGCAGGTCATCGGCGCTCATCAGGGTGTGGGAAAACGCCGCCACGCCGGCCACCAGGTTGCTCTGCGCCGGCAACTCATGCAGTTTGCCGCGCCCGCCGCCCAACTGGTCGCGCGACTGCACGCTGGAGATCACCAGCATCGGAATCGAATCAGCATAGGCCTGGCCCATGGCGGTGGTGATGTTGGTCATGCCCGGGCCGGTGATAATGAAGCATACGCCCGGCTTGCCACGGGTACGCGCATAGCCGTCAGCCATGAAGCCGGCGCCTTGCTCGTGGCGCGGGGTGATGTGCCGGATGCGCGAGCTTGCCAGCCCGCGATAGAGTTCTACGGTATGCACGCCGGGAATGCCGAAGACATGGTCTACGCCATAGCCTTCAAGGAGTTTGACCAGTACTTCGCCGCAAGTCGCCATGATCGTCTGCCTGTCATTGTTCGGGAAACAGGCTGTATTGGACCGCCCGACAGCTACCTGCACAATGCAAAAAAGCTCATACTAGCCATGTCCTCATATCATGGCTCAAGCCGATGAAACGCCTGCCTCCACTGCCTGCCCTGCACACCTTTCTGGTCACTGCCCAGTGCTGCAACTTCACCCGCGCCGCGCAACTGCTGCACATCACCCAGGGCGCGGTGAGCCGACAAATCGCCGGGCTGGAGGACCACCTCGGCTATCCGCTGTTTCTGCGCCAGGCCCGTGGCCTGAGCCTGACCCGCGAAGGCCAGGACTGGCTGCCGCGGGTGCAGCAGGTGTTCGCCTTGATCGAGGAAGGGGTGCAGCAGGTGGGTGCGCGTAGCACCACCTTGCAGCTCAAGGCACCGACCTGCGTGATGCGCTGGCTGCTGCCGCGCCTGATGGAATGGCAGGCGCTGCGCCCGGATGTGCCGGTGGAGCTGACCACCACGGTGCAGCATGGGGTGGATTTTCGTCGGGAAGTGTTCGACGCGGCGGTGGTCTATGGCGCCCGGCCCAACCATGGCCTGCAGACCCTGAAGCTGTTCGATGAACAACTGACGCCGGTGTGCGCGCCGCAACTGCTGAGCGGCGCCCTGCCCTTGCAGCAGGTCGCGGATCTGGACCTGCACATGCTCCTGCACCCGACTCGCGACCAGCGCGACTGGCATGCCTGGCTCGATGCCGCCGGGGCGAGCCTGCCCCGGCAAGGCAAGGGCCAGCATTTCGAGACCCTGGACATGGCCATGTCGATGGCTTCCCAGGGTACCGGTGTGGCCATCGGCGACTGGTCGCTGATCGCTGATGACCTCAAGTGCGGGCGGCTGGTGACGCCGTTCCCGCTCAAGGTCAGCACCGGCCAGGCCTATTACCTTGTGCGGCCACAAGGCTCGGCTTCAGCGGCGTTGCTGGAGCTGCTGGCGTGGTTGTGCGAGCAGGCCCAGGCCCCTCAGTAACCGACCGTGAAACGCTGGCGCGAGTGCGCCGGCTTCTCCACTTCATCGAGCATGGCAATGGCGTAGTCGGCAAAGCTGATCCAGCTCTTGCCATCGGCCCCGATCAACAGGTGATCCTTGCCCAATTTGTAAGCGCCGCTGCGGGCACCTTCGACGAATTCGGCCGAAGGTGACAGGAAGCTCCAGTCCAGTTCCTTTTCCTGGCGCAGTATGTCGAGGTAGTGACCACCGGCAGTAGCTTCAGCCTTGTAGGCCTCGGGAAAATCCGGGCTGTCGATGACCTTGTGCCCCGACGGCAGCAGCAGGCTGCCCGCCCCGCCCACCACCAACAGGCGCTTGACCCCGGCGTGCTTCACCGGCTCGATGATGGCCTGCGGTTTGATGCTGGAAAAGTGCGCGGCGCTGAGCACCACGTCATGCCCCGCTACTGCCTGCTCCAGGGCGGTGGCGTCGCTGACGTCCAGCGCCACGGCGTTCACCCCTTCGCGCCCCTGCAGTTTCGAGATGTCGCGGGCAATGGCGGTAACACGATGGCCGCGGCGCAGGGCTTCTTCCAGCAACTGGCTACCAGCACGGCCGGTAGCACCGATGATTGCGATCTTGCTCATGGGAAATCTCCAGTCAGGATTGAATGACGCTTACCACTTCATCTCGCCCTTGGCGACCTTGGCGCTGAGCTCCAGCGAGCTCTCTTCACCCAGGGCCGGGTAACGCTTTTTCATTGCCGCGATCAGATCGGCGGCGTTGCCCGCCTTGGCGGTTTCTTCGTCGAAGGCGCGGATATAGTCTGCGGTGAACTGCACCGCCTTCAGCGAACGGCTGCTCTGGCCCAGGTAGTGGCCAGGGATCACGGTGTCGGGCTTGAGCTGTTCGATGCGCTTGAGGGTCGCCAGCCAGTCCTGGTGCGATTGCGCCGACTGCGTGTCGGCCATCCACACGTGCAGGTTCTCGGCGACCACCACACCACCGACCACCGCCTTGATCGATGGAATCCAGACAAAACTGCGGTCCGGCTGCGGGCCGTCGAGGCCGACCACTTGCAGGCGCTGGCCTTCGAGCTTCAGTTCATTGCCTTGCAACACCTGCGGCACGACCAGCTTCGCCGGTTTGTCGGCGCCCATCTGCGGGCCCCAGTAGGCCAGCTTGCCGTCCATGGTCTGCTTGATATGGGCAACGGTCGCCGCCGAGGCCACGACCTTGGCCTTGGGATAAGCATCGGTCAGGGTCTGCAGGCCGAAGTAGTAGTCCGGGTCACCGTGGCTGATGTAGATGGTGGTCAGTTGCTTGCCGCTCGATTGCAGTTTGGCCAGCAACTGCTCTGCCTGCGCCTTGCCGAACTGGGCATCGACCAGGATGGCGTCATGCTTGCCGCTGACAATCACTGAGCTGACCGGGAACAAGGCGTTGGTACCCGGGTTGTAGACATCCAGGTTCAGCGGTTCGGCGGCCGAAGCCTGGGCCATGGCCCCAAGGGTGGCGAAAGCCAGCAGCAGGCGGCGCAGGGAGAACGAACGAGGCATCAAGGCGATTCCTGTGAAGTGGGCGATGAACAACAGCTTAGTTGCACGATCCGTCACAAAAAATGCGATGCTTAGGATTAGTTTGTTTCTGAAAGCGTGCAAATCATGGATCGTCTGACAGCAATGCGAGTCTTCGTCAGCGTGGTCGACCTGGGCAGCCAATCGGCCGCCGCCGACCACCTGGAACTTTCCCGCCCGGTCGTTTCGCGCTATCTGGCCGAGCTTGAGGACTGGGTTGGCGCACGCCTGATGCAGCGCACCACGCGCCGCCTGAGCCTGACCGCCGCCGGCCAGGAAACCCTGCCACGCTGCCGGCAGATGCTCGAGCTTGCCGGCGACCTGCAAGCGGCCGTCGGCACCCCGAACGATGCCCCGCGCGGCGAGTTGCGCATCAGCGTCAGCACTTCGTTCGGCCAGGCGCAACTGATGGACGCGGTGGCCGACTACGTCAAACGCTACCCCGGGGTAAAAATCGACCTGCAGATGCTCGACCGCACGGTGAACCTGGTGGACGAGCGCATCGACCTGGCCATCCGCACCAGCAACGACCTGGACCCCAACCTGATTGCCCGGCGCCTGACCGTATGCCGCTCGGTGATCTGCGCATCCCCTGCCTACCTGCGCCAGCACCCGGCGCCGCAGCACGTGCAGGAGCTCAGCCAGCACAACTGCCTGACCCACTCCTACTTCGGCCGCAGCCTCTGGCATTTCGACGTCGAGGGCGAGGTGGTGTCGGTGCCGGTGCAGGGCAACATCAGCGCCAACGAAGCCATGACCCTGCAACGGGCGGCCTTGGCCGGCGCCGGTGTGGCGATGCTGCCGACCTATCAGGCAGCCGACGCCCTACGCAGTGGTGAGCTGATTCGCCTGTTACCCCAGGCCAAGCCACGGGAGCTGAACCTCAACGCCGTGTACACCTCACGCAAACACATGCCGGCGACCCTGCGCAGCATGCTCGACTTTCTCGCCGAGCGTTTTACCGCCGAACCGATCTGGGATCGGGACCTGCTCTAGGCCGGGCATACCTGGCCCAGCTGACCTATGCTTTGAGTAGCACCTGTAGGTGGTTTGCAGGAGGTGAGCAGCATGGGCATCAAATCCAGAAAATGCGCCGTTATCTGTGCCATGGCCGCTGTGGTCGGGCTGTATGCCGCCGCAGCCTACCGGGTCGAACAGATCCGCAACCAACCCTACTCCGCCGCCAGCTGCAGCCTGGCTCACTGCGTGCCGCACACCGCGACGCTGAGCGCACTCAAGTAGGTTGGCCTGGGGCCTGGTGACGAAAGTCACTGGGGGCCTTGCCCGTCAGGCGGCGGAAGAACCGCGAAAAATAGGCAGGGTCAGCAAAACCCAGGCTGTCGGCCAGTTGCTTGATGCTCAGGCTGGTGTAAATCAGTTCGCGCTTGGCCTCGAGTAGCAAGCGTTGATGGATGATCTGCAAGGCCGACTGCCCGGCCAGCTCACGACAGATACTGTTCAGGTGCGCCACCGAAATCCCCACCTCATGGGCCAGCGCCTCGACGCTTGGCTGCTGACGAAACTGCTGCTCGACCAGTTTATTGAAGCGTTGCAGATATTCACGCCCGCGGGCCACCGCCAGCCCCTGGCCATGGCGCTGCAAGCATTGACGGCTGATCCACACCACCAGCAGGTTGATCAATGAGCGCAGTTGCAAGTCGCGCCCGGGTTGGTCCTGCTGGTACTCCTGCTGCAAGGCACTGAACAGGCTGTACAGGTAGGTGCGGTCGGCGCCTGCCAGGTAGGTGCCGGCCTGGGCCAGGGCCGCTGGCGCTCCGGCCAGTTGGGTGTGCAACAGGCTCACCAGGGGCGCCGCCAGGGTGACCACGTAACCATCGACGTCGCTGGAAAAGCGAAAACCATGCACGCACAGGGCCGGCACCACCTGGATCGCCGCCTGCTCCAGGCGCCGCACCTGGCCTTCCACTTCGATCTCGGCCTGCCCCTCATAGAGAAACAGCAACTGGCACAGATCGGCATGCCGATGCGGTTCGATTTCCCAATCATGCAATCGGCTGCGCGCCGGAATCGACTCGCAGTGCAACAGGTCCGGGGTCGGCCACTGCAACTGCTCGCCGTACAGCTTGAACACCGGGATCGATGCCTTGCTCATTGATCAACTCGCTCCAGGGCAATGCCCGATAATCGCACTGATTGGTGAAAAGTCCTGCTTCATGCCGTTTTTATCCCTTCTTCGCTCGCATTTCAAAGCGAAAAATGCAAGCACAACAATCATAAGCTGCTTTCGGCCTTGCCCTGAAGCTTGCCTGGGATAACAACAATGAAGACTCAAGTCGCAATTATCGGTGCCGGCCCTTCCGGTCTGCTGCTCGGCCAGTTGCTGCACAAGGCCGGGATCGCCAATATCATCATCGAGCGCCAGAGCGCCGACTACGTACTCGGGCGAATCCGCGCCGGGGTGCTGGAACAGGGCATGGTCGAGTTGCTGCGCGAAGCCGGGGTTGGCGCGCGCATGGACGCCGAGGGCCTGCCCCACAGCGGTTTCGAACTGGCCTTCGACGGGCGCCGCGAACACATCGACCTCAAGGCGCTGACCGGCGGCAAAGGCGTAATGATTTATGGTCAGACCGAAGTCACCCGGGATTTGATGGCCGCGCGCCAAGCCTGCGGCGCCGTCACTGTCTATCAGGCCGACAACGTTCGCCTGCATGACCTGAAATCCGAGCGCCCTTACCTGACCTTTGAAAAGAACGGCGAAATCCAGCGCCTGGACTGCGACTACATTGCCGGCTGCGACGGCTACCACGGCATCGCCCGGCAATCGATTCCCGCCCAGGCACTGAAGATTTTCGAACGGGTCTACCCGTTCGGCTGGCTCGGCGTGCTGGCCGATACTCCGCCGGTCAGTGACGAGCTGGTGTATGCCCGCCACGAGCGCGGCTTCGCCCTGTGCAGCATGCGCTCGCCGACCCGCACCCGTTACTATGTGCAGGTGGGCGCTGAAGAGAAGGTCGAGGACTGGTCCGATGAGCGCTTCTGGAGCGAGCTCAAGTCGCGCTTGCCGGCTGATCTGGCCGAGCGCCTGGTGACCGGTCCGTCGATCGAGAAAAGCATCGCGCCGCTGCGCAGCTTCGTGGTCGAACCCATGCAATACGGCACGTTGTTCCTGCTTGGCGACGCCGCGCATATTGTCCCGCCCACCGGCGCCAAGGGCCTGAACCTGGCGGCCAGTGATGTCAGTACCTTGTACAACATCCTGCGCAAGGTCTACGCCGAAGGCCGTAGGGACCTGCTGGAGCGCTACTCGCAAATCTGCCTGCGGCGTATCTGGAAGGCCGAGCGGTTTTCCTGGTGGATGACTTCGCTCCTGCACCGCTTTCCCGACAGCGATGCCTTCAGCCAGCGTATCCAGCAAACCGAGCTTGAGTACTACGTCAGTTCCGACGCCGGTCGTACAGTACTGGCGGAAAACTACGTCGGCCTGCCTTACGAGCCGATCGAGGGGGACGCTTAGCAAGCTATCGAGTAGACTGGTCAGCACTTGCGCCCGCCGCTACCGGCTGCGGGCTTCACCTGCCTCAGAGCTGGCCCGTGACTCAACTGAACACTCCGCAACCGGTGCTGCGCAGCGTGCTCGTCGCACTGATGCTGGCGATCTTTCTTGGCGCGCTGGACCAGACCATCGTCGCCGTGTCGATGCCGGCGATTTCGGCGCAATTCAACGATGTCGGCCTGCTGGCCTGGGTGATTTCCGGTTACATGGTGGCCATGACCGTGGCCGTGCCGATCTACGGCAAGCTCGGCGACCTGTATGGCCGGCGGCGGATGATCCTCACCGGTACCGCGCTGTTCACCCTGGCTTCGATCTTCTGCGCACTGGCACAGAACATGGAGCAACTGGTGCTGGCGCGGGTACTGCAGGGTATCGGCGCCGGTGGCATGGTCTCGGTCAGCCAGGCGATCATCGGCGACTTCGTGCCGCCGCGCGAACGCGGTCGCTATCAGGGCTACTTCAGCAGCATGTATGCCCTGGCCAGTGTCGCCGGCCCGGTGCTCGGCGGAATGCTCACCGAATACCTGTCATGGCGCTGGGTGTTCTGGCTCAACCTGCCCCTGGGCCTGACCGCCTGGTGGGTGACCCGCCGCGCCCTGCGCAGCCTGCTGGTACCAACGCACAAGGCGCAGGTCGATTACCTCGGCGCCGCGCTGCTGATTCTTGGCCTGGGCAGCCTGCTGCTGGGCATCACCCTGATCGGCCAGGGGCAACCCTGGGACTCTGCGCAAGTTGCCAGCCTGCTCGGTTGTGCACTGATCGGCCTGCTGCTGTTCGTGCTTCATGAACAGCGCGTCGCCGAGCCGCTGCTGCCGCTGAAACTGTTCGCCAATCGCACCGCCACCCTGTGCTGGTGCACGATCTTCTTTACCAGCTTCCAGGCCATTTCCCTGACCATGCTGATGCCGCTGCGCTATCAGAGCATCACCGGTGCCGGTGCCGACAGCGCTGCCCTGCATTTGCTGCCGCTGGCCATCGGCCTGCCGATCGGTGCGTATTGCGGCGGTCGCCTGACCTCCCTCACCGGGCGCTATAAGCCACAGATTCTCGGCGGTGCGCTGCTGATGCCGTTTGCCATCGTCGGCATGGCCTTCAGCCCGCCGCAAGCGGCCTGGTTCAGTGGCGTGTTCATGGTCTTGACCGGGATTGCCTCGGGCCTGCAGTTCCCCACTTCGCTGGTGGCGACCCAGAGTGCGGTGGAACCACGGGATATCGGCGTGGCCACCAGCACCACCAACCTGTTCCGCTCGCTCGGCGGGGCCATGGGCGTGGCCATCATGTCCACCCTGCTGCTGGCGATGCTCGCCCAGGGCGGCTTGAGCCTGGCCGGCGATGCCCTGCTCGGTAGCCTGCAGGCCGGTGAACCGACCGCGGCGATGCAGGCCGAGTTGTTGCTGACCTTTCGCCACCTGTTGCTGGGCAGTGCGACGGTTTCACTGCTGGGGCTGACGGCGGCGCTGGCTTTGCCTGACAGACAATTGCGCGGCCGTCAGTAAGACGCTTATAACTGGCGTAGAAACAAATGATCACAAAGCTTCACAAAGTGTCATTTGCGCAAGGCGGGGCTCAAGCGCAGCATATCCAGCCCGGTATCGATCCACAGCTCGGCCTGGTTCAGCAGGTCAAAGCTGCCGGGTAGCAGTAGCCAGCGGCGAATCAGCCCGTCTATATAGGCATAGATGGCCAGTGCCGCGCGCTCCGGGTCCACGTCGGCGGGCAGTTGCCCGCGCTTGACTGCATTGCCCAGCGACAACGCGATATGGGCATGACAATCGATCGTCGAGGCCTGCCGTTGCTGGCGGATCTCGCACCTATCATCGGTGAACTCGCATTTGTGATGCAGAATTTCATTGATTCGCCGGGTCTTCGGATCGAGCACCATCTGGTGCATCAACCGTACCAGCAGCTTGCGCATGCAGCCGAGCGGGTCGACTTCATCCTCGCTTTCACTGGCCCGGGCCAGGGCGTCCAGCGGCTCGTGCAGGCTGTCGAGCATGGCCTGCACCAGTTCGGCCTTGTCGTTGAAGTGCCAGTAGATGGCGCCGCGGGTCACCCCGGCCTCTTTGGCAATATCGGCCAGGGTGGTACGCGCTACCCCGCGCTTATAGAAGGCCTTTTCCGCCGCCTCGAGAATCTGGGCGCGGGTTTCCTGGGCTTCTTCTTTGGTTCGACGGACCATGGCAGTACAACCTCATCAGGCCCAGGCACGCACGCTGGGTGCCTGGGAGTCGGGCCGGGTCAGCCTCTGCAGGCTGTTACCGGCTGTATTAATTTGGGGGCTCGCATCGGCTGAATGTGTCGCCTGCGAGGTATTTACAAACAACCATGAATGTAAGTATATTCCTTAGCAAGCTATTAATCCACCCGACAGCATTTTTTATAGCGCACCCTTTCCATTATTCTTGAGCGTCTTCAGCTCTTGCGACCCGAGGATCTTCATGCAATTCAAGCCAGCTGTTACCGCTCTGGTTTCCGCCGTCGCCCTGGCAACACTGCTCAGCGGCTGTAAAAAGGAAGAGGCGGCGCCTGCGGCGCAAGCTCCTCAGGTCGGCGTCGTAACCCTGCAAACCCAAGCCTATACCCTGACGTCCGACCTCCCAGGCCGTACCACCGCGTACCGCATTGCCGAGGTTCGACCCCAGGTCAACGGCATCATTCTCAAGCGCCTGTTCAAGGAAGGCAGCGAAGTCAAGGAAGGCCAGCAGCTGTACCAGATCGACCCGTCGCTGTACGAGGCGACCCTGACCAGCGCCCAGGCCAACCTGCAATCGACCAGCTCGCTGGCCAACCGTTACAAGCAATTGGTCAGCGAACAGGCGGTCAGCCGCCAGGAATACGACGACGCCAACGCCAAACGTTTGCAGGCTCAAGCCTCGTTGCGCAGCGCCCAGATCGACCTGCGCTACACCAAGGTGCTGGCGCCGCTGAGCGGGCGCATTGGCCGTTCTTCGGTCACTGAAGGCGCACTGGTCAACAATGGCCAGGCCGATGCCATGGCGGTGATCCAGCAGCTCGACCCGATCTACGTCGACGTCACTCAGTCCTCGGCCGAGCTGCTCAAGCTGCGCCGCGAGCTGGAAAGCGGCCAACTGCAGAAGGTCGGCGACAACGCCGCCAAGGTCACCCTGACCCTGGAAGACGGCAGCACCTACAGCAAGGAAGGCCGACTGGAGTTCTCCGAAGTCTCGGTAGACCAGACCACCGGCTCCGTGACCCTGCGTGCGGTGTTCCCCAACCCTGAGCACAACCTGCTGCCGGGCATGTTCGTTCATGCGCGCCTGGCCGCCGGGGTCAACAGCGCGGCCATCCTCGCCCCGCAGCAAGGCGTGACTCGCGACCTCAAGGGCCAGCCGACCGCGCTGGTCGTCAACCAGGACAACAAGGTCGAACTGCGCCAGCTCAAGGCCAGCCGTACCGTCGGTAGCGACTGGCTGATCGAGGAAGGCCTGAACCCGGGCGACCGCCTGATCACCGAAGGCCTGCAGTTCGTCAAGCCGGGCATCGAGGTCAAGGCCAGCGCAGCCACCAACGTCAAGCCTGCCCAGCCAACCCAGGCCAATGCAGCGATTGCAGGGGCCAAAGGGGAATAAACCATGTCGAGATTTTTTATCGATCGCCCGATCTTTGCCTGGGTGATCGCCTTGGTGATCATGCTGGTCGGCGCTTTGTCGATCCTCAAATTGCCAATCAACCAGTACCCGAGCATCGCGCCGCCGGCCATCGCCATCGCCGTGACCTACCCGGGCGCTTCGGCGCAAACCGTGCAGGACACCGTGGTGCAGGTGATCGAGCAGCAGCTCAACGGTATCGACAACCTGCGTTATGTGTCGTCGGAAAGTAACTCCGACGGCAGCATGACCATTACCGCGACCTTCGAGCAGGGCACCAACCCTGACACTGCGCAGGTCCAGGTGCAGAACAAGCTGAACCTGGCCACCCCGCTGCTGCCGCAAGAAGTGCAGCAGCAGGGTATCCGCGTGACCAAGGCGGTGAAGAACTTCCTGTTGGTGATCGGCCTGGTGTCCGAAGACGGCAGCATGTCCAAGGACGACCTGGCCAACTACATCGTCTCCAACATGCAGGACCCGATCTCGCGCACGGCCGGTGTCGGTGACTTCCAGGTGTTCGGTGCCCAGTACGCCATGCGTATCTGGCTCGACCCGGCCAAGCTGAACAAGTATCAGCTGACCCCGGTCGACGTGCGTACCGCCGTGGCCGCGCAGAACGTCCAGGTGTCCTCCGGCCAGCTCGGCGGCCTGCCTGCCCTGCCAGGCACCCAGCTCAACGCCACGATCATCGGCAAGACCCGCCTGCAGACCGCCGAGCAGTTCGAAAAGATCCTGCTCAAGGTCAACCGTGACGGCTCCCAGGTGCGCCTGGGCGATGTCGCCAAGGTCGGCCTGGGTGGTGAGAACTACGCGATCAGCGCCCAGTTCAACGGCAAGCCGGCTTCCGGCCTTGCGGTAAAACTGGCCACTGGCGCCAACGCCCTGGATACCGCCAAGGCCCTGCGCCAGACCATCACCGACCTGGAGCCGTTCTTCCCGGAAGGCATGAAGGCGGTGTTCCCGTATGACACCACTCCGGTCGTGACCGAGTCGATCAGCGGGGTAATCCACACCCTGATCGAAGCGATCGTGCTGGTGTTCCTGGTGATGTACCTGTTCCTGCAGAACTTCCGCGCCACCATCATCACCACCATGACCGTACCGGTGGTATTGCTGGGTACCTTCGGCATCCTTGCCGCGGCGGGCTTCAGCATCAACACCCTGACCATGTTCGGCATGGTGCTGGCCATCGGCTTGCTGGTGGACGATGCCATCGTCGTGGTAGAGAACGTCGAGCGGGTGATGGCCGAAGAGGGGCTATCGCCCAAGGAAGCGACCAAGAAGTCCATGGGCCAGATCCAGGGCGCCCTGGTCGGTATCGCCCTGGTGCTGTCGGCGGTACTGCTGCCCATGGCCTTCTTCGGCGGCTCCACCGGCGTGATCTACAAACAGTTCTCGATCACCATCGTCTCGGCCATGGCCCTGTCGGTACTGGTGGCCCTGATCTTCACCCCGGCGCTGTGCGCGACCATGCTCAAGCCGATTGCCAAGGGCGAGCACCACGTTGCCAAGCGCGGCTTCTTCGGCTGGTTCAACCGCAACTTCGACCGCAGCGTGCGTAGCTACGAGCGCGGCGTCGGCAACATGCTGCGGCACAAGGCCCCGTACCTGCTGGCCTACCTGCTGATCGTGGTCGGCATGATCTGGCTGTTCACCCGCATTCCGACGGCGTTCCTGCCCGAAGAAGACCAGGGCGTACTGTTCGCCCAGGTGCAGACCCCGGCCGGTTCCAGTGCCGAGCGCACCCAGGTGGTGATCGACGAAATGCGCAGCTACCTGCTCGACAAGGAAGCCGATACCGTTGCCTCGGTGTTCACCGTCAACGGCTTCAACTTCGCCGGTCGTGGCCAGAGCTCGGGCATGGCCTTCATCATGCTCAAGCCATGGGGCGAGCGCTCTGCCGAGAACAACGTGTTCAACCTGGCGAACCGTGCCCAGCAGCACTTCTTCAGCTTCCGCGATGCGATGGTGTTCGCCTTTGCTCCACCGGCGGTACTGGAGCTGGGTAACGCCACCGGTTTTGACGTGTTCCTGCAAGACCGTGCCGGTGTCGGCCATGAAAAACTGATGCAAGCGCGCAACCAGTTCCTCGGCATGGCCGCGCAGAGCAAGATCCTTTCGGCAGTACGCCCGAACGGCCTGAACGATGAGCCGCAGTACCAGCTGACCGTCGACGACGAGCGCGCCAGTGCCCTGGGCGTGACCATCGCCGACATCAACAGCACCCTGTCGATTGCCCTGGGTGCCAGCTACGTCAACGACTTCATCGACCGCGGCCGGGTCAAGAAGGTTTACATCCAGGGTGAAGCCGGTGCGCGGATGAGCCCGGAAGACCTGCAGAAGTGGTACGTGCGCAACGCCGCTGGCGAGATGGTGCCGTTCTCATCCTTCGCCAAGGGCGAGTGGATTTACGGTGCACCGAAGCTGTCGCGTTACAACGGCGTAGAAGCCATGGAAATCCTCGGTGCGCCAGCGCCTGGCTACAGTACCGGTGAAGCCATGCTCGAGGTCGAGCGCCTGGCCGCGCAACTGCCGGCGGGTATCGGTTACTCCTGGACGGGCCTGTCGTACGAGGAGCGGCTGTCCGGCTCCCAGGCGCCAGCGCTGTACGCCCTGTCGCTGCTGATGGTGTTCCTGTGTCTGGCGGCGCTGTATGAAAGCTGGTCGATTCCGATCGCGGTCATGCTCGTGGTGCCGCTGGGGATCATCGGTGCGCTGCTGGCCACCAGCCTGCGCGGGCTGTCCAACGACGTGTACTTCCAGGTGGGCCTGTTGACCACCATCGGCCTGGCGGCGAAAAACGCGATCCTGATCGTCGAATTCGCCAAGGAACTGCACGAGCAGGGCCGCAGCCTGATGGATGCGGCCATCGAAGCCTGCCGGATGCGTCTGCGGCCAATCATCATGACCTCGCTGGCGTTCATCCTCGGCGTGGTACCGTTGGCCATCTCCAGTGGCGCAGGCTCAGGCAGCCAGCACGCCATCGGTACCGGGGTAATCGGCGGCATGCTGACCGCCACCGTACTGGCAATCTTCTGGGTGCCATTGTTCTTCGTAAGCGTGTCGTCGCTGTTCGGTAGCAAGAAGCCCGAAGAGGACGCCACCCCTGAAACTCCACGCTATGAGGCCGGGCAATGAGTAAGTCCCTGTTGTCCCTGGCAGTAACCGCTTTCATTCTTGGCGGCTGCTCGCTGATCCCTGACTACCAGACCCCGGAATCGCCGGTGGCCGCGCAGTGGCCGCAAGGCCCTGCCTACTCGCCGACCGAGTCGGCCGAGGTGGCCGCCGCCGAACAGGGCTGGCGTCAGTTCTTCCATGACCCGGCGCTGCAGCAGTTGATCCAGACCGCGCTGGTCAACAACCGCGACCTCAAGGTCGCGGCGCTGAACATCGATGCCTACCGGGCGCAGTACCGCATTCAGCGGGCCGATCTGTTTCCGGCGGTCTCGGCCAATGGCAGCGGCAGCCGTCAGCGGATGCCGGCGAACATGTCGCAAACCGGTGAATCGAGTATCAGCAGCCAGTACTCGGCGACCCTTGGGGTCAGCGCCTACGAGCTCGACCTGTTCGGCCGGGTGCGCAGCCTGACCGAGCAACAGCTGGAGATCTACCTGTCCAGCGAAGAAGCCCGGCGCTCGACGCAGATCAGCCTGGTGGCCAGTGTGGCCAACGCCTACTTCACCTGGCAGGCCGACCAGGCGCTGCTCAAGCTCACCGAAGAAACCCTCAAGACCTACGAGGAAAGCTACCAGCTGACCTTGCGTAGCAATGAAGTGGGGGTTGCTTCGGCCCTGGACCTGAGCCAGGCACGCACGTCGGTTGAAGGTGCGCGGGTCAAGCTGGCGCAGTTCCAGCGCCAGGTTGCCCAGGACCTCAACAGCCTGACCGTGCTGCTCGGCACCGGCGTGCCGGCCAACCTGCCGGCGGCGCAGAATCTCGACAGCGACCTGTTGGCCGAAGTGCCGGCGGGCCTGCCGTCCGACCTGCTGCAACGCCGGCCGGACATCCAGGAAGCCGAGCACCTGCTCAAGGCCGCCAATGCCAACATTGGCGCGGCCCGCGCGGCGTTCTTCCCGAGCATCAGCCTGACCGCCAACGCCGGGACCCTGAGCCCGGACATGGGCGGCCTGTTCAAGGGTGGCTCGGGCACCTGGCTGTTCCAGCCGCAGATCAACCTGCCGATCTTCAACGCCGGTGCCCTGCGTGCCAGCCTCGACTACTCGAAGATCCAGAAGGACATCAACGTCGCCAAGTACGAGAAAACCATCCAGACCGCCTTCCAGGAAGTCTCCGATGGCCTCGCCGCGCGCCAGACCTTCAATCAGCAGTTGCAGGCCCAGCGTGACCTGGTTGCCGCCAACCAGGACTACTACCGCCTGGCCGAGCGTCGCTACCGCATCGGTATCGACAGCAACCTGACCTTCCTCGACGCCCAGCGTCAGCTGTTCAACACCCAGCAGTCGTTGATCAGTGATCGCCTGTCGCAGCTGGTCAGCGAGGTCAACCTGTACAAGGCCCTCGGTGGCGGCTGGTACGAGCAGACCGGTCAGGCGCAGCAACAGGCTGCGGCCCAGACGCCGAAAGGCTGAGTGTTTGCGTTGTGAAAGAGCCCACCCTTACGGTGGGCTTTTTTGTGCAATCGCCTGTAGGAGCGGGCTGGCCCCGCGATGAGAATTAACCAAACAGTTACCGTTCGATTATCGCCCAATTCCACCTGCAACGAATTGATTCCCCCCGCCCGCCGCCGCACCATCGCTTCGCAGCTTTTCCAAAGCGTACCCCCAAAAGATCGTAGCCCGGCCTGTGACCTCTAACCGTCGCAGCGGATGGCTTCGGCTTACATAAAAACAAGAGACAACAGACGATGACCACACCCGCACCCGCACGACACCTGCTTCCCGGCTTGCTGGCCATGACTTGCACGCTGCCCGCCCTGGCGGCCGAAGGCGGCTTTGTCGAGGACGCCAAGGCCAGCCTCAACCTGCGCAACTTCTACATCAACCGCAACTTCGTCGACCCGGCCAACCCCCAGGGCAAGGCCGAGGAATGGACCCAGAGTTTCATCCTCGACGCCCGCTCCGGCTTTACCCAAGGCCTGGTCGGCTTCGGTGTCGATGTGCTGGGCCTGTACTCGGTCAAGCTCGATGGCGGCAAGGGCACGAAGGGTACGCATTTGTTGCCGGTACACGATGACGGGCGCCCGGCCGATGATTTCGGGCGCCTGGGCGTAGCGCTGAAAGCGAAGATCTCCAACACCGAACTGAAAGTTGGCGAATGGATGCCGGTGCTGCCGATCCTGCGCTCGGACGACGGCCGCTCGCTGCCGCAGACCTTCCGTGGCGGGCAGATCACCTCGCAGGAGATCGCCGGCTTGACCCTGTATGCCGGGCAGTTTCGCGGTAACAGCCCACGCAATGACGCGAGCATGGAAGACATGTCGATGAACGGCCGGGCGGCCTTCACCTCCGACCGCTTCAACTTTGCCGGTGGCGAATACAGCTTCAACGACAAGCGCACGATGATCGGTTTGTGGAATGCCGAACTCAAAGACATCTACAACCAACAGTACATCAACCTGGTGCACAGCCAGCCTGTGGGCGACTGGACCCTGGGTGCCAACCTCGGCTACTTCATCGGCAAGGAAGACGGCGCCGAACGCGCCGGCAAGCTGGACAACCGCACCGCCTCGGCGCTGCTCTCGGCCAAATACGGCGCCAACACCTTCTACCTCGGCCTGCAGAAAGTCAGCGGCGACGATGCCTGGATGCGGGTCAATGGCACCAGTGGTGGCACCCTGGCCAACGACAGCTACAACTCAAGCTTCGACAACGCCCAGGAACGTTCCTGGCAGCTGCGACACGACTACAACTTCGCCGGCCTCGGCGTGCCTGGGCTGACCCTGATGAACCGCTACATCAGCGGCGACAACGTGCACACCGGCGCCATTACCGATGGCAAGGAATGGGCGCGGGAATCGGAGCTGGCCTATGTGATCCAGTCCGGGACGTTGAAGAGCCTGTCGGTCAAATGGCGTAACTCGACCATGCGCCGGGACTACAGCACCAATACCTTTGATGAGAACCGGCTGATCATCAGTTACCCGATCAGTATTCTCTGAAACCTCTGCCTTGGGGCTGCTACGCAGCCCATCGCCGGCAACGCCGGCTCCCACAATGTCCGCTGTGCACAACACCTGGACTGTAGGAGCGGGCTTGCCCCGCGATTACTTCAAGCCCCGCGTGTAGTGCGGCTCCGCTGCCCGGCCACCCCCACCGGTACATCGCCCTGCAAGGTCACCCGGCGCACCACGCGGCCCTGGGTGCCGTAGTCATCGACCGCATAGTGCTGGGTCGCGCGGTTGTCCCAGATCGCCACGTCACCGGCCTGCCAGCGCCAGCGCACGGTGTTCTCCAGGCGCGTGACATGGCTTTGCAGCAGGTTGAACAGGTGCGCCGAGTCGCTCTGCGAGTAGCCCTTGATGCGTTTGACGAAGTGCCCGAGTAAAAGGTTCTTCTCACCGCTGACCGGGTGCACACGCACTACCGGATGCTCGGTTTCGTACACCGTCGAGGTGAAGATCTTCCGGTAGTTTTCCAGTTGTTCCAGGCTCACATTGGGCTTGGCTGCGGCGTAGTCGTACTCGTTGCTGTGCACCGCCCAGAGCTGGTCAGCCAGGGCCTGCAGCTCTGCAGAGAGGTCCTGATAAGCCGTGGCGGTATTGGCCCACACCGTGTCGCCACCCGACGCGGGCGCCACCACCGAGCGCAGGATCGACGCCTTGGGATAGGCATCAACGAAGGTCACGTCGGTGTGCCAGGAATTGGCCCGGCGCCCTTCGCCGCCATCGAGTTCGAGCAGGTAACGCGTGCCTTCGCGCACCGGCACGGTCGGGTGGGCGATCGGCTCACCGAGCAGGTGGGCGAAGGCTTCCTGGCCCTGGTCATCGAGGTGGGTCTGGGCGCGGAAGAACACCACCTTGTGTTGCACCAGGGCGGCCTGGATGGCTTCGATCACGGCGGGCTCAAGGTCGGCGCTCAACTGAACCCCGCGAATTTCGGCACCGATGCGCCCGGCCACCGGGTGGATATCCAGCGCGTGGGTGACAGGTGCTACAGCACGTGCGGCATTGCTCATGGTTTGACCCTCATCTGGCTAGGTTGCGCGAAGCGGCGTTGAAACCTCTGCTCTATTGATATGCAAATAAGCTCTAACAAATAAACAGGTGCTTCATTGACGGAATAAGAGCTTGCATTTAAAACCTGAGCCTGCACGGCGGCAAATACCTTCGCCGTATTTTTGGAATGCCGGGAAAGCATATGGATCTTCGCCAGCTGCGTTACTTCATCGCCCTCACCGAACACCGCAGTTTTGTCCGCGCCGCTGACGCCATGGGGATCACCCAGCCGGCTTTCAGCCGCAGTATCCAGGGCCTGGAGCAAGCGTTCGGCTGCGTGCTGATCGATCGCGCCAACAAGGACCTGCGCCCCACGCCCGAAGGCCAGGTGGTGCTGCAACACGCCCTGCGCCTGGTGCAAGGCGCAGCACAGCTGCACAGCGAAGTGCAGCAGATGACCAAACTCGATGCCGGCGAGCTGCGCTTCGGCTGCGGCCCGGCGCCTGCGGTGCACCTGGTACCGCAGGCGGTGGCGCGCTTTCTCGATGCCCACCCCAAGGTGCGCACCTGCTTCGACGTGGATAACTGGGAAAAACTCAGCCGCGCGCTGAGCCGTGAAGAGATCGAGTTCTTTGTCGCCGACATTCGTCATTTCGAGGCCGACCCGAACTTCCAGACCCAGCCGTTGAGCCCGCGCCGCGGCCTGTTCTTCTGCCGCCCGGGGCACCCGCTGCTGGCCAAGGACAGCCTGTCGACCAACGACATGTTCGATTACCCGCTGGCCACCACCCTGATACCGCCGGGTGTACGCAAGCTGCTGGCCAACCTCAGCGGCAAGACCGACTTCGCCCCGCAGGTGCAGACCGAGCACTTGCCGACCCTGGTGAAGATCGTGCTGAGCACTGACGCCATCGGTATCGGCACCGAAGAAGCGTTCGCCGAGGACATCGAACAGGGCCGCCTGGTGCGCCTGCACTGGCGCAACCTGCCGGCCAACCTCGACAGCCTCAACGCCCGCTGCGGCATCGTCAGCCGCAGCGGCTACCGCCTCTCACCCGCCGCGCGGGCGATGATCGAAACCCTGGTCAGCCTCGATCGGCAGCCAGCGGCGCAGGTGCTGGCCGGGTAGCCTGGGGCGCCAGCCACTGCTCGACGTTGAACGGTTTGCGAATCAACCGCTGCTCGGCGGCCAAGTCCACCGACGCCTGCAATTTGGCCAGGAAGTCGGTATCCAGGGTCGAAGGGAAGATCTTGCTCAATTGCTCGTGCTGCAGGTCCTGCTGAAGGATCGCTGGCGGGTAACTGGCCAGCCCCGAGACCAGCTGGATGTACGCCTCCTTGTTGTCGTCCCGGGTCAGCCAGTGCACGGCCTTTTCCTGGGTAGCGAGGAGTTTTTCCACCAGTTCCGGATGCTCGTCGACAAAGCGCCCGGAGCCCACCAGCACGGCCTGCACATTGCCGGCGCCGCCCAAGTCACGGGTACTCAAGGGCAACTCGGCCAGGCCGCGTTGCTTGAGAGCGCTGACGCCGGTCGAACCCCAGGTGGCGTCGATCTGCCTGGCGGCCAGGGCGGCAATCGCCGCGTTGAAATCCAAGTTGATGACTTTCAGGTCCTTCTCGCTCAGGCCCTGGCTGGCCAGGGCGGCGTCGAACGACAACTGGGTGGCGGTGCCGCGAAACACCGCCACGCGTTTGCCCTTGAGGTCTTGCAGGGTCTTGATGTTGCTGCCCGGCGCCACTCCCAGGTAGTGCTTGATGCCGCGACCGGTGGCGGCCAGCAGACGGGTGTCGAGGCCATTGGCCTTGCCGATGATCGCCGCGAGGTCGCCGAGGTAGGCGAAGTCGACCTGACCGTTGGCGAATGCCTCGTTGATCACCGGGCCCGCGCCCTTGAAGTAATTCCACTGAATGCTGATGCCATCGGCGGCGAAGGCTTTTTCCAGCAGTTGCTGGTCGCGCAGCACATCGGTCACACCGCCGCCGGAATGCTGGCTGCCGGCGCTCAGGTCGGGCACGGCGATGCGGATTTGCTTGACCTCGGCAGCCTGGGCCAGTGGCGGCAGGCAACTGAGCAGCGCGGCCAGGGCGGGAATGGCAAACAGATTGAACACACGGTGGATCGACAGGTTCATGGCAGGCGACTCCTGGTAATGGTGCGGCCACGCTACCGACAACCCTGACCAGCAAATAAATACTAATAAATTACATTTTAATAATAAAAAAGCATAAAAGCCGTACCACGGGCCTCGCAGCACGCCATGCATCAGACACAAGAAAAATATGCTTCGAATGCATTGGCTGCGCGTCGTGACAGGAGCTTTAAATGCAGGTTCTTATCACTTAATTGTATGTATTTTTTAATACTAATTCTTTTTAAGAATAAACAAATTCCAACGTGCGGAGGTTTCCATGGCCCGAGCTTCACTTTCCAGCCTGCCACTGGCCAGCCCGCCAGACCGCATGCGACTGTTCGACGGCCTGCCCCTGCGTCGCCTGCAGGCCTGGTATCTGCCCCTGTTGCTGGCCGCATGGTGGTGGCTGGCCAGCCGCAACCTGTGGATGAGCGAACAGATACTGCCAGCGCCGAGCCTGGTCTGGCAGAGCGCTGTGGAGCTGGCCCGGGGCGAACTGTGGACGCACCTGGCGATCAGCCTGCAACGCCTGGCCCTGGGCTTGTTGCTGGGTGTTGCCAGTGGCGCCCTGCTCGGCGCCTGGCTGGGCTTCAGCCGCCGTGCCGAGCGCCTGGTATTGCCGACTTTCAACGCCCTGGCGCAGATTCCGACCCTGGCCTGGGTGCCGCTGTTCATGGTGCTGTTCGGCATCGGCGAGGTGCTCAAGCTGGTGGTGCTGGTCAAGGCGATCATCGTGCCGGTAACCCTGCATACCCTGGTGGGCGTGCGCGATGCCCAGCCACGGCTGCGCGAAGCGGCCACGGTGTTGCGCCTGCCGCCGCGCCTGCTGATCAGCCAACTGATTGTGCCGGCGGCGCTGCCAGCCTTTCTCGCCGGTGTGCGCCTGGCCCTGGCCACCGGCTGGACATCGTTGCTGGCGGTGGAACTGCTGGCCTCCAGTGAAGGCATCGGTTACCTGATGGTCTGGGCCCGGCAGTTGTTCATGCTCGACATTGTGTTTGTCTGCATCCTGGTCATTGGCCTGCTGGGTGTTGTCATGGACCGTGGCCTGAGCTGGCTCGACCGACGTCTGGTGCACTGGCCGCACCCGCCCAGCGCCGAACTGCGGGTGTCGCGCTTGCACGGTGGCCAGCGCCTGCAGGCCTTGCTGCTGCCCTTGGCGCTGCTAGCGCTGTGGCAGTTGGCCAACCAGTTGAACTGGGTCGACACACAGATTCTGGTCGCCCCGCTGCAGGTCCTGGAGACTACCGGCAACGGCCTGCTCGACGGCTCGCTCAGCGGCGCCCTGGCGATCAGTGTCGGTCGGGCCCTGGGCGGCTTGTTGCTCGGTGGCAGCCTGGGTTTTGCCCTGGGCCTGTGGCTTGGGCTGTCGACGCCCGCCGA
Organism: Pseudomonas sp. SBB6; assembly: GCF_024213215.1. Lineage (NCBI taxonomy): Bacteria > Pseudomonadati > Pseudomonadota > Gammaproteobacteria > Pseudomonadales > Pseudomonadaceae > Pseudomonas > Pseudomonas sp. SBB6. The sequence goes on along the minus strand of NZ_JANAVH010000007.1, from coordinate 63,664 downwards.
ACGCCTGCTTGGGCCAAGCCTGGCCGGTCTACGGCAGATCGCGATCTTCGCCTGGGTACCGCTGCTGACCGCCTGGTTCGGCCTCGGTGAACTGGCCAAGTGGGTATTCGTTGGCCTGGCGGCGTTCTTCCCGTTGTTCATCGCCACCCAACGGGCCGTGGCCAACCGCTCGCCACAGCTGGAAGAAGCCGCCCGCGTGCTGCACCTCAACCTGGCCCAGCGCCTGCGCCGGCTGGTACTACCGGGAGCGGCGCCGGGGATTTTCGCCGGCCTGCGCATCGGCCTGATCTACGCCTGGCTGGGCACCATCGGCGCCGAGTACTTCATGCCCTCGGGCGGCGGTATCGGCAGCCTGATGATCGGTGCCCAACAGTTGCTGCGCATGGACATCATCATGGCCGGGATGCTCCTGGTCGGCCTTACCGGCGCACTCCTGGGTGCCCTCGGACAACACCTCGAATTGCGCGCCACGCGCTGGAGACGAGCATGAACGCCATCGCCCCTGCCCTGGTCAGTTTCAATCAGGTCGGCAAACACTTCGCCGTGGCCGGCGGTGAGCTGGAAGCCATCCGTGACTTCAACCTGCAAATCGCCGACGGTGAGTTCGTCGCCATCGTCGGCGCCAGCGGCTGCGGTAAATCTACCCTGCTGCGCCTGCTGATCGGCCTGGACAACGACTACCAGGGGCAGATCCTGATCGACGGCCAGCCGCTCAATGGCATCGGCAGCGAACGCGGCATCGTCTTTCAGGAGCACCGTCTGTTCCCCTGGCTGAGCGTGGCGCAAAACATCGCCCTGGGCCTGGTCAACGAGCCGTTAAGCAGCGAACAGCGCCAGCAGCGCATCGACCAGTACATCGCCCTGGTGGGCCTGCAAGACTTCAGCCAGGCCTACCCGCACCAGCTCTCCGGCGGCATGGCCCAGCGTGTGGCGATTGCCCGTGGCCTGGTGGCCAGCCCGCGTATCTTGCTGCTCGATGAACCCTTCGGCGCCCTCGACGCGCTGACCCGCCAGCAGATGCAGGACGAGCTGCTGGCGATTCGCGAGCGGGCACGCATTACCACCCTGCTGGTGACCCACGATGTCGAAGAAGCGCTGTTTCTCGCCGACCGCGTGGTGGTCCTGGAGCCGCGCCCCGGGCGGATCAAGCGCATCGTCGACATCGACCTGGCGCACCCGCGCCAACGCGGCAGTTACGCCTTCCACCGTCTGCGCGAAGACCTGCTGCACGAACTGACCGCCGACGAACGCTATCTGCCGCCGGCGCTGGAACAGATCCGCGACCTGCCTGTGACCTACCTTGCCTACTGAGAACCGACCATGAGCCAACGCCCCAACTTTCTGGTCATCGTTGCCGACGACCTGGGTTTCTCCGACCTCGGCGCCTTCGGCGGTGAAATCGCCACGCCGAACCTCGACACGCTGGCCACTGCCGGCCTGCGCCTGACCGATTTTCATACCGCACCGACCTGCTCGCCGACCCGCTCGATGCTGCTCACCGGTACCGACCACCATATCGCCGGCATCGGCACCATGGCCGAAGCGCTGACCCCGGAGCTGATCGGCAAGCCGGGCTACGAAGGCTACCTCAACGACCGCGTGGTGGCCTTGCCAGAGCTGTTGCGCGATGCCGGTTACCAGACCCTGATGAGCGGCAAATGGCACCTGGGCCTGACCGCCGAGCTGGCGCCCCAGGCCCGCGGCTTCGAACGTTCCTTCGCCCTGCTGCCCGGCGCTGCCAACCACTATGGCTTTGAGCCAACCTACGACGAACACACCCCCGGCCTGCTCAAGTCGACGCCGGCGCTGTACATCGAAGACCAGACCTTTATCGAAGAACTGCCCAAGGATTTCTATTCCTCCGATGCCTTCGGCGACAAGCTGCTGCAGTACCTGAAGGAGCGCGACCAGAGCCGGCCATTCTTCGCCTACCTGCCCTTCTCGGCGCCGCACTGGCCGTTGCAGGCGCCTGCCGAGGTGGTGGCGCGCTACCAGGGCCGCTACGACGCCGGCCCCGAAGTGCTGCGCCAGGAGCGCCTGGAAAAACTGCGCCAGCTGGGCCTGATCGGCGCCGATACCCAGGCCCACCCGGTGGACAACCACTGGCACAGTCTCAGCGATGAGCAACGCCAGCGTTCGGCGCGGGCGATGGAGGTGTACGCAGCGATGGTCGAGCGCATGGACTGGAACATCGGCCGGGTGCTGGACTACCTGCGCAACCAGGGCCTGCTCGACAACACCCTGGTGCTGTTCATGTCCGATAACGGCGCCGAAGGCGCGCTGCTCGAAGCCTTCCCCAAGTTCGGCCCGCAACTGGCCAGCTACCTCGACCAGCACTATGACAACAGCCTGGAGAACATCGGCCGGGCCAACTCCTACGTCTGGTACGGCCCGCACTGGGCGCAGGCGGCCACCGCACCGTCGCGACTGTACAAGGCCTTCACCAGCGAGGGCGGGATTCGCGTGCCGGCGCTGGTGCATTACCCGGCGCTGGCGCGCCAGGGCCAGATCAGCCATCAGTTCAGCACGGTGATGGATATCACCCCGACCCTGCTTGATCTTGCCGGCGTGCGCCACCCCGGCAAGCGTTGGCGCGGCCGTGACGTGGCGCCGCTGCGCGGTAAGTCCTGGCTGGGTTACCTGTCGGGCGAGACCGAGCAGGTACACGACGAAAACACCGTCACCGGCTGGGAGCTGTTCGGCCGCCGGGCGATTCGCCAGGGCCACTGGAAAGCCGTGTACATCCCCGGCCCGGTCGGCCCGGCCACCTGGCAGCTCTACGACCTGGCCAGCGACCCGGGCGAAATCAACGACCTGTCCACGGCACAACCAGCGAAACTAGCGGCGCTGCTCGGCGAATGGCAGAAGTATGTCGAGGAGACCGGGGTGATCCTCAGTCAGTCACCGTTCCAGCCGGACTAGCCAGCACCTGCAGGCGTGCGAGGTCGAGGATTTCGATCTCGCCATAGCCCAGGCGCAAGGCGCCCTCCTGCTGCAGCGACTTGAGGATCTGGTTGGTGGTCTGGCGCGACAGCGAGAGCATCAGCGCCAACTGCTCCTGGGACAGTTGCAGCACGCGCCGGCTGCCCCGCAACTCGCCATAACCGGCAGCGATCTGCAGCAGCCGATGGGCCACCCTTGGCGCGGCGGCCAACAGGCTCTGCTGCTCGAGGGCGACAAACACCACGCGCAGTTTATGGCTCATCAGCAAGGCCACATCGCGCCAGTGCCGTGGTTGTTGTTCGAGCAGGTTGAGTAACGGCGCCTGGGGTATCCATAACAGCCGGGTCGGCCCTAGCGCCTGGGCGTCGTGGGTACGCGGCTGGCCGTCGAACAGGCTGATCTCGCCGAACCAGTGCGGCGCTTCGATCAGGGTCAACAGCGCCTCCTTGCCATCGGTAGCCACCGCACCCACGCGCATCGCCCCGTCGAGCAGCGCATACAGCCCGCACGGCGCATCACCGCGCTGGAACAGGTATTGCCCGGCCGCGAGCTCGCGCTGCCGGGCCAGCGCCAACAGGCTATCCTGAAAGCGGGGAGGCAATGCCTGGAACCAATGACCTTGCAGCAGGGTTTCGCGCATAGCGCCTCGAAGGTGAACTCTGTCGGCTAGGCGACAGACAGGCGGAAATCTGTAGGACATGCTCAAGCCACCTACAGGAGGAACAACAATGAAAAACCTGGTCGAACACCTGAGTCAATACGCCGCCTACCACCGCGACCCGCGCAACATCGTCACCCACTTTATCGGTATTCCGCTGATTGTCATGGCAGTGACCGTTTTGCTGTCACGACCGGGGGTCGACCTGGGTGGTGTCTGGGTGTCGCCGGCGTTGCTGGTAGCGCTGGTTAGCAGCGGGTTCTACCTGCGCCTGGATCAACGCCTGGGCCTGCTGATGGCGGTATTGCTCGGTTTGTGCCTGTGGGCCGGGCAGGCGTTGGCGGTGCACAGCACCCTGCTGTGGCTGAGTACGGGGCTGGCACTGTTCGTGATCGGCTGGGTGATCCAGTTTGTCGGCCACCACTATGAAGGGCGCAAGCCGGCGTTTGTCGATGACCTGATGGGCTTGATCATCGGGCCGTTGTTCGTGGTGGCGGAGCTGGGGTTCTTGCTGGGGCTGCGTACGGAGCTTAAGAAGGCGATCGAGGACAATGTCGGGCCGGTGGCGGTTCGGCAGAAGAAGGCGGCGGTCTGATTGGGGCTGCTTTGCAGCCCATCGCTGGCAAGGCCAGCTCCCACAGGTTTGGTGGTTGCAATACCTGGCTTGCCAGCGATGAAGCCCTGAAGGTCAGCCCCGCGACTCAACCCCCAACTCATCCCACACCGACTCGGCCAGGTGGAAGGTCGCATTGGCCGCCGGGATGCCGCAGTAGATCGCGCTCTGCATCAGCACTTCCTTGATCTCTTCACGGGTCACGCCATTGTTGGCCGCCGCGCGCAGGTGCAGTTTCAGCTCCTCGTTGCGGTTCATGCCGATCAGCATGGCGATGGTGATCAGGCTGCGGGTATGCCGGGGCAGGCCCGGGCGGGTCCAGATATCACCCCAGGCGTGGCGGGTGATCATTTCCTGGAACTCGCTATTGAACTCGGTCAGGTTGTTCAGGCTGCGGTCGACATGGGCGTCGCCAAGCACCGCGCGGCGCACCTGCATGCCGGCCTCATAACGTTGTTTCTCGTCCACGGTCATTCCTCTCGGGCCAGCAGAAAATCGATCACCCGGCGGCTGAACGGCGCACCGACTTCAACGTTGGACAGGTGTGCGGCATGGAACTCGGCGTATTCGGCGCCCGCCACGTTCTCCTGGATGAAGCGCCCGCCCGACGGCGGCGTGACCGCATCGTGAGTGCCGGAAATCACCAGCAGCGGCACCTTGATCTCGCCCAACTGATCACGGAAATCAGCATCGCGCACTGCCCCGCAGTTAGCCGCATAGCCCTCAGGCGAAGTGGCGGCGAGCATATCGGTAATCCGCTTGGCCTGCTCGGGGTTGCCCGCGGCATAGCCTGGGGTGAACCAGCGCTCGATCGACGCATCACGCAGGCCAACCATCGCCGCTTGTTGATCACGCAGGACCATCTCGATGCGCGGGTTCCAGATTTGCGGCGTGCCGATCTTGGCCGCAGTGTTGCAGACGATCAGGCGCTTGAGCCGGTGACCGGCATTGATCCCCAGCCACTGGCCGATCAGCCCGCCCATGGACAGGCCGCAGAAATGCGCCTGTTCAATGTGCAAGGCATCGAGCAGGGCCAGCACATCCTGCCCCAGTTGCTCGATGCTGTACGGCCCCTGGGTGACCAGCGAGCCACCATGGCCGCGGGTGTCATAGCGCAGCACGCGAAAATGCGCGGTCAGGGCCGGTACCTGGGTGTCCCACATGTGCAGGTCGGTGCCCAGGGAGTTGGACAGCACCAGCACCGGCAGGTGTTCCGGGCCTTCAAATTGATAATTGAGTACGCCATCGGCGAGTTGTACCTGTGCCACTGCAGCCTCCTTCAGGCATTGATGCGGTGATGTTCAGCCAGCGCTCGCTCGACCCAGGCTCGGGCCTGGCCAAGGTAGTGGGCTGGATCGAGCAGACGATCGAGTTCGTCGGGCGAAAGTTCGGCGCTGACCTGCGGCTCGTCGCCAAGCACGGCGCGCAGCTGGCGCTGTTCGGCTACGGCACGCTGGCAGCAGGTTTCCAGCAAATGGTGGGCGCGGTCACGGCCCAGGCGTTGGGCCAGCACCACACTGACAGCTTCGGCCAGGACCAGCCCCTGGGTCAGGTCGAGGTTGCGACGCATGCGCTCGGCGTCCACTTCCAGGCCATCGGCGATGACCTGGGCCTGACGCAGCGCACCGGAGACCAGGCAGCAGATTTCCGGCAGGGTTTCCCATTCGGCATGCCACAGGCCGAGGCTGCGCTCGTGCTCCTGGGGCATGGCGGCAAACAGCGTGGCCAGCAGGCCAGGCACGCGGGTGGCAGCGCCGATCAACACGGCGGCACCGACCGGGTTGCGCTTGTGCGGCATGGTCGAAGAACCGCCTTTGCCTGGCGCCGAAGGCTCGAACACCTCGGCTGCCTCGGTCTGCATCAGCAGGCTGACATCGCGGCCCAGTTTGCCAAGGCTGCCGGCAATCATGCCGAGCACCGAAGCGAACTCCACCAGGCGGTCGCGCTGGGTGTGCCAGGGTTGCTCGGGCAGCGTCAGCTTCAGCTCTGCGGCCAAGGCTTGAGCCACCGGCAGCGCCTTGTCGCCCAACGCCGCCAGGGTGCCGGAGGCGCCGCCAAACTGCAGGGTCAGCAAGCGTGGCTTGAGCTCCTGCAGGCGCTCGCGGTGGCGGCTCAATGCGCCCAGCCAGCCTGCGATCTTCATGCCCAAGGTGACCGGCGTGGCATGTTGCAGCCAGGTGCGACCGGCCAAGGGCGTCTCAGCGTAGGTCAGGGCTTGGCGAGCCAGGGCATCGGCCAGACGCGCCAGATCCGTTTCGATCAACGCCAGCGCCGCCCGCAGTTGCAGCACCAGGCCGGTGTCCATGGCATCCTGGCTGGTGGCACCCAGGTGCACATAACGCTCGGCCTCCGGCACGCCACTGGCAATCACCTTGCCCAGCGCTTTGACCAGCGGAATGGCCGAGTTGCCGGCCACGGCAATGGCTTCGGCCAGCGCGGCAAAGTCGTAGCGCTCGGCATGGCAGGCGGTTTCGATCGCTGCCACGGCCACCTGAGGGATGACCCCGGCGGCCGCTTCGGCACGGGCCAGGGCCGCTTCGAAATCGAGCATGCCCTGCACCCGGCCACGGTCGCAGAAGATCTCGCGCATGGCTGGCGCGGTGAAATAGGCATCGAACAGCTGATTGCCCGGTCGTTGTTTCAAATAGGCTGAAGTCATGGCTACTTTCTCTTGGAACTACAGAGAGTCTAGATACACCCAGTAACATCCACGATCCACAGAACAATCACCCCAGGCCGCCAACCTTGCGTGGAGGCCGGCGGCTCGGGATCATTGCTTTACACCCGCTCGATGGCCAGGGCCAGGCCCTGGCCGACGCCGACACACATGGTCGCCAGGCCTTTGCGCCCGCCGGATTTTTCCAGTTGGTGCAAGGCGGTGAGGATCAAACGCGCGCCGCTCATGCCCAGCGGATGACCGAGGGCAATGGCGCCACCGTTGGGGTTGACCTGCGGTGCATCGTCGGCCAGGCCGAGTTCGCGCAGCACGGCCAGGCCCTGGCTGGCAAAGGCTTCGTTGAGTTCGATGACATCGAAATCAGCCACTGCCACCCCCAGGCGTTCGGTCAGTTTGCGCACCGCCGGTACCGGGCCGATGCCCATGACCCGTGGTGCAACGCCGGCACTGGCCATGCCCAGCACCCGTGCCCGCGGGGTCAGGCCATGCTTTTTCACGGCCTCGGCCGAGGCCAGGATCAGCGCTGCGGCGCCGTCGTTGACCCCTGAGGCGTTGCCGGCGGTGACGGTCTTGTCCGGGCCATTGACCGGCTTGAGCCGGGCCAGGGCTTCGAGGGTGGTGTCGGCACGCGGATGTTCATCCTGCTCGACCACGGTTTCGCCCTTCTTATGCGCGATGCGTACCGGCACGATCTCTTCGGCGAAGAAGCCCGCAGCCTGGGCCGCTGCGGTACGCTGCTGGCTGCGCAGGGCGAAGGCGTCCTGATCGGCGCGCGACACCTGATAATCGTCGGCAACATTGTCGGCAGTCTGTGGCATGGCATCGACACCGTACTGGGCCTTCATCAACGGGTTGATGAAGCGCCAGCCGATGGTGGTGTCTTCCAGCTTCATGGTGCGCGAGTAGGCGCTGTCGGCCTTGCCCATGACGAACGGGGCACGGGACATCGACTCGACGCCACCGGCGATCGCCAGTTCCATTTCACCGCTGGCGATGGCGCGAAAGGCCGTGCCCACCGCGTCCATGCCCGAGGCGCAGAGGCGGTTGAGGGTCACCCCGGGCACGCTTTCTGGCAAACCCGCCAGCAGCAGCGCCATGCGCGCGACGTTGCGGTTGTCTTCACCGGCCTGGTTGGCGCAACCGAGGAACACTTCATCGAGCTGCGCCCACTGCACCTGCGGGTTGCGTTCGATCAGCGCCTTGAGCGGCACCGCCGCCAGGTCATCGGCGCGCACGCCGGCCAGGGCGCCGCCGAAGCGGCCAATCGGGGTGCGAATGGCGTCGCAGATAAATACGTCACGCATCAGGCTTCTCCTGGCGCTTGGCCGTGGGCGGTGGCGGTGCGCGCTTCGAGGTCACGCAGGGCGTTGAGCTCGACTGCGCTCGGCTCGGCGGTGATCTGCACGTCGTCGGCAAAGCGGATGGCCCAGCCGGTGGCGGCAACGATCTGTTCGCGGGTCACGCCCGGGTGGATCGAGGTCACGACGAACTCATGGGTGCCGGCTTCGGGCTCCATGATGCACAGGTCGGTGATGATCCCGACCGGCCCTTCACCCGGCAGGCCCAGGCGCTTGCGCGAATCGCCGCCTTCACCATGGCCGACCGAAGTGATGAAGTCGAGCTTGTCGACAAATGCGCGGTTCGATTGCTTGAGGATGATCAGCACCTGCTTGGCGGAACCGGCGATCTCCGGCGCGCCACCGGCACCGGGCAGGCGCACTTTCGGCTGGTGGTAGTCACCGACCACGGTGGTGTTGATGTTGCCGAAACGGTCGACCTGGGCAGCGCCGAGGAAGCCCACGTCGATGCGCCCGCCCTGCAGCCAGTAGCGAAAGATCTCACCGGTCGGCACCACGGTATCGGCGGTTTCGGCCAGCTCGCCGTCACCGATCGACAGCGGCAGCACGCTCGGCTTGGCACCGATCGGGCCGGATTCGTAGATCAGCACCACATCGGGCGACGAGGTCAGGCGCGCCAGGTTGGCGGCCTTGGACGGCAGGCCGATGCCGACGAAACATACCGCGCCATTGCGCAGGCGACGGGCTGCGGCAACGGTCATCATTTCATTGGTGGAGTAGCTCATTGTGCAGCCTCCGCAGCGCTGGCCAGTTTTGCCTTGAATTCAGTGAAGTCGGCGGTGCCGCGAATGTACTGGTCGATCCAGGCCGTGAAGCTTTCGCGGTTGCGGGCAATCGGGTCCCAAGCCTGGTAGAAGCGGTTGTCACGCTCGTAGTAACCATGGGCGTAGGATGGATGCGCGCCCCCCGGCACCAGGCACACCGCAGACAGCGCCCAGGTCGGCAGCACGCAGGCGTTCATCGGTGCCTGGAGGTCATCGACGATCTCTTCGACCGTGACGATGCAGCGCTTGGCTGCCAGTGCCGCCTCCTTCTGCACGCCGAGGATGCCCCAGAGCAGCACATTGCCCTTGCGGTCAGCCTTTTGCGCGTGGATCACGGTGACGTCCGGGCGCACCGAAGGCACGGCGGCGAGCACTTCGCCGGTGAACGGGCAAGTGACGCTCTTGATCAGCGGGTTGACCTTCGGCAGGTCGGAACCGGCGTAGGCACGCAGCACCGCGAACGGCAGGCCGGAGGCGCCGGCAACGTAGGCGTTGGCCAGGTCTGCGTGGCTGTGTTCTTCGATTTCCATCGCCTGCGGCCACTGCTTTTCAACAGCGTCGCGCAAGCGATGGAGGGAGCCGACACCCGGGTTGCCGCCCCAGGAGAAGATCAGCTTGCGGGCGCAACCGGCACCGATCAGCTGGTCGTAGATCAGGTCAGGTGTCATGCGTACCAGGGTCAGATCTTTCTTGCCCTGACGAATGATTTCATGCCCAGCGGCAGTCGGAATCAAGTGGGTGAAGCCTTCGAGGGCGACGCTGTCACCGTCGTTGACGAACTGCTTCACGGCGTCGTGGAGCGAGAGGATTTCAGCCATTGCAGACTCCTGGATATGCTGAGTCGGGGTCGGTTTCAAGACGCCTTGGGCGGCGCCGGGTGTGGGTTCAGATTAAGGTGGGCTTGGGGGCGGTTCAATCCGATAATCGACTAACCGTTCGATTATCGAACCGATTGTTATCTTGCTAAGAACCCTTGTGGGAGCCGATATCAGGTGGCATCAGCATGGCTGACCATGCCCTTGATGATCACCGCCGTGGTGGCCAGCGCCGCCGGGATCACCAGTGCGGTCAGCACCTGCTCGAAGTTCCAGCCCAGGCCCAGCAGCGTCGCACCCATCCACGCCCCAAGGATCGCGCCGAAGCGGCCGATACCGAGCATCCACGACACACCGGTGGCGCGCCCCTGAGTGGGGTAGAAACGCGCCGCCAGCGACGGCATCGCCGATTGCGCACCGTTGACGCACATACCGGCAACCAGCACCAGGGTCGCCAGTACGGTGATGTTGCCCAGGCTCTGCCCTACCGCGTAGGCAAACACCCCGGCCAGCAGATAGAAGGTGCCGATAACTTTGTGCGGGTTGTAGCGGTCCATGGCCCAGCCCACGCCCACGGCACTGAGCACACCACCAAACTGGAACAGCGCACCGATAAAGGCGGCCTGCTCCATGCTCGCGCCACTGTCACGCATCAGCGTTGGCAGCCAGCTCGTCAGCAGGTAGACGATCACCAGGCCCATGAAATAGGTCAGCCACAGCAGCAGGGTGCCGGTGCTGTAGGTACCGGAGAAGATCACTGCAAACACGTTGCGGGCTTTTACCGTCTTCTGCTCCGGCACGCTGAAGCTCGACGCCTGGCCGACGATGCCCGGCTCAATCGGGGCGAGGGTCTTGCGCACCTTGTCGGTGCCACGGTTGCGGACCACCAGGTAGCGCGCCGACTCCGGCAGCCAGAACACCAGCACGACGGCCAGCACCAACGGCAGCAGGCCGCCGATCAGCAGCAGGCTGTGCCAGCCGAACGCCGGGATCAGCTTGGCGGAAATGAAGCCACCACCGGCCATGCCCAGGTTGAAGCCGCAGAACATGCTGGTTACCAGCAGCGACTTGTGCCGCTCCGGGGTGTACTCGGACAGCAGGGTCGTGGCATTGGGCATGCCCGCACCCAGGCCCAACCCGGTCAGAAAGCGCAGCACCAGCAACTGGTCAACGTTGCTGCTGTAGGCCGAAGCCAGGCTGAAGGCGCCAAACAACACCACTGCCCCCACCAGTACCACCTTGCGCCCGAAGCGGTCGGCCAGCGGCCCGGAACCCAGCGCCCCGAAGACCATGCCGATCAGCGCGGCACTCATCACCGGCCCCAGGCTGGCCCGGTCGATGCCCCAATCCTGGGACAGGGCCGGGGCGATAAACCCCATGGCGGCGGTGTCGAGGCCGTCGAGGAAGACAATCAGGAAGCACAGGATCACCACCCGCCACTGGTAGCGTGACAACGGTTGGCTATTGATAAAGGACTGCACATCAAGGCAGTTTCCGACAGCAGCTTGAGGACTATTCATTATTTTTATCCAGAAGAAGCGCGCGAGTGTGCAGGTGCGCGCATGAACGGCACAGGCGAACAGGAACAGGTTCGGAAAACTGGATCAGCTGCCGCGCAGTCCAGCGTAGGACAGGTGCAAGCCGTGCGGGGACAGGAAGTCGGTCATGGGGCGTTTGCCTCTCACTCATTATTATGGGCGGTCAAGGCAGGCTGACCGCTGCGAGGGACATTAATAAGCAGGCGGGCGCGGCGCAATTCGATAAACGCATCTCTGTGCGTTTATCGAACAGGAACGTTCAGGCGAACAGTTGCGCGCTGAGGTCGCGGCTGGCGGCGAGCATGATCGGCAGAAAGCGCTGCTCAAGCTCGGTGCGACTGACCCGCGCGGCATGGGTGCTGACGTTGAGCGCCGCCAGCACCTGGCCGGAGGCGTCATAGACCGGCACGGCGATCGAGCGCAAGCCTTGCTCGAGCTCCTGATCGACCACACACCAGCCTTGCTGGCGAACCAGTTGCAGGCATTCGAGCAGTGCCACCGGGTCGTGAATGGTGCGGCTGGTCTTGGCCTGCAGGTCGGCATGCTCCAGGTATTCGTGCAGGGTCGCGTCGTCCAGCGCCGCCAGCAGGATGCGGCCCATGGAGGTGCAATAGGCCGGCAGCCGCCCGCCAACCGACAGGTCGACCGAAATCAAGCGCTGCACGGTGGCGGAACGGGCGATGTAGAGAATGTCGTCGCCTTCCAGGGTGGCCATGTTGCAGGCCTCATGCAACTGATCGCTCATGCGGTCCAGATACGGCTGCGCCGACACCGCCAGAGGCGTCGACGACAGATAGGCATGGCCCAGGGTCAGCACCTTGGGCAGCAACGAATAAGTGCGCCCGTCGGTAGTGGCGTAGCCCAGCTTGATCAAGGTATGCAGGCAACGGCGCACCGCTGCCCGGGGAATTTCCGTGCGATGGCTGATCTGCGCGATGGTCAGGTGACGCTTGCGCTCCTGGAAGGCCTGCACCACCGCCAGGCCCCGGGCCAGTGAGGTCATGAAGTCGGGGTCGCCGGTGAAGGCCTGGATACGCTTGGCCGGCGAGGCGACGATGGGCGGCGCCAGTGACGCAAACGAGCTACGCACGTTGTCGTTCAATCCTGGCCCTTTGGGCGTGGTTTCTTCTGTCATGGCTAGCCTCGGCAACACGGTCACTAGGGCGATTATCGAACCATCGACCGATAATCGCAATTGACCGCTACCCTCAATTGCTTATACCTTTCTACCGCCACCATGTGGCTTCTTGGAGAGACTGGTCAGGTACCCACCGTAGAAGTCCCAGGCACGGCCTTGCCCACGAAGCGAGGCCGTTTTTCTTCCTCCGTACAATGCGGGGCTTTGTAGCCGGCGAACTTTTTCTTTGCCCTCGGCTCGGATTTAATACTCGCCCGTCTGACTACATTCATAACGTGGTAACAAAGCGGGTGCTCTTATCAACCCTAGAGCGTGCTACTGTCAGACCATCTGCTTGCTATAATAAAACTTCGTATCCCTGCCCTCGGGCAGGGATAGTGCGGATCCAATCCGCGTCTGCCCAGGCAGACACAACGGGATTGTTGCAAGTGCCACTCACGTGAATAGCCGTTGTTCACATTCGCTTGCATCATCACAACCTACTGTTGCTGCGACAGTTATGCCGCCCTGGCAGCGTAGCCGTGTGCATGTTGCGCCCCGCGCACTATTTGCCCACGTAATCGCCAGGGTTTATATCCACTCTACAGGTAGTACTGTGACCAAAGATGAACTGCGCGCGGAACTAGAGCGCCAGGAACAACGTTACAAGGATGTCTATGGCGGTGAAGTGACCACTTATGCCGCGCAACCCGATCCGGAACGCAAACCCTGGCGAAAACGCGCAAGCGTGCTTGACCAGGCCTTTGCTCAGGAGCTGGAAAAAATCGAGAAAGAACTCAAGGACCAGGCGCCCTGAGCCGCAGTTGCAGGCGACTGGAACATGCCGTTCAACGGCGTGCCGAGGCGCTTTTACCTGAACGTAATGCAGCGGATTTTTGCGCTTGCATGCGCATGCCGTAACGGAATTTCACAAATTTCATACGGCCGTTTGATTTCTTTCTGATAGAACAGAACGCTCTCAAATATCTAATTTTTCTCGATTTTTTAGAATTTTAGCCGACGTTAAGCGAAGCATCGCCGACTCAACGGGTCAGGCACGGGGGTAGAAAAGTCGTCGAGCGGTCAGCAGCAGGGGCATCGATTACCGGGGATTTCTGGCATAATCGCGCCCCCTTATGACCGGGTCAGAATTCCTTCATGATCGATTTATTCAGCGGACTTGATGCCTGGGTACTGGTGAGCTTGCTGCTCGCTCTGACCTTCGTACTCGCCTTCGAGTTCATCAATGGCTTTCATGACACCGCTAACGCGGTAGCTACAGTCATCTATACCAAAGCCATGCCGCCGCACCTGGCCGTGTTCTTCTCCGGCGTGTTCAACTTCCTCGGCGTTCTATTGGGCGGTGTCGGCGTGGCGTATGCCATCGTTCACCTGCTGCCGGTCGAACTGCTGATCAATGTGAACACCGGCCACGGCCTGGCGATGGTCTTCTCTCTATTGGCCGCCGCCATCACCTGGAACCTGGGCACCTGGTACTTCGGGATCCCGGCGTCCAGCTCGCACACGCTGATCGGCTCGATCCTCGGCGTGGGCCTGGCCAACGCCCTGCTCAACGACATTCCGTTGGGTGACGGGGTCAACTGGCAGAAGGCAATCGACATCGCCATGTCCCTGGTACTGTCGCCCATGGCCGGCTTTGCCGTGGCGGCCCTGGTGCTGATCGGCCTTAAATGGTGGCGCCCGCTGTCGAAGATGCACAAGACCCCGGAACAGCGCCGCAAGCTTGACGACAAGAAACACCCACCGTTCTGGAACCGCCTGGTGCTGGTCATTTCGGCCATGGGCGTCAGCTTCGTGCACGGCTCCAACGACGGCCAGAAGGGTATCGGCCTGATCATGCTGGTGCTGATCGGTATCGTCCCGGCCCAGTTCGTTCTCGACCTGAACAGCACCACCTACCAGATCGAGCGGACCCGCGACGCCACCCTGCACCTGAGCCAGTTCTACCAGCGCAACGAAGCGACCCTGGGTGAATTCCTGGCCCTGGGCAAAGCCAAAGATGGCGACCTGCCGGAGCAGTTCAGCTGCAACCCGCAGCAGACCGAGCCGACCATCAAGGCCCTGCAGCAATCGCTCAACGGCGTAGCCGACTACCACTCGCTGTCGGCGGAAAAACGCGTCGAAGTCCGTCGCTACCTGCTCTGCCTGGACGACACCGCGAAGAAGGTCGGCAAGTTGCCGGGCCTGCAAGCGCGCGAGAAGGCCGACCTGGAAAAACTGCGTAAAGACCTGACCGCCACCACCGAATATGCCCCGTTCTGGGTCATCCTCGCGGTCGCCCTGGCCCTGGGCCTGGGTACCATGGTGGGCTGGAAGCGCGTGGTGCTGACCATCGGCGAGAAGATCGGCAAGCAGGGCATGACCTACGCCCAGGGCATGTCGGCACAGATCACCGCAGCCTGCGCCATCGGCATGGCCAACATCTTCAGCCTGCCGGTTTCGACCACCCACGTGTTGTCGTCGGGTGTAGCCGGGACCATGGTGGCGAACAAGAGCGGCCTGCAAAGCGGCACCGTCAAGACCATCCTGCTGGCCTGGGTCCTGACCCTGCCAGCCTCGATGGGCCTGGCGGCTGGATTGTTCTGGCTGGCGACCAAAGCCATCGGCTAAGACAGCCGCACAAAAAAAGGCGCCCCAAGGGCGCCTTTTTTATACCTGGCAAAATCAGCGACGCTTGCTGCCCCCGAGCAACGAGCCCATCAGGCCACGCACCAGTTGGCGCCCGAACTGGTTGGCCGCCTGGCGTACCGCCGACTTGATCGCCTGCCCCGCCGCGCTCTGGAGGAACTCACCGGCCTTGTCGGCAAAGCTCTCCTCAGCCGCTGCCGGCGCTTGTTCAGGCTCGGCCGCGCCGCCTTTGCGGGCGTTGAGCATTTCATAGGCAGACTCACGGTCCACCGGTTTGTCATAGCGCCCGGCCAGTGGCGACGCGGCAATCAGCGCCGCCCGCTCAGCAGCGCTCAGCGGCCCGATACGCGACTGCGGCGGTGCGATCAGCACACGCTGGACCATACCCGGCGTGCCCTTTTCCTGCAGGGTTCCGACCAGCGCCTCACCGATGCCCAGCTCGGTCAGCACACTCAGGGTGTCGAATTGTGGATTAGGACGGAAGCCATCGGCCACGGCCTTGAGGGACTTCTGCTCCTTGGCAGTGAACGCTCGCAGGCCATGCTGGACCCGCAGGCCCAACTGCGCCAGGACATCATCGGGCAGATCGCTCGGCGACTGGGTGACGAAGTACACCCCTACGCCCTTGGAACGAATCAGCCGCACCACCTGCTCCAGACGGTCCTGCAGGGCCTTGGGCGTACCATTGAACAGCAGGTGCGCTTCATCGAAAAACAACGCCAGCAGCGGTTTGTCGGCATCGCCGCGCTCGGGCAATTGCTCGAACAGCTCTGCCAGCAGCCAGAGCAGGAAGGTCGCATAGACCTTGGGCGCTTCATGCACCAGGCGGCTGGCATCGAGCAGGTGAATGCGCCCGCGGCCATCGGCATCCGGTTGCAGGATGTCTTCCAGCTGCAAGGCTGGCTCGCCGAACAACGCTTCGGCGCCCTGCTGCTCCAGGGTTGCCAGGCGCCGCAACAGGGCCTGGCTGGAACCTGTGGTCATCAGCGCACTGTCTTCACCGAGTAGCTGCGGGTTGTCCTTCAAATGTGCCAGCAGTGCCTTGAGGTCCTTGATGTCCAGCAGTAACAGGCCTTCGCGGTCGGCAACCTTGAACGCGGCATACAGCGCCGCCTGCTGGCTGTCGGTCAGTTCCAGCAGGTTGCCCAAGAGCAACGGGCCCATTTCACTGAGGGTGGTACGCAATGGATGACCGGACTGACCGTGAATGTCCCACAAGCTGACCGGATACGCCTGAGGCCGGTGCCCCAGCCAGGGCATGCCGGCAATGCGCTCGGCCACCTTGCCTTGCGGGTTGCCCACTGCGCCCAGGCCGCACAAGTCGCCTTTGACGTCGGCGGCAAACACCGCTACGCCTGCGTCACTGAAGGCTTCAGCCATATGTTGCAGGGTCACGGTCTTGCCGGTACCGGTGGCCCCGGCCACCAGGCCGTGGCGGTTGGCCAGGCGCATGGCCTGGGCCACAGGCTGCCCGGCAAGGTCGGCACCGAGCACGAATTGCGAAGAGTCAGGCATGTTTTTTCACCCTCTGTTTAAAGCTTTGGCTGGAAACGGCCGATATTAAATGGCGACAGACCACCAGAAGACAGGAATAGCCCGACAAGGAATTGGGACCTGCACTGCTTTCACGCTGTTCTTTGTGCGAACGACCCGGACAACAAGACCTTAGCGGACCGACACGTTATGAACAAAAGCCTCCGATTCAGCCACAAGATCCTATTAGCCGCCTCGCTGATCGTCATGATCGCCTTTACCCTGTTTACTTTGTACAACGATTTC
This sequence comes from Pseudomonas sp. SBB6, assembly GCF_024213215.1. NCBI lineage: Bacteria > Pseudomonadati > Pseudomonadota > Gammaproteobacteria > Pseudomonadales > Pseudomonadaceae > Pseudomonas > Pseudomonas sp. SBB6. The sequence continues at coordinate 46,753 of NZ_JANAVH010000007.1, read as the reverse complement.
TTGCAGCGTAATGCCATTCGCGAGGATCTGGAAAACTATCTTGAGGAAATGGGCGAAACCACTTCGACCAATATCAAGAACCTGTTTGACGGTCGTATTCTGCTGGTACAAAACGTTGCACAGAACATTGCCGCGTTTCCCGAGGCTGACAAGATCGGCACCCTGCTCGGCCAACAGGCATTGGTCTCAAGTTTCCTGACGATTTACCTGGGTGACGTCAACGGCGGGTTCACCATTCGCCCGCAAGCCAAGATGCCGGACGGCTACGACCCACGCGTGCGCCCCTGGTACAAGGACGGCATGGCGGCCAACGGGCCGATCCTGACCGAACCGTATATTGATGTCAGCACCGGCAAGATGGTCATCTCGGTAGTGGCGACCGCTGCGCGCAATGTCGGCGTGGTCGGTGGCGACCTGGCCCTGGACGGCCTGACCGAAATCATCAACTCGCTGAACTTCGGCGGCATGGGCTATGCGTTCCTGATCAACGATCAGGGCAAGATCCTCGTGCACCCGGACAAGAACCTGGTGATGAAGTCGCTGTCGGACCTGTTCCCGCAGAACACCCCGCGCATCAGCAAGGAACCGAGCGAAGTCCAGCTCGATGGCAAGACCCGGATCCTCAGCTTCGCCCCGGTCAAGGGCCTGCCTTCGGCCAACTGGTACATCGGCCTGTCGGTAGACAAGGACGAGGCCTACTCGATGCTGAGCGAGTTCCGCACCTCCGCGATGATTGCGACCCTGGTGGCGGTAGTCATCATCATTGCCCTGCTCGGCCTGTTGATCCGTGTGCTGATGCAACCGCTGCACACCATGACCCGCGCCATGGAAGACATCGCCGAAGGTGAAGGCGACCTGACCAAACGCCTGGCCATTCACAACCACGACGAATTCGGCATCCTCGCTACCGCCTTCAACCGCTTCGTCGAGCGTATTCATGGCTCGATCCGCGAAGTGTCCTCGGCCACCGAACAGGTCAACGAAGTGGCCTTGCGGGTGGTCAGCGCCTCCAACTCGTCGATGGTCAACTCCGACGAGCAGTCCAACCGCACCAACAGCGTCGCAGCGGCGATCAACCAGTTGGGTGCCGCCGCCCAGGAAATCGCCCACAACGCCGCGCAAGCCTCGCAACAGGCAAGCTCGGCACGCCACCTGGCCGAAGAAGGCCAGCAAGTGGTCGATCGCAGCATCCAGGCGATGAACCGCCTGTCGGACCTGATCTGCACCTCCAGCGCCCACATCGAGACGCTCAACAGCAAGACCGTGAACATCGGTCAGATTCTCGAAGTGATCACCAGCATCTCGCAACAGACCAACCTGCTGGCGCTCAACGCGGCTATCGAGGCGGCACGGGCCGGTGAAGCCGGGCGTGGGTTTGCCGTGGTCGCCGATGAAGTACGCAACCTGGCGCACCGCACCCAGGAATCGGCGCAACAGGTGCAGAACATGATCGAGGAGCTGCAGGTCGGCGCCCGCGAGTCGGTCGACACCATGGGCCAGAGCCAGCGCCACAGCCAAGACAGCGTCGAGATCGCCAACCAGGCCGGCGAGCGCCTGGGCAGCGTGACCCTGCGCATCGGCGAGATCGACGGCATGAACCAGTCGGTGGCCACCGCCACCGAGGAACAGACGGCCGTGGTCGATTCGATCAACATGGACATCAATGAAATCAACATGCTCAACCAGGAAGGGGTCGAGAACCTGCAGTCGACCCTGCGCGCCTGCGCCGACCTGGAGCAGCAGGCCAGCCGCCTGAAACAACTGGTGGGCAGCTTCCGTATCTGAACTTGAGCTGCAAGCGGCAAGCTTGAAGCGGCAAGAAGAAGCAGTGCCATGCGCGCTCTGCTTTTTCTTGCCGCTTGCAGCTTGTAGCTGACCGCTGCTGAACCCAGTCGAACAAACTATCCTTCATAGAGGTCAACCTTAGGGCGTGTCTCCAGCGGCGCAAAGCTGCCTGGCGACACACTCTGGAGACGATCTCGGAGGGATGCTGATCGTGCACATCGCTGACATCACCATGTTCTACGCCCCTGCCAGTGGCGGCGTGCGTACCTATCTTGATGCCAAACACCGCCGCCTGGGCCTTACCCCAGGCGTCCGTCACAGCCTGTTGATCCCCGGCGCCAGCGCCAGCCACGACAACGGCATCTACAAGGTGCCGGCACCGGCCCTGCCATTTGGCAACGGCTACCGCTTTCCTCTGCGCCTGGCGCCCTGGCGCAATATCCTGCAGGATCTTCAGCCCGATCTGATCGAAGTCGGCGACCCTTACCTGACCGCCTGGGCGGCGCTGGATGCCCGCCGCCAGCTCGATGTGCCGGTGATCGGCTTCTACCACTCCGACCTGCCGCTGCTGGTCAGCAACCGCATGGGCAACTGGTTCACGCCAAACGTCGAGGCCTATGTCAGCAAGCTCTACGGCAACTTCGACCGGGTCCTGGCGCCGAGCCAGGTGATGGCCAACAAGCTGCGCGGCCTGGGTATCGATAATGTTCATGTGCAGCGCCTGGGCGTCGACCTGGCGACCTTCAACCCGCAGTACCGCGACCTGTCGTTACGCCAGCAACTGGGTATCGCCGATTCCACGCGGCTGCTGGTATTCGCCGGCCGCGGCTCGCGGGAGAAGAACCTGCCGGTGCTGCTCGACTGCATGAAACGCCTGGGCAAGCACTATCATCTGCTGCTGGTCGGTTCGCATATGCCGACCCATGTGCCGGCCAATGTCAGTGTCATCGATCACTTCTGCCCGGCCAGCGAAGTCGCCCGCCTGCTGGCCAGCGCCGATGCCTTGCTGCACGCCGGCGACCAGGAAACCTTCGGCCTGGTGATCCTCGAAGCCATGGCCAGCGCCATCCCGGTCATTGCCGTGGCCGCCGGGGCCTTCAGCGAAATCGTCAACGACCAGTGCGGCCGCCTGTGTACACCCAACGATGGCCAGGCCATGGCCCGCACGGTCAGGGAGGTGTTCGAAGCCGGTGCCCGGCAAATGGGCCTGCAGGCGCGTGCCCATGTCGAGCAATATTACGCTTGGGACACCGTGGTCAACGGCTTGCTGGAGCATTACCGGGCAGTGCTGGGCCACCCGATGCCGGTGCGCATCCATGCCTGAGTACACCGATCGACCAAGCCTGCTCCTGGTGCTGCATGATGTTGCGCCGCAAACCTGGCCTGACTACCAGCCCTTTGTCGAAGCGGTGGATGCCCTGGGCGAGATCCCCATGACCTGGCTGGTGGTGCCGGACTTTCACAAGCGCAACGCCCTGGAGCAGGCGCCCGGCTTTCGCCTGATGCTCGACCGGCGCCTGCAGCGTGGCGACGAGATGGCACTGCATGGCTATTTTCACCTTGATGACAGCCCGCCGCCGCGTTCGCCACGGGACTACTTCATGCGCCGGATCTACACCCGGGAAGGTGAGTTCTACAGCCTTGACCAGGCCCAGGCCCGCGAGCGCCTGGAAGCCGGCATCGCGCTGTTCCAGCGTTATGCCTGGCCGCTGTCAGGCTTCGTCGCCCCGGCCTGGCTGATGAGCGACGGCACCCGCCAGGCACTGTGCAGCCTGCCATTGAGTTACACCAGCGATCCACAGCACCTCTACCGACTACCCGACTTCACCCCGCTCCCGGCGCCTGGTCTGGTCTGGAGTGCCCGCAGCAGCTGGCGGCGCGGCCTGTCGAAAGTGCTCTGCGATGTACGTGAAGCGCGCCTGAGCAATGCTCCGGTCATACGCCTGGGCCTGCACCCGGTGGACATGCGCCATGGCTTGTCCCGCCGTTACTGGCTACAAACCTTGAAACGCCTGCTGCGCCAGGGCCGCGAGCCGATGACCAAATCCGCCTGGCTGGCCAGCAGGCACGGCCGGTGAACCGCCTGCTCTGGCTGCTCCTGGCGTTGATCATGGCAGTGCTGGTGCCGACCTTGCTGGGCGGCAGCGAACTGGTGCCGCGTCTGCGTGGCTTCGCTCCACCGTTGCTGCTTGGCCTGTTCGCGATGATCGTGCTGTGCTGGATCATCAATGCCATCCGCCTGCGTTTGCTGCTCGGCAGCCAGGGCGCGGCGTTGGGGCGCTTGCGCAGCCTGGGGGTGATCATGGCCACTGAATTTGCCATTTGCACCACGCCGGGCGGCAGCGGCGGGCCGCTGGCCCTGATGGCCTTGCTGGCCCGCGAGCGCATTGGCCCTGCGCGCAGCAGCGCGGCGTTCGCCGCCGACCAGCTCAACGACTTGCTGTTCTTTTTCTGCGCCATGCTGGGGATCGCCGGCTACGCGCTGTTCCACAGCCTCAACCGCAGCCTGGAAGGCATGCTGCTCGGCAGTGCGCTGTTGCTGTTCACAGCCTGCGGCGCTGTGCTCGGGCTGATGTGCTACCGCCGCACGCTGCTGCGCCTCAATGGCCGGCTGCTGCGCAGGCTCAAGGTGCCCGCCCAGCGACGCCGGCGCTGGACGCGCAAGCTGCTGCACTTCTTTCGTGCCTTCGGCGACACCTGGCGCCTGCCCAAACGCACCCTGGCGCTGGTGTTTGCCCTGACTTGCGTGCATTGGGGGTTACGTTACAGCGTGCTGTACCTGGCGCTGCGCGGGCTGGGCGTCGACTTGCAGTGGATACCGAGCTTTCTGGTGCAGATGCTGTCGCTCAGCGCGGGGCAGTTCAGCCTGCTGCCGGGGGGCGCGGGGGCCGCCGAGATGACCTCGGCCGCGTTGCTTTCACCGTTGGTGGGGACCTCCACGGCGGCGGCGGCAATCCTGATCTGGCGGTTGGTGACCTATTACTTCTATCTGCTCGCCGGTGGCCCGGTGTTTCTCTGCCTGTTGGGCCGGCCGCTGCTGGAGCGCTTGCGGCTCAGTCAGGCGCGGGGTCGTCGCTAGCCGGTTTGAGCTGTTCCCAGAGCTCGGCGGCACCCGGAAAATCGGTGCCATCGTCGCTGTCCAGCGCATCCGGATCGTAGCGGCTCAGGCAGCCCTCGCCGAGGGTTGGCGGGGCCTTGGAGGTTGCCTTGTCGAGGGGATCGGCCATGGAGCAACCTCCTGCACTGACGCTTAGTTGAACACCACGGTCTTGTTGCCGTGCACCAGCACGCGGTCTTCCAGGTGGTAGCGCAGGCCACGGGCCAGGACCATCTTCTCGACATCACGGCCGAAGCGGACCATGTCTTCGATGCTGTCGCTATGACTGACGCGGACCACGTCCTGCTCGATGATCGGGCCGGCATCGAGTTCTTCGGTGACGTAGTGGCAGGTAGCGCCGATCAGCTTGACCCCACGCAGCGAAGCCTGGTGGTACGGCTTGGCGCCGACGAACGATGGCAGGAAGCTGTGGTGGATGTTGATCACCTGCTGAGCGTACTCCTGGCACAGCTGTGGCGGCAGGATCTGCATGTAGCGCGCCAGCACCACGACATCGGCACTGTGCGCCTTGACCAGGCGCGAGACCTCGGCAAAAGCCGGTTGTTTGTCCTGCGGGTCGACCGGGACATGGAAGAACGGGATGCCGTGCCACTCGACCATGCTGCGCAGGTCGTCATGGTTGGAGATCACGCAGGGAATGTCACAGTCGAGCTCTTTGGCGTGCCAGCGGTGCAGCAGGTCGGCCAGGCAATGGGACTCACGGCTGGCCATCAGCACCACACGCTTCTTCTGGTCGGTATCGGTGATACGCCAGACCATCGAGAACTCTTCGGCGATCGGTGCGAAGGCTTCGCGGAACGCCTCGATGCCGAACGGCAGGGTCTCGGCGCGGATTTCGTGACGCATGAAGAACCAGCCACTCTGCTCATCGGAGTGATGGTTGGCTTCGTTGATCCAGCCGTTGTAGGACGCCAGGAAATTACTGACTTTGGCGACAATGCCAACGCGGTCGGGGCAGGCAATCACCAGCCGGTAGGTGCGCATGAAGTGGACTCCAGAAACTATCGCAAAGGCGCACATTCTAGCGAGTGCCCGGCAAAACTGCAGTACTCATTGCTTGCGGCCCGCCGACTGACCCGCCGTCGCTGCAGCCGGCCGGCGCGGGCGCAGCACCGGGCACAGATTTAAGTTAACTTTTGAAGCAGCGTATTAGTTTGTAAATTTTTCTTAACCTAGTCTATCGCCGTGATTAACAATTCATTGAGCTAATTGCCTGTTTTAATGTTTACTTGGCGAGGACGTCTGATTACTATTGCCGCACTGTCTCTCTGAAAACCTTCATTTCCAAGGAACGCCTCATGTCCCTGATCAACGAATATCGCGCCACCGAAGAAGCCATCAAAGAACTGCAGGCGCGTTTGCAGAACCTGTCGCAAGACGACAAGCTGAAAACCGAGCTTGAGTTCGAAGGCAAACTGCGCGCACTGATGGGCGAATATTCGAAGTCCCTGCGTGACATCATTGCGCTGCTGGATCCAGAAGCCAAACTGAGCAAAGCCCCACGCGGCGCAGTAAAAACCACCGGCACCAAGCGTGCGCGCAAGGTCAAGCAATACAAAAACCCGCACAACGGCGAAGTCATCGAAACCAAAGGCGGCAACCACAAAACCCTGAAAGAATGGAAAGCCAAATGGGGTGGCGATGTGGTTGAAGGCTGGGCAACCCTGCTGGGTTAATTGGCCCGCTGGTAACCTTGTGTTACTCGCTAAAAAAACGCCAGCTTAGCTGGCGTTTTTTATTTTCAACGATTGCTTACATTCCCAATTGCAACTTCAATGCCCGCACATGGCTGCGCCACTGACCGAGCAGCGCCTGCTGCTGGGCATCAGCCTCTGCCCAACAGTCCTGCAAGGCCCGCTCGAAATCACCGACGGTATTGGGTGCCCCCATCAACGGATCACTCAGGCGTTGCTGGCAAAAGGTCTGCCAGCGCTGGCGCTCCTCGGCATTCAAGGTTTCGTTGAAATTACGCGCACGATAGCGAAACAACAGTTCCGGTAAACGTTCATCATCGAACATCCACTGGCCCTGCCCCAACTGCTGCGGATCGACACTGCGCACTTGCTCGCATAACCGACGATCACGGTCGCCAAGAAAGCCATCATACAACTGCTGTTCCGGATCTTCGCTGGGGGCAAACTCCTCGGCGCTGTAGATTACCGGCAATTTGTCTTGCCATTGCCCTGCCGTGGCAATCAGGCTGGCAGCGCGCGCCTGATAAACAGACATATCCAGTTCCAGCCGCTGCTGATCTTCCCCACGCAATACACTTAAGGGGGCGACTACCGGGCAGCGATTGATGTGGATTAATTTCAGCGGTACCGGCAATTGTCCGTCAGGCATTTCCTCGCGACGAGTGTATAAACGCTGACGCAGTGAATCAGCACCCTCATCGATCAAGGGCTGCGCATCCAGATGCAGGTCACAGACGATCAAGGCATTGCGATTATGCGGATGCCAGGCCAGGGGTAATACCACCCCCAGATAATTACGTGCCGCAGAAAAGCGACCGGAAATATGCACCAGCGGCTGTAATAATCGAATCTGGTCGAGGACTTTCTGCTTGCTGCGCAGTTGAAACAACCAGTCATAGAGCTTGGGCTGTTTCTGTCGGATCAATCGCGCAAGTGCAATTGTCGCACGCACGTCCGACAACGCTTCGTGTGCCTGACCATGGTCGATGCCGTTGGCGGCGGTGAGCAACTCCAGGCGCAAACTGGTGCGCCCGTCCTGTTGCGGCCATTCAATCCCGTCCGGGCGCAGAGCATAGGCGCTGCGGACGATGTCGATCAGGTCCCAGCGGCTGTTGCCGCCCTGCCACTCGCGGGCGTAAGGATCAAAGAAGTTGCGATACAGGCTGTAACGGGTGACTTCATCATCGAAGCGCAGGCTGTTGTAGCCGGCGCCACAGGTGCCCGGACGTGCCAGTTCGGCGTGTACCCGGGTCATGAACTCGGCTTCGCTCAAGCCCTGGCTGGCCAGTTGCTGCGGGGTGATGCCGGTGACCAGGCAAGCCTTGGGGTGCGGCAGGATGTCGTCGCTGGGCTGGCAATAGAAGTTGATCGGCGCCTCGATCTCGTTGAGCTCGAGGTCGGTGCGCACCCCGGCAACCTGCAAAGGCCGGTCGTTGCGCGGGTTGATGCCGGTGGTTTCGTAGTCGTGCCAGAAAATGCTGGAGCTCACGGGGTCGTCCTGAACAGAAGATCGACCAGAGTCTAGGGCCAGCAGCCCGCCAGGGCCAGTGTCAGGCCGAGGCGTTCAACGGATGGAAGCTGAAATAGTTGCGCAGGGCGCGCACCAACAGCTCGTAGTCACGTGGTGCCTGCAACAGCATGAAGCCCGAGTCGTAATGCCCGGGCGTCTGGTCTTCATGGCTCCACAGGCAACTGGCGGTGAGGTTGATCGGGTGCACGGCGCCATCGCGGCCCGGAACTTTGAGTTGCAACTCGAAATCCGGGCCGACCAGCATCGGCAACTGGCTGATCAGCATCAGGCCGTCTTCCGACACATTGCCCAGGTAACCGATGGGCTGGTCGGTGAAGCGGTTGAAGACTTTGAGAAAATAAGGGAGCTGGTGACGCTCGATGCGGCGCTCGTCAAACATGGTCGGGATCGCTGTCGAAGACCCTTTTAGCAGGGCCGCGCTAGAGCTGCTGTTTTTCATTCATCTCAGCAACAAGATTAGCGCACCCTGACCCGTACGTCACAATCAGACTTGCTGACTTTAGTATTAACGCCAAGGCGTGGTCGTTGCCGGCCGGGCAATCGCGGCTTCGCCAGTGCGGTAGTGGCCCAGTTGCTCGAGGGTCTGCAGCCGCGCGCGGGCACGGAAGGCGTATTCGCTCTGCGGGTAGCGCTGGAGGATGAACTGGTAGGTCTGCGCCGCATCGACGAACAGCTTCTGCCGCTCCAGGCACTGGCCACGCAGCAGCGACACTTCCGGCTGGATGAACGGTCGGGCACGGCTGGTGCGCTCGACCTGGGACAGCTCCAGCATCGCCTGCTCGCAGTTACCCCGGTCATAGGCGCGGTAGGCGTTGTTCAAATGATGGTCCATCGACCAGCGGGTGCAGCCGACGACGCTGGTCGCCAAGGCTAAAACGATCAAGGCTCGCATGGGGATCTCCTGTATTGAGCAGTGTATCGGCTTTGTGCGGAAAATCTGTAGACGTTGCTGGCTGCAGGGGCCTCATCGCGGGGCCAGCCCGCTCCCACAGGGGCCGCGCTCGGGGCCCTGCCGCCGTTCAAACGCCACCCCCGCTAACCGGCAGGTAGTGCAAAGGAACAATGACTACAGCAATTTTCCGGAGTAGCCTTTCGCTGCGCTTCACTATAGGAGTCTGTGCATGACCATCCGCCGTACCAAAATCGTCGCCACCCTTGGCCCCGCCAGCAACTCGCCGGAAGTGATCGAGCAACTGATCCTTGCCGGCCTGGATGTCGCTCGCCTGAACTTCTCCCACGGCACGCCTGACGAGCACAAGGCTCGCGCGCGCCTGATCCGCGATATCGCCGCCCGCCTGGGCCGCCACGTAGCGCTGCTCGGCGACCTGCAAGGGCCGAAGATCCGTATCGCCAAGTTCAGCAACAAGCGTATCGAACTCAAGGTCGGTGACCGCTTCACCTTCTCCACCGCCCACCCGCTGACCGAAGGCACCCAGGAAATCGTCGGCATCGACTATCCGGACCTGGTCAAGGACTGCGGCGTCGGTGACGAACTGCTGCTCGACGACGGCCGCGTGGTCATGCGCGTAACCAGCGCCACTGCCGATGCCCTGCACTGCGAAGTACTGATCGGCGGCCCGCTGTCCGACCACAAAGGCATCAACCGTCGCGGCGGCGGCCTGACTGCTCCGGCCCTGACCGAAAAAGACAAGGCCGACATCAAGCTGGCAGCCGAAATGGACCTGGACTACCTGGCCGTTTCCTTCCCGCGCGATGCCTCCGACATGGAATACGCCCGTCGCCTGCGCGACGAAGCCGGCGGCAGCGCCTGGCTGGTGGCCAAGATCGAGCGCGCCGAAGCGGTCGCCGATGACGAGACCCTCGACGGCCTGATCGCCGCCAGTGACGCGGTCATGGTTGCCCGTGGCGACCTGGGCGTGGAAATTGGCGATGCCGAGCTGATCGCGATCCAGAAGAAGATCATCCAGCACGCCCGCCGCAACAACAAGGCGGTGATCGTTGCGACCCAGATGATGGAGTCGATGATCCAGAACCCGATGCCAACCCGTGCCGAAGTCTCCGACGTGGCCAACGCCGTGCTGGACAACACCGACGCGGTGATGCTGTCGGCCGAAAGTGCCGCTGGCGCCTACCCGATCGAAGCCGTACAGGCCATGGCGCGCATCTGCCTGGGCGCGGAAAAGCACCCGACCAGCCAGAAGTCCAGCCACCGTCTGCACACCCGCTTCGAGCGCTGCGACGAAAGCATCGCCCTGGCGGCCATGTACACTGCCAACCACTTCCCTGGCGTCAAGGCGATCATCGCCCTCACCGAAAGTGGCTACACCCCGCTGATCATGTCGCGCCTGCGTTCTTCGGTGCCGATCTACGCCTTCTCGCCGCACCGCGCCACCCTGGCCCGCGCCGCGATGTTCCGTGGTGTGTACCCGGTAGCGTTCGACCCGGCAGCCCTGCCGGCCGAGAAAGTCAGCCAGGCGGCAGTCGACGAGCTGCTGCAGCGCGGCGCGGTCGAACCAGGTGACTGGGCGATCCTGACCAAAGGCGACAGCTACCACACCATCGGTGGCACCAACGGCATGAAGATCCTGCACGTCGGTGATTCGCTGGTCTGATCCTCAGGCCCTGCTGAACAAAGCCCCGCAGCTTGTGCTGCGGGGCTTTTTTTTGGTTCTTCACGACATTTCGGGGACTATGAGCCTTGGGGTGGGGTTGGTTGCGAGCTTATCCATTCGCTGTGGCGCCGCTGCTGGCCCCTTCCGCCCTTACGGCGGCCTACTTTTCTCTTGGGAAAAGGTAGGCAAAACCGCTTGCTCCTGCATACGGCCCTACGCTGCGCTTCGGGTCCCTTCGCTACGGCGCCCTCCGGGGCATCGCGGCCTACGACTTGCTACGCCAAGTCTACGTCTCGCGTCTTCGGCTGACGCCGAAGGTGCTGCGCACTGCCCCTACAGGCACCTTCGCTCAGCCTCCTGAAGTCGCTTTCCGCGGCGCCTTGAATTACGTGCATGAACATCAAGATCAAGATCAGCATCAAGATGAAGCAGGTCGGTCCTCGCTTCGGGGTCAGTTTGGCTACGCCATAATCTGCTTTCGCAGATACGCCAGTGCAGGCGCCGCCCGTAACTTCGCGACTTCAGGAGGCTGAGCGTAGGTGTCTGGAGGGGGCTGGTGCGCAGCACCCTTCGGCGTTAGCCGAAGACGCGAGACGTAGACTTGCGCAGCAAGTCGTAGGCCGCGATGCCCCTGGAGGAGACCGAAGCGAAGGAACCCGAAGCGCAGCGTAGGGCCGTATGCGGGAGCGAGCGGTTTTGCTTACTTTTCCCAAGAGAAAAGTAGGACGCCGTAAAGGCGGAAGGGGCCGGCAGCGGCGCCACAGCAAATGGATAAGCTCGCAGCCGGAACAAGCCAAGCCAAGCCAAGCCAAGCCAAGGATCCTAGCCCCCCAGGATTCCGTGAAGAACCTTTTTTTGGGGGATAAGCCCGCAGCCTCAACAAGAAATCAAGCGTGACCGATGAAAACATCGGCAAACAACTGGTTGCGCGGCAGGCCAGCGAGAAACATGCGCCGGGAAAACTGCTCGACACCGGCCGCCGAGCCACACGCCAGGGCCACGGTCTGGCGTGACTGCAAACGTAACGCCGCCAGGGCCTGGGGCAACTGGTCCGGGGTCAGCAGCTCGACCTGCAACTGCGGATGCCGGCTGGCCAGTGCCGTCAGTGCCTGCGCCAGATAATGCTCCTGCTCGTCGTGGGCCAGATGCAGCAAGCGAATCGGCCCGTGATGCTCCTGGCGCAAGGCCTCGCGCAGAATCCCCCACAGCGGCGCCAGGCCGGTGCCGGCGGCCAGCAGCCACAGCGGGCGTTCCTGCCAGTCCGGGTCGTAATGCAAGGCTCCGCCGCGCAACTCGCCCAGGCGCAGCGTTGCACCGATACTCAGTTGCCGCGCTGCCGTGCAGAACGCACCGGGTTGCCGGCAATCGAGATGAAACTCCAAAAAGCCCTCCTCCCCCGGCAAACTGGCCAGCGAGTAAGGCCGGGCGACCCCGCTCGGGCTCCACAACACCAGGTGCTGGCCGGCCTGATAGCGCAACGGTCTGTGTGGCTCAAGACGCAAGCGCAGCACCGTCGGGCTCAGCCAGTCGAGGCCGCTGACCTGGGCTGGCACCCCATCCTGGAGCGGGTCGAACAAGGCCACCTGCAAGTCTTCCTCGATGCTGCACTGGCACGACAGGCGCCAGCCCAACTGGCGTTTGTCCGCCGCCAGGGCCTCGGGCCGGGCATCCCCCGGCTGGCCTTGCAGGCAGCGCACCAGGCAGGCGTGACAGCTGCCGGCACGGCAACTGTAAGGCACCGCCAGCCCGGCATCATTCAAGGCATCGAGCAGGTTGCTGCCCGGTGCCACCGTCCACTTTCGCTCACCAACCTGCAATTCAGGCATCGACGGCCTCCCAGGCGGCCAGGCAGCGGTTGCGCCCGCTGCGCTTGGCCCGGTACAAGGCCTGATCTGCGCGCTGCAGAGCGTCATCGAGATCGTCGCCTGCGCACAACAGGGTCAACCCCGCCGACAGGCTCAAAGGCTCGACCCGCAATCCAACCGCTGGCGGCTGAGCCAGGGCAAACGCCCTGCGCAGCCGCTCGCAACAGGTGGCCAGTTGCGCGTCGGTGCAGTCAGGCAGCAGCAACACGAACTCTTCGCCACCGTAACGGGCCAGTACCGCAGTGTCGCCCAGGCAGTCGCTGGCGATCGAGGCAAAGGCTTGCAGCACCTGATCGCCTGCGGCGTGGCCATACACATCATTGATGCGTTTGAAGTGATCGAGGTCGATCAATGCCAGGCCATGGCAACTGTCAGCGCCCATGCGCTCCAGCTCGTGGGTGGCCAGGCCCAGAAAGTGCCGACGATTGAACAAACCGGTCAGTTCATCGGTGGCCACCAGGCCTTCGAGCTGGCGCATCATGCCGCGCAAGGTGTCCTGATGGGCCTGCAGGGCATAGCGCCGCTGGCGCATGCGCTGACGCGCGGCCTGCACATAACGGGCATACAGGCACAACCAGCACAGCACCACCAACAAGGCACTGGCCTGCAATGCCAACAGCGACCCGTCGAAATGCGGCGCTTGCCAGGCCTCCCAGGCGATCAGGCCGAGGAAGCTGCACAACACCAGCAGCGCGCAGCGCACAAACACCCGTCCGCTCAGGTGAAACAGGCCGAACATCAGGATCAAGGGGTAGAACATCAGGAAAGTGCCGCGCCCCTGGTCAAGCTGAGCCAACAGCCAGGTCTGCCAGGCGATCGCCAGCAGCACCTGGAACTCGGTCAGGCTCGGGTCGTTAAAGCGCAGGTTGCGGCCGCTGGCGAACACCCAGCCGAGCAGCGACTGGCACACGAGCAACAGGCCGCTGCCCAGCAGCAAAACAGTCAGGGAGGCTTGCAGATGGCCGCTCAAGAGTGCCACCCAGAGTAGCGCCAGCACCAGCAGATACGTGCCAGCCGCCATGAGAAAGCGTTTGAGGAGAAGCTTCTGCAGCGCTGTTTCGGTCACTGGTGACTCACCGTGCTCTGGCCAGGGCAGAGGAATGGGGCATGGCCAACCGCCACTTTAGGCGGTGCGAAGAATAATTGCCATGGTTGCACAAATCGACCCTGGCCAGTGCTCAGGCAAGAACAGTGCCCGGCCACTGCCGACCTTGGTGGGGACCTTTGGTACGTGTACCGGCGGCGGATGCGCGCTATACTGCCGCGCCTTTTTTGCGCCGACAGCCTTGCGTTGGCGCCTGTTGAAGGTCGTTTCGACACCTCGGCCAGTCCGCGTCGGAATACCTTAATGAATGTTCCCGTCTTTAAGAGGAGCGCGCTGCATGACCGTGATCAAGCAAGACGACCTGATTCAGAGCGTTGCCGACGCCCTGCAGTTCATTTCGTACTACCACCCCGTTGATTTCATCCAGGCCATGCATGAGGCCTATCTGCGTGAAGAGTCGCCAGCTGCGCGCGATTCCATCGCCCAGATCCTGATCAACTCGCGCATGTGCGCCACCGGCCACCGGCCGATCTGCCAGGACACCGGTATCGTCACCGTGTTCGTGCGCGTCGGTATGGACGTGCGCTGGGACGGCGCGACCATGAGCCTGGACGACATGATCAACGAAGGCGTGCGCCGCGCCTACAACCTGCCGGAAAACGTCCTGCGTGCATCCATCCTGGCCGACCCGGCAGGTAGCCGTAAAAACACCAAGGACAACACCCCGGCGGTCATCCACTACTCCATCGTCCCGGGCAATACCGTGGAAGTGGACGTGGCGGCCAAGGGCGGCGGCTCCGAGAACAAGTCGAAAATGGCCATGCTCAACCCGTCCGACTCGATCGTCGACTGGGTGCTCAAGACCGTTCCGACCATGGGTGCTGGCTGGTGCCCTCCGGGCATGCTCGGCATCGGCATCGGCGGTACCGCCGAGAAAGCCGCGGTAATGGCCAAGGAAGTGTTGATGGAATCCATCGACATCCACGAGCTCAAGGCCCGTGGCCCGCAGAACCGCATCGAAGAGATCCGCCTGGAGCTGTTCGACAAGGTCAACCAGCTGGGCATCGGCGCCCAGGGCCTGGGCGGCCTGACCACCGTGCTCGACGTCAAGATCATGGACTACCCGACCCACGCCGCCTCCTTGCCGGTGTGCATGATCCCCAACTGCGCCGCCACCCGTCACGCCCACTTCGTGCTCGACGGCTCCGGCCCGGCTGACCTGGAAGCGCCATCGCTGGACGCCTACCCGGAAATCGTCTGGGAAGCCGGCCCATCGGCCCGCCGTGTCAACCTCGACACCCTGACCCCGGAAGACGTGCAGAGCTGGAAGCCGGGCGAGACCATCCTGCTCAACGGCAAGATGCTCACCGGTCGCGACGCTGCGCACAAGCGCATGGTCGAGATGCTCAACAAGGGCGAAGAACTGCCGGTCGACCTCAAGGGTCGCTTCATCTACTACGTTGGCCCGGTTGATCCGGTCGGTGACGAAGTGGTTGGCCCGGCCGGCCCGACCACCGCAACGCGGATGGACAAGTTCACCCGTCAGATCCTCGAGCAGACCGGCCTGTTGGGCATGATCGGCAAATCCGAGCGCGGCCCGACCGCCATCGAAGCGATCAAGGACAACAAGGCCGTGTACCTGATGGCCGTCGGCGGCGCTGCCTACCTGGTGGCCCAGGCGATCAAGAAGTCCAAGGTCCTGGCCTTTGCCGAACTGGGCATGGAAGCGATCTACGAGTTCGAGGTCAAGGACATGCCGGTCACCGTCGCGGTCGACAGCAACGGCGAGTCGGTACACATCACCGGCCCAGCGATCTGGCAGCACAAGATCGCTGAAAGCCTGGCGGTGGAAGTGAAGTAAGCCTCGGGGTTTGCTGATAGAAAAAAGCGGCAGGTGGATTATTCCCCTGCCGCTTTTTTATTGCCTGTACCGGCCTCATCGCTGGCAAGCCAGCTCCCACAATGGCTCTTCATGCACCTGACCCGTGGGAGCCGGCCTTGCCGGCGATCGAGCGCGAAGCGCTCGTATTTCGGCCAGCACCTTTGTTCACAGGGTGATGTGAGTCCCCAGCAGTTGCAGGAAACCCGCCAACCACGCCGGGTGCGCCGGCCAGGCAGGTGCCGAAGCCAAGTTGCCCTGCACATGGGCCTGGTCGACGGCGATCTCGACATACTGGCCACCGGCCAGGCGTACTTCCGGCGCGCAGGCCGGATAAGCGCTGCACTCGCGGCCTTCCAATACGCCGGCCGCCGCCAGCAGTTGTGCGCCATGGCACACCGCGGCAATGGGTTTGCCGGCCTGATCGATAGCCTTGACCAGCGCCAGCACCTGCTCGTTCAAACGCAGATACTCCGGTGCCCGGCCCCCTGGAATCAGCAGCGCGTCGTAGTCGTCAGCCTGAACCTTGGCAAAATCAAAGTTCAGGGCAAAATTATGCCCGGGCTTTTCACTGTAGGTCTGGTCGTCTTCGAAATCGTGGATCGCCGTGCGCACCGTCTGCCCGGCGTTTTTGCCCGGGCACACCGCGTGCACGGTATGGCCAACCATCTGCAGGGCCTGGAACGGCACCATCACTTCGTAATCTTCAACGTAGTCGCCAACCAGCATCAGAATCTTCTTCGCAGCCATGTCATCAACTCCTTCAAGTGCAGTGAAAAGATAAAGACACCATAGACCGCTAACGTGCGACAGGCTCAATCGCGTCGGTCGAGCAGGTTGACCACCAGCCGGTCAAGCCAGCCCCACAAGCGTTGCTGCACGCGCTTCCACAACGGCCGCGCATGCCAGTGGTCCAGGTCGATAGTCAGGCTCCGGGCAAAGTCGCGCTCAAAGCTCGCCGCCACGTCGGCGGTCAGGGGTGGGTCGATGGCTTCGACATTGGCCTCGAGGTTGAAGCGCAGGTTCCAGTGATCGAAGTTGCACGAGCCGATGCTGACCCAGTCATCCACCAACACCATTTTCAGGTGCAGGAAACACGGCTGGTATTCGAAAATTTTCACCCCGGCGCGCAACAGCCGCGGGTAATAGCGATGGCCGGCATAACGCACCGACGGGTGATCGGTTCGCGGCCCGGTCAGCAGCAAACGTACATCGACACCCCGGGAGGCGGCGCGGCGCAGTGAGCGGCGGACCTTCCAGGTCGGCAAGAAATACGGCGTGGCCAGCCAGATGCGCCGCTGGCCGCTGTTCAGGGCGCGCACCAGCGACTGCAGGATATCCCGGTGCTGGCGGGCGTCGGCATAGGCCACCCGGCCCATGCCCGCACCACTCACCGGCACTCGCGGCAAACGTGGCAGGCCAAAGTGCGTTGGTGGCCGCCAGGCGGTACGGCGCAGGTTGGCACGCCACTGGCGGTCGAACAGCATCTGCCAGTCGGCTACCAACGGGCCCTGCATCTGCACCATCACTTCGTGCCATTCGCTGACGTCTTCGGTTGGCGTCCAGAACTGGTCAGTGACGCCAGTACCGCCCACCACCGCCCAGGTCTGGTCGACCAGCAGCAGCTTGCGATGATCGCGATACAGGTTGCGCAAGCCACGACGCCAACGCAGGCGGTTGTACCAGCGCAACTCCACACCCGCAGCCAACAGGCGCTGGCGCAGGCTCAAGGTGAAGGCCAGCGAACCATAATCATCGAACAGGCAACGCACCTGCACGCCGCGCTCGGCGGCCTGCACCAGGGCCTGGACCATGGTTTCGGCGCAAGCGCCGGCTTCGACCAGGTACAGCTCCAGATCCACCTGATACTCGGCGCGCACGATTGCGGTGAGCATGCGCGGGAAAAACTGCGGACCGTCGATCAATAGCTCGAACTGATTGCCGTCGCGCCAGGGAAAGACCGGTCCGGCCATCTCAACGCGCCGTGAAGATCAGCACCGCGGCCACCGGCACCGACGGGCTGATGGACTTGAGCCCGGCCAACTTGCGCAAGGTGGCAAGCCCGGGGAGCAGATCGAAATCATCGGCGCGCAACATCAACGGCTCCAGGGTCACCACCTGAAAGCGCCGGTCATCCAGGCGGGTGGCCAGCAACAGGGCGCTGTAGCTGTGCTGCTTGCCATGCAGGCTGACAGTCAGCGGCAGGCGCAGCTCCACCTGGGCGCCATTGGCCAGGTCGTTGATCGGGCGCAGGTCGATCTGCGCGCTGACCTTGGCTTCGGGGAACTTGGCGAACTCGAACAGTTCCTTGCGCATGCGTTCGTCACGCAGCGGCACGCCGCTGTTGTTGGAGTCCATCTCGACCTGCAGCTCGGCGGCGCCCTTGCGATCGACCTTGCCATGCAGAACGAGGAAACGATGTACCTCAGCGGTGTCACCGTTCTTGCTGGAGACAAATGACAGGCGTGACGATTCGCCGTCCAGGTGCCAGTTGGCCTGGGCAGGGAGACTGAGAACGACCAGCAGGGCAAGCAGAAGACGCGACAGACTGAACATGTGAAATCCTGTAACACAATGGTCGTCAACCTTACCCGGCTGCCCTCACGGCAGCAAGCGACAGCCCTCGCGCGGGCCCTGCCACTGCGCACGATTCTCGACCCCCAGCCCGGCAGCGCTGACCAGCCGCTGCTGCGCGTCTTCATCCAGGCGACTCAACGGCAGGTATTGGCGCACATAGCCCCGACAATAATGTTCGTCGAAATTCATGACATAGCGGCACGAACAGTACTCCTTGGCCGAGTAGGCACTGAGGATGCCGGGGAAATCCGCCAGCGCCTGGCGTTCGTACCAGGCCCAACCGCCGGCCAGCAGCGCCAGTACCAGCAACACGCGCGTCATGGCCGCACCTTGTCGACTGCTGCCAGTACCCGCTTGAGCAACTCGTTATGGGCAAAGCTGGCGTCGCGGTCATCGGCGTAGCGGACGATCAGCAACTTGCGCGCCGGCAGCACATACAGTGCCTGGCCCCAATGCCCCAGGGCCGCATACGTGTCAGCTGGCGCATCCGGCCAGGGTGGCGGGCTGCCGGGCAAAGGTTGATTAAGCCACCAGTGCCCGCCCGGGTTGGCTTCACCGGGTTGGGCCGTGGCTTGCAGGAACGGCTGGCGATTGAAGTCGACCCAAGCGCTGGACAGCAATTGTCGCGTTTGCCAACGACCTTCGCGCAGCATCAACAGGCCAACGCGCGCCAGGTCGCGCGCGCTCATGTACAGATAGGAAGAACCCACCAAGGTGGCACTGGCGTCACGCTCCCAGACTGCACTGGCGATCCCCAGCGGTTCAAACAAGGCGTGCCAGGGGTACTGCGCATACCCCGCATCGCCGACCATGCCGCGCAAGGCCGCCGCCAGCACGTTACTGTCACCGCTGGAGTAGAGAAAGCGTTGCCCAGGGCTGGCCACCTCGGGCCTGGCCGCCGTGTAGCTGGCCATATCGCCGCGCCCGCGGGTGTAGAGCATGGCCACTACCGAGGACTTGAGCGGCGCGTATTCGTAATCTTCCTGCCAGCCCAGGCCGCTGGCCCAGTGCAGCAGGTCTTGGATGCGCACGTGGGGATGGGCACGCATCGGTGCGTAGAAACGCGCAACCGGATCCTGCAGGTCAAAGCGGCCCTCGGCGTGGGCGACGCCCAGCAGGGTCGCCAGCACGCTCTTGCTGATCGACCAGGTCAGGTGCGCGGTTTTAACGGTGCTGGGCGCGGCATAGTGCTCATAGACAATGCGCCCGTCGGCGATCACCAGCAGCGCGTCGCTGCGCACGCCCTGACGTTGCTGATCATCGCGTGGGGCGAAGGCATAGCGTTCAACCGCCTGCCAGGCGCTTCGGTTGGCATCGCTCGCCACCGTCCAATCAGGTACCGGCCAGTACTCCTCGGCCGAAACGGCCTTGCTGAAGGCAAAAACAGCCAGCATCCACCACACTGCGTTGCGCATGCCACATACTCAAGGCCAGGGTTCGCCCAGCCTGGCAGCGTTTCATGACAATCCGGCGGCGGTCCAGGCCTTGGCCAGACGTTTGGCGCGGGCCGCGCTGGCGATCTCCAGCAGGCCCTGATCGCGTTGCCACAGGCTTGCCCACTCGCCTGGGCTGGCCAGCAGTGCCTGATTGAGTTCATCTTTCAAGCTGTTGAACTGGGCAAACAGACCGCCCAGCAGCAAATGGCTGGTCGAGGCGTTGGCGCACTGGCGAGTGCTTTCAGCGCACGCGCCGAGCAGACTGATCAGGCGCAATTGCAGGTTTTGCGGCCAGCCCGTTTCCTGGCCGACGCCATAGAGCCAGGCACACAGGGCACTGAGCACATAAAGATCTTCCAGCGAGCGGAAGGGTTTGACGTAGGCATCCCAGCCGTCCCCCGCCAAGCGCTCGCACAACGCCCCTTGCAGATGCAGGCGGGCATGGCCGACTTCCGGCATCAACGGCAAGGCCGGCAGCGATTCGAGGCGCACGCCCGGTTCACCGGCGTAGACCACCGCCAGGCTCAGTTCTACTGGCTGCCCCTGCGCCTCGCAGCGCGCCGCCACCAGCAGCCACTCGGCATCGAGCCCGGCAGTGACAAAGTCCTTGCTGCCACTCAGGCGCAAATCATCCAGACGCACCTGCATGTCCGCCGGGCGCACGCTGCGCCGCTCACTGGCGCACAGGGCGCCAAGGCTCTGCGGCGCACTGGGCCACAGCACCCGCAGCGCCGCCTGGTAGCCGACCAGGAAGGCCAGGCCCGGGGTGCTCATCGCCCGCCCACCGAGCACCGCCAGCTCGAACGGGCTAACCGCGCCCAGGCGCGCCAGCAGGCTGGAATAGGTATCGGCCAGCGTGGCCGCAAGGGGTTGTCTGTGTCGATCGTTGAGTCGTTGCAGCCAGGCCATCGAAGCGCTCCTTGAGGGGGGCTGTCATACAAGCATCACCAAACATTCACGGGGGTGACACCGCATCTACCTAGGCTGAGCTTGCACAACAAAGTCGACCGGCCGCAACCCCATGGCTGGCTTATGGAGACACGCAATGACTCGGATCGCTCGCTCTGGCGACAACAGCACTGAACGCCGTCTGCAAGCCGAACGCCTGGTCGGCCCGGCAGCCCTGCAGGAAGCACAGGCCCTTCGTTTCAGCGTATTCAGCGGTGAATTCAAGGCAAAACTCAAAGGCGCCGAACTGGGCCTGGACATGGATGACTACGACATTCATTGCCGCCACATCGGCGTGCGCGATCTCACTAGCGGGCGCCTGGTCGCCACCACTCGTCTGCTCGACCACCAGGCCGCCAACAGCCTGGGGCGCTTTTACAGCGAAGAGGAATTCAGCCTGCACGGCCTCGGCCACCTGCAAGGGCCGATTCTCGAATTGGGTCGCACCTGCGTCGATCCGGCCTACCGCAACGGCGGTACCATCGCCGTGCTCTGGGCGGAGCTGGCCGAAGTGCTCAACGAAGGCCGCTACAGCTACCTGATGGGCTGCGCCAGCATCCCCATGCAGGACGGCGGTGTACAGGCCCACGCGATCATGCAGCGCCTGCGCGAACGCTACCTGTGCACCGAGCACCTGCGCGCCGAACCGAAGAAGCCACTGCCGAGCCTGGCCCTGCCGAACAACGTCATCGCCGAAATGCCGCCGCTGCTCAAGGCTTACATGCGCCTGGGGGCGAAGATCTGTGGCGAACCATGCTGGGACGAAGACTTCCAGGTCGCCGACGTGTTCATCCTGCTCAAGCGCGACGAACTGTGCCCGCGTTATGCCCGTCACTTCAAGGCGGCGGTCTGATGCAGCGCCTGCGCGTCTATGCACGCGTAGCCCGGGTGCTGCTGGTGGTGCTGTTCGGCCTGGCCATGGCAGCCCTGTTCAGCCTTTATGAACGCCTGCGCGTGCCGGCCTCGACCGAGCGCCGCCAGCGTTGGTCGCAGCTGTTCATGGGCAAACTGAGCAATGCCCTGCCGTTCAAGGTGCGAGTGGTGGGCCAACTGCCACAGCAGCCGATGCTGTGGGTCAGCAACCACGTGTCCTGGACGGATATTCCTTTACTGGGCATGCTTGCGCCGCTGTCGTTTTTGTCCAAGGCCGAAGTGCGTACCTGGCCAGTGGCCGGCTGGCTGGCACACAAGGCCGGTACCCTGTTCATCCGGCGTGGCGGCAACGACAGCCAACTGCTGCGCAAACAGATCAGCCAGCACCTGCAACAGGATTGCCCGCTGCTGATCTTCCCCGAAGGCACCACCACTGACGGGCGCAGCCTGCGTACCTTTCACGGCCGCCTGCTGGCCAGCGCCATCGACACGCAGACACCGCTGCAGCCGGTAGCCCTGCGCTACCTGCGCAGCGGAAAAGCCGATTCGATCGCGCCGTTTATTGGTGATGATGATCTGCTCTCGCACCTGCTGCGCCTGTTCAGCAATGACTGCGCCGAAGTCGAGATCCATTTGCTGGCGCCGATTGACAGTACCGGTGAAGAACGCGCTGCCCTGGCCTTCAAGGCGCAGCAGGCGATCCAGCAGGCATTGTTCGGTTGCGAGCCGGTTGCCCAGGCGCAACGCCGGGCCAGGGCTGCCTAGGTATTGGCGCGGGCAAAGCGCTGCAACTGCGGATAGAAATTGCGAAAGTCATCCAGCAACGGCTGGTACAGCGCCGCCACCTCCTCCACCGCGCCGTCCAGGCCTTCGGGCCGCGACAGGCGCCGGGCAATCCCGCGAAACACCGGTTCAAGTACCGCGAACTCGCGGTAAGACCCGAGCCAGTCATCGGCCGCCATGTACGGTGCTATCTGCGCCAGGCGCCCGGGCAAGGCCGGTTCTGCGGCCAGCACCCGGTACACGCGGTCGGTGAACTGGCCCAGCGGCTGCTCGGCATAGTCCTGCCAGTGCAAGGCCAGGCAATGATCGAAAAACACATCGAGGATGATCCCGGCGTACCGCCGCCGCTCCCGCGGAAAGCGTGCCAGCGCCGCCAGCACCAATGGATGACTGTCGGTGTAGACATCGATCTGGCGGTGCAGACGGATCGCAGCTTCCAGTGTCGGGGGGAAACGCCCCTGCAGTGGCCCTTTGACGAAATCGCCATAGAGGCTGCCGAGCAATTGCTCAGGCTGCTGACCGCCGAGATGAAGGTGCGCGAGGTAGTTCATGGGAAGGGATTCTAGCACCCCGAGGCGTATATCGTTATAACTCGATATAGCGATTTACGCTGAGCTCAGAACCACATCATATTTGTATATCGCGAAATACCGATTTATATTTCGCCCCATCGCGATATACCGCTACACACACCACGAGCCCAACCATGCCTCTCGATCTCGACGAAATAATAAAAGCCCTGGCCCACCCAGTACGGCGAGAAATCCTCAACTGGCTGAAGGACCCCGACGCGCAGTTTCCCGACCAGCACCACAGCACCGAACACGGTGTGTGTGCCGGGCAGATCGATCAACGCTGCGGCCTGTCGCAGTCGACCGTTTCCGCCCACCTGGCGACCTTGCAGCGCGCCGGCCTGATCAGCAGCCAGAAGATTGGCCAATGGCATTTTTTCAAACGCAACGAGGACACCATCCAGGCCTTCCTCAAGCAGATGAGCCAAGAGCTCTGACAAGGACCTTGCAATGCCCCTTTCGCTGATAATCCTGGCGCTCAGCGCCTTCGCCATCGGTACCACCGAGTTCGTCATCATGGGTCTGTTGCCGGATGTGGCGGCAGACCTGGGTGTATCGATTCCCGGTGCCGGCTGGCTGGTCACCGGCTACGCCCTGGGCGTGGCCATCGGTGCGCCGTTCATGGCCCTGGCCACCTCGCGCCTGCCACGTAAAGCGGCGCTGATCGCGCTGATGGGCGTGTTCATCGTCGGCAACCTGCTGTGTGCGGTGGCCAGCGACTACAACCTGCTGATGTTCGCCCGGGTGGTGACCGCCCTGTGCCATGGTGCCTTCTTCGGTATCGGTTCGGTGGTGGCAGCCAGCCTGGTGCCGGCCAACCGCCGTGCTTCGGCGGTCGCCTTGATGTTCACCGGCCTGACCCTGGCGAACGTGCTGGGTGTGCCGCTGGGTACCGCGCTGGGCCAGGAATACGGCTGGCGCTCGACCTTCTGGGCGGTGACTGTGATCGGCGTCGTCGCACTGATCGGTCTGATCCGCTTCCTGCCGTACCGGCACGACGAAGAGGCACTCGACATGCGCGCCGAACTTGCCGCGCTCAAAGGCGCCGGCATCTGGCTGTCGCTGTCGATGACCGTGCTGTTCTCGGCCTCGATGTTCGCCCTGTTCACCTATGTCGCACCACTGCTCGGTGACGTCACCGGCGTTTCGCCACGGGGCGTGACCTGGACCCTGCTGCTGATCGGCCTGGGCCTGACCCTGGGCAACATCCTCGGCGGCAAGCTCGCCGACAAACGCCTGGGCGCCACCCTGATCGGCGTGTTCGCCAGCATGGCGGTGGTGTCCACCGTATTGAGCTGGACCAGCGTCGCCCTGATCCCGGCAGAAATCACCCTGTTCCTCTGGGCCACTGCAGCCTTTGCCGCGGTCCCCGCCCTGCAGGTCAACGTGGTGACCTTCGGCAAGGCCGCCCCGAACCTGGTCTCGACCCTGAACATCGGCGCTTTCAACCTGGGCAATGCCCTCGGCGCCTGGGTTGGCGGCACTGTCATTGCCCAGGGCCTGGGCCTGACCCGCGTGCCCCTGGCCGCCGCAGCGCTGGCGGTGCTGGCGTTGATCGTCACCCTGATCACTTTCAGCCAGGGCGGTAACAAAGCCGAACTGGCACCTGCCACTCACTGATAGGCCTTGAGGTATTTATGACGACTCTTTTCGATCCGATCACCCTCGGCGACCTCAAACTGCCGAACCGCATCATCATGGCCCCACTGACCCGCTGCCGCGCCGATGAAGGCCGGGTACCCAACGCGCTGATGGCCGAGTACTACGTACAACGGGCCAGTGCCGGGCTGATCCTCAGCGAAGCCACTTCGGTAACGCCCATGGGCGTCGGCTACCCGGACACCCCGGGGATCTGGTCCAACGATCAGGTGCGTGGCTGGACCAACGTCACCAAGGCGGTGCATGGCGCCGGCGGGCGGATCTTCCTGCAGCTGTGGCATGTGGGGCGCATCTCGCACCCGAGCTACCTCAACGGTGAAACCCCGGTGGCACCGAGTGCAATCCAGCCCAAAGGCCATGTCAGCCTGGTGCGCCCACTGGCCGATTACCCGACGCCACGGGCACTGGAAAGCGCAGAAATCGCCGATATCGTCGAGGCCTACCGCACCGGTGCCGAGAACGCCAAGGCGGCCGGTTTCGATGGCGTCGAAGTGCATGCGGCCAATGGTTACCTGATCGATCAGTTCCTGCAGAGCAGCACCAACCAGCGCAACGACCAGTACGGTGGTTCTCTGGAAAACCGTGCACGGCTGCTGCTGGAAGTGACCGACGCCGTGATCGACGTCTGGGGCGCACAACGGGTCGGCGTGCACCTGGCGCCACGGGCCGATTCCCATGACATGGGCGATGCCAACCGTGCCGAAACCTTTACTTATGTTGCCCGGGAACTGGGCAAGCGCGGCATTGCCTTTATCTGCTCGCGAGAGAAAGAAGCCGACGACAGCATTGGCGCGCTGATCAAGCAGGCTTTTGGCGGCCCGTACATCGTCAACGAGCGCTTCACCAAGGCCAGCGCCAACGCTTCGCTGGCCAGTGGTAAAGCCGATGCGGTGGCCTTCGGTATTCCGTTCATTGCCAACCCGGACCTGCCGGCCCGCCTGGCAGCCGATGCAGCGCTGAACGAGCCGCACCCGGAGACCTTCTACGCCAAGGGGCCGGTGGGTTATATCGATTATCCGCGGATGTAAACCTTGGGGCTGCCTTGCAGCCCATCGCCGGCAAGGCCGGCTCCCACAAAGTCCGCTGCAAGCAGATCCAGTGTGGGAGCCTGCCTTGCCGGCGATGGGCCGCAACAGCGGCCCTGTTTAGCGCCGATCAAGGCCGGGTGTTGATCTGCTGTTGCAGGTTCTGCACCTGGCTTTGCAAGGTATTGATGTTTCGAGTCACCTGGCCACGAAACGCATCGAACTCCGCCGTTGACGCACCGCCACTGGCCGCAGGCGCCGGGCGGTTTTCCTGTTCGCTCTTGAGCACGATCAGGTCCTGCTCCAGGCGCTGGATCGCCGCCGCCGGGTTGCCCTGTTTCTTCAGCGTCGCCACATCAGCGCTCAGGCTCTTGAGCTCACCATCGAGCTTGCCGCCATCGACCTGGGCCGTCTTCAATCCCGCCAACTCGTCATTTACCCGCTTGAGCTGTGCCTGCAACTGCTCCTGCAACTTGGCATTGGCCGCCTGCTGCTCGCTGGCCTGAGCCAACACCTGCTCCAGTCGCTTGCCCAGATCGCCGGTCTGCCCGGCCACACCCTGCTGTTGTTTGCCCTGTTCGGCCAGGCTCGCCTGCAGCTGCCTGATCTGCAGCTTCAGGGCTTCGCTGTCGGTGCTGACACTGGTCTCGCTGGCCGCAACCTTGCCGCTGATCGCCTGCAGGCGTCCCGCCGCGTCTTCACTGATGCGGGCGAAACTCTCCTGGGTGGCAACCAGTTGCTGCTCCATCAGGGAAATCTGTTGAAAGCTCCACCAGCCAAGGCCAGCCAGAGCAATGAACGAGGCGCCGAGCAATGCCCACAACGGGCCGCTGCTCGCGGCCTTGGGCTGAGCACGCGAAGCTGCGGGCCCGCCACGACGCACACCCGCTACCGGGACGAAATCATCGTCATCACGGCTACCGGCACTCAAGGTCGGCACGTTATCGAAATCATCTGGAGCATCGTTACGCATGGGATCCCTTCAACCACGGTGATAGCAAATGGTCAGTAGTATAAAGCCTGATCAGCGCACTGATCGACCGCAAAGCCCTGGTCCGGTTCAGTCCTTGCCGGACGGAAGGTCCTGGGCTTTCCACCAGCCACAGAACTCATCCAGTGCCGACCACAGGCTGACGCTGGGGCGGTAATCAAGAAACTGCCGGGCGCGGCTGATGTCGAGGGTAAAGTCCTTGCTCATCACCTGCGTGCCCAAGCGCGACAGGGTCGGTTGCGGACGGCCAGGCCAGAGCAGGCAGGCACCTTCGTTCACGGCCGCAAGGCTGTAGGCCAGGCCGTAGGAACGGTAACGGGTGACCTGCGGCAGGTGCATTTGTCGCATTACATAATTGACCACATCCCACAATGGCAACGGGTGGCCATTACTGATGTTGTAGGCTTGGCCCAGCGCGGCCTCATCGGCGAGCAAGGCACTGACCAACGCCTCGTTGAGGTTCTGCACGCTGGTGAAGTCGACCTTGTTCAAACCATTGCCGATGATTGCCAAACGCCGCTTGCGCTGCATTTGCAACAAGCGCGGGAAGATGCTCACGTCGCCAGCGCCAGTGACAAAGTGTGGACGCAGGGCCAGCACTTCGAGGCCGAACTCCTGGGCGCCGAAGACCTTCTGCTCGGCCAGGTGCTTGGTTGCCCCGTAGTGGTTATGGAAGCGCCGCGGCACCTGCTCTTCAGTGATGCCCAACTGCGAGCGGCCATTGAAACAGATCGACGGCGAAGACAGGTGCACCAGCCGCCGCACATGCTCTTTAAGGCACGCTTCCACCACGTTTTCAGTCACCACCACGTTGCCCTGGTAGAAATCCTGATAGCGCCCCCAGTTGCCCACGGCACCCGCGCAATGCACCACTGCTTCGACGCCCTGACACAGGCGCCGGGCCAGGCCCGGGTCGTTGAGGTCACCCGGGATGAACTGCGCGCCGCGTCGCACCAGGTGCTCGACGCCTTCGGCGCGGCGGCCGTTGACCCGAACGTCAAAGCCCTGCTCCAGGGCAAAGCGCGCAAAGCGCCCGCCGATGAAGCCGCTCGCGCCGGTGACCAGAATTCGCATGTAGCACTCCGCCTAAAACAGGTTTTTCAGATACTGCTGACGCCGCCCGTGCCTACAAGGGCACCAGCCATTGCCCGGCCGTGAGGCGCAGGTGCTCCGTCAGCTGGCCAAGCAACTGCCCGCCATTGCGCCAATGATGCCAGTACAAGGGCACGTCGATGGGTTTATCCGCCGATATTTCTACCAGACGCCCGCTGGCCAGTTGGTCGCGTACCTGCAGTTCCGGTACCAGGCCCCAGCCCAGGCCTGCTTCGGTCATGCGCAAAAAGCCCTCGGACGACGGACACAGGTGATGCAGGAAACCGTCCTCAATACCCAGGGACGCCAGGTAACGGTGCTGGAGAAAATCATCCGGACCGAACACCAGTGCCGGGGTACGCGACAAACGGCCGGCATCGAAGCCCAAAGGAAAGTAGCGGGCCATGAACGCCGGGCTGGCCAGGGCACGGTAGCGCATAGCGCCAAGCAACAGGCTGCGGGCGCCCGCCACCGGCCGTTCGCTGCCGCACAGGCAGGCGGCCACTTCACCGGCACGCATGCGCTTGAGGCCGACCTCCTGGTCTTCCACCACCAGGTCCAGCAGCACCTGCCGGTCAGCGCAAAACTCACCCACCGCAGCGGCCCACCAGGTCGCCAGGCTGTCAGCGTTCAGGGCAATGCGCAAACGCTCCGGCATACCCTCCTCGTCCAGCGCCGGCACCTGGCTCTGCAGGTCGCGTTCAAGCAGGCGCACCTGCTGCACATGGTTGAGCAAGCGCCGGCCAACATCGGTGGGGCTTGGCGGGTTGGCGCGCACCAGCACTGGCTGGCCGACCCGCGCTTCAAGCAACTTGATGCGCTGGGAAATCGCCGACTGCGACAAACCCAGTACCTGGGCGGCACGTTCGAAGCCGGCCTGCTCGATGACGGCAGCGAGGGCAGAAAGCAGTTTGTAATCGAACATTATTTTTCCTAATGCCTGATCAGCTTTATTTGTTTTTCTTATACAGAGGGCATCCCCACAATGGCCAGCATCTTCTTTGTATTTGCGCCCGCGCCCTGCGGGCGTCCGTGGAGTCCTCCCTATGTGGCAAAGCTACCTGAACGGCCTGCTGGTCGCCTTCGGCCTGATCATGGCGATCGGCACGCAAAACGCCTTTGTCCTGGCGCAAAGCCTGCGCCGTGAGCATCACCTGCCGGTGGCGGCGCTGTGCGTGGTCTGCGACGCCATCCTGGTGGCGGCCGGGGTGTTCGGCCTGGCCACGGTACTGGCGCAGAACCCGACCCTGCTGGCCGTGGCACGCTGGGGCGGTGCGGTATTTCTGCTCTGGTACGGCGGCAAGGCCTTGTTGCGGGCCTGCTCGCAACAAAGCCTGCAGCAAGGCGAAGGCCAGGGCCTGCGCTCGCGCCGGGCGGTGCTGCTCAGTGCCCTGGCGGTGACCTTGCTCAACCCGCATGTGTACCTCGACACCGTGTTGCTGATCGGCTCACTGGGCGCCCAGCAAACCGTGCCCGGCGCCTACGTGGCCGGCGCCGCCAGCGCCTCGCTGCTGTGGTTCTTCACCCTGGCCCTGGGCGCCGCCTGGTTGGCCCCGTGGCTGGCGCGGCCTGGGACCTGGCGGCTGCTTGACCTGATGGTGGCGGTGATGATGTTTGCCGTGGCGGCGCAGCTGATTTTTACCTGAGGCGCCGCTCGTCCGGCACCGGCAAAGGCTCTGGAACCTCTTTCCCGTACACTTGTTGCGTGGTTAAGCACCGGGCCCGGTGCTATGATCCAGCCCTTGCGTCGCAAAGAGTACAGACTCGCCGACGCACACCGGCCGCCCGTGATCGGCCTTGCGCTCACCGCAACAGACCTGATTAGGAGAATCACCATGGCTTTTGAATTGCCGCCGCTGCCTTACGCCCACGACGCCCTGCAGCCGCACATTTCCAAGGAAACCCTGGAATACCACCACGACAAGCACCACAACACCTATGTCGTGAACCTGAACAACCTGGTGCCAGGCACCGAGTTCGAAGGCAAGACCCTGGAAGAGATCGTCAAGACCTCCTCGGGCGGTATCTTCAACAACGCCGCTCAGGTCTGGAACCACACCTTCTACTGGAACTGCCTGGCGCCAAACGCCGGCGGCCAACCAACCGGCGCCCTGGCTGAAGCCATCAACGCCGCGTTCGGCTCCTTCGACAAGTTCAAGGAAGAGTTCACCAAGACGTCGGTCGGCACCTTCGGTTCCGGTTGGGGCTGGCTGGTGAAAAAAGCCGACGGTTCCCTGGCCCTGGCCAGCACCATCGGCGCCGGCAACCCGCTGACCAGCGGCGACACCCCGCTGCTGACCTGCGACGTCTGGGAACACGCCTACTACATCGACTACCGCAACCTGCGTCCGAAGTACGTCGAGGCGTTCTGGAACCTGGTCAACTGGAAGTTCGTTGCCGAGCAGTTCGAAGGCAAGACCTTCACTGCCTGAGACGGCTGCTGATCGATACGCGTGATCCGGTATCGAGCGACCGAGAAGCCCACCCTAGCGGTGGGCTTTTTTATGGGCGCCGATGCTGCAACATTTTTCATCCTATTCCCGCGCCGTGCATCTTGCCGCGCACGCAGAGCACGCTAACATCAATCGTTGGGAAACTCTTTCCCACGGATTAAAGTCGCAAGGCCGGGCAACCGATACAGTGACGGCAGGTACCCAACCTGCTCCAGGGGCAAAAATGCACCCTCACGGAGCTGGAGAAGTCCTGTTGACGGCCGATAGTGGATTGCCAAGTTTGATGGCAAAATGATGCCATGCGCATGGATTAAGGAAACCCCATTGAAGCTGGAACTCAAGAACAGCTTATCGGTCAAGTTGCTCAGGGTAGTACTGCTCTCGGCGTTGGTCGTCGGTGTAGTTCTCAGTTGTGCGCAGATCGTCTTCGATGCCTACAAGACCCGCCAGGCCGTCGCCAATGACGCCCAACGGATCCTCGACATGTTCCGTGATCCTTCAACCCAGGCGGTGTACAGCCTGGACAAGGAAATGGGCATGCAGGTCATGGAGGGCTTGTTCCAGGACGAGTCCGTGCGCATGGCCGCCATCGGCCATCCCAATGAAACCATGCTGGCGGAAAAATCCCGCCCGCTGCAGGAAGACTCCAGCCGCTGGTTGACCGACCTGATTCTCGGCCAGGAACGCAGCTTCACCACCCAGCTGGTCGGCCGTGGCCCCTACAGCGAATATTACGGCGACCTGAGCATCACTCTCGACACTGCGTCCTATGGCGAGGGCTTTCTGGTCAGTTCGGTGATCATCTTCATTTCCGGTGTGCTGCGCGCCCTGGCCATGGGCCTGGTGCTGTACCTGGTCTATCACTGGATGCTGACCAAGCCGCTATCGAAGATCATCGAGCACCTCACCCAGATCAACCCCGACCGCCCCAGCCAGCATCAGTTGCCGCTGATCAAGGGCCACGAAAAGAACGAGCTGGGCTTGTGGGTCAATACTGCCAACCAATTGCTGGCGTCGATCGAGCGCAACACCCACCTGCGTCACGAGGCCGAGAACAGCCTGCTGCGCATGGCCCAATACGACTTTCTCACCGGCCTGCCCAATCGCCAGCAATTACAGCAGCAACTGGACAAGATCCTGATCGACGCCGGTCGCCTGCAACGCCGGGTGGCAGTACTGTGTGTCGGCCTGGATGACTTCAAGAGCATCAACGAACAATTCAGCTACCAGGCCGGCGACCAGTTGCTGCTGGCCCTGGCCGATCGCCTGCGCGCCCACAGTGGCCGGCTCGGCGCCCTGGCACGCCTGGGCGGCGACCAGTTCGCCCTGGTCCAGGCCGATATCGAGCAGCCCTACGAAGCGGCAGAACTGGCCCAGAGCATTCTCGATGACCTCGAGGCGCCGTTCGCGCTCGACCATCAGGAAATCCGCCTGCGCGCCACCATCGGCATCACCCTCTTCCCCGAAGACGGCGACAGCACCGAGAAGCTGCTGCAAAAAGCCGAGCAGACCATGACCCTGGCCAAGGCCCGCTCACGCAACCGCTACCAGTTCTACATCGCCAGCGTCGACAGCGAGATGCGCCGCCGTCGCGAGCTGGAAAAAGACCTGCGCGAAGCCCTGCCGCGCAACCAGCTGTTTCTGGTCTATCAACCGCAGATCAGCTACCGCGACCACCGCGTGGTCGGCGTCGAGGCGCTGCTGCGCTGGCAGCATCCGGAACTGGGCATGGTCCCGCCCGACCAGTTCATCCCTCTGGCCGAGCAGAACGGCAACATCATCACCATCGGCGAGTGGGTACTCGACCAGGCCTGCCGGCAACTGCGCGACTGGCATGACCAGGGCTTCAGCGAACTGCGCATGGCGGTCAACCTGTCGACCGTGCAACTGCACCACAACGAGTTGCCGCGGGTGGTCAACAACCTGCTGCAGATCTACCGCCTGCCACCGCGCAGCCTGGAGCTGGAGGTCACCGAAACCGGCCTGATGGAAGACATCAGCACCGCCGCCCAGCACCTGCTGAGCCTGCGCCGCTCCGGGGCGCTGATCGCCATTGACGACTTCGGTACCGGCTACTCCTCACTCAGCTACCTGAAGTCGCTGCCGCTGGACAAGATCAAGATCGACAAGAGCTTCGTCCAGGACCTGCTCGATGACGACGACGATGCCACCATCGTTCGCGCCATCATCCAGCTGGGCAAGAGCCTGGGCATGCAGGTGATCGCCGAGGGCGTGGAGACGGCTGAACAGGAGGCCTACATCATTGCCCAGGGTTGCCATGAAGGTCAGGGCTATCACTACAGCAAACCGCTGCCAGCCCGGGAGTTGACCGCGTTCCTGAAACAGGCGCAGCGCAACCAGGTTTCGATTCTGTAACCCCCGTCCGCATCGCCAGAAATGACAAAAACACGCATTTGAATATTTACGTGGCTGCCCCTTTACACAAAATGCAAATCTTTCGCATTATGTTGCAGTTTTGCGTGCCCCCGGTACGCTTGTCCAACCTCTCGACGCAGGAATTCGCCATGATTCGTATGCCTCTGGCCACCGCCAGTCTGTTGGCCATTGCCATCTCTCTCGCCGGTTGCGGCGACAGCAAGGACAAGGACAAAGCCGCCGCACCGCAAACTCCGGCCGCCACCACCTCGGCTGCCGCACCTGCTGGCGCCGTCGACGAGGCAGCGGCCAAGGCCGTGGTCAAGCATTACGCCGACATGGTCCATACCGTCTACAGCGACTCGCTGAGCACCGCCAAGACCCTGCAAACCGCCATCGACGCCTTCCTCGCCAAGCCCAACGAGGAAACCCTGAATGCCGCCAAGGCCGCCTGGGTCGCTGCACGCGTACCGTACCTGCAGAGTGAAGTGTTCCGCTTCGGCAACACCATCATCGACGACTGGGAAGGTCAGGTGAACGCCTGGCCGCTGGACGAAGGCCTGATCGACTACGTCGACAAGAGCTACGAGCACGCCCTGGGCAACCCTGGCGCTACCGCCAACATCATCGCCAACCTGCAAGTGCAGGTCGGCGAAGACAAGATTGACGTCAAGGACATCACCCCGGAGAAACTGGCCAGCCTGAACGAGCTGGGCGGCTCCGAAGCCAACGTCGCCACCGGCTACCACGCCATCGAATTCCTGCTCTGGGGCCAGGACCTGAATGGCACCGGCCCAGGCGCTGGCGCCCGTCCTGCCTCCGACTACCTGGAAGGCAAGGGCGCTACCGGCGGCCACAACGAACGCCGTCGCGCCTACCTGAAAGCCGTGACCCAACTGCTGGTCAATGACCTCGAAGAAATGGTCGGCAACTGGGCGCCGAACATCGCCACCAACTACCGCGCCACCCTCGAAGCCGAGCCTGTCAATGACGGCCTGCGCAAGATGCTGTTCGGCATGGGCAGCCTGTCGCTGGGCGAACTGGCTGGCGAGCGCATGAAAGTTTCCCTGGAAGCCAACTCGCCTGAAGACGAGCAGGACTGCTTCAGCGACAACACCCACAACTCGCACTTCTACGACGCCAAGGGCATCCGCAACGTCTACCTGGGCGAATACACCCGCACCGACGGCACCAAGCTGACTGGGCCAAGCCTGTCGTCGCTGGTGGCCAAGGTCGACGCGGCTACCGACACCACCCTCAAGGCCGACCTGGAAGCGACCGAAGCCAAGATCCAGGTCATGGTCGACCACGCCGCCAAAGGCGAGCACTACGACCAGCTGATCGCTGCCGACAACGCGGCCGGCAACCAGATCGTGCGTGACTCCATCGCCGCCCTGGTCAAACAGACCGGTGCGATCGAACAGGCCGCAAGCAAGCTGGGGATTGCCAACCTGGCGCCAGACAGCGCTGATCACGAGTTCTGATTCAGCAGCGGTAAAAAAAGGCGACCTTCGGGTCGCCTTTTTTATGCGCATTATCGCGGGGCAAGCCCGCCCCAACTGTGGGAGCGGGCTGCCCCGCGATAGATTTCATCCAGCAAACGCAAATCCCTCTTATTCAATTTCCCTGAGCCTGCTAAGCTTGCACGCCGGTTTTTTGCCCAAGCCCCAGGATTATTGATGTCCTCGTTGCTTTCCCGCCTCAGCCCCCTGCTTCTGGCCCTGTTTCTGGCCGGTTGCGACGATGCCCCGCATTTCACCCAGGCCGAGCCCGGTGAGGCGCTGGCCGGTGGCAAGGCCACGGTGAACAAGCGCGACCAGAACGCCTATTCCATGCCTTCGGCCAACCTGCCGCCGAGCCGGCGCCTGGACTTCAGCGTCGGCAACAGCTTTTTCCGCAGCCCCTGGGTGATTGCGCCGTCGACCACTACTGCCCGCGACGGCCTCGGCCCGCTGTTCAATACCAATGCCTGCCAGAACTGCCACATCAAGGACGGTCGCGGCCATCCGCCCGGGCCCAACGCCTCCAACTCGGTGTCGATGCTGGTGCGCCTGTCGATCCCTGACCAACCACAGTACGCCAAGGTCATCGAGCAACTGGGCATCGTCCCGGAGCCTGTGTATGGCGGTCAGTTGCAGGACATGGCAGTGCCCGGTGTCGCCCCCGAAGGCAAGGTGCGCGTTGAATACGATGCGCACACCGTCACCTTCAAGGACGGTACGCACGTGGAGCTGCGCACGCCGCGGTTGCAGATCAGCCAGCTGGGCTACGGCCCGATGCACCCGGACACCCGCTTCTCCGCCCGGGTCGCCCCGCCGATGATCGGCCTGGGCCTGCTCGAAGCCATCCCAGAGGCGGCAATCCTGGCCAACGCCGACCCCGATGACGGTAATGGCGATGGCATCCGTGGCCGTGCCAACCGGGTCTGGGACGATGCCCTGGGCAAGACCGTAGTCGGCCGCTTTGGTTGGAAGGCCGGGCAGCCAAACCTCAATCAGCAGAATGTCCACGCCTTTTCCGGTGACATGGGCCTGACCACCAGCCTGCGGCCGATGGACGATTGCACCCCGGCGCAAACCGACTGCCTCAACGCCGCCAACGGCAACGGCGCCAATGGCGAGCAGGAAGTCAGCGACAACATCCTGCGCCTGGTGCTGTTCTACACCCGTAACCTGGCGGTGCCGGCGCGCAAGGACGTTGATTCAACCCAGGTCCTGGCCGGCAAGAACCTGTTCCACCAGGCCGGTTGCCAACGCTGCCACACGCCACAGTTCACCACTGCCAGCGACGCCGCCGAGCCGGAGCTGGCCAGCCAGCTGATCCGCCCCTACAGCGACCTGCTGCTGCACGACATGGGCCCGGGCCTGGCGGATAACCGCACCGAGTTCGCCGCCAGCGGCCAGGACTGGCGCACTCAGCCGCTGTGGGGCATCGGCTTGAACCAGACCGTCAGCGGTCACACCCAGTTTCTTCATGATGGCCGCGCCCGCGACCTGCTCGAAGCCGTGCTCTGGCACGGCGGCGAGGCTGAGGCGGCCAAGCAGCACGTACTGACCTTCAATGCCGAGCAGCGCGCCGCGTTGCTGGCCTTTCTGAATTCACTTTAAGCAAAGGAGCCGGGCATGTTCCGTCCCAAACTGTTGTTCACCAGCCTTGCCGCCCTCGCCCTCGGCGCCTGCTCGCCGCAAGACCCGCAAGCGCTGACCTCGGCGGCGATCGCCCAACAGGTGATCCTGCCGACCTACAGCCGCTGGGTCGAAGCCGACCGCCAACTGGCCGTCAGTGCCCTGGCTTTCTGTGAAGGCAAGGCGGACCTGGCCACTGCCCGCGCCGACTTCCTCCATGCGCAAAAAGCCTGGGCCGAGCTGCAGCCGCTGTTGATTGGCCCGCTGGCGGAAGGCAACCGCACCTGGCAGGTGCAGTTCTGGCCCGACAAGAAGAACCTGGTCGGTCGTCAGGTCGAGCAACTGATCAATGGCGACACCCCGGTCGATGCCGAAACCCTGGGCAAATCCAGTGTCGTCGTGCGCGGCCTGTCGGCTTACGAGTACATTCTATTCGACAGCAAGCCGGACGCCGCCAACGCCGAACAGAAAGCCCGTTACTGTCCGCTGTTGGTGGCCATCGGCGAACACCAGAAGACCCTGGCCGAAGAAATCCTCAAAGGCTGGAACAGCACCGATGGCATGCTGGCGCAGATGACCAAGTTCCCCAACCAGCGCTATGCCGATTCCCACGAAGCCATTGCCGACCTGCTGCGCGCCCAGGTCACCGCCCTGGACACCCTGAAGAAAAAGCTCGGCGCACCCATGGGCCGCTTGAGCAAGGGCATCCCGCAGCCGCTGCAGGCCGAAGCCTGGCGCAGCCACTCCTCGCTGAAAAGCCTGGAAGCCAGCCTGAACGCGGCCCAGACCGTCTGGGTCGGGGTCGACAACAAAGGCCTGCGTGGCCTGCTGGGCAAGGATCAGCAGGCCCTGGCCGACAAGATCGACGCCGCCTACGCCAATGCGATCAAGCTGCTGGCCAGCAACCAGAAAACCCTGGGCGAGTTGCTCGACGACGAAGCCGGTCGCCAGCAGCTGAACGCCATTTACGACAGCCTCAACGTCGTCCACCGCCTGCACGAAGGCGAGCTGGCCAAGGCGTTGGGCATCCAGCTGGGCTTCAATGCCAACGACGGTGACTGATCATGTTGCGACGCCAGGCTCTCACACTCGGTAGCGTTGTGCTCAGCGCCCTCACCCTCGGCGGCTGGGCCCTGTTTCGCAACAAGAGCAGCGCCCCGCTGCTGCTCTCGGCGCGTGACGATGGCGACGGCAAGCACTATGCCGTCGGCTACCGCCTGGACGGTACCCAGGTATTCGCCACCCAGGTGGGCCAGCGTTGCCACGACATCATCAACCACCCCGAGCAGCCGATTGCCCTGTTCGTCGCCCGCCGCCCCGGCACCGAGAGCTACCTGATCGACCTGCGCGATGGCCGCTTGCTGCAGACCATCACCTCGCAGCCGAACCGGCACTTCTACGGCCACGCGGTGATCCACAAGAGCGGTGAATGGCTGTATGCCACCGAGAACGACACCACCGACCCCGGTCGTGGCGTGCTCGGGGTGTATCGGTTCGACGGCGAACGTCTGCAGCACAGCGGTGAAATCCCGACCCACGGCATCGGCCCGCACCAGGTGTCGTGGATGCCCGACGGCGAGACCCTGGTGGTGGCCAACGGCGGCATCCGCACCGAGGCCGAAAGCCGGGTGGAGATGAACCTCGATGCCATGCAGCCAAGCCTGGTGCTGATGCAGCGCGACGGTACCCTGCTGAGCAAAGAGGTACTCAGCCAGCAGATGAACAGTGTGCGCCACCTGGCGATTGCCGCCGACGGCACCATCGTCGCCGGCCAACAGTTCATGGGCGCCAGCCACGAGACGGCCGAACTGCTGGCGATCAAACGTCCGGGCCAGGCGTTCGAAGCCTTCCCGGTGCCCGAGCAGCAGTTGCAGTCGATGGCCCACTACACCGCCAGCGTCGCTGTTCACAATGAGCTGCGCCTGGTGGCGCTGACCGCGCCACGGGCCAACCGCTTGTTCATCTGGGACCTGGACAGCGCCCAGGTACGCCTGGACGCCCCGATGCCCGATTGCGCCGGCGTCGGCGCCGTGGCCGACGGTTTTGTCGTGACCTCCGGACAGGGCCGCTGCCGCCTGTACGATTGCCGCAAAAACGAGCTGATCGGCCAGCCGCTGCAACTGCCTTCGGGGCTCTGGGACAACCACCTGCACCTGGCCTGAAAATAGCCGGGAACACAGGCTTCCCAGGCCCGGTCAACAGAGTAATATTCGGCTACATCGCACGTGGGCAGGGACGCCCGTCGTCGTGCCAAGCGAACCACAATTCGTCTCCAAGGAACTGGACTATGCTGCGCCGCCGCATGCTGATCATGTTGGGTGTTGTCCTGCTGCTCGTGCTGATCCTGGGGGGCTACAAAGCCTTTGCCATCTATCAGCAGATCCAGATGTTCGCGGTCCCCAAGCCACCGATCAACGTGGCGGCGACCGAGGCCAGCGAACGCGCCTGGCAGAATCGCCTGCCGGCAGTGGGCAGCCTCAAGGCCCTGCAAGGGGTCGACCTGAGCCTGGAGATCGCCGGCACGGTCAAGGCCCTGCAGTTCGAGTCCGGGCAGAAGGTCAGCAAGGGCCAGCTGTTGCTGCAACTGGACAGCGATGTCGAAACCGCGCTGCTGGGTACCGCCCTGGCCGACCTGGGCCTGGCCCAGGTCGATTACAACCGCGGCAGCCAGCTGGTCGGCAGCCAGGCCATTTCCAAGGGCGAGTTCGATCGCTTGAGCGCACAGTTCAAGCGCAACAAGGCGGTGGT
Source organism: Pseudomonas sp. SBB6 (assembly GCF_024213215.1). Taxonomy (NCBI): domain Bacteria; kingdom Pseudomonadati; phylum Pseudomonadota; class Gammaproteobacteria; order Pseudomonadales; family Pseudomonadaceae; genus Pseudomonas; species Pseudomonas sp. SBB6. Next base: position 8,605 of record NZ_JANAVH010000007.1, on the reverse strand, counting down.
CGAACAACTCAAGGCCGCACTGGCGAAAAAGAGCATCAACGCACCGTTCAGCGGCACCATCGGCATCCGCCAGGTGGACGTCGGCGACTACCTGGCCAGCGGCACAGTCATCGCGACCCTGCAGGACCTGAGCAGCCTCTACGTCGACTTCTTTGTCCCCGAGCAGTCGATTCCCAAGCTGAGCATTGGCCAGCAGGTGCTGGTCAACGTCGCCGCCTACCCACAGGAAAACTTCCCCGGCACCCTCAGCGCCATCAACCCCAAGGTCGAGGACAGCACCCGCAACGTGCAGGTTCGCGCCACCCTGGCCAACCCCGACGGCAAGCTGCTGCCCGGCATGTTCACCAGCCTGCAGGTGCTGCTGCCCGATCCGCAGCCACAGGTGGTGGTGCCGGAAAGCGCGGTCACCTATACGCTCTACGGCAACTCGGTGTACGTCGCCGTGGCGAAAAAGCCCGAGAAGGCCGAGGACGCCAAGCCACAGGCCAATCCCGACGGCCAGGCGACGCTGATCGCCGAGCGCCGTTTCGTGGAAACCGGTGAACGCCGCGATGGCCTGGTGGTGATCAGCAAAGGGCTCAAGGCCGGTGAAACGGTGGTCACCGCCGGCCAACTGAAACTCACCCAGGGCGCGCCGATCAGCATCAGCCCGGACAAGACCCTGCAAGCCCCCACCCGCCAGCCGCGCAGCAACTGATCAAGGAACCGTCATGGCCTTTACCGATCCGTTCATTCGCCGCCCGGTGCTGGCCAGCGTGGTCAGCCTGCTGATCGTGCTGCTGGGCTTCCAGGCCTGGAGCAAGTTGCCGATCCGCCAGTACCCGCAGATGGAAAACGCCCTGATCACGGTGACCACCGCCTACCCCGGGGCCAATGCCGAGACCATCCAGGGCTACATCACCCAACCGCTGCAGCAGAGCCTGGCCAGCGCCGAAGGCATCGATTACATGACCTCGGTGAGCCGGCAGAACTTCTCGGTGATCTCGATCTATGCACGCATCGGTTCAGACAGCGACCGTCTGTTCACCGAGCTGCTGGCCAAGGCCAACGAGGTCAAGAACAAGCTGCCCCAGGATGCCGAAGACCCGGTGCTGAGCAAGGAAGCCGCCGACGCCTCGGCGCTGATGTACCTCAGTTTCTACAGCAGCGAACTGAGCAACCCGCAAATCACCGATTACCTGTCACGGGTGATCCAGCCCAAGCTTGCGACCCTGCCCGGCATGGCCGAGGCCGAGATCCTCGGCAACCAGCTGTTCGCCATGCGCCTGTGGATCGACCCGGTGAAGCTGGCAGGCTACGGCCTGAGCGCCAATGACGTGACCCAGGCGGTGCGCGGCTACAACTTCCTTTCCGCGGCGGGCGAGCTCAAGGGCGAATACATCGTCACCAGCATCAACGCCACCACTGAACTGAAGAGCGCCGAAGCCTTCGCCAAGATCCCGCTCAAGACCAGCGGCGACAGCCGGGTGCTGCTCGGCGATGTGGCGCGGGTCGAGATGGGCGCGGAGAACTACGACACGGTCAGCTCCTTCGACGGCACACCATCGGTGTACATCGGCATCAAGGCTACCCCGGCGGCCAACCCGCTGGAGGTGATCAAGGAGGTGCGCAAGCTCATGCCCGAGCTTGAAAGCCAGTTGCCGCCGAACCTGAAGTCCTCGATTGCCTACGACGCCACACTGTTCATCCAGGCGTCGATCAACGAAGTGGTAAAAACCCTGGTCGAAGCGGTGCTGATCGTCATCGTCGTGGTTTTCCTGTTCCTCGGCGCCCTGCGCTCGGTGCTGATCCCGGTGATCACCATTCCGCTGTCGATGATCGGCGTATTGTTCTTCATGCAGTTGATGGGCTACTCACTGAACCTGCTGACCCTGCTGGCGATGGTGCTGGCCATCGGCCTGGTGGTCGATGACGCCATTGTCGTAGTGGAGAACATCCACCGTCATATCGAAGAAGGTAAATCGCCGTACGAAGCGGCCCTGGAAGGCGCCAGGGAGATCGCCATGCCAGTGGTGTCGATGACCATCACCCTGGCGGCGGTGTACGCCCCTATCGGCTTTCTGGAGGGGCTGACCGGCGCGCTGTTCAAGGAGTTCGCCCTGACCCTGGCCGGCGCCGTGGTGATCTCCGGCATCGTCGCCCTGACCCTGTCGCCGATGATGTGCGCCTTGCTCCTGCGTCACGAGCAGAACCCCACGGGCCTGGCGCATCGCCTGGATGTGCTGTTCGAGCGGCTCAAGCAGCGTTACCAGAAAATCCTCCATGGCACCCTCAACACACGGCCGGTGGTGCTGGTATTTGCGCTGATCGTGCTGTGCCTGATTCCGGTGTTCCTGATGTTCACCAAGAATGAACTGGCGCCGGATGAAGACCAGGGCGTCATCTTCATGATGGCTACCGCGCCACAGCCGACCAACCTCGACTACCTGAACAGCTATACCGATGAGTTCATCACGATCTTCAAGGACTTCCCCGAGTATTACTCTTCGTTCCAGATCAACGGTTTCAATGGCGTGCAGTCGGGCATCGGCGGCTTTTTGCTCAAGCCCTGGAATGAGCGCGAGCGCACCCAGATGGAGCTGCTACCGCTGGTACAGGCCAAGCTTGAGGGCATCAGCGGCCTGCAGATCTTCGGCTTCAACCTGCCCTCGCTACCGGGCACCGGCGAAGGCCTGCCGTTCGCCTTCGTGATCAACACCGCCAACGACTATGCATCACTGCTCGAGGTGGCCGAGCGGGTCAAGACGCGCGCCCAGGCCTCTGGCAAGTTCGCCTTCCTCGACATCGACCTGGCCTTCGACAAGCCGGAGGTGGTGGTCGATATCGACCGGGCCAAGGCGGCGCAGATGGGCGTGTCCATGGACGCTCTGGGCGGTACCCTGGCGACGCTGCTGGCTGAAGCGGAGATCAACCGCTTTACCATCGACGGGCGCAGCTACAAGGTCATCGCCCAGGTCGAGCGGCCCTACCGCGATAATCCCGACTGGCTGAACAACTACTACGTAAAAAACCAGCAAGGGCAGATGCTGCCGCTGTCGACCCTGATCAGCATCAGCGACCGCGCCCGGCCGCGCCAGCTCAACCAGTTCCAGCAATTGAACTCGGTAATCATCCAGGGCTTCCCGACGGTCAGCATGGGTGAGGCGCTGGATACCGTGCGCAGCATCGCCCGCGAAGAAGCCCCGGAGGGCTATGGCTTTGACTATGGCGGCGCGGCGCGTCAGTTCGTCCAGGAAGGCAGCGCCCTGTGGGTAACCTTCGGCTTGGCCCTGGCGATCATCTTCCTGGTGCTGGCGGCACAGTTCGAGAGTTTCCGCGACCCGTTGGTGATCCTGGTGACCGTGCCGCTGTCGATTTGCGGCGCGTTGATTCCGTTGTTCCTGGGCATCTCGAGCATGAACATCTACACCCAGGTGGGGCTGGTGACCCTGATCGGGCTGATCAGCAAGCACGGCATCCTGATCGTCGAGTTCGCCAACCAGTTGCGCCTGCAAAAAGGCCTCAGTGCGCGCGAAGCAGTGGAAGAAGCTGCGGCGATTCGCTTGCGCCCGGTGCTGATGACCACCGCCGCGATGGTGTTTGGCATGGTGCCGTTGATTCTCGCCACCGGCGCCGGTGCGGTCAGCCGCTTCGACATCGGCACGGTAATCGCCACCGGGATGTCCGTGGGCACCTTGTTCACCCTGTTCGTGCTGCCTTGCATCTATACCCTGCTGGCCGTGGAAGCGGGCTTGCCCCGCGAAGAGGTGGTGCCTGAATAATCTTCGCTTGGGGATCGATCGCGGGGCAAGTCGAATCGTCGCACCGCCGCTCCCACAGGGGTCAGCCGCTGGCGCGTACGCCCTGGCTCAGGCCGAACAGCAATAACAACAGGTCGTGATCCGGCTTGGCATCGACCTGGGGTTTTACCACCCGTGGCAGCGGGCATTGCGCACCGGCATCGATCTTGCTGAAAACCTGCGGGCGAGGCTCCTCCAACGCCGCCACGGCAGCGGTTGCCACGGCCAAGGCAATCACCAGAAACAAACCTCGGGCTATTTCTAGTTTCATTACTCTAAACCTTTGACAGCGCTGCCAAACGCTCCTTGGTAAAAATAGAGCAGTTTTTGCCACTCTGCGTCGTTGAAAGACGAATGGCGGCGCAGTTGTTTAAGGTCATTGAGCGCAGCACGCTGACAACTGATGCGCCGGCGGCACTTTTCGAGGTCCAGCAGGGCCACTTCAGCCCGAGCCTCGGCACCTTGGCCAATGACCTTGACGAAGACATGCTTGCCATACAGGCAACCATGCTGCCAATGACCGCGGTGCATCCGCGCCAGGTTCTGCGCCAGGTCTTCCAGCACCCGCTCGTGCAATGCCGGGTGGTACCGCTCTCGGGCACCGGCGGCGAACCAGCTGTCGATATCCTCGAAGCCTTCCAGCGCCTCGCTGACCAGCAAGGCTCGCCACTGATGCTCGGCATCACGGTCAACGCCGCAATAGACAATATGCGGCACCCGCACCCCCAACTGCTCGAAGCTGTTCAGGGCATCGTATTCACGCAACACGGTAGGGCGCCCGAAGGGGTGCATTAGGCTGCGGTAGATATGGCCGATCTGGCGCTTGGCATAAAACGTATGGCCAGTGTCATCGCTCAGTCGCTGTACACCACTCTCGCCGCCGCGACGCTGATTGGGCTCCTCGACCCATTCGCCCTGCTGCTGCCAGAAATGATCGAACTGATCCTTGTTCGTCGTTGCTGCTGTGCGCTCAAACCCCATTCCCCGCTTACCCCTTACGCAGAAGATAGACTCGCCACATGGCGTAGAACGGTAAAAAGTCCAATCGTTCCTGAATACGGAAACCTGCGGCTTCAAATTCCTTTTCAACCGTGGCAACAGGTAACACAAAACGATTCTGGTAACTGCCCTGCCCTTTTTCGACGTAACGCCGCTGCTCGAGCTTTTTGCGCCGCCAGGCTTTGAAATTGCCATCCACCCACAGCGAGACGATCACGCTGTCGCGGGTAACCCGTTGAAATTCCGAGAGTAATGTTTTGCGATGGGCCGCATCGCCGATGTGGTGCATCAGCCGCATGCAAAAAATACTGTCAACCGAGTTGTCCGGTAAATCGATGGCGAATGCGGAGGTCTGCAAGGTACGTACCCGTTCCACCACTGCAGCCGGCTGCGAGGCCCGCGCGGTTTCGAGCATGGCTTCGGAATTGTCGGCACCAATGATCACCCGGTTGGGCTTTTCCGCCAGCAACGGCCAGAAGCGCCCGGCACCGCACGGCAAGTCGAGCACCAGCCCCGGTTCGCCAGCCAGTGCCAGGGCGCGACGGGCCAGTTGCTCGTCACGCTGGTGGGACATCCTGCGCGCCAGGCCGTCCTGGTGCTTGAGGAAGTATTCCTGGGCGTGCTGCTGGTCGTACTTATCCGAAAACTCGAGTTTGATAGGGCTACGCATTGTGCATCTCCTGACTCCAATGTGCCCACCTTAGGCTGGCAAGCGTTGGCGTCAGGTCATGCTGATGTGAAAAATTCGTTAGTTGTCACGACAAAAGTTTCAATTAATTACAAACTTTCACGGCTGGCCAATGGCCCTATTCGAGTTCAGTCGGCCCTTGCAGTGCCAGGCTCAGGTCTACGTGAAAGCGGCAGCCATGGGGCACCATGGCGCTCAGGCTGACGCTCCAGCCCTGGTCGTCACAAATCCGCTGCACCAGTGACAGGCCCAAGCCCAGGCCCTCGCCACGCTTTTCATCGCCGCGCACAAACGGCCGGAACATGGCTTCGCGCTGCTCTTCGGGAATTCCTACACCACTGTCTTCGACCAGGAACCCCGCCGGTTCCAGCGTCAGGCGAATAAAGCCCTGATCGGTGTAGTGCGCCGCATTGCGCAGCAGGTTGCCCATGACCGCCTGAAGAAAGGTGGCGTTGTACAAGGTCGGGGTTGCTGCCTTGGCGTCGTACAGCAATGTCAGGCCTTTCTGCTCGATGGTATCGCGCCAGACGCCAATCAGGTCATCGGCCACCTCTTTCATGCTCGCCTGCGAGGCGACCGCGCCTTCGTCACGCTGGGCACGGGCGAGCATCAGGAAGGTCTTCACCAACTCCTGCATCTCTTCGGTGGCCCGGGCGATGCGCTCGACCTGGGATCGGGCGCGGGTGTCGATATTGGGGTTGACCAGCAACAGCTCACAGGAGCTGGCCAGCACCATCAACGGCGTGCGCAGCTCATGGCTGACATCACTGGTAAACAGGCGCTCACGGGTCAGCGCATCGCGCAGACGCCCCAGGGTATCGTCGAACGCCACAGCCAGCTGACCGACTTCGTCCGCAGCGTAATCGGGCGCCAAGGGCGGCGCCAGGCCCAGCAGTTGATCACGGTGGCGCACCTGGCGGGCCAGGCGAATCACCGGTGCCATCACCCGCCGGGCCAGGACCCAGCCGAGGAATACCGCCAGCGCCAGGCTCAGGACAAAGCCGACCACGACCACTGCGAACAGCACTCGCTCGCGCTCTTCGAAATCACTCTGGTCCTGCAACAGCACGTAGCGACGGCCATCGACGATTTCGACCATCGCGTGGTAGGACAGATCTTCACGAAACACTTCATGAAAACCACGGTCAAGGTGACGCAAATCCTTGGGCAGCTCGAAGTCATCACGCCCGCCGCTGAAATAGAACAGCTGGTCCGGCCGCGGCCGGTGGCTCCAGTCGCTGACGCTGTCCATGCGCAGCAAACGTTGCAGGTCGCCGCCCAGCACGGCGGAGATCAAGCGTTCTTCAACCAGGTGGACCGTAGCGACAATGCCGAAGGCGAAGGCCCCGGCCACCATCGCACTCATCAGGGCAAAGGCAATGATGATCCGCTGGGCAAGGCTTTGTTTAAACTCCATCACGGCCCTCGGCCAAGCGATAGCCGACGCCGTGGACGGTATGCAGCAGGGGTTTTTCAAACGGTTTGTCGATGACCTGGCGCAGTTGGTGAACGTGGCTGCGCAAGCTGTCGCTGTCCGGACAATCGTCGCCCCACAGCGCCTCTTCGAGTACTTCGCGGCGCAGCACATGCGGGCTCTTCTGCATCAGCACCGCCAGCAGCTTCAGGCCGACCGGGTTGAGCTTGAGCAATTTGCCTTCGCGGCTGACTTCCAGCGTGTCGAGGTCGTAGACCAGGTCACTGACCTGCAGGGTACGCCGACCACCGCCCTGGGCGCGACGCAGCACCGCTTCGATGCGCGCGGCAAGCTCCGACAGGGCAAACGGTTTGAGCAGGTAGTCGTCAGCGCCGGAGCGGAAGCCCTGCAGGCGATCGTCCAGCTGATCACGGGCGGTGAGCATGATCACCGGGGTGTCGCGCCGGGCGTCTTCGCGCAGGCGCTTGCACAGGGTATAGCCGTCGATGCCTGGCAACATGATGTCGAGCACGATCAGGTCGTAGTGTTCGGTGGCAGCCAGGTGCAGGCCGGAGAGACCGTCCTGGGCACAGTCCACCGTGTAACCCTTCAGGCCCAGGTAGTCGGCCAGGTTGGCGAGGATATCGCGGTTGTCTTCAACCAATAGAATTCGCATGGGGTGTCTCCCGTCCGGCGCTTTTGCCTGCTTGGCAGGCGCAGCTTACGGCCATCAGCAGCGCTCGGCTAGGTCGGCAGGACTTTATTGCAGGTTAATGTTTTTTTCACCGAGCCTTCACGGACAGGCGATGGCGGCTAGCCGAAAATTGGCGGTCGGACTGCCCCGTTGACCTGCCTGGACTTGCCATGTCACTACCTGCCTACTCCCGTCCGCTGAATTTCTGGATTGCCCTGGGCATCCCTGCCGTCACCGCGGTGATATTGATCCTGCTGGAGCTGACCTCACTGGACATGGACCTGGCCAAGCTGGCGTTCGACCCGGTGGCGGGGCAGTTCATCGGCCGGCACAGCTACTTTCTCGAAGATATCCTGCATGACCGGGCCAAACAGGCCGTGATCGTCCTCGGCCTGCTGGCCATCGTCGCCTTCGCCGCGAGTTTCTTCTGGACACGCCTGTTCAGTTGGCGTCGGGAGCTGGGCTGCCTGGTCCTGGCCATGGGGCTGTCGACCAGTTTTGTCACGCCAGTCAAAGCCGTGACTGCGGTGCAGTGCCCCTGGAGCCTGACCGAATTTGGCGGCAAGGAGACCTACAGCGAGCTGCTCAGCCCGCGCCCGGCCACTGACAAGCCCGGACGCTGCTGGCCGGGGGGCCACGCGGCGACCGGCTTCACCCTGTTTGCCCTGTTCTTTGTCCTGCGTGACCGCCGTCCACGCCTGGCGCGGGCGGCACTGGTGCTTGCCTTTGGCCTGGGCACGCTGTTTTCAGTGGGGCGCATGCTGCAAGGCGCGCACTTTTTTTCGCACAACGTATGGACGGCGGTGTTCTGCTGGCTGATCAGCCTTGGGTGCTATTACTGGGTGCTGTATCGCCGGCCGGTTGAATTGAAGCAGAAGGCTGCGGTTACCGTGCCGTCCTCGTAAGACTGGAATGTGCGGTGACTGCATCGCTGGCAAGCCAGCTCCCACATACTGGACTGCCCCCCTAAAGTTGGACAGTATTAACCAGCAGCCTGAGCCCTGTAGTCGACAGGGCTCAGGCCATTGAGC
>NZ_JANAVH010000006.1:0-359177 GCF_024213215.1 Pseudomonas sp. SBB6 | reverse complement strand
GTCGCGGCGCTGTCGACGTCGCTGATGGTCAGGGTGCCGTTGGTGGAGATGTCGACGGCGGCATTGGTCTCGGTCAGCGTGACGCTGGCCGAGGACAGCACGGCGGCATCGTTGCTGCCGGTGATGGTCACCGTCACTGCGGTCGCGGTGCCGTCGGCACTGCTCACCGTGAAGGTGTCGGTGTAGCTGCTGCCAGCGGCGAACTCGTTGTGAGCAGAGTCGGCGACATAGCTCCAGGCACCATTGGTGCCGAGGGAGAACTGGCCATAGCTGCCGGCGGTGTTGGACTGCGCCTGGAAGGTTTCCGGGCTGTCGACATCGCTGATGGCCAGGGTGCCGTTGGTGCTCAGCGGGGCATCGGTTTCGGTCAGCGTGACGCTGGCCGAGGACAGCACGGCGGCATCGTTGCTGCCGTTGATGGTCACCGTCACTGCGGTCGCGGTGCCGTCGGCACTGAGTACCGTGAAGGTGTCGGTGTAGCTGCTGCCAGCGGTGAACTCGTTGTGAGCAGAGTCGGCGACGTAGCTCCAGGCACCATTAGTGCCGATGGAGAACTGGCCGTAACTGCCAGCGGTATTGGTCTGGGCGACGAAGGTCGCGGCGCTGTCGACGTCGCTGATGGTCAGGGTGCCGTTGGTGGAGATGTCGACGGCGGCATTGGTCTCGGTCAGGTTGGCGATGTCGGCGGACAGCACCGCAGCATCGTTGCTGCCGGTGATGGTCACCGTCACTGCGGTCGCGGTGCCATCGGCACTGAGTACCGCGAAGGTGTCGGTGTAGGTGGTGCCGGCGACGAACTCGTTGTGAGCGGAGTCGGCGACGTAGCTCCAGGCACCATCGGTGCCGAGGGAGAACTGGCCATAGCTGCCGGCGGTGTTGGACTGGGCGACGAAGGTCGCGACGCTGTCGACGTCGCTGATGGCCAGGGTGCCGTTGGTGGTCAGCGGGGCATCGGTCTCGGTCAGGTTGGTGATGTCGGCGGACAACACCGCGGCATCGTTGGTCCCGTTGATATGGACGGTGACCGACGTGAGGGTGCCGTCGGCACTGCTCACCACGAAGGTGTCGGTGTAGGTGGTGCCGGCGGCGAACTCGTTGTGGGCGCTATCGGCGACGTAGCTCCAGGCACCATTAGTGCCGATGGAGAACTGGCCGTAACTGCCGGCGGTGTTGGTCTGGGCGACGAAGGTCGCGGCGCTGTCGACGTCGCTGATGCTGAGCGTACCAGTGGTGGAGATGTCGGCGGTGGCATCGGTCTCGGTCAGCGTGACGCTGGCCGAGGACAGCACGGCGGCATCGTTGCTGCCGTTGATGGTCACCGTCACTGCGGTCGCGGTGCCGTCGGCACTGAGTACCGTGAAGGTGTCGGTGTAGCTGCTGCCAGCGGTGAACTCGTTGTGAGCAGAGTCGGCGACGTAGCTCCAGGCACCATCAGTGCCGAGGGAGAACTGGCCGTAACTGCCGGCGGTGTTGGACTGCGCCTGGAAGGTTTCCGGGCTGTCGACATCGCTGATGGCCAGGGTGCCGTTGGTGCTCAGTGGGGCATTGGTTTCGGTCAGCGTGACGCTGGCCGAGGACAGTACGGCGACGTCGTTGGTGCCGCTGACGGTAACGGTCACCAGTTGAGTGTCCACGCCACCCAGGCCATCGCTGACCTGCACGCTGAACACTTCATCGTGACTCTCGCCCGCCTTCAGCGACTGCACCGCACTGGCGACGCCATCGGTGCCATTGGCCAAGGTGTAAGTCCATTTTCCGGTGCTGTCGACTACGATCGAGCCGTAAGTGCCGGTATCCGTACCGGCGATGCTCCAGGTCGCGGTGGCAGCGTGATCGATGTCGGCGGAACTGAACTGGCCGCTCACGCTGAGCGTGGTGTCTTCCTGCACTGCGCCGGCATCGTTGCCCGTTGCGAAGCTGAGCACGGGCGCGTCATTAGTGCCGCTGACGGTAACGGTCACCAGTTGAGTGTCCACGCCACCCAGGCCATCGCTGACCTGCACGCTGAACACTTCATCGTGACTCTCGCCCGCCTTCAGCGACTGCACCGCACTGGCGACGCCATCGGTGCCATTGGCCAAGGTGTAAGTCCATTTTCCGGTGCTGTCCACCGCGATCGAACCGTAAGTGCCCGAAGCCGAGCCATTGATGGTCCAGGTGGACGTGGCAGCGTGATCGATGTCGGCGGAACTGAACTGGCCGCTCACGCCGAGCGTGGTGTCTTCCTGCACTGCGCCGGCATCGTTGCTCGTTGCGAAGCTGAGCACGGGCGCGTCATTAGTACCGCTGACGGTAACGGTCACCAGTTGAGTGTCCACGCCACCCAGGCCATCGCTGACCTGCACGCTGAACACTTCATCGTGACTTTCGCCAGCCCCCAGCGACTGCACCGCACTGGCGACGCCATCGGTGCCATTGGCCAGGGTGTAAGTCCATTTTCCGGTGCTGTCCACCGCGATCGAACCGTAAGTGCCCGAAGCCGAGCCATTGATGGTCCAGGTGGACGTGGCAGCGTGATCGATGTCGGCCGAGCTGAACTGGCCGCTCACGCCGAGCGTGGTGTCTTCCTGCACTGCGCCGGCATCATCGCCCGTTGCGAAGCTGAGTACGGGCGCGTCGTTAGTGCCGGTGATAGTGATGGTGACAGTCTGTGTCGACGAGGCAGCGTTAGCCGCGCCGCTATCGTCGGTCGCGACCACCGCGTACGAGAAAGCGATGGTTTCACCCGCACCGAGGAAGTCGAGGTTCTGATTGCTGCTGTAGTCCCAGCTGTTCTGGTCGACCGAGAAACCGGTTACCAGCGCCGAGGCCACGCCCGCATTGAGCACGCCGGCGCTCCAGACGATGTCGTTGTTAGCGGTCTGCGACACGGTCACTGTGTCGGCGTTGTCCAGATCGGCAAAGCTCAGGGCACCGCTGTCACTCAGGGTGGCCGTGCCGTTGCCTTCGTTCATCGCTCCAGTGCTGTCGACAATCGTCAGCGTCGGCTGGTCGTTGGTGCCGGTAATCGTAATGCTCACGGTCTGCACCGCGCCGTCGCCGATTACCACGTTATAGGTTTGGGTGACGCTCTGGCCTTGGCCGAGGAACTGCAATGCGGAGTTGTTCACCGCAAAGTTCCAGCCAAGAGAACCGCTGCCCGTGCCGGTGCTGTCGCTCAGTGGGTTAGTGGTGAAAGTGCCCAGATAGCCGGAAGCACCTGGCGTGACGCTGACGCTATGGGTGTCGATCAGGTCGACGTCAGTGAAGGTGATGTTGCCGCTGGCCTCGTAGTCGCCGCTGTCTTCCTTGGCATCGCCGGCCTGCACGCCGCTGGTGATCTGCACTTGGTCGTTGGTGCCGGTGATGGTGATAGTTACATTCCGCGTTGTCGTCGAGCCATGCCCATCATTGAGGGTGACCACATAGGTTTCGGTAGCAGTCTGACCCTGAGCCAGGTGCTGGGCTGCCGCATTATTCAGGGTGTAAGTCCAGTTAACGGTGCCGTTTGCCGCGTTGGCCGCTTCACTCACTGGCGCAAGGACGAAGTTGCCCAGCGCTGTGGTGTTGCCTCCCGCAGCCACGAAAGAGGCGGTATGTGTGTCGCTCAGGTCTACATCGTTAAAAGCAATAGTGCCTGTCGTATTCAGCGAGTCGGTCGGGCTCAGCGTCGTAGCTCCCTCTTCGGTTACCGTGCCGGACTGTGCGCCGATGCTTATTGTCACAGCGTCATTCACGCCAGCGAATTGCACCTGCGCAGTGGCCCAGCTGAGCGTGCCGTTGCCCAGACGAATCGCATAGGTAAAGCTGTCTGTCAGGGAGCCTCCGGCAGCAAGCGACTGGAGTTGTGCCTTGAAAGCAGTCGACAACGTAGCGGCGTCGTAGCCGACCTTGCCATCCGACGAAATCCAGATCTTTGCCCCGTTGAAACTGGTGTCAGTACTCGTCGCCTCAATTCTGCCGGTGTCCTGGATCAGGAGGTCGGCCGGCGCATAAATCTTGGTGGCAGTAGAAAGACTGGTCGCGTCATCGAGTGACCAAAGTGTCTTTGCGTTGCCGCCGAGGTCATTGGACATGACGTCCAGGTATATGACCCCCAGCAGGTCTTCAGTGATGGCCGCGGTGCTCGCGCCAATTACACCGGTAGTGAAAATGTCGTCCTGCGCCTGCGGAGTGTTGGAAAGCGAAGTAACGGTGCCGCCGCTGGTCGTTGTGGTGGTAGCCATGTCTTTCTCCCGAAAATGCCATTTCTTATTTTTAGAATCGCTAGGGACTGTGAACAGGACGATGTCCCGTTCTTGCGCCGCTCAGGTTGTTCTTGGGCGGTGCGAGGCGGCCGTCGGACATCGTCGGCCAGCTGACGGGACAAGCGCTGCCGGTAGAGGCGCGCGGGTATTGCGGGGGTGGAAATGTTCGCCGCGCTTGAGCCGCGCATCGCAGGACAAGTCGGGCGAACGTGGACGCCAGCCTGGGGCTGCGCTGCGCATGGCACGCAATAGACTGAGAGTACCCATGTGGAAGGGTCTCCTGGAGAAAGGCTGGGTGAGGCCGTGTTTTGGGTAGCACCGACTCAGGGATACGGCCTTTCCTGATATCAGTTTGATGTGTGTTTAGTTGTGGGGTCAGGCTTTGTAAAGGTGTTAAGCGCAGTTAACAGTGCGGCGTGCCAATATTCCGACGGGTGGGTGTTTTGGTGTCAATATTATGTCGATTCGTTTTTGGCGAATGGACCGTGGGCGCTCAACAATGGCGTGTCTCGAATGAGCTGAAACCCCAATGGGACGTGGGCTGGCTGAGTCATAAAACGTTGGTACCCATCAAATCTCATCGTTCATCTATTAGAAAAGCCCCGCCGGAGCCTCTGCTTTTGCGGTATTTCCACCAGGCAGCGCCAGATCGACCATGCCGGTCTCGATGGCTGCTCGTGGCATACCGTCGAACTCGGCGTCTTCCGGCGCCTATATTATGAAGGCGCGCAGGGTAGGGGAGGTCGCACCTTTACGGCCTTGGGGGACTGCCAGTTGTTCGCCGTGCTCGTGGGCATCGGCCAAATAGCGGGCAGCTTCCTGCCGGGCCTGCTCGAGCGTCATCTTGCCGACACGGCCAAGGGTGACGTTCTTGTTCCGTGCCCAGCTGACCATATAGCTCATGTGCCCGCTGGGCAGCACGCGGATGAAAAGCCCGGGCTGATTGGTGTCGTGGACGCGGTAGGGCTTATTCTCAGGCTTCAGGCCGTTGAGCAACTTCTGGCTGAACTTGGTTTTCATGGCTCACCGTGACAGCAGCATGGCAGCAGAAACTGCAACATCAGGCGGTTTTACCGGATGCAACCAAACTATAAGTGTCTGTTTTTAAGGGTAAGCTATTGATATTGAGTATGTTTATTTGGCCCTCCTAAGGGGAAGGTTGCAGGTTCAAATCCTGCCTGGGACACCATCCTTTCAAGGCGTGCAGCGCAATCCGCTGTCACTCGACCAGCCTGATGCACATCGGTTTGAGAATCTGATCTAAAGTTGCCCGGTTCCTGTTGGTCATTTTGCCTGGAGTCGTGCAATGGAGTTGAAGTTCAGCCATGTCGATGTGTTGGTCAAGAACCTCGACGATGCCTGCGCCTACTACGCAACGATACTCAAAGCCAGAATCTCCAGAACACTGGTGTGGGAGCGAGGTGGCCTGAGTGTACGGTACGCGATTGCGCTGATAGGTCAGGAGCGTTTCATGCTGGTACAGCCATCGGCAGGGAACTTGAAGCAATTGCTGGATACCCAGGGCGAGGGCATGATTTATCGCCACTGTTACTCGACACCGGACATCGAGAAGGCCTACGACGAACTGCAGGCCGACGGCGTGCAGCCAGAAGACGAGAACGGCAATCCACTGGCCCGTAGCGACCTGCAATCCCCGTCCGGAACACGCATCATCTGGCTGCCCAAGCGTTTCGGGCATTTCTCTATCGAGATCCTCGAAGAAAAGGCGCTGGAGATGTTCATCCAGGCCGCGTTCGATTGAGCGTTGTAGTTTCCAGCAATCTACCAATCCTGCCTCAATGGCAACGGCGCAAAGCAGCGGCTCTATTGCGCTTCAGGGGCCCGTGGCGGGTGCCGGCAGGTGGATGCCGCGCTGGACGGCAGGGCGCTGACCGAGTCGTTCGTGCCAGGCGCTCAAATACCGGTACTGGCTGAAATCAAAGTCGATGATCCGGGCGATGTGGGTCCAGCCAAAGGTGGCAATGTCGGCGATCGAGTACTCGCTGCCGGCAAGCCAGGGGTGTTCGGCCAGGCGTTGATCGAGGGTGCTGAACAGTTCTTCACTCAGGCGCCGGTAGCGAGCGATGGCATCGGGGCAGGGGTGTTTGGCGAACCGTTCGAAATGCACTCGCTGGCCGAGAATCGGTCCCATGCTCGCCGCGTGGAACTGCAGCCAGGTGATTGCTGCCCAGCGCTCGCTCGGGTTGTCCGGCAGCAAGCGTCCGTACTTTTGTGCCAGGTACAACAGGATCGCCGCAGACTCGAACAGGGTGATGTCGTGCTCAGGGTCGACCAGCACTGGAATGCGGCCGTGGGGGTTGAGCTTGAGAAAATCAGCCTGACGATGCTCGCCACGGTCGATCTGCACGTGCTTGAGGGTGTAGGGAAGCTCCAGTTCCGCCAGGGCGATGGTGATCTTGAAGCCATTAGGTGAGCTATCGCTATAAAGGATCAACTGCATGTCCCATCTCCTTGGTTACTGTTTTTGATGAGGGCTATGCTAGGCGGGCCTTGGCTGATTGAAAAACGATCAATCCTGCGTTTAGGCAATAGATTTTCTAAACCATGGAGAGGTAAAAATGGGCGCGGTCCTACCGTTACTGGCATTGCGGGCCTTCACTGAAGCGGCGCGTCTGGGCAGCCTCAAGGCGGCCGCCGAACGGATGGGGGTAACGCCGGGGGCGGTCAGCCAGCAAGTGCGCCTGCTCGAGGAGCGCATGGGCGTGGTGCTGTTCGTGCGCGGCCGGCATGGCGTGCACTTGAGCGAGGCCGGCGCGCGAGTGTATCCGGGGCTGCTTAAAGGCTTCGATCAGATCGAGGCATCGCTGGCATTGCTGGCGCACCTGGCGCCGGGCAAGACCTTGACCATCAGCACTGTGCCGTCTTTTGCGGCGTCCTGGCTGGTGCCGCGCCTGGGGCATTTCAATGCTCTGCATCCGCAGATTGAAGTGCGAGTGGAAGCCTCGGCCAAGCGGGTGGATTTTCAGCGTGAGCGCATTGACGTCGCCCTGCGCCATGGGCTGGGCCAGTATCCGGGGCTGGAGTCGATCCGGCTGATGGCGCCGGTACTGCTGCCGGTAGCCAGCCCCCGGCTACTGGCGCAGGGCCCGGTATTGAAGCGGCCTGCCGATTGTTTGAAGTACCCGTTGCTGCACGATGCCGATCGCGCCGACTGGCAGCTGTGGTTGCAGGCCCATGGCGTTGCTGATGATCCGCGGGCCATGCGTGGGGCCAGTTTCGAGGATGACCTTCTGCTGCTGCGGGCAGCGGCTGCCGGCCAGGGGATCGCCCTGGTGCAGGACACCCACGCCGAAGAGGATCTTGCCAGCGGCAAGTTGCAACTGGCCCTCGACAAACCCTGGCCTGCGCGCTTTGCCTACTACCTGGTGTGCCGGGCCGATGCCTTGCAGCGGCCCCAGGTGCTGGCGTTCATTGACTGGATCAAAGCTCAAGCGCGGTAGATGAAGAGCGGGCCTGTTCGGCATGGCAGGCCAGCGCCAGGTCGATGATCTGCTGTTGTATCTCGGTGGACAGCTGCGGATGAATCGGCAGGCACAGTACCTGACGCGACACCTGCCAGGCATGGGGCAGGCCGCTGAGGTCGGCGCTTGGCAGGCCCCGGTACATCGGGAACTCGTTGATCAACGGGTAGAAGTAACGGCGTACGAGGATGTCCTGGTCCCGATAGCGCTGGTACAGCGCGTCGCGGCTGCAACCGAAACGCTCGGCATCGATCAGGATCGGGCAGTAGGCGTAGTTCCATTCCAGGCCTGCCGGCGGCTCCAGCAGGCGCACGCCTGGTACACCTTCAAGGGCCTGGCGGTAGCGTTCGAACACAGCCCGGCGGCGGACCAGGGCATCATCGATGTGACGCAGCTGCAGCAAGCCGAAGGCCGCTTGCACTTCGTTCATCTTGCCATTGATGCCGGGCGCCATGACCGTGACTTCATCGGCAAAGCCGAAGTTCTTCAGGTAATCGATGCGCTGCTTGATCTTGGCGTCGGGGCAGATGATGGCGCCGCCCTCGAATGTGTTGAACACCTTGGTCGCATGAAAACTGAGGATCGACAAGTCACCATGGTTGAGCACGCTCGCGCCATTATCGCGAACGCCAAAGGCATGGGCGGCATCGTAGATGACTTTCAGGCCATAGGTGTCGGCGACCCGCTGGATGCCTTCGACATCGCAGGGAATGCCGTAGCAATGCACTGGCAGGATCGCGGTGGTTGCCGAGGTGATGGCTTCTTCCACGCGTTTGGGGTCGAGGTTGTTGGTCAGCGGGTCGATGTCGACGAAGACCGGCTTGAGGTTGTTCCACAGCAGCGAATGGGCGGTCGCGACGAAGGAGTAGGGCGTGGTGATGACTTCGCCGGTGATGCGCAGGGCCTGCAGCGCGGTGACCAGGGCCAGGGTGCCATTGGAAAACAGCGAGATGTGTTTCACCCCGAGGTAATCGGCCAGTTCCTGCTCCAGTTGCTCATGAAAGGGGCCGCCGTTGGTCAAGCGCTTGCTGTCCCAGATTTGCTGCAGGTAGGGAATGAACTCCTCCAGCGGTGGCAGCAGCGGGCTGGTGACGGGGACGGATTCGGCCATGGCAATGGGTGCTCGTGATGACTGAAAAATGGCACATGGCATTGCAGGGGCTACGCCACGGCACCGAGTCATGGTCTGGATCAACCGGCGTGGGCGCCATGAATCCGACAATTGACTGTGATAACCCTGGCTCAGCAAGAAGTCGGCCAACATTGGCCCGGTAGGGCGCTGCCGCCGCGCGCGGCAGCAGCGGGGAGGAGGGTCAGGCGCTGAAGTCTTTTTCCCGATGGTCATCGCCAGTGCCTTGGCTGGCACCTTGGGTCGCTGTCAGGTTGGCCACCAGTTTGCTCGACAGCTCAGGCGCTTGCAGATGAGCGTTGAGGCTGGCCAGGGACTCCAGCTCGGTTTGCTTCTTCATCTGCTCGGCGATCTTGCGTTCGATCTTGTCCTTTTCGGCAGGCGGCAAGGCCTCGAACTCTTCCTGGCTGATGCCCAGTTCGTTCAGCAGCTTGAGCTTGATCTTCTCTGCCGGGCTCAGGGCCATGTAGTCGCGAAATTCCTGGGCGGCGCTCTTGCCGGTTTCGCTGTTGCCGATACTGGCTTGCTCACGCATGTCCACATCCGGGTTCTGCAGCTGCACCTTGAGCTTGGCGAAGGCCTCCTCGCGGGCATCTTCGGCACTTTGCTGCGAGGTGTTGGCATGGCTGTGCTGCTGCCGGTCGGCGCTGCTGATCGGTACGGGCGGGCGGAACTGGGCCTGTTCGGCGGCGGCTGCTTCGGCCACGCCACGGGTCGGGTTGATGGCCAGCGGCTGGGCGCCGACTGCGTTGATGCTACTCACCTGATCACTCTCCTTGATGGATGCAAGTTGACCTTCGATCAGTGGCAAGTCTTGTGCCAGCTCTCCTGGCAGGGCCAAGAGCTAGTCTCTTCGGGGGTTGGCGCTATACGGCAGGGAGGGATGCGGAGCTTGCTTTGCCTTGAAGAGGAAAACCCTTGCCGTCTGCGGCAAGTCAATTCAAATCGCCACCGGTGGGCGAAATGAAAAAGGACCCGCTGCGCAGGGCAGCGGGTCAAATCGGCCTCAGCCGCTTCAGTGTCTACAGATGCAGGGCGTGACCCAGGGCACGCAATGCCGCTTCCTGCACCGCCTCACCCAGGGTCGGGTGAGCGTGGATAGTCCCGGCCACATCTTCAAGACGGGCGCCCATTTCCAGTGACTGGGCAAAGGCGGTGGACAGCTCCGAGACGCCAACGCCAACCGCTTGCCAACCAAGGATCAGGTGGTTGTCACGACGGGCGACCACGCGCACGAACCCGTTTTTCGATTCCAGGGTCATCGCCCGGCCGTTGGCGGCGAACGGGAACTGCGTAACGATGCAGTCCAGGCCCTGCTGCTCGACCTGTTCCGGGGTCTTGCCGACCACCACCAGTTCCGGGTCGGTGAAACACACCGCGGCAATGGCGGCCGGTTCGAAGCGCCGCGACTTGCCGGCAATGATTTCGGCAACCATTTCACCCTGGGCCATGGCCCGGTGGGCGAGCATCGGTTCACCGCTGATATCGCCGATGGCCCAGACGTTGAGCATGCTGGTCTTGCACTGCTCATCAATGGCAACCGCCGAACCGTTCATCTTCAGCGCCAGGCTCTCAAGATTGAAGCCTTGGGTGCGAGGCTTGCGACCGACCGCGACCAGTACCTGGTCGGTGCTCAGTTGCAGCAGTTCGCCCTGCGGATCACGTACCTGCAATGCCTGCTTGTCGGCATCGAAACCTTCGACGCTGTGCTTGAGGTAGAGCTTGATCCCCAACTTCTTGATCGACTCGGCCACTGGCGCGGTCAGTTCGCTGTCGTAGGTCGGCAGGATGCGCTCGCGGGCTTCGACCACGCTGACCTCGACGCCGAGCTTGCGGTAGGCGATGCCCAGCTCCAGGCCGATGTAGCCGCCGCCAACCACGGTCAGGTGCTTGGGCAGGGCTTTCGGTGCCAGGGCCTCGGTGGAGGAGATGATCGGGCCGCCGAGTGGCAGCATCGGCAGTTCGACGCTGCTTGAGCCAGTGGCCAGTAGTAGGTGTTCGCACTGGATGCGCTGGCCGTCGACCTCGACGTGCTTACCGTCGAGGATCTGCGCCCAGCCATGGATCACCTTGACCCCGTGCTTTTTCAGCAGGGCGGCAACGCCGCTGGTCAGGCGATCGACGATGCCGTCTTTCCAGGCCACGCTCTGGCTGATGTCCAGGCTCGGCGGTGAAACCTTGATGCCCAGGTTCGACTGCTGGCTGTGCAGTTGGGTCTGGTGGAACTGCTCGGCGACATGGATCAGCGCCTTGGACGGAATGCAGCCGATGTTCAGGCAGGTGCCACCCAGGGCCTGGCCTTCGACCAGTACCGTGGGAATGCCTAGCTGGCCGGCGCGAATGGCGGCGACATAACCGCCGGGGCCGCCGCCGATGATCAGCAGGGTAGTGTTGAGCGTCTGTTGCATGGTCACTCCACAAACAGGCTGGCAGGTTGTTCGAGCAGACCGCGAATGGCCTGGATGAAGAGTGCCGCGTCCATGCCATCGACCACTCGGTGGTCGAACGAGCTGGAGAGGTTCATCATCTTGCGAATGACGATCTGGCCGTTGATGACCATTGGCCGTTCAACCATGCGGTTGACTCCGACAATCGCCACTTCCGGGGTGTTGACCACCGGTGTGGTAACGATGCCGCCGAGGGCGCCAAGGCTGGTCAGGGTGATGGTCGAGCCCGACAGTTCTTCACGGCTGGCCTTGTTGCCGCGGGCGGCATTGGCCAGGCGCACGATCTCGCCGGCGTTGCTCCACAGGCTGCCGGCTTCGGCGTGACGCAGCACCGGTACCATCAGGCCGTTGTCGCCCTGGGTGGCGATGCCGACATGCACCGCGCCGTGGCGGGTGATGACCTGGGCTTCGTCGTCGTAGGTGGCGTTGATCTGCGGGAATTCGCGCAGGGCGACGACCATGGCGCGCACCAGGAACGGCAGCAGGGTCAGCTTGCCGCGGCTGTCGCCCCACTTCTTGTTCAGGTGCTGACGCAGCTCTTCGAGGGCGGTGACGTCGATTTCCTCGACGTAGCTGAAGTGGGCGACGCGACGCTTGGCATCCTGCATGCGCTGGGCAATCTTGCGGCGCAGGCCGATCACCGGGATCTGCTCGCTGTCGTTGCGTTTGGCGTAACCGCCAGGGGCACTTTGGGTGCGGGTGGCCGGTTGTGCCAGGAACGCGTCGAGGTCGTCGTGCAGGATGCGCCCGGCCGGGCCGCTGCCGTGTACGTAACGCAGCTCGATACCAGCATCCAGGGCGCGCTTGCGCACCGCAGGCGAGGCCAGTGGCCGCTCGTGAGCTTCGCGCGGGACGATCGCGGCGGGCTGGTGTGCTGCGGCTGCGGGTGCGGCAACAGGGGCTGGTGCAGCCGGTTTGGCGGCAGGTTCCGGGGCCTTTGCGGTGATCGCCGGGGCCTCTTCGCGGGGCAAACCCGCGCCTACGTTGCCGGCGCCTTCGACTTCGATGCGGATCAGCTCGCTGCCCACCGCCATGACTTCACCGGGCTGGCCGCCCAGGGCCAGGACCTTGCCGCTGACCGGCGAAGGGATTTCGACGGTGGCCTTGTCGGTCATGACATCGGCCACGACCTGGTCTTCGGTGACGGTATCGCCGACCTTGACGAACCATTCCACCAGTTCAACTTGTGCGATGCCTTCACCGATATCCGGCATCTTGATGACGTGCGTGCCCATTCAGACCTCCATGACCCGTTTCAATGCTGCGCCCACTCGCGAAGGGCCGGGGAAATACGCCCACTCCTGCGCGTGCGGGTAGGGGGTGTCCCAACCGGTGACGCGTTCGATCGGGGCTTCGAGGTGATGGAAGCAGTGCTCCTGGACCAGTGCGATCAACTCGGCACCAAAACCGCAGGTGCGCGTGGCTTCATGGACCACCACGCAACGGCCGGTCTTCTTCACCGACTCGACGATGGTCTCCAGGTCCAGCGGCCAGAGGCTGCGCAGGTCGATGACTTCGGCGTCGACGCCGGTCTCTTCGGCGGCCACCTGGGATACATACACGGTGGTGCCGTAGGTCAGCACGGTGACGTCCTTGCCCGGGCGGGTGATTGCCGCCTTGTCCAGCGGCACGGTGTAGTAGCCGTCCGGCACGGCGCTGGCCGGGTGTTTCGACCACGGGGTTACCGGGCGGTCGTGGTGGCCGTCGAACGGGCCGTTGTACAGGCGCTTGGGCTCAAGGAAGATCACCGGGTCGTCGTTTTCGATCGAGGCGATCAACAGGCCCTTGGCGTCGTAAGGGTTGGACGGCATCACCGTGCGCAGGCCGCACACCTGGGTGAACATCGCCTCGGGGCTCTGGCTGTGCGTCTGGCCGCCGTAGATACCGCCACCGCAAGGCATGCGCAGGGTCAGGGGGGCGACGAACTCGCCGGCCGAGCGATAGCGCAGGCGGGCCATCTCCGAGACGATCTGGTCGGAGGCCGGGTAGAAGTAGTCGGCGAACTGGATTTCCACCACCGGGCGCAGGCCATAGGCACCCATGCCCACGGCGGTACCGACGATGCCGCTTTCGGAGATCGGCGCATCGAAGACCCGCGACTTGCCGTACTTGGCCTGCAGGCCTTCGGTGCAACGGAACACGCCACCGAAGTAGCCGACGTCCTGGCCATACACCACGACGTTGTCATCGCGCTCTAGCATGATGTCCATGGCCGAGCGCAGGGCCTGGATCATGGTCATGGTGGTGGTCGCCATGGCGGTTTCCAACTGGATTGAAGTGTTGTGATCGTTCATGTCAGATCCCCAGTTCCTGGCGCTGCCGGCGCAAGTGCTCCGGCATCTCCTTATAGACATCCTCGAACATCGACGCCGGGCTCGGCATCTGGCCGCCGGCCAGGGTGCCGTATTGCTCGGCTTCCTTCTGCGCCTTGATGATCTCGGCTTCGAGCTCGGCGCTTACCGCCTGGTGCTCCTCCTCGGACCAATGACCGATGGCGATCAGGTGCTGTTTGAGGCGGGCGATCGGGTCGCCCAGGGGGAAGTGACTCCAGTCATCGGCCGGGCGGTACTTGGACGGATCGTCCGACGTCGAGTGCGGGCCGGCGCGGTAGGTGACCCATTCGATCAGCGTCGGGCCCAGGCCGCGACGGGCCCGTTCGGCAGCCCAGCGCGAGGCGGCGTAGACCGCGATGAAGTCGTTGCCGTCAACCCGCAGGGAAGCGATGCCGCAACCCACGCCACGACCGGCGAAGGTGGTCGATTCACCACCGGCGATGGCCTGGAAGGTGGAGATCGCCCACTGGTTGTTGACCACGTTGAGGATCACCGGCGCGCGGTAGACGTGGGCAAAGGTCAGGGCGGTGTGGAAGTCCGATTCGGCGGTGGCGCCGTCACCGATCCAGGCCGAGGCGATCTTGGTATCGCCCTTGATGGCCGAGGCCATGGCCCAGCCGACCGCCTGGACGAACTGGGTCGCCAGGTTGCCGCTGATGGTAAAGAAGCCGGCTTCGCGCACCGAGTACATGATTGGCAACTGACGACCCTTGAGCGGATCGCGCTCGTTGGACAGCAGCTGGCAGATCATCTCCACCAACGACACGTCGCGGGCCATGAGAATGCTTTGCTGGCGGTAGGTGGGGAAGCACATGTCGCTGCGGTTCAGGGCCATGGCCTGACCGCTGCCGATGGCTTCTTCACCCAGGCTCTGCATGTAGAACGACATCTTTTTCTGCCGCTGGGCCACCACCATGCGGCTGTCGAACAGCCGGGTCTTGAGCATGGTGCGCATGCCCTGGCGCAGGATCTCGGGGCTGACGTCCTCGGCCCAGGGGCCCAGGGCATTGCCCTTGTCATCCAGCACCCGGATCAGACTGTAGGAGATGTCCGCGGTTTCGGCGGCGTCTACATCGACGGGAGGTTTACGGACCTGACCGGCATCGTTCAGACGCAGGTAGGAGAAATCAGTCTGGCAGCCTGGCCGGCCTGTAGGCTCGGGCACATGCAAACGCAGGGGGGCGTACTCGTTCATGCTTTTTTACGCTCGCTCTGTCTTGTGTTTTTGTTGAGCTTTGAAGCGGTCGCTACTGACATCTGGCTTGTGACCAGCTAGTCAGTCTTGTCCTACATGATATTCCGGCGCCTGAAGAATATTTTTCTCAAGTTCGTTGCCTTTGCTGCGGCTTGCGGATAAAAATTCCTTATAAAGACAAAAAACAGGTGATTTTCTCTCATGCGTAAACTGGATCGTACGGACATCGGCATACTCAACAGCCTCCAGGAAAATGCCCGCATCACCAACGCCGAACTGGCACGCTCGGTAAACCTCTCGCCGACCCCCTGCTTCAACCGGGTCAAGGCCATGGAAGAACTGGGGGTGATTCGCCAGCAGGTGACCTTGCTGGCGCCGGAGGTATTGGGCCTGGATGTGAACGTATTCATTCATGTCAGCCTGGAGAAGCAGGTCGAGCAATCCCTGCACCGCTTCGAAGAGGAGATTGCCGAGCGCCCGGAGGTCATGGAGTGCTACCTGATGACCGGCGATCCGGACTACCTGCTGCGTGTTCTGCTGCCGAGCATCCAGGCCCTGGAGCGCTTTCTCGATTACCTCACCCGTTTGCCGGGGGTGGCCAATATCCGTTCGAGTTTTGCCTTGAAGCAGGTGCGCTACAAGACCGCCTTGCCGCTACCCGCGAATGGCCTGACCCTGCCGGGGACCGTGTAGCCAGGCGCCCATAATGTGCTGGCTTGGAACTTGCTTTGGCGCTAGGCGCGGCTCGCGGTGTCGGCTTTTTGGCTGTTCGGCGCGGGTGTCCTGTCTATTTGTCGGTGGTGCCTGAATTCCTATGCTTACGTCGAACCCGCTGGTCAGCGTTGTTATTCCCGCCTATAAGTCTGACTACTTCGAGGTAGCGCTGCAGAGCGCCTGTAACCAGACGTACGAAAATCTCGAGATCGTGATCTGCGACGATAATCGCAGCGGTGCGATCGCGGCGATCGTCGAGCGTTATCGCGACAGCAGCCGGGTGCCGATTCATTACATCTACAACGAGCAGCCGCTTGGTGAGATCCCCAATGCCGTCGCCTGTGTCGAGGCGGCGCGTGGCAAGTACATCAAGACCCTGCACGATGACGACGAGCTGTTGCCCGATAGCGTTGCCACGCTGGTCGAGGTCATGGAGCGCGATCCCTCGATCGCCCTGGCATCCTCGCGACGGCTGGTGATCAACGAGAAAGGTGAAATCACCCCGCCGAAATTGCCTTACATGTTCCCCTTCGCTGACGATGTGGTGATCGATGGGCCGCAACTGGTCGCGTTCCTGGCGCGCTACCCGCTCAACTTCATCGGTGAGCCGAGCTGCATGCTGTGCCGACGCGAGGATCTGCTGGCATTCGGCGACCAGGTGATGTCGCTGCAGGGGAAACTGATCGTCGGCTTCGGTGACATGGCGATGGCGGCGCGCTTGTTCCAGCGGGGCAACCTGGCCTTGCTGGAGCGGCCATTGACCCGCTATCGGGTGTCGCAACAGCAGTTCAGTCGGGTCAATTGGGCCCAATTGGAGGCTGGCCAGGGGCAGAAGGACTTTACCCGCAGCGTCTATGAGCTGGGCTGGGCTGATCCTTCAGGCGGTGTGATGGTTGATGTGGCACCGCTGCAACCCGGCTCGCTGTTCCAGCCGGTCAACCTCATGAAGATGATCATCGATAACTCGATCCGTGTGCAAACGGCGCTGTTCACTGCCCACTGGATGGACGGGCGTGTGCTGGGTGCTGAACACCGCCGGTTGCTTGCCGAGCATTTGCAGGGCCGGGCACAGCAGCCGAACATCGGCATTATTGTCCTCGACCCTGACGCTGACCGCCAGGCGCTGCAGCTTACGCTTGACAGCCTGGACCGCCGGGATTCGGCCTATACCCCGCAGGTCATGGTGCTCAGTGCCGACCCGCAAGTGCAGGCTGGCCCTTCGCCTTGCACGTTGATGCCACTGCAGCCGCACGCACTGGCTGCCCAGCTCAACCAGTTACTTGAGCAAAGCCACTGTGATTGGGTACTGCTGGCCCGGGCAGGGGAGGAATTTACCGCCGCCGGCCTCACTTGCGTCGCCCTCGAGCTGCCGGGCGCTGCAGCCTGTGCGGCGGTGTTCGCAGATTACGCCACGCGTGATGCCAAGGGGCAGGTCAGCGTAGGGTTGCGGCCGGGCTTCAACCTGGACTTTTTGCTCAGCAATCCTTCGGTGATGGCCGGCCACTGGCTGTTCAGCCGAGAGGCACTGCTGGCTTGTGGCGGCTTTAGCGAAGGCTTCGCTGGGGCGATGGAGTTCGAGCTGATTCTGCGCCTGGTCAACCAGCATGGCATCAATGGTTTCGGGCACATTCCAGAACCGCTGTTGTTCAGCCGGCCGCCCGTTATTGAGGCCAATACCGGGCACTTGGCAATCACGCAGCACCTGGATGCGCGTGGCTACAGTGAGGCACAGGTGTCGGCGTTCGGTGAGGGCCGCTTTGCCATTGATTATGGGCATGCGCATCAGCCCCTGGTCTCGATCGTGGTCGTGGCCAACAGCGATCTGGCGGCACTGGAGCGCTGCCTCACCAGCGTGCTGGAGCATACGCAGTACCCGCATTACGAATTGCTGGTGGTTGAGTGCGGTGACGCGCCGCAGGAGGTCAGCCAGTGGTTGCAGGATGTCGAACAGTTCACCCCGGGGCAATTGCGCATCGTGCGTGCCGAAAGCCTGTGCACTGCCAGTGCGGCAAGGAACCTCGGTGCCGAGCACGCCTCGGGCGAGTTGCTGTTGTTCTTCTCCAGCCAATCGGCGGTGATCGAGGGGCAATGGTTGCAGCACCTGCTCAATCACGGTTTGCGCCCGGAAGTGGCAGTGGTCGGCGGCAAGGGTTTTTCGGCGGACGGCAAAATTTCCCACGCCGGTTTGCTTCCCGGGGTGTTTTCCGGTGCCGGTCGGGTGTTTGCCGGTGACAGCGGCGAAGCGTCCGGTTACCTCGGTCGTCTGCAGCTGGACCAGAACTACAGCGCGGTGACACAGGATTGCCTGTTGGTGCGTGCGGCCTTGTTTGCCGAGGCGGGCGGCTTCGATGCGGCGGCTTTCGCCGACGAAGGCGCCGATGTCGACCTGTGCCTGCGCCTGGGGCAGCATGGCTATCTGACGGTGTGGGCGGCGCGCTGCCTGTACATGAACACTGCCGAGCTCGCGCCGTTTGCCGGCACGACCCAACGTGCACTGTGCGAGCGCTGGCTGGCGAAGCTTGCCCGCGACCCGGCCTGTAACGGCAATGTTTCGCTGGATGATCGCAGCGCCAACATGCTCGGCTCGCTGGCCTTGAACTGGCGGCCGTTGTTCAGCCTCGGCGCGCCGGTCGTTCTGGCCCATGTCGATCAGCAAAGCTACAGCGCCTGGGATCGTCTGGGCCAGCCGCTGCACCGCCATCAACAACTGGCAACGATTCAGACCGCTCAGGTTGGAAACCTGCCCGGGGCTGTCGAGCTCGAACGCTTTGGTGCCCAGGTGATCGTCATGCACGGGCGTGCAGAGCCGGCCAAGCTCCAGGCACTGCGCAGCATCAAGGCGTACTCCAGCGCTGCCCGGGTCTACGAGCTGGATGTGCTGCCCGAGTCCCGTGAAGACATGCAACTGCTGCGCGAAATGCTGGCTGAGGTCGACCGGGTGGTGGTGGCGACTTCGATGATGGCCGAGGTCGGGCGGCATCTGCATGCTGATGTGCGCTTGATCGAAAGTCGTCTGGACCCTGAGCAGTGGCTGCTGCCGGAACCTGCGGCGCAGCGTCCGGCGCGGCCGCGGGTGGGTTGGTTTGGGGCGCCGGCGGAGGCGGACGATCTTGCCTCGATTGCCGAGGTGATCGAGGCCCTGTCGGCAGAAGTCGACTGGGTCATGTATGGCTGCTGTCCGCCCGCGCTGCGTGCACATATCAAGGAACTTCATCCCGTTGTTGCGCCAGCACAGCGTGCCCAGGCGCTGGCCCGCCTCAATCTGGATCTGGCCCTGGCACCTTTGCGGGCGAGCCTGGGCAGCGAGTTCAAGGGGCCTGAGCGTCTCTTGGAATATGGTGCCTGCGGCTTCCCGGTGGTCTGCAGTGACATGCCTGGCTATCGCACGACATTGCCGGTCACTCGCGTCAACAACACTCCCGCTGACTGGGTGCAGGCCATCCGTGCGCAGTTGGCCGACCGCTGCGCGCTGCGCCAGGCGGGTCTGCAGTTGCGGGCGGCGGTGCAGCGTGAGTGGATGCTTGACCAGGGTACTTTGGATGCATGGCGCAGCGCCTGGCTCGGCGACTGAGGCTTGTCTCTACAGGGCAATGCCAATGGCATTGCCCTGGTGTGAGTGCTTGATATTTTTAACACCCCGAGATTATGTTGAGGGGTCGCCGTTCGCGGCTTGTTAAAGATAACAAGGACCAAGTCATGACGAGCAATGGCCAACGTTCTCTCGCCGAGCGATTGACGGGCATTGATGAAATCGAGTGCATTACCCCGGACCTCAACGGCGTTGCTCGCGGCAAGGTGATGACCGCCGAAGGCTTTCTTGAAGGTCGCCGCCTGCAGATGGCCCGCGGCGTTCTGCTGCAATGCATCATGGGCGGTTACCCGGCGGCGCGCTTCTATGGCAGCGACGACGGCGACCTGGCGCTGGTGGCCGATCCACACCATATTTATCGCCTGCCCTGGAGCGATGAGCCCCGGGCCCTGGCGATTTGTGATGCGCTAGAGCTCAGTGGTGAAAGCTCGGGCCTGTCCACTCGCGGCCTGCTCAAGGCCGTGCTCGCCCGTTACGCTGCCCGTGGCCTGGCGCCAGTGGTGGCGACGGAGCTCGAGTTCTTTGTCTTCGCCCCCAACAGCGATCCCAACCAGCCGTTCCAGCCGCCGCTGGGCAAGGATGGTCGCCGCGAGCAAGGCCATTCGGCGTTCAGCGTCAGTTCCAACAACGGCTTGCGACCGTTCTTCAACGAGGTCTATCGCTGCATGGCCGCCCTGGGCCTGCCGCGCGATACCTTCATGCACGAGATGGGCGTCAGTCAGTTCGAGATCAACCTGCTGCACGGCGACCCGCTGCTGCTGGCCGACCAGACCCTGCTGTTCAAGCACCTGCTCAAGGAAGTTGCGCTCAAGCATGGCCTGACCGTGGTGTGCATGGCCAAGCCGCTGGCGCACACGCCGGGCAGTTCCATGCACATTCACCAGAGCGTGGTCGAGGTGGCTGGCGGCGGTAATGTGTTCAGCGATGCACAGGGCAAACCGACGCCGACCTTCTATCACTTCATCGGTGGCCAGCAGGCGTGCCTGGCGGATTTCACCGCCTTGTTCGCGCCGAACGTGAACTCCTATCAGCGCCTGTGTCACCCCTATGCCTCGCCCAACAATGCCTGCTGGTCCGAAGACAACCGCGCTGCCGGCCTGCGCATCCCGGCCAGCTCGGCGGAGGCGCGGCGGGTCGAGAATCGCTTGCCGGGCGCTGACGCCAACCCGTACCTGGCGATCGCCGCAAGCCTGGCGGCGGGCCTGCACGGTATCGAGCGGCAGCTCGAACCCGCCCCGGCTATTCAGGGCGAGTTCGAGGTGCCGGATCAATTGAGCCTGCCATGTACCTTGCATGCGGCCCTGGAGCGTCTGAAGCGTAGCGACTTGGCGCGGGAACTGTTCGGCAAGGAGTTCATCGAAGGCTACATCGCCACCAAGACGCTGGAGTTGAGCAGTTTCCTTGATGAAATCACCCCGTGGGAGCGCCGCGTACTGGCCGCCCAGGCATAGCTTGCAAGACGTTGACGGTGCCACGAGCGCACAGCGTCAAGGCAGGTGGCGGACATTTTTCGAAAACGCTCTGCCACCTGTTTTTTTATGCTCGCCGACGGCAAGGCGGTTTTTTTCACTTATGCTTTCAAGCAGTTTTTCCATCCGCTCAAGGAGCCAATCGGGACGCTGATGCGACAGATCTGGAAGTCTTTTCGCGCGCTGTATTTCGCGGCGCTGATGATGTTGATCGGCTCCGGCTTGTTGAGTACCTACCTGGCCTTGCGCCTGGCTGCCGATCATGTCGACAGCCTCTGGGTCGGTGCACTGATGGCCGCCAACTATTTCGGCCTGGCCCTGGGCGGCAAGATCGGCCACCGGCTGATTGCCCGGGTCGGGCATATCCGTGCCTACGCTACCTGTGCCGGTATCGTCGGGGCGGCGGTGCTCGGCCATGGCCTGGTCAGCTGGTTGCCGGCCTGGGTGGTACTGCGGGTCATCGTCGGCCTGGGGATGATGTGCCAGTACATGGTCATCGAAAGCTGGCTTAACGAGCAGGCTGACGCCAAACAGCGTGGTGCGGTATTCAGTGGCTACATGATCGCCTCGTATCTGGGGCTGGTGCTCGGCCAGTTGATTCTGGTGGCGCACCCGCAGCTGGGCCTTGAGCTGCTGATGCTGGTGGCCATGTGTTTTGCCCTGTGCCTGGTGCCGGTGGCGCTCACTCGGCGGATTCACCCGGCGCCGCTACGGCCTGCGCCGATGGAGCCGCGCTTCTTTATCAAGCGTGTG
The DNA here is from genome assembly GCF_024213215.1 of Pseudomonas sp. SBB6. Lineage (NCBI taxonomy): Bacteria > Pseudomonadati > Pseudomonadota > Gammaproteobacteria > Pseudomonadales > Pseudomonadaceae > Pseudomonas > Pseudomonas sp. SBB6. The sequence goes on along the minus strand of NZ_JANAVH010000006.1, from coordinate 337,840 downwards.
CCGCAGTCGCTGAGTACGGTGCTCGGTGCCGGGCTGATTGTCGGTTCCTTCTATGGCCTGGCACCGTTGTATGCAGCCAAGCAGGGGTTGAGTACCGAGCAGGTCGGTCTGTTCATGGGCTGCTGTATTTTTGCCGGGCTGCTGGTGCAGTGGCCGCTGGGCTGGTTGTCCGATCGCTACGACCGCGCTGTGCTGATTCGCAGTGTTGCGGTGGGCCTGGCGTTTGTCGCCTTGCCGCTGGCGATCATGCCCAGCGTGCCGCTGGAGGTGCTGTTCGTAGTCGGCTTTGCCGTGTCATTGCTGCAGTTCTGCCTGTACCCGCTGGCGGTGGCGTTCTCCAACGACCACGTCGAGAGCGAGCGACGGGTTTCGCTGACGGCAATGCTGCTGGTGACCTATGGCGTAGGCGCAAGTATTGGGCCGCTGGTGGCCGGGGTGCTGATGAAGGTGCTGGGCAACCAGATGCTCTATGCCTTCTTCGTCTTCTTCGCCCTGGTGCTGGTCTGGCGCATCCGCCCGAAAGCGGTTACCGGCCTGCACCAGGTCGACGACGCGCCGCTGCATCACGTGGCCATGCCGGCGGCCGGTTCGCCATTGTCGGCAGCGCTGGACCCACGGGTTGACGAGCAGGTGGTGCAGGATCAGATGCAGACGCCGGTGGCAGCTGAGGATACCGAGGCGGAGGAAGGGGCTGAAGCTGAGGTTGTGGCTGAAGAGGTCAAGCCGACGCACGTGTGATGGAGTGGTCGGGGCCGCGTTGCGGCCCATCGCCGGCAAGGCCGGCTCCCACGTATGCAGCGCACCTGTGGGAGCTGGCGTTGCCAGCGATTGGTTGCGACTCAGTAGTCGTCTTTATCGAAACGCCGCGCTTCACGCTGCAGCTGATAGACAAAGGTTTCAATCTTGCGCTGCATCTGCCCGTTGAGGTTGTGAAAGCGTACGCCAGCGAAGGTGGCGTTGATACGCTCTTCGAAGTGCAAGTGGCGCAGTTCCACCTCAACCTGAGACAGGCCCAGCGGTGCACCGGTGGCGAACTTTTCGTAGACCTGGCCCAGTTGCAGGCGCTCTTCGACATTGCCTTCGAAGCGCAACTTGCAGCCGGTGGCGGAAATATCCAGCAGTTTGCCGCGCAGGGCGCCATTGCCCTTGAGCTTGTCGCCGTCGAGGACAACATCCACTAGCTGGGTAAGCTTGAGCGCTGCGCGAAAGGCATTGCGGCGCTGGTGGTAGGCCACTTCGCTGGGCAGGGTGCCGCGGTAGCTGCGATGGCCGTCGGCCTCGACAATGCTCAGTGGGGTGTTGCACTCCCAGGCGATGCGCACACCATCATGAAAGCCTTCAACGCGAAACGGTTCGCCATTCTGCAGGTAGCGTTCGCCGTCACGGGGGATCATTTCATCAAGGGCCAGGCGATTGCCTTCGCGGTCGACTTCGACCACATAGCTTTGAAAACGCTGGCTGCGTTCGTGGAAGGTGATGATCAGCGGGTCATGGCTCTCTTGCAGCGACCGCAAGTTGGCGGCAATTTCCAAAGGGGTAGTCAGCACCTTCGGAGGCTGCGGAGCTTCTGCTTCATTGAACACGGTTAATCAATCTCCAGGCAAAAACGTCACACGCAAGTTACGGCATTTTGCCAGTATGTTCCGTGCCTTGATACAGGGAATCAAGCCTGGCTGAGTGCCTGCGGCTTGGCAAGGGGAGAGGTCGACCCACGGCTGTCGTAAAGCGACGGTGTTTCGCCGCCCATGAGGATTTTGATCTGGTTGGCCGTGGTGCTCTGCTGGAGCTGGATGGCGCGGCCGTTGCGCTCATTGACTGCCTGGCAGTCGGCCAGCAATTTGCCCAGTGCGTCCAATTGTTGCAGCAGCAGCTCACCCAGAGGCGACTGGCTGGCCAGTTGGGCAACACCCTCGCGGTCCTGGGAAAGGCCCAGGCTGGCCAGCAGCTCGCTGCGTCGGCGGCCTTGCTGATCGAGCTGGATCACCAGCGACTGTTTGCGCGCCAGGATGTTTTCCAGCAGCGGCATGTCGCGACCGTGCAGAGCAGCTGCTTCGGTTTGCAGTAACTCGAGCAGATCTTGCGCTGGAGCAATATCGCTCTCGATCAGTTGCAGCAGAGTGGTGTCGTGCATGGCTGGCTCTTTGGTTCAAGCGTCCTGAAGTCAGCGCGCCAGGGGCTAGCGCTGGGCTTCGAAATTAAGCAGTTTGCTGGCGACGCGGTTGCTGTCGATCTGGTAGCTGCCGTCGGCGATAGCCTGTTTCAACTCGGCCACCCGGGCGCTGTTGACAATCGGCTGGTCGCGCAGCTTGTCGCTGACCTTTTGCAACTGCTGGGCCTCGTGGCTCAGGTGTACGGTTTCCCCGCTGGCGCTGTGCTCAACGGCGCTGCCGGCCTTGGCCGAAGCCGTGCTGGCAGTGCTTTCCTGGCTGCTGCCAGTGCGCACGCCGCCGGCAACCGACGGGGAGTTATTCAAACGACTGAAGTCGATGACCATGATCAGAAAACCTCTGGGTATTTGGACGCTTGCCTTGTTTTCGGCCAACCCGAAAGAAACTTTAGGCGCAATTGCACAGCGGCCTGCGCGGCCAGTTCTGGGCACCCAATGGGACACAGTTTAGGAAAAGCAGTTCCTGATCGCCAGTGTTGTTCCTGATTCAAGTACTTACATGGCCACTTCCACCTGGCCCGGGCCGGTCACCCTGGCCTTGACCACCCGCTTGGAGTTGAGGTTGCGCACCCGGATCTGTTCGCTCAGGCCGCCCTTGCTCAGGGCTTCGCCGGGCATGCGCACGGCCAGGCTGCCGCTGCGCGCGGTAATCACCACCTGATCACCCTTGCGCACCACCTCGGCCTGCTCCAGGTGCTGGGGGGTGAGTACCTGGTCCATGACCGTTGGTCGGATAACCTTGAGCCCGACCGCCTGGTCGAGGTTGCCGAGAAAACCCTGGTTGAGCATGCCTACATCGCGCTCGCGCAGGGCTACGTCCTGTTCGCCGACAATGCTGTCGCGCTTGAGCGGGCGGACCACGGTCACCACATTGCGAAACAGGCGTACCTGGGCGGGCACGAACACCGTCCACGGTGAGCTGCCGTCGCAGCGAACCCGCACGGTGACACGGCCCATTGGCTGCGCCGGGCTCTCCAGCGAGGCGCCCAGTTGCTGGTCGCACAGCGGCATGCGCAGGCGCGGGTCGAGGTTGTTGACCTGGATCTCGTAGCGGCCCTCGGTCTGGCTGGTGGCCAGATAGTCTTCTACGGTGAATTCAAGAAACCCCTGGGTGACACCGATAAGCTGTTCAGGCAAGGTGAAAGCGTCAGCCAGAGTTCGAACGCCAGGGGCCAGCAGGCACAGCGCAGCAAGGAAGCCGGGCAGGTGGCGGGTCAGGCGTCGGAAAAATGTCGTTTTCGTGTTCATACGATTAAAAAAAGCAAAGCGCGTGCCGACTGGGTACGAAGCTCGAAGCGTTTGGTGAAGGAGTCTGGCATGGCTGGTGTAATGGATTCGGTGAACCAGCGCACGCAACTGGTAGGGCAGAACCGCCTGGAGCTGCTGTTGTTTCGTCTCAATGGCGAGCAGCTCTACGGCATCAACGTGTTCAAGGTGCGGGAAGTGTTGCAATGCCCGAACCTGACGGTGATGCCCAAATCCAGCCCGGTAGTGCGCGGGGTCGCGAATATTCGAGGGGCAACCATCCCGATCCTGGATCTGGCGATGGCGACCGGGATGCCCGGTCTGAGTGAAGAAACAAGCAAGAGCTTCGTCATCATCACCGAGTACAACACCAAGACCCAGGGGTTTCTGGTGCATTCGGTGGAGCGCATCGTCAACATGAACTGGGAGGAGATCCATCCGCCACCCAAGGGCACCGGGCGCGATCACTACCTGACGGCAGTGACCCGGGTCGACAACAAGATGGTCGAAATCATCGACGTGGAGAAAATCCTCGCCGAAGTGGCGCCGACCTCCGAGGCGATTTCCGCTGGTGTGGTCGATGCCGAGGTGCAGGACAAGGCGGTAATGCTGCGGGTGCTGACGGTCGATGATTCGTCGGTGGCGCGCAAGCAGGTCAGCCGTTGCCTGCAGACCGTCGGCGTCGAGGTGGTGGCGCTCAACGATGGCCGCCAGGCGCTCGACTACCTGCGCAAGCTGGTCGACGAGGGCAAGCGTCCGGAAGAAGAGTTCCTGATGATGATCTCCGATATCGAGATGCCGGAGATGGACGGCTACACCCTGACCGCCGAGATTCGCAGCGACCCGCGCATGCAAAAATTGCACATCATCCTGCATACTTCGCTGTCCGGGGTGTTCAACCAGGCGATGGTCAAGAAGGTCGGTGCCGATGACTTCCTGGCCAAATTCCGGCCGGACGACCTCGCCCAGCGCGTTGTTGATCGGATCAAGGCCACGCACTAACGGCCAGGGGCGATCGCCCCTGGCGGTACATACGATTTAAGAGGCGGCATCATTGTCTACGGGTAATTTGGATTTCGAACAGTTCCGGGTCTTCCTGGAAAAAGCCTGTGGCATCCTGCTGGGCGAAAATAAGCAATACCTGGTCTCCAGCCGTCTCAACAAGCTGATGGAGCAGCAGGGCATCAAGTCCCTGAGCGAACTGGTGCAACGGATCCAGAGCCAGCCGCGCAGTGGCTTGCGCGAGCAGGTGGTCGATGCCATGACCACCAACGAAACCCTCTGGTTTCGCGACACCTATCCGTTCGAAGTGCTCAAGAACAAGGTATTGCCCGAGCAGATCAAGGCCAACCCCGGTCAGCGCTTGCGCATCTGGTCGGCGGCCTGCTCGTCGGGGCAGGAGCCGTACTCCATTTCCATGGCCATCGACGAGTTCGAGCGCAGCAATATCGGCCAGTTGAAGATGGGGGCGCAGATCGTTGCCACCGACCTGTCCGGCTCGATGCTGACCAACTGCAAGACCGGCGAGTACGACAGCCTGGCGATTGCCCGCGGCCTGTCCCAGGAGCGCCTGCAGCGCTACTTCGACGTCAAGGGGGCGGGGCGCTGGGCGATCAAGGCGCCGATCCGCAGCCGTGTCGAGTTTCGCTCGTTCAACCTGCTCGACAGCTACGCGAGCCTGGGCAAATTCGACATCGTGTTCTGCCGCAACGTGCTGATCTACTTCTCGGCCCAGGTCAAGAAGGACATCCTCCTGCGCATTCACGGCACGCTCAAGCCGGGTGGCTACCTGTTCCTTGGCGCTTCCGAGGCGCTCAATGGCTTGCCGGATCATTACCAGATGGTCCAGTGCAGCCCGGGGATCATTTACCAGGCCAAATGAGCTACAAGCCGCACGCTGAAAGCGGCAAGTTACAGGCTGATCGCGAACCGCTTTCGCTTTTTCTTGCGGCTTGCAGCGTGTAACTTGCCGCTTTCTTTTTGCCGCTTTGCTGACGCCAAGCGGAAATCCTTTGCCGCTTTTCTGGCATTGCCGCCACCGGCAAACGCCTCAAAGCCCCGTATTTACGGGGTTTTGTTTTTTGGCATGGCTCTTGCTCTAGCTCAGTCAACGAAAAACCTTCGAAGGTTTCCCCGACATGAGCATCAGCTTCGACAAAGCGCTCGGCATCCACGAAAAGGCATTGGGCTTTCGCGCCCAGCGCGCCGAGGTGCTGGCCAATAACATCGCCAACGCCGACACGCCGAACTACAAGGCGCGTGACATGGACTTCGCTTCGGTCCTGGCGGCCCAGGCCGAGCAGACCAGCAAGGGCCATTTCTCGCTGGATCGTACCAACGCCCGGCACATCGAGGCCGAAGGCCTGAGCATGGGTGACGAGTCCCTGCAGTACCGCACGCCGATGCAGCCGTCGATCGACCAGAACACCGTCGATGCCCAGCTCGAGCAATCGAGCTACGCGGAAAACGCCGTGGGCTTCCAGGCCAGCTTCACGCTGCTCAACAGTAAATTCAAAGGGCTGGTATCGGCCCTGCGCGGAGAGTAAGTCATGTCCCTCGCCAGTGTCTTCAACATTGCCGGTAGCGGCATGAGCGCCCAGACCACGCGTCTGAACACCGTCGCTTCGAACATCGCCAACGCCGAGACCGTCTCGTCGAGCATCGACCAGACCTACCGCGCCCGTCATCCGGTATTCGCCACCACCTTCCAGCAGGCCCAGGCCGGTGTCAGCCAGTCGCTGTTCCAGGACCAGGACGCCGCAGGGCAGGGCGTGCAGGTGCTTGGCGTGGTCGAAGATCAGAGCAACCTCGAGGCGCGCTACGAGCCGAATCATCCGGCGGCGAACAAGGACGGCTATGTCTACTACCCGAACGTCAACGTGGTGGAAGAAATGGCTGACATGATCTCCGCCAGCCGCTCGTTCCAGACCAACGCCGAGCTGATGAACACGGCTAAAACCATGATGCAGAAGGTCCTGACCCTGGGTCAGTGATAAAGGACTAAGCCAATGGCTACTACCGTCAAAGACAGCACGCTCAGCCTGAACGACGTCATCAAGTCTTCCGGCAAGAAGACTACCGAGACCAGTTCCCTGGGCAGCACCGTCGCCGCCAAGGCCGGCAACAAGCAAGCCCTGGGCAAGGATGCGTTCCTGCAGCTGCTGGTTACCCAGATGCAGCACCAGAACCCGCTCGACCCGCAGGACAACAGTGAATTCGTCGCCCAGCTGGCGCAGTTCAGTAGCCTGGAAGGTATTACCAGCCTGAACGAGTCGGTCAACGCGATCACCGGCAACTACAAGTCGTCCCAAGCCCTGCAGGCCTCGTCGCTGGTCGGTCGCTCGGTCATCACCCAGAGCGAGAAGGCGGTGGTCGACACCACCAAGAGCTTCACCGGCTCCGTGGTGGTGCCGCAGAGCATCAGTGCCGCCACCATCACCATCACCGACAAGGATGGCAAGGTGGTCAAGACCCTGCAGATGGGCGAAACCAAGGCGGGCAACGCCGAGTTCATCTGGGACGGTACCAACGATGCGGGCCAGAAAGTCGACCCGGGCACCTACAGCTTTGCCGCCAAGACCAAGGTCGAGGGCAAGCAGGTGGAGATGTACACCTTGCTGCCGGCCACGGTCAGCAGCGTCACTATCAGCCAGACGGGCGGCGAGCTGATGCTCAACCTCGCCGGCCTGGGCAGCGTTGCCCTGTCCAAAGTCCAAACCATCGGTATATAGAGCCGGCTAACGCGGCACAAGGAGTGGAAAGATGTCTTTCAATATCGGCCTTAGCGGTCTCTATGCAGCCAACAAGCAACTGGACGTGACCGGCAACAACATCGCCAACGTTGCCACCACTGGTTTCAAATCGTCCCGTGCAGAGTTCGCTGACGCCTATTCGGCGAGCAAGCTCGGCGTCGGCAGCAAGACCGTCGGTAACGGCGTGACCCTGGCAGCGGTGTCGCAGCAGTTTGGCCAGGGTGATGTCAACAACACCGGCAACGTGCTGGACATGGGTATCCAGGGGCAGGGCTTTTTCGTCCTCAGCGACAATGGCTCGCTGAGCTACACCCGTGCCGGTGCGTTCCAGACCAACAAGGACAACTACGTTGTCACCGCGGACGGTATCCGCCTGCAGGGTTACGCCGCTGACTCCACCGGCAAGATTGCCAAGGGCGTGCTGACCGATCTGAAGATCGACACCTCGGCGCTGGCGCCGAAGTCGACCACGCTGATCGACCAGGGTATCAACCTGAACTCGTCGGCATCGCCGATTCCGTTGACCAAGCCTGATCCGAGCAACCCGGCTGCCACTATCCCCAACGCGCCGTTCAGCCCGACTGACGAAAGCACCTACACCAAGTCGTTCCCGACCAAGGTCTACGACAGTCAGGGTAACGAGCACGTCATGGAGCAGTACTACCGCAAGACCGACACCAACGAGTGGACCATGTACACCCTGGTCGACGGTCGCAACCCCTACGATCCGACCAGCGCCACGCCACTGACCGGCACCATGAGCTTCAACTCCGATGGCAGCATCAAGGCCATGTCCACCAGTGCCGCCGGTGTGCCGACCACGCCGCCAGGTCAGTACGAGTTCAGTGTGTCCAACAACACCTTCACCATGAAGGGCTGGATTCCGGCGGTGTATAACAAGACCACCAATACTTGGGGTCCTAACGGTTCGAGCGGCAACCCGGATGGCATGCGTCTGTCGATGAACAGCACCACCTCCTACAACACTGAGACGGCGCGGATGTCCCAGTCCCAGGACGGCTATGCCACCGGCATTCTCTCCAGCCTGAGCATCGACTCCACTGGTGTAATGTTCGCCAGCTTCAGCAACCAGCAGTCTCGCGCCATTGGCCAGGTGGCCATCGCCAGCTTCGCCAACGAGCAGGGCCTGGAGCAGATGGGCGGTACGCGCTGGAAAGAAACCTTCGCCTCGGGCATTCCGGGTATCGATACGCCGACCACTGGCACCCTGGGCGCGATCAAGTCCAACGCGCTGGAGGCCTCGAACGTCAACCTGACCAACGAGCTGGTCGAGCTGATCAAGGCGCAGAGCAACTACCAGGCCAACGCCAAAACCATCTCCACCCAGAGCACCATCATGCAGACCATCATTCAGATGACCTGATTCGGGTGGCGTGAATTGAGTGTGGACAGACCCCTTTCTCGGAAGGGGTCTGTCGTTTCAAGGGTAAGGATCATGCTGCGACGTTTAAGTGTTGCCTTGCTGGTTGCGGGGTTGCTGGGCGCTCAGGCTTGGGCCGACATGGCGCCCTGGTATCGCTGGGAAAGCCAGGCCGACGGTCGCCTGGTGTGCGCGCAGTTTTCCCCGGGTCCGGGCTGGAAGCTGTTCGCCGGGCCGTTCAACAATGCCGGTTGCCGTGACTACTGAAACTTGCCGCTAGCGGCAAACCGGCGCCGTATTTTCGACGGCGCTTCTCTTGCGGTTCTCTTTGCGCACCGCTCAAGCCCTTGCCTGCCGGGCGTTTGCCGTTGTTTGTAAAAGTTGGTTTGAAACTTGCTACAGGCACTGCAGAGCAGCGGCGGACGGCAAGTGTTCGCCAGCGCAGCGGAGGATGACTGTGGACAAGATGCTATACGTGGCCATGACCGGCGCCAGCCAGAACGCGCTGGCGCAAAAGGCCCATGCCAACAACCTGGCGAACATTTCCACCAGCGGTTTTCAGCGCGACCTGGAGCAGGCGCGTTCGATGCCGGTGTTTGGTGACAGCTTTCCGGCGCGGGCCTATGCCATGACCGAGCGCCCGGCCACCGATTTTAGCCCGGGCTCGATGCAGGAGACCGGCCGTGACCTGGATATCGCCATCGGCGGTGACGGTTTTATCGCCGTGCAGGCCCCGGATGGCAGTGAAGCCTATGTGCGCACCGCCAGCCTGAACATTGACGGCCTGGGTGTGCTGCGGGCCGGCAACGGCATGCCGGTGATGGGCAACGGCGGTCCGATTGCCGTGCCGCCAGAGCAGAAGGTCGAGATCGGCCAGGACGGCACCATCAGTATTCGCGCCATGGGCGAAGGCCCGCGGGTGATGGCCGAGGTGGACCGCATCAAGCTGGTCAACCCGGACCTGAAGAACATGACCAAGGGCCTGGACGGCATGATCCATACCAAGAACGGCCAGCCTGCCGCTGCCGATGCCAACGTCCAGGTGGTCTCCGGTTTCCTGGAGTCAAGCAACGTCAATGCAGTCGAGGAAATGACCTCGGTACTGGCGCTGTCCCGTCAATTCGAATTGCACGTCAAGATGATGACCACGGCCAAGGAAGGCGACGAAGCCATGGCTCGGGTTTTGCAAATCGGCTAATTACACAGACGTAGCGCCGTAAAACAGGCGCGCGAGGAGAACAGCATGCTTCCGGCTCTTTGGGTCAGTAAAACCGGTTTGTCCGCCCAGGACACCAACCTGACCACCATTTCCAACAACCTGGCCAACGTTTCGACCACCGGCTTCAAGCGTGATCGCGCCGAGTTCCAGGATCTGCTCTACCAGATCAAGCGTCAGCCGGGTGCCCAGTCGACCCAGGACAGCGAACTGCCGTCGGGCCTGCAAGTCGGTACCGGTGTGCGCATCGTCGGCACCCAGAAGAACTTCAGCACCGGTAGCCTGCAGACCACCGAGAACCCGCTGGACATGGCGGTCAATGGCCGTGGCTTCTTCCAGATTTTGCAACCGGACGGCACTGTTTCGTACACCCGTGACGGTACCTTCCACCTGAACTCCGATGGCCAGATCGTCACTGCCAACGGCTTTGCCCTGGAGCCTGCGGTCGTCGTGCCGCCTGAGGCGCAGACCTTCACCGTCGGCCAGGACGGCACCGTGTCGATCACCACTGCCGGCAACCCGGCGGCGCAGATCATCGGCAACATCCAGACCGCCGACTTCATCAACCCGGCCGGCCTGCAGGCCATGGGCAGCAACCTGTTCCTGGAAACCGCCGCCAGCGGCGCGCCGCAAATCGGTACCCCGGGCCTCAACGGTTTTGGCGTGGTGCAGCAGCAGACCCTGGAAAACTCCAACGTCAGCACCGTGGAAGAGCTGGTCAACATGATCACTACCCAGCGTGCCTACGAAATGAACTCCAAGGTCATCTCCACTGCCGACCAGATGCTCTCGTTCGTTACCCAGAACCTGTAAGTGAAGTCTTCGAGGTCGCTTGAACGGCGCCTGTTACACCGTGAGGTCAGAGTCATGAGTCGTTTGTTTTGCGTACTAGCCCTGAGTGGGGTCGCCTTGCTGGCCGGTTGCGTCGCGCCGACGCCCAAGCCCAACGATCCCTACTACGCGCCGGTATTGCCGCGCACGCCATTGCCGGCGGCGGCCAACAACGGCTCGATCTACCAGGCCGGTTTCGAACAGAACCTGTACAGCGACCGCAAGGCTTTCCGGGTCGGTGACATCATCACCATCACCCTCAACGAGCGCACCCAGGCGAGCAAGAACGCCAACTCGCAGATAGGCAAGAACAGCAAGGCCGAACTCGGCCTGACCTCGTTGTTCGGCAGCAGCGTGACCACCAACAATCCGTTTGGTGATGGCGACTTGAGCCTCAGCGCCGGCTACAGCGGCGACCGCTCAACCAAGGGTGATAGCAAGGCGGCCCAGGGCAACACCCTGACCGGTTCGATCACCGTCACCGTTGCCGACGTGCTGCCCAACGGCATCATTGCCGTGCGCGGCGAGAAGTGGCTGACCCTCAACACCGGCGACGAGCTGGTGCGCATCGCCGGGATGATCCGTGCCGATGACATTGCCACCGACAACACCGTGCCTTCGACCCGTGTTGCCGATGCGCGCATTACCTACTCGGGCACCGGCTCGTTCGCCGATGCCAGCCAGCCGGGTTGGCTTGACCGGTTCTTCATCAGCCCGCTTTGGCCTTTCTAGGTTCGGATGACCATGTTCAACTTCAAGCAGCTGATTGCCGCTACGATTCTGCTGTCCACTGCGTTCGCCGTGCAGGCCGAGCGTCTGAAGGACATCGCCAGCATTTCCGGCGTGCGCACCAACCAGCTGATCGGCTACGGCCTGGTGGTGGGGCTCAATGGTACGGGTGACCAGACCACGCAAACGCCGTTCACCCTGCAGACCTTCAACAACATGCTTTCGCAGTTCGGCATCAAGGTGCCGCCGGGGTCGGGTAACGTGCAGCTGAAAAACGTCGCTGCGGTGTCGGTGCATGCCGACCTGCCGGCGTTCGCCAAGCCGGGGCAGGTGGTGGACATCACCGTGTCGTCGATCGGTAACTCCAAGAGCCTGCGCGGCGGCAGCCTGTTGATGACCCCGCTCAAGGGTATCGACGGTAACGTCTACGCCATCGCTCAGGGCAACCTGGTGGTTGGCGGTTTCGATGCCGAAGGCCGCGATGGCTCGAAGATCACCGTCAACGTCCCGTCGGCTGGCCGCATTCCAGGCGGTGCCTCGGTGGAGCGTGCCGTGCCCAGCGGTTTCAACCAGGGCAACAGCCTGACCCTGAACCTCAATCGCCCGGACTTCACCACCGCCAAGCGCATCGTCGACAAGGTCAACGAGCTGCTCGGCCCGGGTGTGGCCCAGGCCTTGGACGGTGGCTCGGTGCGAGTCACTGCGCCGCTCGATCCAAGCCAGCGGGTCGACTACCTGTCGATTCTCGAGAACCTCGAAATCGATCCGGGCCAGGCCGTGGCCAAAGTCATCATCAACTCGCGCACCGGCACCATCGTCATCGGCCAGAACGTCAAGGTCTCGCCGGCGGCGGTGACTCACGGCAGCCTGACGGTGACCATCACCGAAGACCCGATCGTCAGCCAGCCTGGGCCGTTCTCCAACGGTGAGACTGCCGTAGTGCCGCGCTCGCGGGTCAATGCCGAGCAGGAAGCCAAGCCGATGTTCAAGTTCGGCCCGGGTACCACCCTGGATGAAATCGTCCGCGCGGTGAATCAGGTGGGCGCAGCGCCCGGTGACCTGATGGCGATCCTCGAAGCCCTGAAACAGGCCGGCGCGTTGCAAGCCGACCTGATCGTGATCTGAGGGGGCGGACCATGGATATGCCGAAAAGCGCCTTCAATGCTGCCGACAGTGGCGCCTACACCGACCTCAATCGCCTGAATTCGCTGAAGGTCGGCGATCGCGACAGCGACGCCAACCTGCGCAAGGTGGCCCAGGAATTCGAGTCGCTGTTTCTCAACGAGATGCTCAAGTCGATGCGCTCGGCCAGCGATGTGCTGGCCAAGGACAACCCGCTCAATACCGAGACCACCAAGCAGTACCAGCAGATGTACGACCAGCAACTGGCGGTGAGCATGTCCCGCGAGGGTGGTGGTATCGGCTTGCAGGAAGTGCTGATGCGTCAGCTGTCCAAGCAGAAGGCCAGTGCCGCGAGCAACAACAGCCCGTTCCCGCGGGTGGATATCCAGCAGCGTCCGTTGTGGGCGGCCAAGGTGGCCGAGCCTGAGCGCGGTGAACACGCCACAGCCGCACGCAACGACATGGCCGCACTCAATTCGCGGCGCCTGGCGCTGCCGGGCAAGCTGACCGATCGCCTGCTGGCCGGCATCGTGCCGTCGGCCGGTGCCGCCGCAGCCACCACCAACACCGCGGCCTTGCCGCAGCGCACCACGGCGATGACCGATGCCGTGGTCAAGGGTGACTGGCAGTCGGCGCAGAGTTTTGCCGCGCCGGGCTCGATGCGCATCTATGGTCGTGCCGTGGCCCAGCCGCCATTGGCGCCGGCCAAGCGCGCATTCGGCTCCTCCGATGAATTCGTCGCCACCATGCTGCCGATGGCCGAGCAAGCCGCCAAGCGCATCGGTATCGATCCGCGCTACCTGGTGGCCCAGGCTGCGCTGGAAACCGGCTGGGGCAAGTCGGTCATGCGTCAGGCCGATGGCAGCAGCAGCCACAACCTGTTCGGCATCAAGGCCACCGGCAACTGGCAGGGCGGCCAGGCGCGGGCGATCACCAGCGAGTTCCGCGACGGCCAGTTCGTCAAGGAGACCGCAGCGTTCCGTTCCTACGACTCCTACCAGGACAGCTTCCATGACCTGGTCAGCCTGCTGCAGAACAACGCGCGCTATAAAGAAGCGGTGAAGTCGGCCGATAAGCCAGAACAGTTTGTGCGGGAGCTGCAGAAGGCCGGGTACGCAACCGACCCGGACTACGCCAGCAAGATTTCGCAGATCGCAAAACAGATGAAGTCGTACGAGAGCTATGCGGCTGTCGGTACTACAACGAAACTATAAGGTTTGAACCATGGCGAGTTTGATCAATATCGGCTTATCCGGTGCCAGCAATGCCCAATCCGGCATGCACACCACGGGTAACAACATCACCAACGTCGATACCGCCGGTTACTCGCGCCAGCAGAATATCCAGAGCGCAAAAGGCTCGATTCGCGAAGGCCATGTGTTCATCGGAACCGGTACCACCCTGGCGGACGTGCGCCGGGTGTACAACAACTTCCTGGAAAACCAACTGCGGACCACTTCGTCGCTGAGCAGCGACAGCAATGCCTATCTGGACCAGATCGGGCCGATCGACAAACTCCTGTCGGACAAGGACACCGGTGTTACCGGTGCCCTGAAAAGCTTCTTCTCGTCGCTGCAAAATGCCGCGGCCAAACCTACAGAAGATGCTTCGCGGCAGTTGCTGCTGACCAGTGCCCAGGCCCTGAGCAAGCGCTTCAATACCATCGCCGCGCAGCTCAACCAGCAAAACAGCAACCTCAACGGCAACCTGTCGTCGATGAGCACCCAGGTCAACAACCTGACCTCGGCCATTGCCCAGTACAACGACCAGATCTCGCGGGTCTCGGTGGTGCAGGGCAGCCCCAACGACCTGCTCGACAAGCGCAACGAAGCGGTGCGCCAGCTCAGCGAGCTGGTGGGCGTGGATGTGACCGAGCGCGAAGGCAACCTGGATGTCTACCTGAAAAATGGCCAGTCTCTGGTGTTGGGTACGAGCACCAATACCCTGTCCACGGTCGCCAGCCCGACCGATCCGACGCGGATGAACCTGCAGCTCAATCGCGGTACTACCAAGATCGACATCACCGCCAGCGTCACCGGTGGTGAAATCGGCGGCGTGCTGCGCTACCGCACCGATGTGCTCGACCCGAGCCTGAACGAGCTGGGTCGGGTCGCGCTGGTGGTTGCCGATCAGATCAACAGCCAGTTGGCCCAGGGTATCGACAAGAACGGCAACTTCGGCGCGTCGATGTTCAATGACATCAACAGCGCGGCCCTGATCAGCCAGCGTAGCATTGCCAAGGCCGGGAACAGTGCAGGCTCGGGCAACCTTGATGTGACTATCAAGAACACCGGCAAGCTGACCACCAGCGACTATCAGGTGACCTTCACCAGCGCTACCGGCTACAGCGTCAAGAAACTGCCTGACGGTACCGACATGGGGACCTTCGACCTTAACGACAATCCGCCCAAGGTGATCGATGGCTTTAGCCTGAACCTCAATGGCGGTGCGGTGCAGGCCGGCGATTCGTTCAAGATCACCCCGACCCGCGGGGCGGCCGGCAGCATCGATACCGTGCTCACCGATCCCAAGCGCATTGCCCTGGCGGCGTCGCTCAATGCCACCAGTGGCGCGGGTAACCAGGGGACCGGGATCATCGGCCAGCCCAACCTGACGTCCAAGCTGGATATCTACGATTCGACCCAGCGCCTGGCGCTGGAGAACGGTCTGAAGTACTCGACGCCGGTCAAGCTGGTGTTCGGCGATGAGAAGACCGTCCCGCAGACCTACACCGTGCACAACGCCAAGGGTGACCCGATCGCGAGCGGGACCATCATTCCGGGGCAGGAAAACAAGCTGCAGATCAACGTGCCAATCGTCGATGCCAATGGCAACGCCGTCACGCCGGCGGCGACCTTCAGCTTCGACATGACCGTGGCCGGTGCGCCGAAGAAGGGTGACAACTACACCGTGGCCATGACCGGTGCCGGCTCTGCCGACAACCGCAACGGCCAGGCGGTCATCGACCTGCAGACCAAACAGACCATCGACCTGGGCGATAACGGCAGGGGCGTCAGTTTCACCGATGCCTACGGCAAGCTGGTCGAGAACGTTGGCGGCAAGACTGCCCAGGCCAAGCTCGACAGCGATGCGACCGGCGCCCTGCGCAAGTCGGCCAGCGAAGCCAGTAACTCGGTGTCGGGTGTCGACCTGGATGAAGAGACCGGCAACCTGATCAAGTACCAGCAGTACTACACGGCCTCGTCGCAGATCATCAAGATCGCCCAGGAAACTTTCAGCACGCTGATCAACAGCCTTTAAGGAGACGTAGACCGTGCGTATCTCTACCGCCCAGTTCTATAACAACAGTACTTCGAACTATCAGCGTAACTTCGCCAAGGCTGTCGAATCCCAGCAGCAAGCCAGTGACATGCTGCGCATCCGCACTGCCGCCGATGATCCGGTCGGCGCTGCTCGCCTGCTGCAACTCGAGCAGCAAAGCAACATGATCGACCAGTACAGCGGCAACATCGCCAGCCTTCGCAGCAGCCTGAGCACCTCTGAAACCACCCTCAACAGCGTTACCAACGTGCTGGCGCGGGTAAAGGAGCTGGCGATCAGCTCCGGCAGCGGCAGCATGACCGACAAGGATCGCCTGGCCAACGCGCAAGAGCTGACCCAGCTCGAAGAGCAGCTGTTCAGCCTGATGAACAGCCGCGACGAGAACGGCAAGTACATCTTCTCCGGCTCCCGTGGCGATACCAAGCCGTTCGAACGCAACGCCGATGGCACGTACTCGTACAAGGGTGACCAGGGCACCACCAGCCTGCAGGTTGGCGACATGCTCAGCGTTGCTTCCAATGAGAGCGGCTACAGCGTCTTCGAACAAGCGCTCAATACCAGTCGCAGCCAGACTACGATGACCGCGCCGACCCCGAATGACGGACGCGTGAGCCTGTCCAATGGCCAGGTGTCGGGCAGCACCATCTATAACGACCGCTTCCGCAGTGGTGAACCGTACACGATCGAATTCACCAGCAGCACCCAGTTCAAAGTCACTGACGCCGGTGGTAACGACGTGACGCTGGAAGCCAGCAAGGGCGGTACCTTTGATCCCAAGGGTGACGACGACTACATCAGCTTCCGCGGTGTCGACCTGCGCCTGGGCATTACCTTCAAGCCGGGCGATGAAGCCAACCCGGATGCCGCCATCGCCGGGCATACCTTCACCCTGGGCTCGAAGCCGGACGAGATCGGCGGCTCGCGCAGCCCGGGTAACACCTCCATGGCCCAGCTGGGCAACGTGGTGATTGGCGACAAGGCCAAGTATGACGCCGCATTCCCAGGCGGTGGCGCGGTCATCAAGTTCAAGACCGCCACCACCTTTGATGTCTACGCTCAGCCGATGACCGCCGACAGCCGGCCCTTGGGCAGCGGCGATACAACGGTCAGCCCGACGCGGGTCATGGGTGTCGACTTCTCGTTCAGCGGCGCACCGGCAACGGGCGACCAGTTCTCGGTGCAGGTCAACAACCACCAGAACCAGAACGTCCTGGACACCATCAAGCAGTTGCGTACCGCGCTGGAAAGCCCGGTCGACAAGGATCCGGTCGCGCGTCAGAACTTCCTCGCGTCGATGGACTCGGCCATTGCCAACCTGGCCAGTGCAGCGGACAAGGTCGCTGAATCGATCAGTTCGGTCGGTGGGCGCGGCGCGGCGCTGGACGTCCAGGCGGAGACCAACGAAGCGCTGCAATCGGCCAATACCATCACGCAGAGTTCGATCCGTGAAGCCGATCCGGCTGAAGTGCTGATTCGTCTGAACCTTCAGCAGAACATGCTGCAAGCCTCGCAGTTGGCCTTCAGCAAGCTTGCCGGACTTGGCTTGTTCAACCGCCTCTGATTGATCCTTTCGCGTTGTATTCACCCGGGTGACGCCAGCCGTCACCCGGGGCCTTCTCCAGGTCTGTCCTCATGAACCAACTGCCTCTCGTCAGCATCGTCATTCCCGCCTTCAATCCCGAATTCCTGACCCGCACCCTGATCAGTGCCATCTCCCAGCGTTACTCCAATCTTGAGGTGATTGTCTGTGATGACAGTCAGGGCGACGAGATCAAGGCCATTTTCGATGAGTGGGCCGGGCAGGCGAGCTGTGAGCTGCGCTATGTACGCAACCCGCGCACCCTGGGGTTTGCCCGTAACTTGCTGAGCGGCCTGGCGCAGGCGCGCGGGGCCTTCATCAAGTTTCTTTGCGATGATGACTGGCTGGTCGACGGCTGTATCAGCCAGCAGGCACAGACGCTGATCGATTGCCCGCAAGTCAGCCTGGTGGTCAACCATCGGCTGATCTGCGCCGCTGATGAAACGCTGCTGCCGCCGCGTCCGGCCAACTGTCTGCTGTCGCAGTGCAGCGCGGTGATCAAGGGTGGGGACTTGCTTGAGGCCATCGAGGCCAACGTGTCGAACCTGTTCGGGGGTATCAGTCATGCCCTGATGCGTCGTGATCAGGTGCAAGAGCTCTTGCCAATGCTGGTCGAGGAGGGTGGTTTCCAGGCGCGCCTGGATTTCGCCCTGTTCATCTGCTTGTTGCGCCGCGGTCACCTGGGGTATCTGGTCTCGTTACTCAGCATGGAGCGGATGCATCCAGGGCGTTTGAGCAACCATGCGAGCATGACCCTGGCGTTCAAGAGTGAAACCGAATGGCTTTCGCAGATGCTGCTCTCGCGCACCAGCGAGCCGGCGCCAGCGGCCGGCTGGTTGCGCTTCAAGCCGATCGAGGAATACCAGGCTGGTGAAGAACAGGACTGGGAAGAGTTCGAGCTGACGCGGTTCTATGCCGGGCAGATTGCCGGGTTCCAGCAGCAGGTGGGTACGTACAGTACGAGCTTTGCCGAGCTCTATAGCGAGTGGCTGAGTTGCCGCACGCTGTCGCCGGCTCAGACCCGTTTGTTGCCCAAGCGTATCGAGCAATGGCCACTGCAGCCGCGCATCGCCGTGGTGGTCTTCGATCCCCAGGATAATGCATCGGCGCTGAAAGCGACCTTGGCCAGCGTTGGCGAGCAGTCTTATGCCGCCAGCCAGGTCTGGGTTTTCGGTACTGGCCTGGCGCACCCCGGGGTCGAACATATTGCCTTGCGCGGCAACGCTTTCGAGCAACTCAACCAGCGCCTTGTGCAGGCCAATGGCGTTGACTGGATCTTCCTGCTGCAAGCGGGTGATCGCCTGCATCCGCATGCCCTGGTGATCATGGCCGAGCGCATGGCCCTGCATGCTGACCGCTATTGCCTGTACACCGATGAGGGTACCGACGATGGCCTGCAGGCTGGCCAGCCCATTTTCAAGCCGGACTTCAACCTCGACCTGATGCGCACCTTCCCCTATGTCGGGCGCATGCTGGCTTTCGAGCGAAACCGCTTGCTTGAAGTGGGCGGGTTTGCCACCGAATTCGAAGGTTTGGCACCTCAAGACATGCTCTGGCGGCTGGTCGAAGCCCATGGCTTGCACGTTGTCGAGCATGTCGCCGAGCTGCTGGTGCAATGCCGTGACGGTTATGCCCAGTGGCAGGTCGATCCAGGCTGCATAGACCAGGCACCCAAGGTCCTCAAGGCGCATCTGCAGCGCCTGGGGGTAGCTGCCGAGGTGATCAGTGCCGAGGGCTCGATGCTTGCCCGGGTTCAGTATCTGCATGAGCAGACCCCTCTGGTGTCAGTCCTCATCGCTGCCGGGCAGGATTTGCGTGCCCTGATACGCTGCGTCGAATCGATATTCGAACATACCGCCTACGCGAATTATGAAGTGTTACTGGCAGTCACTGGTGATGAGCCTGCGGATGTCCAGGGATGGCTCGAGGCCATGCGTCACCTTGGTAGCGATCAGTTGCGGATCGTGCCGGTGGTCGCCAAAGCTGGCCCGCAGATGTTCAACCAAGCCAGTGAGCACGCCCAGGGCAGTTATCTGTTGCTGACCGATGTCGGTAGCGTGTTCTTCGACAAGTACTGGCTGAATGAAATGCTTGCCCAGGCCCAGCGCCCGGAAGTGGGGGTGGTAGGGCCCAAGCAGGTCAGCACGGCAGGCTTTGTAGCGAATGCCGGGCTGGTGCTCGGTTTGTATGGGGCGGCCAGCACGCCATTCGTTGGTCAGTCGTCCGATTCCAGTGGCTACATGAATCGGCTGATTGCCGTGCAGAACCTGAGTGCGGTGAGTGCCGATTGCCTGCTGGTGCGTCGGGAAATCTTCGCTGAGCTTGGGGGGCTGGATGCCGCGGCGTTCGAGTCCACGCTGTTCGACGCCGACTTGTGCCTGCGGGTTCGCAACCATGGCTATCTGGTGGTCTGGACCCCGTATGCACTGATCGCCCGGCTGCCTGTTGCTGGGCTGTCGAGCCCGGTGCGCAAGGAACATGACCAAGACGCCTTCTATGAGCGCTGGTTGCCGAAAGTGGCCAATGACAGCGCCTACAACCGCAACCTCAGCCTGAGAATGTCCAGCTACAACCTCGACCCTGGGTTACGCAGCGGTTGGGATCCGTTCAGCAAACGCATCCTGCCGTATGTGATGGCACTGCCGATCAACAACACTGCCGTTGGCCATTACCGCGTCGCGCAGCCCTTTACCGAGCTGGAGAACGCTGGCTGGATCCAGGGGCAGATGGACTACGGAACGCCAAACACGATTGCGCTGGGGCGTCATCAACCCGACGTAATGATTCTGCAGTGTCGCTACATGCCGCGCTCACTTGAGGATTTTGAGCGAATCAAGCGCTTCTCCAATGCGCGGCGCATCTACGAGATCGACGATTACATCATTGATGTGCCGAAGAAGAACGCGCACGCCCGCCACATGCCGGGCAACATGCGTGAAATGGTCAGCCGCGGGATTGCCCTGTGCGATCGGGTGGTGGTGTCGACCGCGCCGCTGGCCGATGCCTTGTCGAGCATGCACCACGATATTCGCGTGGTGCCGAACATGCTCGCCTCGCACCTGTGGAGCGGACTGAAAAGTCGCCGGCAGACCTCGATCAAGCCGCGCGTGGGCTGGGCCGGCGGCACCAGTCACCGCGGCGACCTGGAACTGATCGCCGACGTGGTCAAGGCGCTGGCCGACGAGGTGGACTGGGTGTTCTTCGGCATGTGTCCGGACCTGCTGCGGCCCTATATCAAAGAGTTTCATAGCGGTATCGCGCTGGCCTATTACCCGCAAAAACTTGCCGGCCTCAACCTGGACCTGGCAGTGGCGCCGCTGGAGTCGAACCTGTTCAACGACTGCAAGAGCAACTTGCGCCTGCTTGAATATGGCGCCTGCGGTTTTCCGGTGGTGTGTGCCGATACCAAGGCGTACCAGGGCTACCTGCCTTGCACCCGGGTGTTGGGTAATTCGCCGCAGGCGTGGCTGGAGGCGATACGCATGCACCTGGCCGATCCGCAGGCCAGCTATCGCATGGGGGATGAACTGCGCGAGGTCGTGTTGCGCGACTACGTGTTGACCCAGGACAACCTGCAGCATTGGGCCAACGCCTGGTTGGCCGATTGATGAATGCGGCCGGCAATTGTGCCGGCCCGAACCAGAACAACGAGAGTATTGGGTGCGCTATGGGCGAAAAAATGATCGATTCGACTGCCGGGGCGCAAGACCTCAGTATCGTACTGCTGGGCCAAGGCGACGCCATTTACCGTGAGCGCGCCGGCTACTACTACCGGCAGAACTTCCCGGGCCATGCGCTGTTCGAGGTTGCGGTGCAAGGCGTCGATGCCGAGGGCTGGCAGGCGCAACTGCTCGATACCCTGGAGCGCTTGAGCACACCGTTCGTGGTATTGACGCCAGACAGCGACTTTCTCCTGGCCGATGCCACTGCATCGCTGGTGCAGTCTCTGCGCGATGCCCCGCACTGCCTGATGGCCCACGGCTACGCGCTGGGTTACCGGCCTGGTAACAGTGAAGTTGCCTACCACAAGCTGGGTGGCGCGATTGCGCCGGCGGCGGTGGTCGGCGACGCATGCGAGCGTATTGCCCTGTACGGTGACAACGGGCTGCAGGCCTGGCGCTCGGTCGTCAGGGTCGAGGCCTTGAAAGCGTTGCTGCGCAGTGTGCCGGTGGACCTGGGCTTCGAAGCCTGGTGTGTGGCGGTGTCCTTTGGCCTGCTGGCCCAAGGTGTGGCCAAGCTCGTCGAGCAAACCACCCTGGTCGCCGAGTACAGTCCCTCTGCGCTTTCGCAGCTTGCACGCGAAGAGCGGCAGGCCCTGGCCGTGCGCCAGATTCGTCAGTGGGATGCCCAGCAGGGCACGGTGTGCGCCGATGCCAAGGGCTTTGAGGCGCTGACGGCATTCGTCGCCAGCACCTGGGCGGGGCTCGAGGCGCCGCGTGTGGTCACCTCGCGCTGGATCAGCATAGTGGCTGCGCCGCAGTGCGTATTCGAACCTGTGCAGTATGTCGAGATGCCGTACTACACCGCGCCGCTGTTCGAGCAGTTGCGTCAGCTGGAGTTTTTCCTCCACGCCTGGCCGGCTGGCAAGGTTCACACTGAGGCGCTGGAGGGGGTCTGGGTCCAGCAGCAGGCGCTGATGGTCCGGCATCCGAATGACAGCGCTGAAAGTCTCAAGGCGCGTTATTGGCAGGCCTTTGAGCTGGGCGTTTTCAATCCGGGCGTCTGCCACAACCTGCTCGGTGCATTGGGCAGTGACGAAGAGCAGGACTTCGTCCCCCATCTGCACCACTGGGTGGCGCAGCTCGATGAGTTGCCGGCGACCGATCTGCAAGCACGGCTGGCGGCATCACCTTCGGGGCAAGTGCTCGCGGCCATTGCTGCTGCAACCCCGGACAGCGACGCTCGTCAGCGTATTGAGGCCCACCTGGGCTCGATCCAGTCGCCACAGATCGCCTTCCTGGTGGTGGATCTGGAGAACAACGACACGGCCCTGCAAGCCACCTTCGACAGCTTGCTGGCCAGCGGTTTGCGTGATTTCAAGATAGTGGTGTTCAAGGCCGGTGCGTTGCCCGCCATTACCACTGCCAAGGATACGCTGCATTTCATCCGCGTCACTGCCAGCAACCTGGTCGCTCACCTCAATCAGGTGGTGGAGCAGTTGTCCAGTGCCTGGCTGCTGCAACTGCAGGCGGGTGATGTACTGGCGCCAGGCGGGCTGTTGCGTCTGCAGGTGGAGTTGTCTGCGGCGCAAGCCTGCCAGGCCATCTGTGCCAATGAAGTCCAGCGCGATGAGCAGGGCCGCTTGCTCAGTGTGGTGCGTCCGGGGGCCAACCTGGACCTGTTGCGCGCGCGTCCGGACTTGATGTCTCGCCACTGGCTGGTGCGTCGGCAAAGCCTTGTCGAGCTGGGTGGCTACAGCGAAACCTGCCAGGCGGCGCTGGAGTTCGATGTCCTGCTGCGCCTGATTGAGCGCAATGGCGTTGCAGGCCTGGCCCATCTGGATGAGTACCTGGTCATCGGCCAGCAGGCGGGCGAGGCGATGCAGGCCGACGCGCAGGCAACGCTCAAGCGCCACTTGAGCGTGCTCGGTTACCGGGGGCAGGTCAGTGAGGGGCGAGATGGCGCCTTGCAGATCGATTTCCGTCACCCGACCACCCCTCAGGTCAGCATTCTGCTGTCGATCGACTCTGACCTTGAGCAGCTCAAGCGCAGCTTGGCGAGCATCGTCCAGCGGACCCGCTATGCCCGCTACGAAGTGATCGTAATGACCGATGCAGCCAGCGCTGAAGCGACGGCGGCAAGCCTTGGCAGCCTCCAGGGGCTGGGTGGCCGGGTGAAGTTGATGGCCAGTGAGTTCGCCGGCACCCGCGCGCAAATGGTCAAGATGGCGGCCAAGCAGGCCCAGGGTGAGTACCTGGTGCTGATGTCCAGCCGCTGCCAGGTGGTGACGCCGGCCTGGATTGAAGCCTTGCTCAACCAGGCGCAGCGCCCTGAAGTGGGGGTCGTGGGTTGCCAGATGCATGATGCCGATGGCTTGATCACCCATGGCGGCTATGAGCTGTTGGCCAGCCGGCAGGTGCGTGGGGCCTGGCAAGGCGTGGCGCGCCAGGCCGCTGTGGCGGCGCTGGGGCTGGCGGCGGTGCGCAGTTGCCAGGCGGTATCCGATGATTGCCTGATGATCGGCAAGGCGTTGCTTGAGCAGTGCGCTGGCCTGGATGCCATTGAAGGGGCCGATGTCGATCTGTGCCTGAAGGTCGGCCAGGCCGGTCAGCTGGTACTGTGGACACCGCAAGCGCAAATGCTCAATGCGGGTGTGCCGACCCTGGACGCACAGGCGCTGAGCGCACGCTGGCCCGCCGCGTTCAGCACTCGGGTAGTGGTCGATGTGCGCAACGCGGTCGATATCTCGCGTTCGCCAACGGTCGGCAAGCCGGCTGAGCTGGAGTGGTTGGCCGAACTGGCCTGAACACCGTGTACAGGAGCCGGGTCATAGACCCGGCTTTTTTTTTGCTGTTCGCAGCAGCAGGCAGTCGGGGTGCAATGCCCCGCGCACATGCTGGCTGACAATGTTGCACATACGCCTTGGACTTCTGCGCGACACCTCACCTTTCCCTGCTGTTTGGCCTGGTTTTTCCGGTTGGCCGTCGCTTTGTATTGAGTAATGATTGCGCAACAGTGACTTGGCAGTCGAAACGGGCATCTTTAATCTATTGAGTCGTCGGGCGGTACTGGCGAGCGGGGTCTGCGCAGGCTCGCAACACCCCGGGTTATCCGGTTCCAGTGCCCGTGAAAATCCGCATATCTATCGGGAAGCCACAATGATTGGCATCAAAAGCATTGCGAGTTACGTACCTGTCGAGGGTGTGGACAACTACGCCCAGGGTGCGAAGTTCGCCAAGGACCAAGAGTTCATTCTCGGCAAGATCGGTTCGACCTTCCTGCCGCGCAAAGAAGCAGGCCAGGAAACCTCCGACCTGTGTGTGGAGGCGGTCAAGGCCCTGTTCGCTGCCAATCCGAGCCTGGCGCCTGAGTCCATCGATGCCTTGATCGTCGTTACCCAGAATGGCGACGAAGAAGGGTTGCCGCACACCGCTGCCATCGTTCAGGACAAGCTCGGCCTGCCGACCCATGTCGCTGCCTTCGATATTTCCCTGGGCTGCTCGGGCTATGTCTATGGCCTCTACGCCATGAAAGGCTTCATGGAAGCAGCAGGGCTGAAAAACGGCCTGCTGATCACTGCTGACCCGTACTCCAAGATCGTCGATCCGGAAGATCGCAACACCACCATGCTCTTTGGTGATGCGGCGACCGTGACCTGGATGGGCGAGGGCGCCCCTTGGCAGCTGGGCAAGGCCAAGTTCGGTACCGATGGTGGTGGCGCCGCGCATCTGAAGGTCAGCGACGGGGTGTTCTTCATGAATGGCCGCCAGGTGTTCAACTTCGCCTTGCTCAAGGTGCCGGCGCACCTGCATGAGTTGCTGGGCGAAAGCCAGTTGGCACCGGCGGATATCGACCTGTTCTGCATTCACCAGGGCAGTGCGGCAATTGTCGATGCGGTGGCGCGTCGGTTCGAGGATGACCCGGACAAATTCGTCAAGGACATGGTCGAAACCGGTAATACCGTGTCGTCGAGCATTCCGCTGCTGCTGGAGAAGCATGTGCTGGGTTCGCAACACCAGCGCGTTGCCCTGAGCGGTTTTGGTGTTGGCCTGTCATGGGGTTCGGCGATCATCGAGCGCAAGGGTTGATATAGAGCCTTGCGGTAAAAAAGCGCTGCCGGTTTCACCGGTGGCGCTTTTTTTTGGGGGGGGCTTTACGGAATCCTGGGGACCATGATCCTTGGGTTGGGTTGTTCAGGCTGTGGACTTATCCATTCTGGAAGGGGCCGGCAGCAGCGCCATCCAAAATGGATAAGCCCGCAACCTCAACATCCCATCTCATCCCCAAAATCATAGTCCCCGAAATTCCGTGAAGAACCTTTTTTTCAAACCAGGTGTTGGCCAGTAAGCGATTTTTCTGGCGTCAAACCCTTGATTTCATTGGGGTGGCAGGGTGCCACTAAAAAATTTATAAAAAGCCCTAAAGCAACCGCGCCAGACGACGATAACTATTACGAAGGTTCTCTAGGCCACACCCGGCGGATGCCAGGGCCGGAAGCCGCAGTATCCCAAACACGAGGAATTCGTCATGGCATTAACCGTTAACACCAACACTACCTCCCTGGGCGTTCAGAAGAACCTGAACCGCGCTTCCGACGCTCTGAGCACCTCGATGAGCCGTCTGTCCTCCGGCCTGAAAATCAACAGCGCCAAAGACGACGCCGCCGGCCTGCAGATCTCTACCCGTATGACCTCGCAGATCCGCGGTCAGACCATGGCAATCAAAAACGCCAACGACGGTATCTCGATCGCCCAGACCGCTGAAGGCGCGATGCAAGAGCAGGTCAACATCCTGCAGCGTATGCGTGAACTGGCTCAACAGTCGCGAAACGACTCGAACGACGCGACCAACCGTACCTCGCTGGACGGCGAGTTCAAGCAGCTGACTGCGGAACTGACTCGTATCGCCCAGTCCACCCAGCTGAACGGCAAGAACCTGCTGGACGGTTCGGCTAGCGTCATGACCTTCCAGGTCGGTTCCAACACTGGTGGCGAAAACCAGATCAAGATGGACCTGACCGGCAAGTTCCTGGCCAGCGACCTGGGTATCACCAGCGCCATCACCATCGCCGGTAGCGACAGCGCCACTGCCGAAACCAACTTCTCGGCTGCCATGGTTGCAATCGACAAGGCCATCGGCACCATTGGTGACTCCCGCGCTGCATTGGGTGCTATTCAAAACCGTATGACCAGCACCATCAACAACCTGCAAAACATCAACGAGAACGCCGAAGCTGCTCGTAGCCGTGTACAAGATACCGACTTCGCCGCTGAAACTGCTCAGATGACCAAGCAGCAAACTCTGCAACAAGCTTCGACTTCGGTTCTGGCCCAGGCCAACCAACTGCCGTCGGCGGTACTGAAGCTGCTGGGCTAATCTCCTAGTGGTTATCGGCGGAGGAGTGCAACTATGGCACTCCTCCGCCTTTTGCATTGAGAGGTGGTGACATGGATATGAGTGTCAAGCTGAACCTGTCGTACCCGACGGTGAAGCCGGTCGAAGCGACCACCGAACGCCCTGCGGCGAAGCCCGTAGCGGGCGTTGAAGCCATCACGCCGGCCAAGGATGCTGCCGACAAAGGCTTGTCCGAAGCTGAGAAGGTGAAGAGCGCGGTCAAGGATATCGAGAAGTTCCTTGCTTCATCGCGACGTAACCTTGAATTTTCTACGGATGAAGAGTCCGGCCGAATTGTAGTTAAAGTCATCGCCAGTGAGACCGGAGAGCTGATCCGCCAACTTCCTTCGGAAGAGGCGTTGAAGATCGCTCACAGTCTGAGCGATGTAAACAGCCTGCTGTTCAACGTCAAGGTCTGAAGCTGACCTGGCAGTTGAGCAGCAAGTTCGCTAGCCTGGCAAGGCTGGGGCGGCGCGTAACCATGAGGGAGTAGTTATGGCGAGTACAATTTTACCGAGTGTCGGTCTGGGTTCCGGCGTAGACATCAACAAGATCGTTGATGTGCTCGTCAAGGCGGAAACCAATCCCAAGGCGAATCAGATCAAGCGCCAGACCGCCAACAACACGGCCATGCTTTCCGGGGTAGCGTCGCTCAAGAGTGCGCTTTCTGTGTACCAGGAAGCGATGAAAAAGCTCAACGATCCGAAGGCTCCGTCCTTCAACGCCTATACCGCGACCTCCAGTAGCGACGCCACGGTCAAGGCGACCTCGAACAATACCGCGGTACCGGGTACCTACTCGGTCCTGGTCGAAAAACTCGCCACCTCGTCCAAGGTGGCCAGTCAGAACTTTACCGGCGGTGCCAGCACGTCGATACCTGAAGGTGACCTGACCATCACCCAGGATGGCGTGACCCATACCGTGAAGGTTGGCCCAGGGGCGACCTTGCAGACGGTACGTGACTCGATCAACACCTCGTTGGCCGAGAAGGGCATCAGTGCCAACATCGTCAACGGCAAGGACGGCTCGCGCCTGGTGTTCAGTTCGACCAAGACCGGTGAGGGTACCGACATCTCGGTCGATGGCATTGCCGAGCTGAAGATCGACGGCACTGTCTCGATGGCGAGTAACGGTGCCGGCTATATCGACGGCGTTGCCCAGAGCGCCAAGCTGACCATCGATGGTCTGCCGGTTACCAGCAAGACCAATACCGTTGATGGTGCAATCAGCGGCATCAGCCTGGAGCTGCTCCAGGTCACCGGGCTTGATAAGGACAAGGCAATCAAGGTTACTGTCGGTGAAAACACCGAAGGCCTGAAGACATCGGTCAAGGCTTTTGTCGATGCCTACAATACGCTGGTCAAGGCCGCCAATGCGCTGAGCGCGGTGTCCAAGGATGCAGACGGCAAAACCGTACTCGGGCCGCTGACCAGCGATCCGACCACTCGCTCGCTGCTGTCCGAACTGCGCAAGCAGCTGTCTACCCCGTCGGGGGGTGGTCGCCTGACCACGCTCAGTCAGCTGGGTATCAATACGGCCAAGGACGGTACCCTGGAGTTCAACTCCACCAAGTACGACGCGGCGATGAAGGATAAAAAGCTCGGCCCTGACGTGCAGGAGCTGTTCACCGGCACCAATGGCGTGTTCGCGAACATGACCAAGGCTGTCGAGCCGTACCTGCAGACGGGCGGCATCCTCGACTCCCGCAAGGCCGGCCTGGACAAGCTGCAAAAGGACTTGTCCGATCAGCAACTGGCGCTTGACCGTCGTATCACCTCGCTCACCGAGTCGCTGACCAAGCGCTATGTGGCCATGGATACCCTGGTCGGCAAACTCGAGGCGCAGCGCAAGAACATCACCTCGATGTTCGCCTCGATCGAGGCGCAGCAGAAAAACTCCTGATTCAGCGCGGTCGCACAAGCCCGGCAGTATCCCTAGGGGGACTCCGGGCTTTTTGCCGTACACGCGCTAAAGTTTTTTGACGCGCAGGCGATACAAGCGGTATATGAAACCTTTTTTGTGGTGACGAGGTAGAGCATGAATCCGATGTTGGCCCTTCGGCAGTACCAGAAAGTCAACGGCGTGGCGCAGACCTCCGTGGCCAGCCCGCACCGTCTGGTACAGATGTTGATGCAGGGTGGTCTGGATCGAATCGCCCAGGCCAAGGGTGCCATGGCGCGCAACGATGTGGCCCAGCGCGGCATCCTGATCGGCAAGGCCATAGGTATCGTTGGTGGCCTGCGCGAAGGCCTGGACCTGGAAAACCATGCCGACTCGCTGACCGACCTGGATAATCTGTATTCGTACATGAGCAAGCGCCTGGTCGAGGCGAACGTGCAGAACGACCCGGAGATCCTCAACGAGGTGGCCCGGTTGTTGATTACTGTCAAGGAAGGTTGGGACGCTATCGGCGAGCAGCCCGCCGACGTCTGAACAGGAGATTGCCATGAGTGTCGTGCTCGAACGTATCGAACAAACCCGCGAGGCATTGCTCGGGGCCCTGGCCAGTCGCGACTGGGAGGCGATCAGCGAGCTCGACGTCAGTTGCCGTCTGTGTGTCGATGACGTGCTGGCCGAGGCGTCGGTCGATGAGCTGACGCTGCGCAGCAAGCTTGAAGAGTTGCTGGGCGTTTACAAGGAATTAATCGAGGTTGCAAGTGGGGAGCGTCAATCAATAGTCGATGAGATGATGCAGATCCGACAAGCCAAAAACGCGGCAAAGGTATACCATTTGTTCAGCTGAAACTGGGCAAAACAAAAAGCAGTGCGCCATAAATTTGACTATGTACGGTTTTTTGACTTAACTAGTGGCTGTTTTCTAATTTCAGACGTCCGAACACTGACCGTTCAGTCGGAATGATGTCGAGCTTGCCCTTACAAGGGCGCCGAGATGACTAGGGAAGTTGTTATTGCATGTGGCGTGAAACCAAAATTCTCCTGATCGATGACGATAGCGCTCGCCGCCGTGATCTGGCAGTAGTGTTGAATTTTCTTGGTGAAGAAAATTTGCCCTGCTCGAGCCATGATTGGCAGCAGGTTGTCGAGTCGTTGTCATCCAGTCGTGAAGTGCTCTGTGTCCTGATCGGGGCCGTAAATGCTCCGGCAAGTCTGATGGGCTTGCTTAAGACAGTGGCTGGGTGGGATGAGTTCCTTCCGGTTCTGCTTTTGGGCGAAATTTCTTCTGCCGAGTTGCCGGAAGACCTGCGCCGTCGCGTTCTCTCCAACCTTGAAATGCCGCCGAGCTACAGCAAATTGCTCGATTCGCTGCACCGTGCCCAGGTCTATCGCGAGATGTACGACCAGGCCCGCGAGCGCGGTCGCCAGCGCGAACCCAATCTGTTCCGCAGCCTGGTTGGTACCAGTCGGGCCATTCAGCACGTCCGGCAGATGATGCAGCAGGTGGCGGACACCGACGCCAGCGTGCTGATCCTCGGCGAGTCGGGGACCGGCAAGGAAGTGGTCGCGCGCAATCTGCACTACCATTCCAAGCGCCGCGAAGCGCCGTTCGTGCCGGTCAACTGCGGCGCGATTCCAGCCGAGCTGCTTGAAAGCGAACTGTTCGGCCACGAGAAGGGCGCCTTTACCGGGGCGATCACCAGCCGTGCCGGGCGTTTCGAGCTGGCCAATGGCGGTACCCTGTTCCTCGACGAGATCGGCGACATGCCGTTGCCGATGCAGGTCAAGCTGTTGCGCGTGCTGCAGGAGCGCACCTTCGAGCGCGTGGGCAGCAACAAGACCCAGAGCAT
Organism: Pseudomonas sp. SBB6; assembly: GCF_024213215.1. Lineage (NCBI taxonomy): Bacteria > Pseudomonadati > Pseudomonadota > Gammaproteobacteria > Pseudomonadales > Pseudomonadaceae > Pseudomonas > Pseudomonas sp. SBB6. The sequence continues at coordinate 307,736 of NZ_JANAVH010000006.1, read as the reverse complement.
CGATGTGCGCATCATCGCCGCGACCCACAAGAACCTCGAAAGCATGATCGAGGTGGGTACCTTCCGCGAAGACCTGTATTACCGCCTCAATGTCTTCCCCATCGAGATGGCCCCGCTGCGCGAGCGCGTCGAGGACATTCCGTTGCTGATGAACGAGCTGATCTCGCGCATGGAGCACGAGAAGCGCGGTTCGATCCGTTTCAACTCGGCGGCGATCATGTCGCTGTGCCGTCATGGCTGGCCGGGCAACGTCCGTGAGCTGGCCAACCTGGTCGAGCGCATGGCGATCATGCATCCGTACGGGGTCATCGGTGTGTCGGAGCTACCGAAGAAGTTCCGCTACGTCGACGACGAAGACGAGCAACTGGTCGACAGCCTGCGCTCGGACCTGGAAGAGCGCGTGGCTATCAATGGCCATACGCCGAACTTCGCCAGCCACGCCATGCTCCCGCCTGAAGGCCTGGACCTCAAGGACTACCTCGGTGGGCTTGAGCAGGGCTTGATCCAGCAGGCGCTGGATGATGCCAACGGTATCGTCGCCCGCGCCGCCGAGCGCCTGCGCATTCGCCGCACGACCCTGGTGGAGAAGATGCGCAAGTACGGCATGAGCCGTCGCGAGGGAGATGAACAGGCGGAGGATTGACGCCTGTGTCGCCATGATGAGTCGCGTAGCGCGCTCATCATGGCCAATAACCCTATCTTTCGAAGGGCTGTAACGCCCGCCCCATCGGCTTTTGCCAGCGCCCTGCAGCGTTGCTCGCAGCCACTCTGAAACTATCCGGCACGGCTATTGCTATATCGCTGACACCATACCGTTTTATGACGGTCAGTCACGCGAGAGAGCACGATGCCCCAGGTCGCCACCATCTCCTGTGTCCCTGAACCGAAGGGGCCGAACGCCGCCGAGCAGGAAAGCCGCCTCGGCCTTGAGCAGGCCTTTGCCTTGTTCGATCAGGTGTCCACCCGGCTCAGTGAGTCTTATAACCTGCTCGAAGCCCGGGTCACCGAACTCAAGGGTGAGCTGGCAGTGGTCAGTGCCCAGCGCATGGCCGAGCTTGCCGAGAAGGAGCGCCTGGCCAACCGTTTGCAGAACCTGCTCGACCTGTTGCCGGGCGGGGTCATTGTCATCGATGGCCTGGGTCGTGTGCGCGAGGCCAATCCAGCGGCCTGTGACCTGCTCGGCGAGCCGCTGGTGGGCGAGCTGTGGCGCCAGGTGATTGCCCGCAGTTTTGCCCCGCGCGAGGATGACGGTCACGAGGTGTCGCTGCGTGATGGCCGGCGCCTGTCGATCGCCACGCGCTCGCTGGATGCCGAGCCTGGGCAACTGGTACTGCTCAACGACCTGACCGAAACCCGTCGCCTGCAAGATCAACTGTCCCGGCACGAGCGCCTGTCGTCCCTGGGGCGCATGGTTGCCTCCCTGGCCCATCAGATTCGCACGCCGTTGTCGGCGGCCATGCTCTATGCCAGCCATCTGGCCGAGCAAAGCCTGCCGGTTGAAACCCAGCAGCGGTTTGCCGGCAGCCTCAAGGAGCGCCTGCATGAGCTGGAGCACCAGGTGCGTGACATGCTGGTGTTTGCCCGTGGCGAGTTGCCGCTGACCGATCGGCTGACACCCAAGGCCCTGTTCCAGGCGCTGCAGCAGGCGGCGCAGACCCATGTCCAGGGGCATGCCGTGCGCTGGCAGTGCGACGGCCACCTGGGCGAGTTGCTGTGTAATCGCGACACCCTGGTCGGCGCCCTGCTCAACCTGGTCGAAAACGCGGTGCAGGCCAGTGGCGAGCCTGCGCGGCTCAAGGTTCACCTGTACCGGCGCGAGCAGGTGTTGCACCTGTGCATCAGCGATGCCGGTGGCGGTATCGACAGCGCCTTGCTGGCGCGCCTGGGCGAACCGTTCCTGACCACCAAGGCCACCGGTACCGGGCTGGGCCTGGCGGTGGTCAAGGCGGTGGTGCGCGCCCATCAGGGCAGTTTGCAATTACGTTCGCGACCGGGTCGCGGCACCTGTGCCCGGATCAGCCTGCCGCTGATCGGCGCGCAGCAGGCGGAGACAGAGTCATGAAAGCAATCAAGGTGCTGCTGGTCGAAGACGACCGCGCCCTGCGTCAGGCATTGGCCGATACGCTTGAGCTGGGCGGCTTTGCCCACCAGGCTGTGGGCTCGGCCGAGGAGGCGCTGGAAGTGGTCGCCAACGAGGCGTTCAGCCTGGTGGTCAGTGATGTCAACATGCCGGGGATGGACGGGCATCAGTTGCTCGCCCTGTTGCGTGCTCGCCAGCCGTACTTGCCGGTGCTGTTGATGACCGCTCATGCCGCCGTCGAGCGTGCGGTCGAGGCCATGCGCCAAGGGGCGGCGGATTACCTGGTCAAGCCGTTCGAACCCAAGGCATTGCTTGAGCTGGTGGCGCGTCACGCCCTGGGGGTGGCCGGTGCCGCTGACGGCGAAGGGCCGGTGGCTCGCGAGCCGGCCAGTGCGCAGTTGCTGGAGCTGGCGGCGCGAGTGGCGCGCAGTGAGTCGACCGTATTGATCTCGGGCGAGTCCGGAACCGGCAAAGAGGTGTTGGCACGCTACATTCACCAGCAGTCGCCACGGGCCAATCAGCCGTTCGTGGCCATTAACTGCGCAGCCATCCCCGACAACATGCTCGAAGCGACCCTGTTCGGTCATGAGAAAGGCTCGTTCACGGGCGCGATTGCCGCCCAGGCCGGCAAGTTCGAGCAGGCCGACGGTGGCACCTTGCTGCTCGACGAGATTTCCGAGATGCCCCTGGGGCTGCAGGCCAAGCTGCTGCGGGTGCTGCAGGAGCGTGAAGTGGAACGGGTCGGTGGGCGCAAACCGATTGCCCTGGACATTCGCGTGGTCGCCACCACCAACCGCGACCTGGCGGGCGAAGTGGCGGCGGGGCGCTTTCGTGAGGACCTGTTCTATCGCCTGTCGGTGTTCCCGCTGGCCTGGAAGCCGTTGCGCGAGCGCAGCGCCGATATTCTGCCGCTGGCCGAACGCTTGCTGGCGCGCCACGTCAATAAAATGAAGCACGCGCCGGTGCGCCTGTCGGCCGAGGCGCAGGCCTGCCTGCAGGGCTATGCCTGGCCGGGCAATGTGCGCGAGCTGGACAACGCCATCCAGCGGGCCTTGATCCTGCAGCAGGGCGGGGTGATCGAAGCGGCGGATTTCTGTCTTGCCGGTGCCTTGCCGGTATTTGCCGCAACGCCCGTCATGGCGGTTGCGCCGGTCGAGGTTGAGGTCGAGGCCGCAGGCGGGTTGGGCGATGACATGCGCCGCCACGAATTCCAGATGATCGTCGACACCCTGCGCGCCGAGCGGGGCCGCCGCAAGGAGGCTGCCGAGCGCCTGGGTATCAGCCCGCGCACCCTGCGTTACAAGCTGGCGCAGATGCGTGATGCCGGCATGGATGTCGAGGCCAGCCTGTACGCGAGCTGACAGGGTGTTGAATTAGAGTTTTTGTTCGGGCCGCGGGCAGAGCTGGCACTCTTGTTGCTATGTCCTGCCTATCCGCTGCGTGAGTGTCAAAAAAATGCGGGCCGTCGGAGAGAGAAGTCCATGAGCCAAGGTGTTGAATTTAATCGATTGATGTTGGACATGCGGGCCATGCAAATGGACGCCATGTCGATGCCGAAGGCTGCGGCTGCGCCAGAGCTCGGTTCGAGCAATTTTGCCGACATGCTGGGGCAGGCCATCAACAAGGTCAGCGATACCCAGCAGGCCTCCACGCAGTTGGCCAATGCTTTCGAAATTGGTAAAAGCGGCGTAGACCTCACCGACGTGATGATCGCTTCGCAAAAAGCCAGTGTGTCGTTCCAGGCCTTGACCCAGGTGCGCAACAAGCTGGTGCAGGCCTATCAAGACATCATGCAGATGCCGGTATAAGGGCGAGATTGAGTCATGGCCGAAGCAGTCGTCGATAACGTGCCCGCCAAAAGCAGCGGGTCAGCGCCCAAACCGCCGTTGTTCGGCATGTCGTTCCTGGAAAACATCTCGCAGATGCCGATGCTGCGTCAGGTCGGCCTGCTGGTCGGTCTGGCCGCGAGCGTGGCGATCGGCTTTGCCGTGGTGCTGTGGTCGCAGCAGCCGGACTACCGGCCGCTGTACGGCAGCCTGGCCGGCATGGACACCAAGCAGGTCATGGACACCCTGGCCGCTGCCGACATCCCCTACAACGTCGAACCCAATTCCGGGGCCCTGTTGGTCAAGGCCGACGATATTTCCCGTGCCCGCCTGAAACTGGCAGCCGCCGGCGTGGCGCCGAGCGATGGCAATGTCGGCTTCGAGATCCTCGACAAGGAGCAGGGCCTGGGCACCAGCCAGTTCATGGAGGCCACCCGTTACCGTCGTGGCCTGGAAGGCGAACTGGCGCGGACCATCTCCAGCCTCAACAACGTCAAGGGTGCCCGCGTGCACCTGGCGATTCCAAAAAGTTCGGTGTTCGTACGTGACGAGCGCAAGCCCAGCGCTTCGGTACTGGTCGAGCTGTACCAGGGCCGCGCCCTGGAAGCCGGTCAGGTGATGGCCATCGTCAACCTGGTGGCGACCAGCGTGCCGGAGCTGAACAAGTCCCAGGTCACCGTGGTCGACCAGAAGGGCAACCTGCTGTCCGATCAGGCGGAAAGCTCCGAGCTGACCATGGCAGGCAAGCAGTTCGATTACAGCCGCCGCATGGAAGGCCTGCTGACTCAGCGTGTGCACAACATCCTCCAGCCGGTGCTGGGCAACGATCGCTACAAGGCTGAAGTGTCGGCCGATGTTGACTTCAGCGCGGTCGAGTCGACCTCCGAGCAGTTCAACCCTGACCAGCCGGCGCTGCGCAGCGAGCAGTCGGTCAACGAACAACGCTCCAGCAGCATGGGGCCGCAAGGTGTGCCCGGTGCCCTGAGCAACCAGCCACCCGGCCCGGCCTCGGCGCCGCAGACCACCGGCGGCGCGCAAACCGCTGCCAGCGCCATTCAGTCGGGTCAGCCGCTGCTCGATGCCAACGGCCAGCAGATCATGGACCCGGCCACCGGCCAGCCGATGCTCGCGCCGTACCCGGCCGACAAGCGTCAGCAGTCGACCAAGAACTTCGAGCTGGACCGCTCCATCAGCCATACCCGCCAGCAGCAGGGGCGTCTGACCCGCCTGTCGGTGGCCGTGGTGGTCGATGACCAGCTCAAGGTCGACCCGGCCACCGGCGATGCCGCCCGCACGCCGTGGGCTGCCGAGGACCTGGCGCGCTTTACCCGCCTGGTGCAGGACGCGGTGGGCTTCGACGCCAGCCGCGGTGACAGCGTCAGCGTGATCAACGTGCCGTTCGCCGCCGACCGTGGCGAGGTGATCAGCGAAATTCCGTTCTACTCGCAGCCATGGTTCTGGGACATCATCAAGCAGGTCATGGGTGTGCTGTTCATCCTGGTCCTGGTGTTCGGCGTGCTGCGTCCGGTCCTCAACAACATCACCGGCAATGGCAAGCAAGGCGCCGGTGCCGATGGCGACATGGAACTGGGCGGCATGCTCGGTCTGGATGGCGATCTGGCCAACGACCGCGTCAGCCTGGGTGGTCCGCAAAGCATTCTGCTGCCAAGCCCGAGCGAGGGTTATGACGCACAGCTCAATGCAATCAAGAGCCTGGTGGCCGAAGACCCGGGTCGTGTGGCCCAGGTCGTGAAAGAGTGGATCAACGCCGATGAGTGATAACCGAGCCCTTACCGCCAAACTGACCCGCGTCGACAAGGCCGCGATCCTGCTGCTGTCGCTGGGTGAAACCGATGCCGCGCAAGTGCTGCGGCACATGGGCCCCAAGGAAGTGCAGAGGGTCGGCGTGGCCATGGCGCAGATGGGCAACGTCCATCGCGAGCAGGTCGAGCAGGTGATGAGCGAGTTCGTCGAGATCGTCGGCGACCAGACCAGCCTGGGCGTTGGCTCCGACGGCTACATCCGCAAGATGCTCACCCAGGCCCTGGGCGAGGACAAGGCCAACGGCCTGATCGACCGCATCCTGCTGGGTGGCAACACCAGCGGCCTGGACAGCCTCAAATGGATGGAGCCGCGCGCCGTGGCCGATGTCATCCGCTACGAGCACCCGCAGATCCAGGCCATCGTAGTCGCCTACCTGGACCCGGATCAGGCCGGTGAAGTGCTGGGCAACTTCGACCACAAGGTACGCCTGGACATCATCCTGCGCGTGTCGTCGCTGAACACCGTGCAGCCGGCGGCGCTCAAGGAGCTGAACCAGATCCTCGAGAAGCAGTTCGCCGGCAACTCCAATGCCGCGCGCACCACCCTGGGTGGTATCAAGCGGGCAGCGGACATCATGAACTTCCTCGACAGCTCCGTCGAAGGCCAGTTGATGGACGCTATCCGCGACATCGACGGCGAACTCTCCGAGCAGATCGAAGACCTGATGTTCGTCTTCAACAACCTGGCCGATGTCGACGATCGTGGTATCCAGGCGCTGTTGCGCGAAGTGTCTTCCGACGTGCTGGTGGTATCGCTCAAGGGCGCCGACGAGAAGGTCAAGGAGAAGATCTTCAAAAACATGTCCAAGCGTGCGTCCGAGCTGCTGCGCGACGACCTCGAGGCCAAGGGCCCGGTGCGGGTCAGCGATGTCGAGACGGCACAGAAGGAAATCCTCACCATCGCCCGCCGTATGGCCGAAGCCGGAGAAATCGTCCTCGGTGGCAAGGGCGGCGAAGAGATGATCTAAGCGGATCTCGTTGCTGGCACCAGCCCCTGTGGGAGCTGGCCTTGCCGGCGATGGAATCGACGCAGTAACCCTGGGGGCGAGGTGTCCGCATCGCTGGCAAGCCAGCTCCCACAGAACTGTTTTACGAGTGCGTGAAATCATGTCAACCAACGAGCACCTCAGTGAGCTGATTCGCGCCAACGATCTCGATGGCTTCGATCGCTGGGCGCTGCCTAGCTTCGATCCCGAGCCAGAACCTGCGCCAGAGCCGGAACCTGAAGAGGTTCAGGAAGAAATCGAAGAAGTGCCGCTGGAAGAAGTCCAGCCACTGACCCTCGAAGAGCTCGAAAGCATCCGCCAGGAAGCCTACAACGAAGGTTTTGCCACGGGGGAGCGCGAGGGCTTTCACAGCACCCAGCTCAAGGTCCGCCAGGAAGCCGAAGAGGCCCTGGGCGCCAAGCTGGCCAGCCTTGAACAGCTCATGGGGCATTTGCTCGAACCCATCGCCGAACAGGACAGCCAGATCGAAAAGGCCGTTGTGCACCTGGTCGGGCATATCGCCCGCGAGGTCATTGGCCGCGAACTGCACAGCGATTCCAGCCAGATCAGCCAGGTGCTGCGTGAGGCGCTGAAACTGCTGCCAATGGGCGCCGAGAACATCCGCATCCATATCAACCCGCAGGACTTCGAGTTGGCCAAGGCCCTGCGCGAGCGCCACGAAGAGCGCTGGAAGCTGCTCGAAGACGAGGCGTTGCTGCCGGGCGGCTGCCGCATTGAAACCGATCACAGCCGCATCGACGCGACCATGGAAACCCGTATCGAGAAAGCCATCGCGCAACTCTTTGATCAGCTCCATGACCAAGGCCTGCACCCGGCCGCGCCAGACCTGCAGGTTGACCTGGGCAACGCCGATGCGCCTTGAGCGAACCAGTTTTGGCAAGCGCCTTGGCGCCTACGCCGATGCCGTCAATTTACCGTCCCAGCCAGTGGTCGAAGGCCGCCTGCTGCGCATGGTCGGCCTGACCCTGGAAGCCGAGGGCCTGCGTGCGGCCGTTGGCAGCCGCTGTGTCGTGATCAACGACGACAGCTATCACCCGGTGCGGGTCGAGGCCGAAGTCATGGGCTTTGCCGGCGGCAAGGTATTTCTCATGCCGGTTGGCAGCGTTGCCGGCATCGCACCCGGTGCTCGCGTGGTACCGCTGGCCGACAGTGGCCGCCTGCCCATGGGCATGAGCATGCTCGGGCGGGTGCTCGATGGCGCCGGGCGGGCGCTGGATGGCAAGGGCGGAATGAAGGCTGAAGACTGGGTGCCAATGGACGGTCCGACCATCAACCCGCTCAATCGCGACCCGATCAGCCAGCCGCTGGATGTCGGTATTCGCAGCATCAACGGTTTGTTGACGGTTGGCCGCGGTCAGCGCCTGGGCCTGTTTGCCGGTACCGGCGTGGGTAAGAGTGTGCTGCTGGGCATGATGACCCGCTTCACCGAGGCGGACATCATCGTCGTCGGCCTGATCGGTGAGCGCGGGCGTGAGGTCAAGGAGTTCATCGAGCACATTCTGGGTGAGGAAGGCCTCAAGCGCTCGGTAGTGGTGGCATCGCCTGCTGATGACGCGCCATTGATGCGCTTGCGCGCGGCCATGTACTGCACGCGCATCGCCGAGTATTTTCGCGACAAGGGCAAGAACGTCCTGTTGCTGATGGATTCACTCACCCGTTTTGCCCAGGCCCAGCGGGAAATCGCCCTGGCCATCGGCGAGCCGCCAGCCACCAAGGGTTACCCGCCATCGGTGTTCGCCAAGCTGCCCAAGCTGGTGGAGCGCGCCGGTAACGGCGAGGCCGGAGGTGGCTCGATCACCGCCTTCTATACCGTGTTGTCCGAAGGCGATGACCAGCAAGACCCGATTGCCGACTCGGCGCGGGGTGTCCTCGATGGCCACATCGTGCTGTCCCGGCGTCTGGCCGAGGAGGGGCACTACCCGGCCATTGATATCGAGGCTTCGATCAGCCGGGTCATGCCGCAGGTGGTCAGCCCCGAGCAGATGACCGAGGCGCAGCAGTTCAAGCAGCTGTGGTCGCGCCTGTCGCAAAGCCGCGACCTGATCAGTGTCGGTGCCTATGTGGCCGGCGGCGATGCCGAGACCGACCTGGCCATTGCCCTGCAGCCACGCCTGGTGCATTTCCTGCGCCAGGGCCTGAACGAAAACGTTGGTATGCAACAGAGCCGCGAGCATCTGGCCAGCGTGTTCGCCCAGCCTGCGACTGGCGGCTGATAGGCCATGGCCCAGCCCAGTCGTGCCGCGCGCCTGGCGCCGGTGGTGGAAATGGCCGAAAACGCCGAGCGTCAGGCTGCCCAGCGCCTGGGGCAGTTCCAGCAGCAGGTGAACATGGCCCAGGCCAAGCTCAGTGAGCTCGACCGCTTTCGCGAAGATTACCAGTTGCAGTGGATCAACCGTGGCGGGCAGGGCGTGTCCGGTAGCTGGCTGGTCAACTACCAGAGCTTCCTTGGTCAGTTGGAAGCTGCCATGACCCAGCAGCGCCAAAGCCTGGCCTGGCACCAGAGCAACCTGAAGAACGCCCGGGGCACCTGGCAGCAGGCTTACGCCCGGGTCGAGGGCTTGCGCAAGCTGGTGCAGCGCTATATCGATGAAGCGCGAATGGTCGAAGACAAACGTGAGCAGAAGCTGCTCGACGAACTGTCCCAGCGTTTGCCGCGTCACGACCGCTACTGAGGCTGGTATTGGTCGCCAAGGGTTGCCGCTGGGCGGCCGGGCTGCTAAACCTTCTAGTTGTCTGTAATCGTCGTAACGGAAGGAATCGCCTACATGGCAGTTGAATCTGTGGTGTCCCAGGATGGGAAAAAGCTGACGATCAAGGTCAAAGGGCGTTTTGACTTTGGCAAGCATCAGGAGTTTCGCAATGCCTATGAGCACAAGCCAGCCAGGCCGGACTCGGTAGTGGTAGACCTCAAGGAGGCGACCTACCTCGACAGTTCAGCGCTGGGCATGCTGCTGTTGCTGCGTGATCATGCCGGGGGTGACGAGTCGGATGTGCGGGTGGTCAATGCCAGTTCCGACGTGCGCAAAATCCTGGCTATCTCCAACTTTGACAAGTTGTTTGACATCAGTTGAACCAGGTCTGTGCTGATGTCGAGGCGCTCAGCGTACTGATCGCCGAAGATGGTGCGGCCGATCGCTTGCTGCTCGCCACCATCGTGCGCAAGCAGGGGCACCAGGTGCTCACTGCCGAGAACGGCGAGCAGGCGGTTGCCCTGTTCGCCGAGCGGCGCCCGCATGTCGTCCTGCTCGATGCCATGATGCCGGTGATGGACGGCTTCGAGGCGGCCCGGCAAATCAAGGCCCTGGCGGGTGAGGCGCTGGTGCCGATCATCTTTCTGACTTCGTTGAGCGAAGAGCAGGCGCTGGTGCGCTGCCTGGAGGCGGGTGGCGACGATTTTCTGGCAAAGCCTTACAGCCCGGTGATCCTGGCCGCCAAAATCAAGGCCATGGACCGCTTGCGCCGGCTGCAGGCAACGGTGCTTGAGCAACGTGACCAGATTGCCCGGCATCACAATCACCTGCTCAACGAGCAGCGGGTAGCCAAGGCGGTATTTGATCAGGTGGCCCATGCCGGCTGCCTGAGTGCGCCGAACATCCGCTACCTGCAATCGCCCTATGCCTTGTTCAACGGTGATTTGCTGTTGGCCGCCTACACACCGGCTGGCGACATGCATGTGTTGCTGGGAGATTTTACCGGACATGGTTTGCCGGCCGCGGTCGGCGCCATGCCCCTGGCCGAAGTGTTCTATGGCATGACGGCCAAGGGCTACGGTCTGGCCGAAACCCTGCGGGAGATGAACGCCAAGCTCAAGCGCATACTGCCGGTGGACATGTTCTGTTGTGCGCTGCTGCTGAACCTGAGCTTCCAGAGGCGGATGGTCGAAGTGTGGAATGGCGGCATGCCCGACGGCTACCTGTTGCCGGCCAGCGGGGGTGAGCCGCAGCCGCTGGTGTCGCGGCACCTGCCGCTGGGCATCCTGGCGCCTGAGCAGTTCGACGAAACCACCGAGGTGCTGCCGCTGGCGTTGGGAGAGCGGTTGTTCTTGCTGTCGGACGGGGTGGTCGATACCAGTGATGAAAACGACCAGTTGTTCGGCGTCGAGCGCTTGCGCCGGGTGCTGGCGGCCAATCGTCAGCCGGCGCTGTTGTTCGAAGAGGTGCTGCAGGCGCTCGACGGCTTTCGCGGGCGCTCGCGCGACGACGTCAGCCTGCTGGATATCGAGGTGGTGGAGCCGCAACTGTCGTCGCCGTTGCCTGTGATCTATTCTGATAGTGGCCAGTCCAGCCCGCTGGACTGGTCATTGCAGTTCGAGTTTCGTGCCGAGACGCTCAAGCGCTTCAACCCCTTGCCTTACCTGCAGCAGTTGCTGCAGGAAATTCACGGCCTGCGGGCTCAGGGCGGGGCGCTGCACAGCGTGTTGACCGAACTGTATTCCAATGCCCTGGAGCACGGGGTGCTGGGCCTGGATTCTGCGCTCAAACGCGATGCGCGCAGCTTTGCCATCTATTACCAGATGCGCAACGAGCGTCTACAGGCGCTGAGCGCAGGCTTCATCCGCGTGCACCTGCGGGTTGAACCTCTTGGCCAGGGCGGGCGTCTGATTATCGAGGTCGAAGATAGCGGCAAGGGCTTCAATGTGAGTAAAGTGCTGGCCAGGCCTGTGTCCGAGCAAGGGTTGTGCGGGCGCGGGCTGAATCTCGTGCGCCGCTTGAGTCGGCGTGCCGAATGGGCCGACGAGGGGCGCCGCGCATGCGTGGAGTTCGCCTGGGAGGCTCAGGCATAATCCAACTTGATCAAGGAGTGAGCAAGTGTCCGACATTCACATCGATCGCAAGGTGCTTAGCGACTTGCAGGAGGTCATGGAAGATGGCTACCTGTACTTGCTGGAAACCTTTCTTGACGATTCCGAAAAACGCCTCAGCCAGTTGCATGAAGCGAAAAACGCCGACGAGCTGGCGCATGCCGCGCACAGCTTCAAGGGCAGTAGCAGCAACATGGGCGCCTTGGCGTTGGCCGAGTTGTGCCGGCAGTTGGAAGACCGGGTCAATAATGGGCCACTGCAGGGGATCGAGGATCTGATCAATCAGATCGACCGCGAGTATTCGGCAGTGCGTCAGTTGTATCGCGAAGAGCGTCGGCGCGTATTGATCGGCTGAGCAAATTGTGGCGTCAGTAATGGAACCTGGCGCGACTTTTGCGTGAATTTCGCCAACTTACGCTTTCGACCCCTGTAGTGGAGACGCCTACATGCCCGTCGCTTCCAATTCCCTGCTGCAAGCCAGTGCGCCGGCAAAGCCATCGCGCGTCGCTTCCGGCGCGCCGGAAAAATCGCCGCAGGCCTCCAACGACAAGGCTGGCGGCTTTTCTCAGGTGTACGCCAAGGAGTCTCGCGAGGCGAACGCTACGGCTGGCGACCCGCCGCTGCGCGAAAACGCCAGCGCCACGCCTGCCTCCGTCAACGACGGCAAGCAAACCACCGGGGATGACGCGAAGGTTGCCGATAGCGGCAAAAAGTTGCCTGAGGAGCAGGATGGCGCTGAAACGGATCCGGCGCTGAGCACAGATCCGACCTTGCTCGACTCCAGCCTGGTAGCTGGCCAGGTGACCGATGCGCAGCCGGGCGCCCAACTGATTCAGGCCCAGGCCGAAGCGGTGGCGCCAGTGGTGCAGGCTGCTGCGCAGCTTCAGGTGCAGCCTGCGGTCGTGGCGTCGCCGGCAGCAGAAGCTGTGCTTGATCCGCAGGCTGCTTTTGATCCGGAGGCAGACCCTCTGGCCGACCTGCCGGCCTTGCGCCTGGCCCTGGAGCAGAGTGCCCAGGCCCAGGGAACCACCTCCACTCACGCGGCCAAGCCTGCTGCTGCCCAGTCTGAGGCGTCTCCTGCCCAGCCTGCCGTCAATACCCTGGCGGCCCTGCTGGACAAGCCGGGTGCCGATACCGAACAGGGTGAGCCGGGCGAAAAAGCCTTCAGTGGCCTGATCGATGATGGGCTCAAGGACCTGAAAAGTGCTTCGAGCGATACCCGCGTCGACAACTTTGCCGAGCGCCTGAGCAGCCTGACCCAGGCGGCCACGGCCAAGACTGCCAATGCCGTGCCGGTGGCGACGCCGCTCAACCAGCCGTTGGCGATGAACCAGGGCGGCTGGACCGAAGGCCTGGTCAACCGGGTCATGTACCTGTCCAGCCAGAACCTCAAGTCGGCGGATATCAAACTTGAGCCCGCCGAGTTGGGGCGCCTGGACATCCGCGTCAACCTGGCGCCGGAACAGCAGGCCCAGGTGACCTTTGTCAGTGGTCATGCCGGGGTGCGCGAAGCGCTGGAGAACCAGGTGCACCGGCTCAAGGAAATGTTCGCCCAGCAGGGGTTGGGGCAGCCGGACGTCAACGTCGCCGATCAGTCTCGTGGCGGGCAGCAGCAGGGCGCCCAGGATGCACCGAAGTTCAGTGGCGTGGCGGCGCGGCGCAATGAGGCTGGCGAATCCGGCGATATCGCCCCGGGTGCAATGCCCGTCGAGCAGCAGAACGTTGTCGGTTCTAGCGCCGTGGATTACTACGCCTGATGCGCTGACCGTACTGGCCTCATCGCGGGTCAGGTCCGCTCCCACAGGGTCTGTAGGAGCGGGCTTGATTCGCGATCAATCACCCTCCAGGCAAATCTGGCATAACACTTGCTCAACCCTCGCCATGTGACTGAAATCTCCGATGAATGACGGATTATTGGCATGGCGAAGAGCGAAGCAGAGAAAGACCCCGCCGCAAAAGGCAAACTCAAGCTGATCCTGCTGTTGGTACTGGCGTTGTTGCTGGCCGTCGGTCTGTCGGTTGGTGCCACCTGGTTCTTCCTGCACCAGTCCGAGAGCAAGCCGGCCGTCGACCCGGCCCTGGCCAACCTTAAGCCTGCGGCCATCTACGAGCCCCTGGCGCCAGCATTCGTGGTCAACTTCAACCAGAACGGCCGCCAGCGTTTCATGCAGGTGAGCATCACCATGCAAGGCCGCGACCAGGCTGCACTGGATGCCCTCAAGGTGCACATGCCGGTGATTCGCAACAACCTGGTCATGCTGTTCTCGGGGCAGGGGTTCGACACCCTGGCCAGCCCGGTCGGTCAGGAGATGCTGCGTCAGAAAGCCACTGCCAGTGTCCAGGAAGTGGCGCAGAAGGAAGTCGGCAAGCCGGTCGTCGACCAGCTGCTGTTCACCAATTTCGTATTGCAGTAGGAGCCCCAGATGGCCGTGCAGGACCTGCTGTCCCAGGATGAAATCGATGCCTTGCTGCATGGCGTCGACGATGGGCTGGTGCAAACCGAAAGCAATGCCGAGCCCGGCAGTGTCAAAAGTTATGACCTGACCAGTCAGGATCGGATTGTCCGCGGACGCATGCCGACCCTGGAAATGATCAACGAGCGCTTCGCCCGCTATACCCGCATCAGCATGTTCAACCTGCTGCGTCGCTCCGCCGACGTGGCGGTGGGCGGCGTGCAGGTGATGAAGTTCGGCGAATACGTGCATTCGCTGTACGTGCCCACCAGCCTCAACCTGGTGAAGATCAAGCCGCTGCGGGGTACCTCGCTGTTCATCCTCGACGCCAAGCTGGTGTTCAAGCTGGTGGACAACTTCTTTGGTGGCGACGGTCGTCACGCCAAGATCGAAGGGCGTGAGTTCACCCCGACCGAGCTGCGCGTGGTGCGCATGGTCCTGGACCAGGCTTTCGTCGACCTCAAGGAGGCCTGGCAGGCGATCATGCCGGTCAACTTCGAGTACATCAACTCCGAGGTCAACCCGGCCATGGCCAACATTGTCGGGCCGAGCGAGGCGGTGGTGGTCTCGACCTTCCACATCGAGCTCGACGGCGGCGGCGGTGACCTGCACGTGACCATGCCGTACTCGATGATCGAGCCGGTGCGCGAGATGCTCGACGCCGGTTTCCAGTCCGACCTGGACGACCAGGACGAGCGCTGGATCAAGGCCCTGCGCGAAGACGTGCTGGACGTCAGCGTGCCGCTCAGTGCCACGGTTGCCCGTCGCCAGCTCAAGCTGCGCGACATCCTGCACATGCAGCCGGGCGACGTGATTCCGGTCGAGCTGCCGGAAGAGCTGATCCTGCGGGCCAACGGCGTGCCGTCGTTCAAGGCCAAGCTGGGTTCGCACAAGGGCAACCTGGCCCTGCAGATTATCGATCCGATCGAGCGCCGCTGAGGCGCTTGTGGTTCCAACTCCGAATTGATTGCCCGTCGAGGACAAAATGGCTAACGAAAACGATATCACCTCCCCGGAGGAGCAGGCCCTGGCCGATGAGTGGGCTGCGGCCCTGGAAGAAACCGGCGACGCTGGGCAGTCCGATATCGACGCCTTGCTGGCTGCCGATGCCGGCAACGGATCGGCGACCAATCGCCTGGCCATGGAAGAGTTCGGCAGCTCGCCGCGCAGCAACGAGCCGGTGACCCTTGATGGCCCGAACCTGGACGTGATCCTGGATATCCCGGTGAGCATTTCCATGGAAGTGGGCAGTACCGAAATCAACATCCGCAACCTGCTGCAGCTCAACCAGGGGTCGGTGATCGAACTCGACCGCCTGGCCGGCGAACCGCTGGACGTGCTGGTCAACGGCACCCTGATCGCCCACGGCGAGGTGGTCGTGGTCAACGAAAAGTTCGGTATCCGCCTGACTGACGTGATCAGCCCAAGCGAACGCATCAAGAAGTTGCGCTGAGTGAGCAGGCTCCTGCGCAACGGCCTGGCCCTGTGTGGTGGCCTGTATGTGGATGTCGCCCTGGCCGCCGTCACGCAGCCGGCCGCTGCCGTGGTGGCGCCGGCGGCGAGCGGCAGCGCGGCTGGGCAGCTGACGCAGCTGGTGCTTGGCCTGCTGCTGGTGCTGGGGTTGATCTTTTTCCTGGCCTGGCTGCTGCGCCGGGTGCAGAACGCCGCACCGGGCAGTGGTCAGGTCATCGAGATCCTTGGCAGCCGTTCGCTGGGGCCGCGTGATCGCTTGCTGCTGGTGCAGGTTGGCAAGGAGCAGATCCTCATCGGTCATTCGCCAGGCACAATCGAGGCCTTGCATGTATTGGCCGAGCCAGTCGAAGTGCCCGTCAGCGCGCGTCAGGCAACACCAGAATTCGCCCAGCGCTTGATGGAGCTGATGGGCAAGGATCAGAAGGGAAGGTCGTGATGGGCGCGTTGCGCATGATGTTGACGCTGGCGCTGTTGCTGGCGGCGCCAATGGCTTTGGCGGCTGATCCGTTGTCGATCCCGGCGATCACCCTGTCCAGTGGGGCAGACGGGCAGCAGGAGTATTCGGTCAGCCTGCAGATCCTGCTGATCATGACGGCGCTGAGCTTCATCCCGGCGTTCGTCGTGCTGATGACCAGCTTCACCCGCATCATCATCGTCTTCTCCATTCTGCGCCAGGCCCTGGGCCTGCAGCAGACCCCGTCGAACCAGATCCTGACCGGCATGGCGCTGTTCCTGACGATGTTCATCATGGCGCCGGTGTTCGACCGGGTGAACCAGGATGCCCTGCAGCCGTACCTGAGCGAAAAGCTCAGCGCCCAGGATGCCATCAGCAAGGCCCAGGTGCCGCTCAAGGACTTCATGCTGGCGCAAACCCGCGAGAGTGATCTGGACCTGTTCATGCGCCTGTCCAAGCGCACCGACATCGCCAGCCCTGATCAGGCGCCACTGACCATCCTGGTACCGGCCTTCGTCACCTCGGAGCTCAAGACCGCGTTCCAGATCGGTTTCATGATTTTCATCCCGTTCCTGATCATCGACCTGGTGGTCGCCAGTGTGCTGATGGCCATGGGTATGATGATGCTCTCGCCGCTGATCATCTCGTTGCCGTTCAAGATCATGCTGTTCGTCCTGGTCGATGGCTGGGCGCTGATCATGGGTACCCTGGCCGGCAGTTTCGGCGGCGTCTGACGCCGCGAGGAGAAGTAGTCCATGACCCCTGAAGTGGCTGTCGACCTGTTTCGTGACGCGCTGTGGCTGACCACCCTGATGGTGGCCATCCTGGTGGTGCCGAGCCTGCTGGTGGGGCTGGTGGTGGCCATGTTCCAGGCCGCCACGCAGATCAACGAACAGACCCTGAGCTTTCTGCCGCGCCTGTTGGTCATGCTGATCACCCTGATCGTGGTCGGGCCCTGGCTGGTGCAGAAGTTCATGGAGTACATCCTGTCGTTGTACGGCAGTATTCCGCAGCTGATTGGTTGACCTGGCCGTGCTCGAGCTCACCGATGCGCAGATCAGTACCTGGGTGGCCAGCTTCATCCTGCCGCTGTTTCGCGTCACCGCTGTGCTGATGACCATGCCGATCTTCGGCACCACCCTGGTGCCGGCGCGCATACGCCTGTATTTCGCCCTGGCGATTACCGTGGTGATCGTCCCTGGGCTGCCGCCCATGCCTGAGGTCAATGCGCTGGACCTCAAGGCCCTGCTGCTGATTGCCGAGCAGATCATCATCGGCGCCCTGTTCGGCATGGCGCTGCAGTTGTTCTTCCAGATTTTCGTGATTGCCGGGCAGATCGTCGCGATCCAGATGGGCATGGCCTTCGCCTCCATGGTCGACCCGGCCAACGGTGTCAACGTCGCGGTGGTCAGCCAGTTCCTGACCATGCTGGTGACCTTGCTGTTCCTCGCTATCAACGGCCATCTGGTGGTCTTCGAGGTGTTGACCGAAAGCTTTACCACCTTGCCGGTGGGCGGCGGCTTGCTGGTCAATCATTTCTGGGACCTGGCCGGGCGCCTGGGGTGGGTGCTGGGTGCGGCGATGCTGCTGGTGTTGCCGGCGATTACCGCGCTGCTGGTGGTCAACATTGCTTTTGGTGTGATGACGCGTGCAGCACCGCAACTGAACATCTTTTCCATCGGCTTTCCGCTGACCCTGGTGCTGGGGTTGGTGATCTTCTGGATTACCCTGGCCGATATCATTCCTCACTACCATTCGCTGGCCTCCGAGGCCTTGCAATGGCTGCGTGAGCTGGCACGGGCGCGCTGAGCATGGCAGAGAGCGAAAGCGGTCAGGACAAGACAGAAGACCCCACCGAGAAGCGCAAGAAGGACGCCCGCGAGAAGGGTGAGATCGCCCGCTCCAAGGAACTCAACACTGTCACGGTGACCCTTGCCGGGGCGGGTGCATTGCTGGCGTTTGGCGGTGGTCTGGCGCAAACCCTGATGGAGTTGATGCGCATCAACTTCACGCTGTCGCGCGAGGTGCTCATCGATGAGCGCTCCATGGGGATCTTTCTCATGGCGTCCGGCAAGATGGCCCTGCTGGCAACCCAGCCGGTGCTGTTGGTGTTGTTGATTGCCGCGATCATCGGCCCGGTGTCGCTGGGCGGCTTTCTGTTTTCCAGCAGCTCGCTGGCGCCGAAGTTCAGCCGCATGAACCCGCTCTCGGGGATCAAGCGGATGTTCTCGGTCAACGCCTTGTCCGAGCTGCTCAAGGCCCTGGCCAAGTTCTTCATGATTCTCATCGTCGCCCTGGCGGTGCTCTCGGCCGATCGCGATGACCTGCTGGCGATTGCCAACGAACCGCTGGAGCAGGCCATCATTCATAGCGTGCAGGTGGTGGGCTGGAGTGCCCTGTGGATGGCCGCCGGCCTGTTGATCATTGCCGCCGTCGATGTGCCGATCCAGCTCTGGCAGGCGCACAAGAAACTGCTGATGACCAAGCAGGAAGTGCGTGACGAGTACAAGGACTCCGAGGGCAAGCCCGAGGTCAAGCAGCGTATTCGCCAGTTGCAGCGCGAAGCTTCGCAGCGGCGGATGATGGCGGCGATCCCCGAGGCCGACGTGATCATCACCAACCCGACCCACTATGCGGTGGCGCTCAAGTACGACCCGGAGAAGGGCTCGGCGCCGCTGTTGCTGGCCAAGGGGGCCGACTTCATTGCCCTGAAGATTCGCGAGATCGCCAACGAGCACAAGATCCAGGTGCTCGAATCGCCGGCGCTGGCGCGCTCGATCTACTACTCCACCGAGCTTGAGGAAGAGATTCCCGCCGGCTTGTACCTGGCGGTGGCCCAGGTATTGGCTTATGTCTACCAGATCCGCCAGCACCGCGCCGGCAAGGGCAAGGCGCCGGAGCCGCTCAAGGACCTGCCGATCCCGCCAGACCTGCGGCGCGATTCCTGATCGACATTGCTGGCCTCATCGCTGGCAAGGCCAGCTCCCACAGGGGTTGTGCATGCAGGCTCATTGTGGGAGCCGGCGACGGCTGCGCAGCAGCCCCGAGCCACTCAAGCCACCTCGTTCAGCAAAGTTGGAAAGCTTCTTGCAAAGGCAGCGCAGCGCGCCTCAAAGGCGTCAAAGTTTTGCTTGAGCTAACGAGGAATACCGGTGGATCGCTCTCAGTTAATCAACAGTGCCCGTAGCAACCTGGTCGGTCTAGGCCGGGGCAACCTGGGTGTGCCGCTGTTGCTGCTGGTGATGCTGGCAATGATGATGTTGCCGATCCCGCCGTTTTTGCTCGACGTGTTCTTCACCTTCAACATCGCCCTGTCGATCGTGGTCCTGCTGGTCTGCGTCTACGCCTTGCGTCCGCTGGACTTCGCCGCGTTCCCGACCATCCTGCTGGTGGCAACCTTGCTGCGCCTGGCGCTCAACGTGGCGTCCACGCGGGTGGTGATGCTCCACGGTCACGATGGCCACGAAGCCGCCGGTAAGGTGATCCAGGCCTTCGGCGAGGTGGTGATCGGCGGCAACTACGTGGTCGGTATCGTGGTCTTCGCGATCCTGATGATCATCAACTTCGTGGTGGTCACCAAGGGTGCCGGGCGTATTTCCGAGGTGAGCGCGCGCTTTACCCTCGACGCCATGCCCGGCAAGCAGATGGCCATCGACGCCGACCTCAACGCCGGTCTGATCGACCAGGCCCAGGCCAAGGCGCGCCGAGCGGAAGTGGCCGGGGAGGCCGAGTTCTACGGTTCGATGGACGGTGCCAGCAAGTTTGTCCGCGGTGACGCCATCGCCGGCCTGCTGATCCTGTTCATCAACCTGATCGGCGGCATGGCCGTCGGTATGTTCCAGCACAACATGACCTTTGCCGATGCCGGCAAGGTCTACGCCTTGCTGACCATTGGTGACGGTTTGGTGGCGCAGTTGCCATCGCTGTTGCTGTCCACTGCGGCCGCGATCATGGTCACCCGCGCCTCGGGCTCCGAGGACATGGGCAAGCAGATCAACCGGCAAATGTTCGACTCGCCCAAGGCCCTGGCGGTCTCCGCCGGCCTGATGATCGTCATGGGCCTGGTCCCGGGCATGCCGCACGTCGCCTTCTTGAGCCTGGGCCTGCTGGCCGGCGGTGGCGCCTACCTGGTCTGGCGCAAGCAGAACCAGGCCAAGGTCAAGGCCCTGGAAGAGGTGCAGCGCCAGCAGGACCTGCTGCCGTCGCCACAGCGCGCCATGGAAACCAAAGAGCTGGGCTGGGATGACGTCACCCCGATCGACATGATCGGCCTGGAGGTCGGCTATCGGCTGATTCCGCTGGTCGATCGCAACCAGGGTGGGCAGTTGCTGGCGCGGATCAAGGGGGTGCGCAAAAAGCTCTCCCAGGACCTGGGTTTTCTCATGCCTACGGTGCACATTCGCGACAACCTCGACCTGGCACCCAGCGCTTACCGCCTGACCCTGATGGGGGTGATCCTGGCGGAGGCCGAGATTTACCCGGACCGCGAGCTTGCGATCAACCCGGGGCAGGTGTTCGGTACCCTCAACGGCATTGCCGCTCGCGACCCGGCCTTTGGCCTGGAAGCGGTGTGGATCGACATCAACCAGCGCAGCCAGGCGCAGTCGCTGGGCTACACGGTGGTGGACGCCAGTACCGTGGTCGCTACCCACCTCAACCAGATCCTGCACAAGCACTGCCACGAGCTGATCGGTCACGAAGAAGTGCAGCAGTTGCTGCAGGTGCTGGCCAAGGCCTCGCCCAAGCTCGCCGAAGAATTGGTGCCGAGCGTCATTTCATTGTCGGGGCTGCTCAAGGTCCTGCAGGCATTGCTCGCCGAGCAGGTTCCGGTACGCGATATTCGCAGCATTGCCGAGGCTATCGCCAACAACCCGGCCAAGAGTCAAGATACCGCCGCATTGGTGGCGGTGGTGCGCGTCGGATTGTGTCGCGCTATCGTGCAAAGCATTGTCGGCGTTGAGTCCGAGCTGCCTGTCATCACCCTTGAGCCAAGATTGGAACAGATTTTGCTCAATAGTTTGCAAAGGGCTGGGCAAGGCCAGGAAGACGGTGTTCTTCTGGAGCCGAGCATGGCCGAAAAGCTTCAGCGTTCGTTGATCGAAGCCGCCCAGCGTCAGGAGATGCAAGGGCAGCCGGCGATCCTCCTGGTCGCAGGACCGGTACGAGCCATGCTGTCGCGCTTCGGTCGCCTGGCTGTACCGAATTTGCATGTTTTGGCGTACCAGGAAATACCTGACAACAAGCAAGTTACCATCGTCGCCACAGTGGGCCCGAACGGCTGAGGTAGTGGGTTATGCAAGTTAAGCGTTTTTTCGCCGCCGATATGCGTCAGGCCATGAAGCTGGTTCGCGATGAGCTGGGGGCCGAGGCCGCCATCATCGGCAACCGACGGATTGCTGGCGGTGTCGAGCTGACGGCTGCGCTGGACTACAAGCTGTCCGCCCTGGCGCCGCGGGTGCCGAATGTCGAGCTTGAGGACGAGCTGCGCAAGACCCAGTCGCGCATCGTCACCGCCCAGGCCGAACTGAGCAGTCGCAGCGAGAGCGAAGACGCCAACCGCCAGCTGTTTGCCGGCCTGCCGCTGACCGCCTCCGAGCCGCTGATCGACCCGCAGGTCGAAGCGCCGGTGGTGCCTGCTGCGCCGGCGGCTGCGCCGATCGATCCGCGCCTGTTCGACTCGATGCGTTCGGAACTGTCGGGCCTGCGCGAACTGCTTGAGGTGCAGCTCGGCTCGCTGGCCTGGAGCCAGTTGCAGGGCAACAAGCCACAGCAGGCCAACCTCTGGCGTCGCTTGCAGCGCATTGGCCTGTCCGGCCCGATTGCCCGTGAACTGCTCGAGCTGACCACCGAAATCGAAGAGCCGCGCCACGCCTGGCGCATGCTCCTGGCGCATCTTGCACGCATGATTGAAGTGCCGGAAATCGAACCTATCGAAGAAGGCGGTGTCATTGCCATGGTCGGTCCGGCCGGCATGGGCAAAACCACTACCCTGGCCAAGCTCGCGGCGCGCTATGTGCTCAAGTACGGCGCGCAGAACCTGGCCCTGGTGAGCATGGACAGCTTTCGCATCGGTGCCCAGGAGCAGCTCAAGACCCTGGGGCGGATTCTCAACGTGTCGGTTACTCACGTCGATCCGGGCCAGTCGTTGGCCCAGGCCCTCGACCCGCTGCTGCGCAAGCGCGTGGTGTTGATCGATACCGCCGGCCTGCAGGCCAGCGACCCGGCGCTGCGCATGCAGCTTGAAACCCTTGCCGGGCGCGGGATTCAGGCCAAGAATTACTTGGTGCTGGCAACCACCAGCCAAAAGCAGGTGCTCACCGCCGCCTACCACAGCTACAAGCGCTGCGGCCTGGCCGGTTGCATCCTGACCAAGCTAGATGAAACCGCCAGCCTCGGCGAAGTATTGAGCCTGGCGATCAGTCACGAATTGCCGGTGGCCTATCTTACCGATGGCCCGCGCATTCCTGACGACCTGCACCTGCCGCGCCGGCACCAGTTGGTCAGCCGTGCCGTGAGTGTGCAGGTGCAGGACGAGCCCAGCGAAGAGGCCATGGCCGACATGTTCGCTGATCTCTACCACAGCTCCGGCAAACGCGTGGGCTGAGGTTAATATGAATACGTTGCAAAGTACCTACATCAATGGTCTGCCAGGCATTTTTCAGGTGTTGAAAGCGCAGCCCAGTCATGTGGCCTCGGTCTAAGTAAGACAAGGTAAAGAACAAACATGGGTAGCATGCATCCCGTACAGGTGATCGCCGTGACCGGCGGCAAAGGTGGCGTCGGCAAGACTAACGTGTCAGTGAACCTGTCATTGGCGCTGGCTGAGCTTGGCCGTCGGGTCATGCTGCTGGACGCCGACCTGGGGCTGGCCAACGTTGACGTGTTGTTGGGCCTGACGCCCAAACGCACCCTGGCCGATGTCATCGAAGGCCGTTGCGAGCTGCGCGATGTGCTGCTGCAAGGCCCCGGCGGTGTGCGCATCGTGCCGGCGGCTTCGGGTACGCAGAGCATGGTGCACCTGGCCCCGGCCCAGCACGCCGGCCTGATCCAGGCCTTCAGCGAGATCGGCGACAACCTCGATGTGCTGGTGATCGACACCGCTGCGGGTATCGGTGACTCGGTAGTCAGTTTTGTCCGCGCCGCCCAGGAAGTGCTGCTGGTGGTGTGCGACGAGCCTACCTCGATCACCGACGCCTATGCGCTGATCAAGCTGCTCAACCGCGATTACGGCATGAACCGCTTCCGTGTCCTGGCGAACATGGCCCAGAGCCCGCAGGAAGGGCGCAACCTGTTCGCCAAGTTGACCAAGGTCACTGATCGCTTCCTCGATGTCGCCCTACAATACGTCGGTGCGGTGCCTTACGACGAATGCGTGCGCAAGGCGGTGCAGAAGCAGCGAGCGGTCTATGAAGCCTTCCCGCGTTCCAAGTGCGCGCTGGCATTCAAGGCCATTGCCCAGAAAGTCGATAGCTGGCCGCTGCCTGCCAACCCACGGGGGCACCTGGAATTCTTCGTCGAGCGTCTGGTGCAACCGACGAGTGCGGGTCCGGTGCTATGAACGCCAGCGGTTATCGGATGTACAGCAAGGCTTCGCGTGATGCCCAGTATGAGTTGATCGAACGTTACGCGCCGTTGGTCAAGCGTATCGCCTACCACCTGCTGGCACGGTTGCCAGCCAGTGTGCAGGTCGAGGACCTGATCCAGGCCGGGATGATCGGCCTGCTCGAAGTCGCCAACAAGTATGACGCGAGCAAGGGGGCCAGTTTCGAGACCTACGCCGGTATCCGTATTCGCGGGGCCATGCTCGATGAAGTGCGCAAGGGCGACTGGGCGCCACGTTCGGTACACCGCAATACCCGCATGGTCAGTGACGCGATTCGTGCAATTGAAGCAAAAACCGGCCGCGACGCTAAAGATCACGAAGTTGCTGCCGAACTTCAATTGAGTCTCGATGATTATTACGGGATTTTGAATGACACCCTGGGCAGCCGCCTGTTCAGTTTCGACGACCTGTTGCAGGACGGCGAACATGAAGGCCTGCACGAGGACGGTGCCAGTGCCCAGCTCGAGCCTGCGCGCGATCTGGAGGACGAGCGTTTTCAGGCAGCCTTGGCCGATGCTATCGCCAACCTGCCGGAGCGTGAGCGTCTGGTCCTGGCGCTGTACTACGACGAAGAACTCAACCTCAAGGAGATCGGTGAGGTCCTGGGGGTGAGTGAGTCGCGTGTCAGCCAGTTGCACAGCCAGTGCGCGGCACGTTTGCGTGGCCGCCTGGGGGAATGGCGGGCGCGTTGAACACCGGTTCGATGCAGTCGTGAAATGTAGTGCCGAATTGATTGAATGCGCGTTCCGCGCTGAACGCGTTAAAGACTGCTTGGAGGTCTAATTGAACAAAGACATGAAAATCCTCATCGTGGACGACTTTTCGACGATGCGGCGGATCATCAAGAACCTGTTGCGTGACCTGGGCTTTACCAACACCCAGGAAGCCGACGACGGCAACACCGCGCTGCCGATGCTTGAAAGCGGCCATTTCGACTTTCTGGTGACCGACTGGAACATGCCTGGCATGTCCGGTATCGATTTGCTGCGCAAGGTGCGTGCCGACGAGCGCCTGAAGCACCTGCCGGTGCTGATGGTGACTGCCGAAGCCAAGCGCGAGCAGATCATCGAAGCCGCCCAGGCCGGGGTCAACGGCTATGTGGTCAAGCCATTTACCGCCCAGGTGCTGAAAGAAAAGATCGAAAAGATCTTCGAGCGCGTCAATAGCTGAGGTACGCCACGGGGGCGCTATGGAGCAAACACAATCATCCTTGGGCGAGTTCGAGTCGACACTCAAGAAACACGCCAAGGAACTGGTCGACAGCCTGGAACGAGGCAAGTTCGGCGATGCGGTGCAACTGATCCATCAGCTGAACCAGACCCGTGACCTCGGCCTGTACCAGGAAGTCGGCAAACTCACCCGCGAGCTGCACAGCGCGATCGTCAGCTTCCAGATCGACCCGCACATGCCGCAGGCCGAGGAAGTGTCGCAGATCACCGATGCGACCGAGCGCCTGTCCTACGTGGTCAAGCTGACCGAGGGCGCGGCCAACCGCACCATGGACCTGGTCGAAGCCAGCACGCCGGTACTCAACGAACTGAGCGACGAGGCCAAGGCGCTGAGTGTCGACTGGCAGCGCTTCATGCGCCGCGAAGTGGCGGCACCGGAGTTCCGTGAGCTGGCCAAGCGCGTCGACAGTTTCCTGACGCGTAGCGAGGAGGGCAGCCGCAAGGTCGCCGGGCACCTCAATGACATCCTTCTGGCTCAGGACTACCAAGACCTGACCGGCCAGGTGATCAAGCGCGTCACGACGCTGGTCACCGAAGTAGAAAGCAATCTGCTCAAGCTCGTGCTGATGGCAAGCCAGGTCGACCGTTTTGCCGGTATCGAACATGACCACCAGCAGCTGCGCGCTGAAAAAGATCAAGAAAAACATCCGACTCGGGGTGAAGGTCCGCAGATTCATGCCGATAAGCGTGAAGACGTTGTGTCCGGTCAGGACGATGTCGACGATCTGCTGTCCAGTCTGGGTTTTTAGGGAGCACGTTTAATGAGCTTCGGCGCCGATGAAGAAATCCTTCAGGATTTCCTGGTAGAAGCCGGCGAAATTCTTGAGCAACTGTCCGAGCAACTGGTCGAGCTGGAAAGCCGTCCGGATGATGCCGACCTGCTCAATGCGATCTTTCGCGGTTTTCACACTGTAAAAGGGGGCGCCGGCTTCCTCCAGCTCAACGAGCTGGTGGAGTGCTGCCATATCGCCGAGAACGTGTTCGATATCCTGCGCAAGGGTGCCCGGCGCGTTGACGCCGAACTGATGGACGTGGTCCTGGAAGCCCTGGACACGGTCAACAGCATGTTCGGCCAGGTGCGCGAACGCACCGATATCACACCTGCCACCCCGGAGCTGCTGGCGGCGCTGTCGCGCCTGGCCGAGCCTGCCGGGGAAGACGAAGTGGCGGCACCTGCGGCTGAACCCGAGGTGGTTGAAGCGCCAGCGGCCGAGGCCGAGGCGGATATCACCGACACCGAATTCGAACAGCTGCTCAACGCGGTCAAGGCCGAAGCCGAGGCCCAGGTGGCCGAACCTGGCAGTGACGAAATCACCGACGCCGAGTTCGAATCGCTGCTCGACCAGTTGCACGGCAAGGGCCAGTTCGCCGCCGACAACCTCGGTGCTGGCGCGCCAGCCCCCGCCGCAGTGCCTGCTGGCGGCGACGCCAGTGGCGATATCACCGATGACGAATTCGAAGCGCTGCTCGATCAGTTGCACGGCAAGGGTACCTTTGCCGTCGATGCACTGCCGGCCGCCGCTGCCGCCCCTGCGCAGGCCGCCGCGCCTGCCGCGGACGGCGAGCACATCTCCGAGCACGAGTTCGAAGCGCTGCTCGACGAGTTGCACGGCAAGGGCAAGTTCGCCCCGGATGCCGTAGCCACTGGTGCACCTGCCGCCACCGCAGCGCCAGCCAAGGCTGCGGCCAAGCCTGCGCCGGCAGCGGTCGCCAAGGCTGCTGCGCCAGCCCCGGCTGCCAAGGCGGCTGCACCGGCACCGGCACCTGCGCCTGCACGCCAGGCCGCACCGGCTGCCGAGAAGCACCCGGCCAGCGAAACCGAGACCACCGTTCGGGTCGATACCGCGCGGCTCGACGAGATCATGAACATGGTCGGCGAGCTGGTGCTGGTGCGTAACCGCCTGGTGCGCCTGGGCCTGAACAGCGGCGATGAGGCCATGTCCAAGGCCGTGTCGAACCTCGACGTGGTCACCGCCGACCTGCAGACCGCGGTGATGAAGACCCGCATGCAGCCGATCAAGAAGGTCTTCGGGCGCTTCCCGCGCCTGGTTCGCGACCTGGCCCGGCAGCTGAAGAAAGAGATCAACCTGGAGCTGGTCGGTGAAGAGACCGACCTCGACAAAAACCTTGTCGAGGCCCTGGCCGACCCGTTGGTGCACTTGGTGCGCAACGCCGTCGACCATGGCGTCGAGACCCCGGAAGAGCGCGAAGCCGCTGGCAAGCCCCGCGGCGGCAAGGTGGTGCTCTCGGCCGAACAGGAAGGCGATCACATCCTGCTGTCGATCTCCGATGACGGCAAGGGCATGGACGCCGACGTGCTGCGCGCCATCGCGGTCAAGCGCGGGGTGATGGACAAGGACGCCGCCGACCGCCTGAGCGAGACCGAGTGCTACAACCTGATCTTCGCCCCGGGCTTCTCGACCAAGACCGAGATCTCCGACGTGTCCGGGCGTGGCGTGGGCATGGACGTGGTGAAAACCAAGATTTCCCAGCTCAACGGCTCGATCAACATCTACTCGACCAAGGGCCTGGGTTCGAAGATCGTCATCAAGGTGCCGCTGACCCTGGCGATCATGCCGACGCTGATGGTCATGCTCGGCAACCAGGCGTTCGCTTTCCCGCTGGTCAACGTCAACGAGATCTTCCACCTCGACCTGTCGCGCACCAACGTGGTCGACGGCCAGGAAGTGGTGATCGTGCGCGACAAGGCCTTGCCGCTGTTCTACCTCAAGCGCTGGCTGGTCAGTTCGGCCGCTCATGAAGAGCAGCGCGAAGGCCATGTGGTGATCCTTTCGGTGGGCACGCAGCGTATCGGCTTCGTCGTCGATCAGCTGGTGGGCCAGGAAGAAGTGGTCATCAAGCCGCTGGGCAAGATGCTCCAGGGCACCCCGGGCATGTCGGGCGCCACCATTACCGGTGACGGGCGCATTGCGCTGATCCTCGACGTTCCGAGCATGCTCAAGCGTTACGCCGCCCGGCGTATTTGATTCTGGTGGCGCGGCGCATATGCCGCGCCCCCTAATGGAGTGTTTATGGCAGTCAAGGTCCTGGTGGTGGATGATTCCGGTTTCTTCCGCCGCCGTGTCTCGGAAATTCTTTCAGCGGACCCGACTATCCAGGTCGTCGGTACCGCGACCAACGGCAAGGAAGCGATCGACCAGGCGCTGTCGCTCAAGCCCGACGTCATCACCATGGACTATGAAATGCCCATGATGGATGGCATCACCGCTGTGCGTCACATCATGCAGCGTTGCCCGACCCCGGTGTTGATGTTCTCCTCGCTGACCCATGAGGGCGCCCGCGTTACCCTTGACGCCCTGGATGCCGGTGCGGTCGATTACCTGCCGAAAAACTTCGAAGACATCTCGCGCAACCCCGAGAAGGTCAAGCAGCTGCTGTGTGAAAAGGTTCATACCATTTCCCGCAGCAACCGTCGTTTCAGCGCCTACACCAGCCCCGCGCCAGCCCCGGCACCGAGCCCCCAGCCGAGCGTCAGCAGCCTGGGCAGCACACCTGCGCCACGCGCCGCAGCCCCGGCACGTGCCAGCGCAGCGGCGGCCAGTGCGTCGCCAGCGCCCAAGCGCAAGCCGTACAAGCTGGTGGCCATTGGCACCTCCACCGGTGGCCCGGTGGCCCTGCAGCGGGTTCTGACCCAGCTGCCGGCCAATTTCCCGGCGCCGATCGTATTGATTCAGCACATGCCGGCGGCCTTCACCAAGGCCTTCGCCGAACGCCTCGACAAGCTGTGCAAGATCAGCGTCAAGGAAGCCGAGGACGGCGACATCCTGCGCCCGGGCCTGGCCCTGCTGGCCCCGGGTGGCAAGCAGATGATGGTCGATGGTCGCGGCACAGTGAAGATCCTGCCGGGCGATGAGCGCCTGAACTACAAGCCGTGCGTGGACATCACCTTTGGCTCGGCGGCCAAGTCCTACGGCGACAAGGTGCTGTCGGTGGTGCTCACCGGCATGGGCGCCGATGGCCGCGAAGGCGCGCGCCTGCTCAAGCAGGGCGGCAGCACGGTGTGGGCCCAGGATGAAGCCAGCTGCGTGATCTATGGCATGCCCATGGCCATCGTCAAAGCCAACCTGGCAGATGCGGTGTACAGCCTGGACGAGATCGGCAAGCACTTGGTCGAGGCCTGCGTCTGATGGATGTCTTGAGCCTCATCGGGATCATCCTGGCATTTGTCGCCATCGTTGGTGGCAACTACCTCGAAGGCGGTCATCTGTCGGCGCTGCTCAACGGTCCGGCGGCGTTGATCGTGCTTGGCGGCACGCTGGCGGCAGCCTTGCTGCAATCGCCGATGAGTGCCTTCAAGCGTGCGCTGCAGATTGTGCGCTGGATTATCTTTCCGCCACGGGTCGACCTGGCCGGCGGTATCGACCGGGTGGTCAACTGGTCGCTGACCGCGCGCAAGGAAGGCCTGCTGGGCCTTGAAGGGGTGGCCGATGCCGAGCCGGACCCGTACGCGCGCAAAGGTTTGCAGTTGCTGGTCGATGGCGCTGAACCCGAGGCCATCCGCAGCATCCTCGAGGTTGACTTCTACACCCAGGAAAGCCGTGATGTGCAGGCTGCCAAGGTGTTCGAAAGCATGGGCGGCTATGCGCCGACCATCGGTATCATCGGTGCGGTGATGGGCTTGATCCATGTGATGGGCAACCTCGCTGACCCGTCGCAGTTGGGCAATGGCATTGCCGTGGCCTTTGTCGCCACCATTTATGGTGTCGCCAGTGCCAACCTGATCCTGCTGCCGATCGCCAACAAGCTCAAGGCCCTGGCCCTGCGCCAGTCGCGCTACCGGGAAATGCTCCTGGAAGGTTTGCTGTCGATCGCCGAAGGCGAGAACCCGCGCTCGATCGAGCTGAAGCTTCAGGGCTTCATGGAGTAACACATGGCGCGCCGTCGACAACCCGAAGAGCATGAAAACCACGAACGCTGGCTGGTGTCCTATGCCGACTTCATCACCTTGCTGTTCGCCTTCTTCGTGGTCATGTATTCGATTTCCTCGATCAACGAGGGCAAGTACAAGGTCATTTCCCAGGCCTTGATCGGCGTGTTCAACGACCCCGAGCGAAGCATGAAGCCGATCCCCATCGGCGACGAGCGCCCGCTCAGCGTCAAACCGGCCGAGCCGTTGATCAAGGACAGCGAGCAGGTCGATGCGGGCCTGGCGCAGACCAGCAGCGACCCCCTCAAGACCATCACCGATGATGTGCGCGACGCCTTCGGCGACCTGATCAAGTCCGACCAGATGACCGTGCGCGGCAACGAGCTGTGGGTCGAGATCGAACTCAATTCCTCGCTGCTGTTCGGCAGCGGCGACGCCATGCCCAGCGATGTGGCGTTCAACATCATCGAGAAGGTGGCGAGCATCCTCAAGCCGTTCGCCAACCCGGTGCATGTCGAAGGCTTTACCGATGACCTGCCGATTCGCACCGCGCAGTACCCGACCAACTGGGAGCTGTCGTCGGCGCGGGCGGCGAGTATCGTCCGTCTGCTGGCCATGGAAGGGGTGAACCCGGCGCGTATGGCCTCGGTCGGCTACGGCGAGTTCCAACCGATTGCCGCCAACGACTCCGCCGAAGGCCGCGCGCGTAACCGACGGGTGGTGCTGGTGATCTCGCGCAACCTGGAGGTTCGCCGCAGCCTGACCGGTACTGGCAGCGCCAATGCCACCCCGGATGCAGCCATGAAGCGGGCTGGCACACAAACTGCACCGGCAGCGGTAGCACCGACGGTGGACGACAATCGCGTCAATTCCCCGTCACCGACCCTATAACCGATCCCGGCAGGGCAGGCTGCCGTACCGGGAGGAAGCAACGCAATGAGAGTCTGGGCAGTAGCCAATCAAAAAGGTGGAGTCGGCAAGACCACCACCTCCATCGCCCTGGCCGGCCTGCTGGCCGAGGCGGGCAAGCGCGTGGTTGTCGTCGACCTCGACCCGCACGGGTCGATGACCAGCTATTTCGGGCATAACCCCGATGCGCTGGAGCACAGCTGCTACGACCTGTTCCTGCACAAGGGCACGGTGCCCGAAGGCTTGCCCGGGCAATTGCTGCTGCCGACCAGTGACGAGAAGATCTCGCTGTTGCCGTCGAGCACCGCCCTGGCCGTGCTCGAGCGTCAATCGCCGGGCCAGAGTGGCCTGGGCCTGGTGATCGCCAAGTCTCTGGCGCAGCTGTGGCAGGATTTCGACTACGCCATCATCGACAGCCCGCCGTTGCTCGGTGTGCTGATGGTCAACGCCCTGGCGGCCAGCCAGCAACTGGTGATCCCGGTGCAGACCGAGTACTTGGCAGTCAAGGGCCTGGAGCGCATGGTCAGCACCCTGGCGATGGTCAACCGCTCGCGCAAGCAGGCCTTGCCCTATCACATCGTGCCGACCCTGTTCGACCGCCGCACCCAGGCCTCCATGGGCACCTTGCGGGTGCTGCGCGACGCCTACCCCGAACATATCTGGCAGGGCTACATCCCGGTCGACACGCGCCTGCGTGATGCCAGCCGGGCCGGGCAGACGCCGTCGCAATTCGACGGCAAAAGCCGCGGCGTGGTGGCCTACCGTGCGCTGCTCAAGCACCTGCTGACGCAGAACCTTGCCTTGCAGGTGGCCTGATGAATCGCCCTCAACAGCTTGCCAGCCGGCCACAACTGGCCCTGCAGAGCTACCTCGATGGCTTGCTGCAGGAGGCCACCGAAGAACTCGATGAGGTAGTGCCGGTATCGGTCGAGCCGGACGAGTTCCAGGCGGCGGTACGTGAAGAGCAGGCCCGTGATGCCCAGGTTGCGGCCCAGGCGGCGGTGACGCCTGCGCCCCGGCCATTTGCCGAACCGCCGCGGCCGGTGTTGCCGCTGACCTTGCCGCCGGTGGTCGAGCCGGTAGTCGAGCCCATAATCGAGCCCGTAGTCGAAGCGCCCCAGCCGCTGGCCGAGATTGCCCAGGTTGCGCCGGTCGAGCCGCTGGTGGACGTGCACCTGCCGCCAGCCCCCAACCAACCGGTACCGCCGGCCACTATCGACGGCCGTCCGGCCTGGGCCGCAGAGCCGTTCGAATGCCTGTTGTTCGACGTTGCGGGGCTGACCCTGGCGGTACCGCTGGTGTGCCTGGGTTCGATCTACTCGCTGGCTGGCCACGAATTGACACCGTTGTTCGGCCAGCCGGACTGGTTCCTCGGCATCCTGCCCAGCCAGAGCGGCAACCTCAAGGTCCTGGACACCGCCCGCTGGGTCATGCCCGACCGCTATCGGGATGACTTTCGCCAGGGCCTGCAGTACGTGATTTCGGTCCAGGGCTACGAATGGGGGCTGGCGGTGCATCAGGTCAGCCGCTCGTTGCGCCTGGACCCCAACGAGATCAAATGGCGCAGCCAGCGCGGCCAGCGGCCATGGCTGGCCGGTACCGTAATCGAACACATGTGCGCGCTGCTCGACGTCGCCGAACTGGCCGAGTTGATCGCCAGTGGCGCAGTCAAGCAGCTGCACGACACCCATAAATAATCGGCCGCATCTGCCGCGACCGCACTGAGCACACCGCCGATGGCGGATTTTGAGGGATAGGGGAATGAAAAAATCGTCTGCACAAGGTTCCGAAGATCCGATCCTGCAGTGGGTGACCTTCAAACTGGACAACGAGTCCTACGGCATCAACGTGATGCAGGTGCAGGAAGTCCTGCGCTACACCGAGATCGCCCCGGTCCCGGGTGCCCCGAGCTACGTGCTGGGCATCATCAACCTGCGCGGTAACGTGGTTACCGTGATCGACACCCGCCAGCGCTTCGGCCTGCTGTCCAGCGAGATCACCGACAACACCCGTATCGTCATCATCGAGGCCGACAAGCAAGTGGTCGGCATCCTGGTCGACAGCGTTGCCGAAGTGGTTTACCTGCGTCAGTCGGAAATCGAGACCGCACCGAATGTCGGCAACGAGGAATCGGCCAAGTTCATCCAGGGCGTGTGCAACAAAAACAACGAACTGCTGATCCTGGTCGAGCTGGACAAGATGATGACCGAGGAAGAGTGGTCCGAGCTGGAGAACATCTGAGTTGATCCTTGAGGTTGCAGTCATATTTCTGGCGCTGCTGTGGGCGGTCAGCCTGTGGTTCTTCCTGAACTACAGCAAGCGCCAGCGTGAGCTGGCCGCGCAACAGGCCCAAGGTGATGCCGTGCGCGACCAGCGCATCAAGGACCTGGGCAAACGTCTGGACGACTACCAGAACGGCAGCGTGCGCATGGGCGAAGCCTTGCACGAGCTGCGGGCGGTGGTTGCCCCCTTGCCGGACAAGCTCCTGCAACTGGAGCAGCGTGACCCCAACAGCCTGTCGTTCGCGCAAGCGGCGCGGCTGGTGGGCATGGGTGCCAGCGTCGATGAACTGACCCAGTCCTGTGGCTTGACCCAGGCTGAGGCGGAGTTGATGAGCAAGTTGCACCGTAGCTGAAATCGATCGCGGCCTGTGGGAGCCGGCCTTGCCGGCGATCGACCGCGCAGCGGTCGTGATCCAGTCACTGCCTGGTGTGCTGGCTATACCGGCCTCATCGCTGGCAAGCCAGCTCCCACAGGTTTTGCACAATCCCTGAAAGCACCATCAATCCTGTGGGAGCGGCGGTGCGACGACTCGACTTGACCCGCGATGCCTTTCAGGCACCCGGCAGTCTCCGATCGGTGGGGGTGATATCGCGCTCCTGCGGCCCTTCATCGACAAACCCCACTGGCACCTTGCCCTTGAGCTGCCAGGCAAAGGCGATGATCTCGGCGATGGTCAGGTACAGCGCCTCGGGAATCTGATCGCCCAATTCCATGCGTGCCAGCAGGCGCACCAGTTCGGCGTTTTCATAGATCGGCACTTCGTGCTCGCGGGCAATCGCCAGGATTGCCTCGGCCAGCTCATCATCACCCTTGGCACTGAGGGTCGGGGCCTGCTGGCCGTCATAGGTCAGGGCAATGGCCTGGCGTGGGCTTTTATCAATCATGCTTGTTCATCCACCCAGCGCTGTTCCAGGTGCGTGCGTGGTCCTTGGGGCGGTGTGCCGTGATGGCACTGCAGTTCGCCGACGTTCAGGCCGCGTGCCAGCAGACGCTCGCGCAAGTGGCCGAGCTGGCTTTCGATCAGCTGCGCGGTGCTCGGCAGTTCGGCCCACAGCTGGCTGGACAGGCTACCTTGGCTGATTTGTGCCTGCACTTGCAGTGGCCCCAGCGGATGCAGGTCGAAAGACAGCTCGATGCGCCAGAGCATCTCCAGCGGGTCGCGGCGCTCGCGCTCCGGGTCGCTTTGCTGCTCCGGGGTTTCTTCGCGTTGCAGTTTCATTTGCAGGGGCATGAAGTCCTGGCCGGTGCGCAGCGGGATTTCCAGTTGCCAGGTGGTCTGCAGGTTGCCATCGGCGGTGGTGCCGGTCTGTTCCAGGCTTGCCAGCTGATGGCTTTGCAGGCGCGAGATGGCCGCAGCGGCCAGGCGCAGCAAATGCTCAAGGTCACCTTCGCCGTCCTGGCTCTGCAGCAAGCGCGAGGGCAGGGGAAAGCCACCGGGATGTGGCCGCGGGCTGACCTGGCCGAGCATGCCCAGGGCATTGCGGACCATGCCGGGCATGACCTGGGCCAGGGTGCTGGCGGCAGCGCCCGGGTTGAACGTGGCGTTGCCGGGCAGCCCCGGCAACAGTTGCGCCACCAGGCGTACCACCTGTGCCTTGAGGTCGGGGGCAAGCACGGCTGGCAGCCCGGCCAGCAGCTTGGCCTCAAGAAACACGCCGCTGTTGCTCAAGGCCTGTGCCAGGCCCTTGGGGTCGCTGAGCTGGCGTATGTCCGGCAGGCTGGCCAGCAGCTTGTCTACCGTGGCGCGCACTTCGCCCGTTTGGCTATCGTCGTTGCGCAACTGCTGCAGGGTGGTGAGCAAACCTTGCAGGGACGCCTGGCGACTCTGCTGGGTACTTAGCTGCTGGGTAATCGCCAGTTGCTCCTGGCGCCCGCTGAGCGGTACGAAGCTCAGTGATTGATCACTCTGCACCCGAGCGCTGAGCAAGCTGCCTACCGGCAATGGGCGCGGGCTGTCGATGGCCAGGGTAGCACCGGCCTGGGGGCCGCCGAGCAGGGTTACCAGCGAGCGGAACTGCGCCAGTTGGCCGGCGTTCTGCGGTAGTGCCTGGCTGGTCAGCACCTTGCCTTGCAGCAGGGAGCCCACCGGCAGTTCGCGGGTGTCGATGCGGGTCAGGGTGGCCACGTTGCTGGCAATGGCCTGCTGCACGCTGATGGTCAGGTTGGCGCTGCTGCTCTGGCTCACCGTCAGCTGGCTGCCCTGGGCCAGGGGCAGGGTGCTGCTGGCCTGGACGTTGGTCTGCTTGCCGTTGTCCTGGGTGAGCTTGAGCAGCATCTGGAAGTCCTGACCGACCTGGCGCAGGGTCAACACTTCGGCCTTGGCGGTTTCGCCCGGGGCCAGCAGCGCCTGTTGCGGCTGCAGCAGGCGCAACAGCTCGGCGGTCATCGCCGCGCGTAGCGGCGGGTTGGCCGGGATCAGTGCAGCTAGGTTATTGATTTCGCCTGTCATCCGCTCGCAACCTGTTGAAATAGCCCTCTTTACAGTAGGACATCACATGTATAATGCCGCCCGATCTTTGGCGATCAGCGCGGCCGGGCCACATCGTCGTTGCCAGTATAACGGCAAGGCCGGGACCGACTTGAGACAGGCATCCCAAGCATAAGGCGAAACCGTGACCCCTCATCTCCAAGCCGTGGGCCTGGCCTGCGAGCGCGACTGGCGAATGCTCTTCGAAAACCTCGAATTGCACCTGGGCGCAGGCGACATGCTGCAGATCAGCGGCCCCAACGGCAGTGGCAAGACCAGCCTGCTGCGCCTGATGGCCGGCCTCATGAGCCCGACAGCCGGGCAGATCCACCTCGATGGCAAACCACTGGCCGAGCAGCGCAACGAGTTGGCGCGCATCCTCTTGTGGATCGGCCATGCCGCCGGTATCAAGGACGTGCTAAGCCCCGAGGAAAACCTCGCCTGGCTCTGCGCCCTGCATCGCCCGGCAGCGCCTGCGGCAATCCGCGAGGCCCTGGACGCGGTCGGGCTGCGTGGCTTCGAAGACGTGCCTTGCCATACCCTGTCGGCCGGTCAGCAACGCCGCGTGGCCCTGGCCCGCCTGTACCTGGACAGCCCGCCGCTGTGGATTCTCGACGAACCCTTCACCGCCCTCGACAAGCAGGGCGTGGCTCAGCTTGAAGCGCACCTGGCCGCCCATTGCGAGCAGGGCGGCATGGTCGTGCTGACCACCCACCACACGCTGGAACGCAAACCGTCCGGTTACCGTGAACTGAACCTGGGGCAGTGGGCCGCATGAGTGTGTTTGTGCTGTTGTTGCGCCGTGAAGCGCGTCTGTTGTGCCGACGTCCCGCCGAACTTGCCAACCCGCTGGTGTTCTTCGCCATCGTCGTCGCCCTGTTCCCGTTGGCGGTCGGTCCCGAGACTCAATTGTTGCAAACCTTGTCTCCGGGACTGGTCTGGGTGGCAGCGCTTTTATCGGTTCTGCTCTCGCTGGACGGGCTTTTCCGCAGTGATTTCGAGGATGGCTCGCTGGAGCAGTGGGTCCTTTCGTCGCACCCCCTGCCTCTTCTGGTGCTGGCGAAAGTGCTGGCACACTGGGCCTTTTCCGGCCTGGCACTGGTATTGTTGGCACCCTTGCTGGCACTGATGCTAGGTTTGCCTGCGGCCTGCCTGCCGGTACTGCTGGCATCGCTTTTGCTCGGTACCCCGGTACTGAGCCTGTTGGGCGCCGTGGGTGCGGCTCTGACAGTCGGTTTGAAACGTGGCGGCCTGCTGCTGGCGCTACTTATTTTGCCGTTATATATCCCGGTATTGATCCTGGGCAGTGGCGCCTTGCAGGCGGCATTGCAAGCTATGCCGGCGACCGGTTATCTGCTCTGGCTTGGCAGCCTGACCGCCCTGGCAGTAACTCTGGCACCCTTTGCAATAGCGGCTGGCCTGAAGATCAGCGTCGGCGAATAATGAGGTCTGGGCACTGCCCAGCAAAGACCCTGGATGTACCGTGATGAAAAGCAGCGCAATCAGCTGGACGTGGTTTCACAAACTGGGTTCACCCAAATGGTTCTATTCCATCAGCGGGCGGATGCTGCCGTGGCTGGCGATTGCCGCCCTGCTGCTGATCGGCGTCGGCATGGTCTGGGGCCTGGCCTTCGCGCCGCAGGACTACCAGCAAGGTAACAGCTTCAGGATCATCTACATCCACGTGCCGGCGGCGATGCTCGCCCAGTCCTGCTATGTGATGCTGGCGGTGGCCGGGGTGGTGGGCCTGGTATGGAAAATGAAAATTGCCGATGTTGCCCTGCAGTGCGCGGCGCCCATCGGTGCCTGGATGACCGCCGTGGCGCTGGTTACCGGCGCCATCTGGGGCAAGCCGACCTGGGGCAGCTGGTGGGTCTGGGATGCGCGACTGACGTCGATGCTGATCCTGCTTTTCCTGTACTTCGGTCTCATTGCCCTGAGCCATGCAATCAGTAATCGTGAGAGCGCGGCCAAGGCCTGCGCGGTGCTGGCCATTGTCGGGGTGATCAACATTCCGATCATCAAGTATTCGGTGGAGTGGTGGAACACCCTGCACCAGGGCGCCACCTTCACCCTCACCGAAAAGCCGGCGATGCCCGCCGAAATGTGGCTGCCGCTGCTGCTGTCGGTGTTGGGCTTCTACTGCTTCTTCGGCGCCGTGCTGTTGCTGCGCATGCGCCTTGAAGTGCTCAAGCGCGAGGCGCGCGCCAGCTGGGTCAGGGAGGAAGTAATGAACAGCCTGGGTCGGGAGATGGCGCGATGAGCTTTGCCTCCTTCAGTGATTTTCTCGCCATGGGCCATCACGGCCTGTACGTCTGGTCAGCCTACGGCATCTGCCTGCTGGTGCTGGCCTTCAACGTCGCCTCGCCGGTGTTGGCCAAGCGTCGTTACCTGCAAGAACAGGCGCGCCGTCTGCGCCGGGAGAACAAACCGTGAATCCGCAGCGTAAAAAGCGTCTGTTCATCATCCTCGGCCTGCTGGCCGGCATCGGCGTGGCCGTGGGCCTGGCCCTGAGCGCCCTGCAGCAGAACATCAACCTGTTCTACACCCCGACCCAGATCGCCAACGGCGAAGCACCGCTGGACACCCGCATCCGCGCCGGCGGCATGGTCGAGAAAGGCTCGCTGCAACGCTCTGGCGACTCGCTGGACGTGCGCTTCGTGGTCACCGATTTCAACAAGTCGGTGCCGATCACCTACCGCGGCATCCTCCCGGACCTGTTCCGCGAAGGGCAGGGCATCGTCGCCCTGGGCAAGCTCAATGCCGAAGGCGTGGTGGTGGCCGATGAAGTGCTGGCCAAGCACGACGAGAAGTACATGCCGCCGGAAGTCACCAAGGCCCTCAAGGAAAGCGGCCAGGCCGCCGCCAGCGACACCGGAGCCAAGCCATGAATGCGGCACTGATCATTCCTGAACTGGGCCAGCTGGCGATGATCCTGGCGATCTGTTTCGCCTGCGTCCAGGCCAGCGTTCCGTTGCTTGGCGCCTGGCGTGGCGACAGCCTGTGGATGGGCCTGGCGCGCCCGGCGGCCTGGGGCCAGTTCGCCTTCCTGGCATTTGCCTTCGCCTGCCTGAGCCACGCCTTCATGACCGACAACTTCTCGGTCGCCTATGTTGCCAACAACTCCAACAGCGCCTTGCCCTGGTACTTCAAGTTCAGCGCCGTGTGGGGCGCCCACGAAGGCTCGCTGCTGCTCTGGGCAATGATCCTCGGCGGCTGGACCTTTGCCGTGTCGATCTTCTCCCGGCAATTGCCACAGGTGATGCTGGCGCGGGTGCTGGCCGTCATGGGCATGATCAGCGTCGGCTTCCTGTCGTTCCTGATCATCACCTCCAACCCGTTCAAGCGCCTGCTGCCGCAGGTACCGAGCGACGGCGCCGACCTCAACCCGCTGCTGCAGGACATCGGCCTGATCGTCCACCCGCCGATGCTGTACATGGGCTACGTGGGCTTCTCGGTGGCCTTTGCCTTCGCCATTGCCGCCTTGCTCGGCGGCCGTCTGGACGCCGCCTGGGCCCGCTGGTCGCGGCCGTGGACCATCGTTGCCTGGGCCTTCCTGGGGATCGGCATCACCCTCGGTTCCTGGTGGGCGTACTACGAACTGGGCTGGGGCGGCTGGTGGTTCTGGGACCCGGTCGAGAACGCCTCGTTCATGCCCTGGCTGGTCGGCACCGCGCTGATTCACTCGCTGGCAGTTACCGAGAAGCGCGGCGTGTTCAAAAGCTGGACGGTGCTGCTGGCCATCGCGGCCTTCTCCTTGAGCCTGCTGGGCACCTTCCTGGTCCGTTCCGGGGTCTTGACCTCGGTGCATGCCTTTGCCTCGGACCCCGAGCGCGGCATCTTCATCCTGATCTTCCTGTTGTTCGTGGTCGGTGGTTCGCTGACCCTGTTCGCCCTGCGCGCACCGGTGGTCAAGAGCCAGGTCGGCTTTGCCCTGTGGTCGCGGGAAACCCTGCTGCTGGCCAACAACCTGGTGCTGGTGGTGGCGGCTTCGATGATCCTCCTGGGCACCCTGTACCCGTTGATCCTCGACGCCCTGACCGGTGCCAAGCTGTCGGTCGGCCCGCCGTACTTCGATGCGCTGTTCATCCCGTTGATGGCGCTGCTGATGGTGGTAATGGCGGTGGGCGTGATCGTGCGCTGGAAAGACACCCCGAGCAAATGGCTGCTGGGCATGCTCACCCCGGTGCTGATCGCCAGCGCCGTGCTGGCGCCGATCGGCGGCCTGCTGGTGGATGATTTCGACTGGCAGGTGCTGACCACCTTCGCCCTGGCCGCGTGGATCATCCTCGCCGGTGCCCGCGACATCCTCGACAAGACCCGCCACAAAGGCCTGTTCAAGGGCCTGCGGGGCCTGAGCCGCAGCTACTGGGGCATGCATGTCGCGCACCTGGGCCTGGCGGTGTGTGCCCTGGGCGTGGTGCTGTCGAGCAACAACAGTGCCGAACGCGACCTGCGCCTGGCGCCGGGCGAGTCGGTGGAGCTGGCCGGTTACCAGTTCATCTTCGACGGCGCCAAGCACTTCGAAGGGCCGAACTTCACGTCCGACAAGGGCACCGTACGGGTGATCGAGAACGGCCGCGAGATCAGCGTGCTGCACCCGGAAAAACGCCTGTACACCGTGCAGCAGTCGATGATGACCGAAGCCGGTATCGATGCCGGTTTCACCCGTGACCTCTATGTCGCCCTCGGCGAGCGGCTGGACAACGGCGCCTGGGCCGTGCGGGTGCACGTCAAGCCGTTCGTGCGCTGGATCTGGCTGGGCGGCCTGTTGACCGGCCTCGGTGGCCTGCTGGCGGCGCTCGACGGGCGTTATCGAGTCAAGGTGAAAACCCGTGTGCGTGAGGCACTGGGCATGTCTGGAGCAACTGCATGAAACGTTGGATCATGGTGCTGCCGCTGGCGGTGTTTCTGCTGGTGGCGGTGTTTCTCTACCGCGGCTTGTTCCTCGACCCGAGCGAACTGCCGTCGGCGATGATCGGCAAGCCGTTCCCGGCCTTTGCCCTGCAATCGGTGGACGGCAAGCCGCTGACCGAGGCCGACCTGCTCGGCAAGCCGGCGCTGGTCAACGTCTGGGCCACCTGGTGCCCGTCGTGCAAGGTCGAGCATCCGTACCTGAACAAGCTGGCCGAGCAGGGCGTGGTGATCCACGGGGTCAACTACAAGGATGACAACGCCGCCGCACTCAAGTGGCTGGCCGAGTTCCACAACCCTTACCAGCTGGATATCCGCGACGAGCAGGGTAGCCTGGGCCTGGACCTTGGGGTGTACGGCGCGCCGGAAACCTTCCTGATCGACGCCAAGGGCATCATCCGCTACAAGCACGTCGGCGTGGTCGATGCCAGCGTCTGGCGCGAGCAACTGGCGCCGCAATACCAGAGCCTGGTCGATGAGGCCAAGCCATGAAGCGCTGGCTGGCAGCCGCCGTGCTCGGCATGAGCCTGGCCGGGGTGACCCAGGCGGCGATCGACACCTATCAATTTGCCGATGAGGCCGAGCGCGCCCGTTATCACGAGCTGACCAAGGAACTGCGCTGCCCCAAGTGCCAGAACCAGGACATCGCCGACTCCAACGCGCCGATTGCCGCCGACCTGCGCCGGGAGATCTTCCGCATGCTCGGCGAAGGCAAAAGCAACCAGCAGATCGTCGACTTCATGGTTGATCGTTACGGTGACTTCGTCCGTTACAAGCCGGCCTTGAGTGCCCGCACCTGGTTGCTCTGGTTCGGCCCCGGCGTGTTGCTGCTGGGCGGCTTTACCGTGCTCGCGCTGATCGTGCGCAAGCGTCGTGGCCAGGTTGGCGCAGGTAACACCGACCTTTCCCCCGAGGAGCGCGAGCGCCTCGCCAAATTGCTGGACAAAGAACACAACCATGACTGATTTCTGGCTTGCTGCAGGCCTGCTGTTGCTGGTAGCCCTGAGCTTTTTGCTGATCCCGGTGTTGCGCGGCCGTCGTGCGCAGCAGGAAGAAGACCGCACCGCCCTCAACGTGGCCCTGTATCAGGAGCGCGTCGCCGAGCTGGCTGCCCAGCAGGCAGCGGGTGTGCTCGATGCCGAGCAGTTCGGCAAGGGCCGCGACGAGGCCGCGCGCGAGCTGCTGGCCGATACCGAGGGCGCCGAACCGCAGCGCCTGGGCCGCCTGGGCAAGCCGTTGCCGCTGCTGGCCGCGGTGTTGGTGCCGGTGATGGGCCTGGGCTTGTACCTGCACTTTGGCGCCAGCGAGCAGGTCGAGCTGACCCAGCAGTTTGCCAAGGCGCCGCAGTCCATGGAAGAAATGACCCGTCGCCTGGAGCTGGCGGTAAAGGCCCAGCCGGATTCGGCCGAAGGCCTGTACTTCCTCGGTCGTGCCTACATGGCCCAGGAGCGTCCGGGTGACGCGGCCAAGGTTTTCGAACGTGCCGTGGCGGTTGCCGGACGTGAGCCGGAGCTGCTCGGGCAGTGGGCCCAGGCGTTGTACTTTGCCAACAACAAGCAGTGGAATGCCCAGACCCAGGCCCTGACCGACGAAGCGCTCAAGGCCGACCCGAACGAAGTCACCAGCCTCGGCTTGCTCGGCATCGCCGCCTTCGAGAGCGAGCACTATCAGCAAGCCATCGACTACTGGAACCGCCTGCTGGCGCAATTGCCCGAGGGCGATGCGTCGCGGGCAGCGCTGCAGGGCGGGATCGAGCGCGCCAGCGAGAAACTCAAGGCCGGCGAGGGCAAGGCCGCGCCGGCGGTCGCCGAGCAGGCCACGGCACGCCTGAAGGTACGGGTGGAGCTGGCGGCGGCGCTCAAGGACAAGGTCAGGCCCGATGACACCGTGTTCATCTTCGCCCGCGCAAGTGCAGGCCCGCCGATGCCGCTGGCGGCCAAGCGGGTGACCGTGGCCCAGTTGCCGATCGAGGTCGAGC
Source organism: Pseudomonas sp. SBB6 (assembly GCF_024213215.1). NCBI lineage: Bacteria > Pseudomonadati > Pseudomonadota > Gammaproteobacteria > Pseudomonadales > Pseudomonadaceae > Pseudomonas > Pseudomonas sp. SBB6. The sequence continues at coordinate 265,548 of NZ_JANAVH010000006.1, read as the reverse complement.
TGAGCGATAGCGACGCGATGATGCCGAACATGAAACTGTCGAGCTTCCCTGAAGTCCAACTGGTTGCGCGCATCTCCCGCGCTGGCCAGCCGACCCGTGGCGAATGGATCGGGCAGGGTGCTCCCCTGGCCAGCAGCACTACCGCTGCGCAACACCTGACCATCGACCGCCCGGACCAGTAAGAGACCGACTATGAACAGCATCGCACGCCTGACCCTTCTCTCCCTGGTTGTGGGCTTGAGTGCATGTACCGTTCATCAGCCCTCCGAACCCACCGCGCCGCCGATCGAGACCCTGCCGCCGGGCCCGAGCACCAAGCCTGCGCCCAAGCCGGGCGCGGTGCCGAGCAAGCCAGCCGTCACCCCGGTGCCCAAGCCGGTGCAGCGCACTTCACCGAGTTTTGCGCCACCGCCCGGTGGCGCCAGCCACTGGGACCCGCGCCTGGGCGTGTACGTGCTCGACGGCAAGCCCAACACCTTCTACCGCCAGCGCACCTACTACCGCTGGAACAACGGCTGGAGCTGGTCAACCAACCTCAACGGCCCCTGGCAGGAAACCGACAGCAGTGGCGTGCCGGGCGGCCTGGGCCGGGCTTTCGCCCAGTAGCCTGAAGTCCGCATAATGCCCCCTCGCAAATAGCCCGGGAGCATGGCATGACACAGACAGTACTGGTGCTGGTGGAAACGGTCGACGACTACCTGCCGCTCTTGGAGAACAACGGTTTTCGCCTGATTCGCGCGCAGACCCCGGCCTTGCGCGCCGAGGCCATTGCCCGCCATGGCAGCGCGATCGACGCGGTACTGACCCGTGGTCCGCTGGGCCTGTATGCCGACGAGATCGACGCCTTGCCGGCACTGAAGATCATCTGCGTGATCGGCGCCGGTTACGAGCAGGTCGACCTGACAGCGGCTGCTGCGCGCGGCATCACCGTGACCAATGGTGCCGGCGCCAATGCCACGGCGGTCGCGGACCATGCCATGGCCTTGCTGTTGGCGGTGGTGCGCGACATTCCCCGCGCCGATGCCACGATTCGCCGTGGAGAGTGGAACCGGGTGATCAGCCCGTCGGTCAGCGGCAAGCACCTGGGGATCCTCGGTTTGGGCGCAGTCGGCCTGGCGATTGCCAAGCGCGCGGCGCAGGGCTTCGAGATGCAGGTGAGTTATCACAACCGAAATCCGCGTACCGATGTCGCTTATCACTACTGCGACAGCCCCTTGGCATTGGCCCGCGAATCGGACTTTCTGATCGTCGCCACCCCGGGCGGCGCCCATACCCGCCAGTTGGTCGACAAGCCGGTTCTTGAAGCCCTTGGCGCGGACGGCTTTCTGGTCAACATCGCCCGTGCCAGCGTGGTCAATACGGCCGATCTGGTCGAGGCCTTGGCGTCGGGGGTGATTGCTGGCGCGGCGCTGGATGTGTTCGATGAAGAGCCCGCAGTACCTGAAGCCTTGAAGGCCTTGGGCAATGTGGTGCTGACCCCGCACGTCGCCGGTCAGTCGCCGCAGGCTGCGCGCGATACCGTGCAGTTGGTGTTGAAGAACCTGCAGGCATTCTTTGCCGGCGCGCCGGTGTTGACCCCGGTCTGTGGATAACAGCTGCTAGACTTGCCGGCTACCTCTCCCAGCAAGGAGCCTTGACCATGTCCCTGGAAAAACACGGCAGCTGCCTGTGCGGCGCCGTCAAACTCAGCGTCAGCCTGGAGAAAGCCAGCGTCAACGCCTGCCATTGCAGCATGTGCCGGCAGTGGGGCGGCGGGCCGTTCCTGTCGGTGCATTGCGCTGAGCCGGTGCAGTTCACCAGCGGCCAGCCGGTGTTCCATGACTCATCCGACTGGGCCCAGCGCGGCTTCTGTGGCACGTGTGGCACGCACCTGTTGTACCGGTTGAAATCCGGCAACTTCGACGCGGTGTCGGTCGGCGTACTGGAGGGCGATACCGACTGGGTCTTTGATCTGCAGGTGTATGTCGACAAAAAACCGGGTTACTACTGTTTCGCCAACCAGACCGAAGAAATGACCGCAGCGCAGGTCGAGGCCATGTTCAGCTAAGCGCCAGTAACCATGCTTCGAATACCTGGGCCGCCGGTGAGCGCAGGGCCTGTTTGTCGTGCACCAGGTAGTCGGCTTGCCCGGTGTGCACGACAAACGCTGACACCTGGCGGATCGAGCCGGTGTCGATCCGTTCGCGGGCCATGAACTCCCAGCCCAGGCCCACGCCCATTCCCTGCATGACCGCATCGAACACCAGGTTGACCTGGTTGAACGTCACCGCATTTGCCGGTGCCTGGTAGCGCAGGCCCTGATGGGCGAACCAGTCCTGCCAGTCCAGGCAGTTCCAGGCCGAGGCATCCAGCTGAATCAACGGCAAGGCCTGCAGCTCGCTGAGTGAATGCACGGCGGGCAGGGCCCGCTTGACGCTGGCAATGGGGTAGATGGTTTCGTCGAACAGCTTGCTGGCCTTGAGCGAGCTCCAGTGGCCATGGCCGTAGAGAATGCCGAAGTCGTAGTTGCCGATATCGCTCTCGCTGATTTCGTTGCTGGCGTGAATGTTCACCGTCAGCTCCGGGTGCTGCTCGTTGAAGCGCAGCAAGCGCGGGAACAACCAGTACTGCGCCACCGCGTGGGTGCAGATGACGCTGACGTTGCGGCTGCCGTGGCCGCTTTTCAGGCGCAGCACATTGGCCAGCAGGCTTTCGAGCATGGGCTCGACGATGGCGTTGAAGCCGTCGCCTGCCGGCGTCAGGGCAATGCCCCGGGCACGGCGTTCGAACAGCACCGCGCCCAGGTGCTCCTCCAGCACCTTGATCTGTTTGCTCACCGCGCTCTGGGTCAGGTACAGCTCGCTGGCGGCACGGGTAAAGCTGCCGGTACGCGCCACAGCCTCGAAGGCGATCAGGGTGTCCAGTGGTGGCAGGTGACGGCTGAAGCGGCTCATGTGGCGATCCGGTCTGGGGAATGGCTGAATCATAAGGTCGATGCTTTCAGCGTTAAAGGTATTCCTCAGGGGAATGCCTGCATGCCGAATGATCTTTTGTCCAGGCGTTATCCAGGCGGTAGCCTGCGCACTTCTTTGAACAGGAGCAGGCACGTGAAACGGGGTGTGGTCTATGCCGGTACAGCCGGTGCGATGTGGGGGCTGGTGCTGATGGTGCCGCAGCTGTTGCCGGAGTTCAGCCCGGTGCTGCTCAGTTGCGCGCGCTTCGTGCTGTTCGGCCTGGTGACACTGGTGTTGGCGATTCCCATGCGCAAAGCCCTGAAATATCTGACCTTGAGCGACCTGTGGATGATCGGCCGCCTGGCCCTGATCGGCAACCTGCTGTATTTCATCTGCCTGGTGGCGGCGATCCAGCGGCTGGGCGTGGCGCCGGCGTCGTTGATCGTCGGCGTGCTGCCATTGACCATCACCCTGTATGGCCGCCACGACAGCGGCGGGGTGGCGCTGCGGCAATTGTTGCTGCCGCTGGGCCTGATCCTTGCCGGTATGCTCTGCATCAACCTGCAGACCTTTGCGCTGGAGCCCGGGGCGGTGGCCGACAAGCTTGCCGGTGTGCTCTATGCCCTGGGCGCGCTGGCCTGCTGGACCTGGTATGCGGTGCACAACAGCCGTTACCTCAAGCAGTGCGGGCATTTTGATAGCCATCAGTGGTCGGTGCTCAGCGGAGTGATGACCGGCGTGTTCAGCCTGGTACTGGTGGCGGTACTGGCGCTGTGGCAGCCGGCCCCGTTGCAGGTCCAGGCGCCGCCTGAGCGTTGGGCGCTGTTCTGGCTGTACAGCCTGGGGTGCGCGGTGTTCGGTTCGTGGCTGGCGGCGGTGTTGTGGAATGCCGCGTCCAAGCGTATGCCGCTGACCCTGAGTGGCCAGTTGATCGTCTTCGAAACCCTGTTCGCCTTGCTCTACGCCTTCATCTGGCGCCAGAGCGGCCCGAGCCTGCTGGAAGGGGCGGCGATTGTCCTGGTGATCGGCGGCGTGTGCTGGTCGATGCGCCAGCATGAGCCGGGCAGGGCGCCAGCGACTGCCTGAGACCCGTGTGGGAGCGGGCTTGCCCCGCGATGCCATGATGGTCATGGGCCTTGCAAAACCCCGCCAACCCTGCGAAAACGCTGGCCACCAAAAGCATATCCCGCTTCAACGAGGTCAAGCATGAGCAGCGAACTGCAAATCATCGATATCCAGCCAGGCGATGGCAAGGCCGTGGTCAAGGGCGCGCTGATCACTACCCAGTACACTGGCTGGCTCGACGACGGTACGCAATTCGATTCCTCCCACAGCCGTGGCAAGCCGTTCCAGTGCGTGATCGGCACCGGCCGGGTGATCAAGGGTTGGGACCAGGGCCTGATGGGCATGCAGGTCGGCGGCAAGCGCAAGCTGCTGGTGCCGGCGCACCTGGGCTATGGCGAGCGCAGCGTAGGCGCGATCCCGCCCAATTCGAACCTGACCTTCGAGATCGAACTGCTCGAAGTCCTTACCCGCGACGATTGATACAGGAGCACCCCCGCATGGATGCAGTCATTCAAGAGCAGCCCTCTGGCTGCGGTATTGCCGCCTGCGCCGCCCTGGCGCAGATCGATTATGCCCAGGCCCGGCAGTTGGCCAATTCACTCGGTATTCATGCCGAGGACCCGCAGTTGTGGTCCGACGCCACCTACGTACGGCGCTTGCTGAGCCACCTGGGCATTGCCGCCGATACCGAGCAGACCCAGTTCAGCAGCTGGCAGGCGCTGCCAGACCGGGCACTGCTGGCGATCAAATGGCGCCTGCACAACGGTCGGCCCTTCTGGCATTGGGTAGTGTTCGTGCGTGAGGCCGGTGAGTGTTACGTGCTGGACTCCAAGAAGGCCCTCAAGCACAACCGCCGGCAGGATTTCGGCCGGATGAAACCGAAGTGGTTCATCGCCATCGGCACCTGACAGCCGTCTTAATTCAGCAACATCACCACGCTACAGTGGCCTCAGGCTCAGGGCCGAGCCTTCAGGGATCGAACCAATCGGCATTCTTGCACTCTGAAGCATGCCCGATTCCATGGACGGAACATCAGACAGGGATCCCCCCGCGGCTTCGGCCGCGGGGTGGCACAGGCGGGTCAGCCTCAACCCTTTTGCTGTGAAGAGCCCTATGAAGTTGCCGTCCTTGTTCACGCGTCACCGTCACGCTGCGTTGTCCCTTGCTCTGCTTGCCGGTGTCGGCCTGCTGGCCGTCGAGGCGGTGGAAAGTCGCGCCGAACCTGTGGACGGTGTACAGACCCTGGTGTTCCTGCGTCACGCCGAAAAACCCGGCGAAGGCCTGGGGCAGCTCAATTGCCAGGGCCTCAACCGCGCCCTGGACCTGGCCACGCTATTGCCAGAGAAATTCGGCAAGGCCGACTACGTGTTCGCCGCCAACCCGTCCCGGCAGGTTGAAGAGGGCAGCAAGGACGACGCCTACAGTTACATCCGCCCGCTGATGACCATCAGCCCCAGCGCCATCAAGCTCGGCCTGCCGGTCAATATCGACTTCGCTGCCAATGACACCGGCGAGCTGGCCGACGAGCTGCTGCAGGACAAATACCGCAACGCCACCGTCTACACCGCCTGGTCCCACGGCTACCTGCCGGAACTGATCAACAGCGTGGCGGGCAAGGCGCTGGGGGAGAAACGGGTGATCACCGAGGACTGGGACGGCGGCGATTTCGACTCGATGTATGTGCTGACCCTGACCTGGCACGACGGCAAGGCCAGCCTGCTCAGCCGCAACTACAAGCAGGGCCTGAACAACGGCGAGCACACCTGTCCGAGCTGATCCTCAGTTCAGTGCTTCGAACTGCCCCTTGGCTTCGCGCCACTCAAATACCTTGCCCAGGCAATAGCTGCTGGCTTCCAGCAACACCTGGGTGCTGCCGCCCTCGAGCCGCACCTTGAGGGTGTCAATGCCCTGACTGTGGCAATCGGGCAGATCGACCTCGAGGGTTTGCACCCGCTTGCCACTGGCCTTTTCCATGACCTCGATGGTTTTCACCCGGTCGTGGTCGTCAGCCAGCGGGATCTGGAAATAGAAGCGCTCGGTGGACGCCGCCTGGGGTAATGACGGGGTGCCGGCAGGCCAGACGTGCTGATGACCGAAATCAGCCACCAGGCGCAACTCCAGGGGCAACTGCCTGGCATTGGCGTAGGCCGTCCAGGTGCCGAGCATGGGCTCTCTGGCGGCGTTGTCATCGGGGTTGTAGAACCTCAGTCGAGCCGTGGGCAAGCCGCCGCTGTCCAGTTCATCCATGAACAACTGGCGGCTGTAGTTCACCGAGCGCTTGAGGCGGATCGGCGTGCGATAGCGATCGTAAAAGTAGAAGCCGTGCTTGTAGTCGTTGGTTTTCTCGATCACCAGGGTGATCGCTTGCTTGCCCAAGGTGCCGTGGTACACCGACTGGTAAGCCTGGGCACCGAGGCTCAGGCCGAGCAGCCCGACGGCCAGCAGGCACTTGCGTAGTGTGCTCATCGGTTGCGCTCCATGGCTTGCTGCTCAGTCTTGAGCGCGTAGCGATCGCTGGCCGGTTGATAGACGTAGTACTGCAGGGCCTCGCCGGCAGCGCCACCACTGGCCAGTTGGCCCACCGGGGTGGCCTTGAAATCAATCACGCCATCGCCGTTGAAGTCGGCAAAACTCAGGCTGGCACTGCCTTGAAAGAACAGCGCCAGGTTGTCGATGACCTGCACGGTCTGGCCGCTGGTGCGATCAATGATACTGATGCTATCGACAGTGCCGACGTACTCGCCTGCGTCCTTGTGCGCGTGCACGCGAAATAGCCGGCGCCCGTCCAATGGCAGTTGCAGCAATTGGCCCTGCCAGGACGAATCCTGGCGGTCGCTGAAACGCGTAACACGTTTGAGCTGCAGGGTTTGCCGTTCGCGGTTGACCAGGTTCACCCGGGCACCGCGCAGCTCGCGGTCGTGGGTAAAGACGAAAGGCTGAATCAGCAGTGCGGCGGAGGGCAGGTCAGGGTTGTTCAGGATGTTGATCAGCAGCGGCAAGCGATGGTCGTAGGGCGTGCGCTCAAGCGGGATCGGCCATTGGTGCTGTGGTTCCAGCCAGTAACCCTCGATGGTCTTGTGCTGGGCGTCGTAGGTCAGGGCGACTTCGATTTCGCTGTCGCCCTGGGTGCCCTGATAGACGTGCACGGGCGGCACAGCCAGGACGGCGGCGCTGCTCAGCAGCGTGGCAACGGTAATGAACAGGCGAACCATGCTGCGATCCTTGCAAGGGTAGGGGCGCAAGGATGGGCTGCTTGCCAGCGCTTTTCAAGGCATGGCTAGCGGCTGACCCGGGCGATCTGTTCACGGGCCCGCTCGCTGAATAGCCGCAACAGGTCGTCGAGGGTATGCGGCTGGCTCTCGTTGGCACGGGTCAAGGCATACAGGGTAATGGGCAGGGCGGGATTCAACGGCCGCACCAGCGTTTGCGCCGAACCCTGGGCGGTAAACGGATCGATCAACGCCAGCCCTGCACCGGCTTCGACCATGGCCCGGGCCAGGGAATAGGTTTGTACGCGGATGCTGATTCGCGGTGCCGGCTCCAGGCTCTTCAGGTAATGGCCGACCTGGGCGGCCAGCGGGTCGCTGCTGCTCAGGCCGATCAACGGCGCATCGGCCAGGGCTTCAACCGCCAGCGGTACGCCCTGGCGGTCTTCGCACCAATAGCCCTTTGGCGCCAGTGCCACCAGCATGCCATGGGCCAGGGGCTGCACATTCAAGCCGGGATGTTCGGGATGGCGCAAGGTCAGGGCGACGTCGATCTCGCGCATCAGCAACTGCTGCACCAGCTCGCGGCTGTGCAAGCTCGACAGTTCGCACTCGGACTGTGGATGGCGCTCGGCCCACTGGCTGATCACCGGGGGGAACAGCGCCAGGGCCAAGGCCGGCGTTGCCCCGATACGCAGGGTCATGCCCGGTTGTCGGCGCAGGCTGGCGGCCAGGCGGCGAACGCCCTCAACGCTGTCGCTGACCTTGTCGACCTCACGTTCCAGCGCCAGGGCTTCCGGGGTGATCTGCAACTTGCCGCGCACCCGCAAAAACAGCGGGAAGCCCAGCTGCGCTTCGGCGTGCTGGAGAATCTTCGACACCGCAGGCTGCGTTACGTGCAGCAACTGTGCGGCGCCGCTGATGGAGCCGGTCTGGCGGATGGCCTGGAACACTTCGATATGACGCAAGCGCATGGGGCGGCCCATAACCTTTGTTTATGTTTTACCCATTTTTATTCATTATCGCCAGGCTGTCACCGGGCCTAGTCTGAAGGCCTTCGGATTGGCGGATGAAAGCACATGACACAGCGGGTAACGGTGATCGGCGGCGGCGTCATTGGTCTGGCAACGGCCTACGCCCTGGTGCGTGACGGCTTTGCCGTCGACCTGATCGAGGCACGTGACAGCCTTGCCGGCGGCGCCAGCTTTGCCAACGGCGGGCAGTTGTCTTATCGCTATGTCGCACCCCTGGCCGATGCCGGGGTGCCGTTGCAAGCGCTGGGCTGGCTGCTGCGCCGCGACTCGCCACTGAAACTGCGCCCGCGTCTGGACCTGGCGCAATGGCGCTGGATGGGGGCCTTTATGGCCGCATGCCGCAGTTCGGTCAATCGTGCCAATGCCGCACACCTGCTGCGCCTGGCCCTGCACAGCCAGAGCACGTTGACGCAATGGCGCGAGGAAGACGCTCTGGATGGGTTCGCCTGGCGGCGTAACGGCAAGTTGGTGACCTTTCGTAACCGCGCAAGCTTCGCGCATGCCCGCCAGCACCTGCTCGACCCGCAAGGCCAGCGCGTGCTTGATGGGCAAGAGATCGGCACGCTGGAGCCGGCCTTGGCCAATGCCCCCTTCATCGGCGGGGTGTTTACCGCCGACGAGGAGGTCGCCGATTGTCACCGCTTCTGCCTGGCCCTGGTCGAGCGCTTGCAGGCGTCGGGGCAATGCCGCTTGAGGCTCGGGCAGACGGTGACGCGCATCCGTTACAGCGGCGCGGTGGTGCAGGCGCTGGAACTGGGTGAGCAGGTCTTGCCGGTGGAGCGCCTGGTGCTGTGTGCCGGGCACCGCAGTGCCAGCCTCGGCCTGCCCGGGTTGCACCTGCCAATCTATCCCCTCAAAGGCTACAGCCTGACCGCGCCGATCAAGGCCGGGCAGCAGGCGCCCCAGGTGAGCATCACCGACTATGACCGCAAGATCGTCTATGCCCGCCTTGAAGACCAACTGCGCATCGCCGCCATGGTCGATATCGTCGGCTTTGATGAAGCGCTCGATCCAGCGCGGCTGGCCAGCATGCGCCAGTTGGCCGTGGCGACCTTGCCCGAGGCCGCCGACTACCAACATGCCCGCGAGTGGGCCGGGATGCGTCCGGCAACCCCCAGTGGCGTGCCGTTGCTCGGTGCCACGGCGTACCGCAATCTGTGGCTGAACCTGGGTCATGGCGCCCTGGGCTTTACCCTGGCCTGTGCCAGTGGCCGGCTGCTGGCCGAACTGATAGGCGGCCGTACGCCGTCGATCGACCTGCACGGCCTTACCCCACGGGCGGCCTGAACTGAACAAGAACAACAACCGCAAGGAGTGTCCCGATGTCGATTACCCGTTTGCACCGTCCTGCTCTGCTTGCCCTGTCATTGTGCTTTGCGCAGCCCATTCTGGCCGAAACGCCGCCGCTCACCGGCAGCCTGAAGAAGATCGCCGAATCCGGCAGCATCACCCTCGGCTATCGCGACTCGTCCATTCCGTTTTCTTATGTGGGCGATCATAGCGGCAAGCCCATGGGCTATTCGGTCGACCTGGCGGCTGAAATCGTCAAGCACCTGCAGGCAAGGCTGGCAGTGCCACCGCTCAAGGTGCGCTACAACCTGGTGACCTCGCAGACGCGTATCCCGCTGGTACAGAACGGTACGGTCGATCTGGAGTGCGGTACCACCGGGGTCACGGCCGAGCGGCAGAAACAGGTGGATTTCTCGTATGGCTTTATCTTCGTCAAAGGCCAGTTGCTGACCAAAAAGGACAGCGGCATTCAGGGCCTTGATGACCTCAAGGGCAAGAACGTGGTCAGCACCGCCGGCACCACCAACGAGAAGTACCTGAAAAACTACAACCTGGAGCACAACCTAGGGGCCTCGGTGATCAGCGCCAAGGACCATGGCGAGGCCTTCATGATGCTGCAGTCCGGGCGCGCGGCGGCGTTCTACATGGATGATGCGCTGCTGTACGGCGAGCGGGCCAAGGCGCGCAACCCCCATGACTGGGTGGTGGTGGGCGAGGCGCAATCGAAGGAGATCTACAGCTGCATGGTGCGCAAGGGCGATGAGGGCTTGCTGGCGCTGGTCAACGAGGCGCTGGCGGATGTCTATCGCAGCGGGCGCATCGAGGGCATCTACAATCGCTGGTTCCAGCAGCCGATCCCGCCTAATGGCCTTAACCTGGAGTTTCCGATGACCAGTGAATTGAAGGGCTTGATTGCCAGGCCGTCGAGTGAGCCGGTGCAGTAACGCCGCCGGCCCTGCAGGGTACACACAACTCCACTGTGGGAGCCGGCCTTGCCGGCGATGAGGCCAGTGCGGTCAGCACAGGATCGAGTGCATACAGCTTCAGGCCATCGGCGGCAAGCGTCGTTTCACCGGGGTCTTCTTGACGATCGCGGTGTTGGTTTCGGCATGGCTGTTGAGCTTGTCCAGCACGGTGTCGAGCTGTTCCATCGAGCGCACGTGCAGGCGCGCGATAAAACAGTCGTCGCCGGTGACCTTGTCGCACTCGGTGAACTCGGGGATGGCCATGATCTGCCGCTCCACCTCCTGCAACTGCCCCGGCAGCGGCCGCACCCGCACGATCGCCTGCAACTGGTAACCGAAACAGCGCGGGTCGATCTCCACCGTGTAGCCCGTGAGTACGCCACGCTCTTCAAGCCGGCGCAGGCGTTCACTGACGCTGGGGGATGACAGGCCGCTGAGCTGTGCCAGCGCTTTAAGCGAGCGTCGCGAGTCTTCCATCAGCGCCTTGATCAACAGCTGGTCGATGTCGTCGGTCATATTGGCCTCGTTAGGCAAAAAACCAAATCTGCCTTGATAGTAAAGGTAGAGGTTCAGTCTAGCCTGTTTTATCCACTGGAACGGACCCTGAGGCCCTTGTCATAATTTGCCCATCGTCAAGGAGGTGAGTGATGGACAGTTCAATACGCCGTGGGTCGTTCGAGATGGTCGCCGCGATGTTGATTTCCGGGACCATTGGCTGGTTCGTGCTGGTGTCCGGGCAACCGGTGCTGGATGTGGTGTTCTGGCGCTGCGTGTTCGGCGCCGGCACCTTGCTGCTGATTTGCCTGGCCATGGGTTTTCTCAAGCCCAATCTCCTGACCCTGACCACCTTCGCCCTGGCGGTGTTCAGTGGTGTGGCCATCGTCGGCAACTGGGTGTTGCTGTTCGCCTCCTACTCGCGTGCCTCGATTGCCATCGGCACGGCGGTATACAACGTCCAGCCGTTCATGCTGGTGGGCCTGGCGGCACTGTTTCTCGGCGAGAAAATCACCGTGCCGAAGCTGTTCTGGCTGGCGGTTTCCTTTGTCGGGATGCTCGCGATCGTCAGCGCCCATGGCAGCCAGGGCGGCAGCGGCAACGACTACCTGCTGGGCATTGCCCTGGCCCTGGGCGCGGCGTTTCTGTATGCGCTGGCGGCGCTGATCATCAAGCGCCTGAGTGGCACCCCGCCGCACCTGATCGCCTTGATCCAGGTGTGTACCGGCATCCTCCTGCTGGCGCCCTGGGTCAATACCAGTGGCCTGCCAGGCGACGTGGGTGCGCTGGCCAGCCTGGTGACCTTGGGCATCGTCCACACCGGGGTGATGTACGTGCTGTTGTACGGCGCGATCCAGAAGCTGCCGACCGCCTTGACCGGGGCGCTGTCGTTCATCTACCCGATCGCGGCGATCTTCGTCGACTGGTTCGCCTTTGGCCATCGCCTGGAGCCGCTGCAATGGCTGGGGGTGGCCGCGATCCTGCTGGCCGCGGCCGGTATGCAGCAAGGCTGGTGGTTCAAGCCCGCGCTCAAGGCTCCGGCGGTCAAGCCAGACTGACCGCCGCACGGTCGATCAGGGCTGCCACTTCGGCGGCCCTGGAGGCCAGTGAGGCATGGCTGGCGTCCAGCGTGAGCAACTCCTTGGGCTGCATGCGTTCAGCCATGAGTTTCTGGTTGTCCGGGTGGATCATCCGGTCGTGGCTCGAGAGCTGGTACCAGGTGGGTTTGTGTTGCCACGCAGGGTCGCCGATGGTGTCGCCGAAGGTGCTGGCCAGCGGCGCCTTCTGGGTCACGCTCATGACCAGCCCTTCGTCCTTGCTCAGGTCCTGGCAAAAGCTTTCATGCATTTTCTCGGGTTTGATCCACAGGTAGCCATCGCCATCCGGCTGCAGGTTGGCTGCCGCTTCAGGCGGGTGGTTGGCAGTGATGCTGCCTGGGCTTTCGCCATTTTCGGGGGCAAAGGCGGCAATGTAGACCAGGCCCGCGACATTGGCCTGGTTGCCCATCTGGGTAATCACCGCGCCGCCGTAGGAGTGCCCGACCAGCAGCACCTTGCCCGTAATCGAGGCGACCATCTTGCGTGTGCGTTCGGCATCGTCGGCCAGGGAGGTCAGGGGCATTTCCACCGCATGCAGGTTACGGTGGCCCAAGCGTGACAGTTCGAGGATAACCCGGCTCCAGTGGGCGGCGCCGCCCCAGAAACCATGGACCAGGACAATGGACGGGGTCTCGCTCATGATCGTTCTCCAGTGCAGGGGTGGAATGCTAGTGTAGATGCTTATGACTGCTTATGAAGGACCGCGCCGATGGCCCAGAACATCGACGACAATCCGGACTTTTTCCATGGCTACAGCCAGCTGGGGCGCTCGCGCGCAGACCTCGACACCCTGGAATTGCCCAAGGCCGCCTTCGATCTTGCCTACAGCTCCCTGACCCTGCATTACATCGACGATCTGCCGCGTCTGTTCGCCAACGTGCACGCGGCCTTGCGCCCGATGGCGTGATCAAGTATCACCGCACCCTGGGCACCTTGCTCAATCAGCTGGTAGGCGCCGGCTTCACCCTGGCCCATGTGCAGGAGTGGGGGCCGAGCGCTGAACAGATCCAGGCCTGTCCGGCATTGGCCGAAGAGCAGGAACGGCCCATGCTGTGCCTGGTGGCCGCGCAACGTTGAACGCGCATACAGGGAGGTAGGCATGTTTTCCAAAATCAGCCTCGAGCAGTGGCGTGCATTTGTCGCCACGGTCGAGTGCGGCGGCTTTTTGCAGGCTGCCGAGCATTTGTTCAAGTCCCAGTCGGCGGTCAGTCATTCGGTCAATCGCATGGAGGTGCTGCTCGGCCATGAGCTGTTCATCATCGAGGGTCGCAAGGCGGTTTTAACCCCCTTGGGCCAGGCGTTGCTGCCCCAGGCCAAGCATTTGCTCGGCGCGGCGCAAAAGCTTGAACAATTGGCCAATCAGTACCAGCCGGGGTTGTTCAACGAGCTGGCGCTGGCGGTCGATGTGCTGTTCCCGCTCGAGCTGTTGCAAGAGGCTTTGCAGGGGTATTCGGCAACTTTCGCGGACTATCGTATTCGCCTGTATGAAACCGCATTGTCTGGTGCGGGCGAGCTGCTGGAAGACGGCAAGGTCGAACTGGGAATTGCCAGCAGCCTGCCCGCTGGTTACCTGCAAGAATTGCTGCTGACCGTAAAACTGGTCTGCGTGGTCGGCGCCGATCACCCGCTGGCCGGCAGCCAGGGCGAGCTGGGCCTTGCGGATTTGCAGCCGCATCGGCAGGTGGTGATTCGTGACTCGGGCACCCGCCATCCGCAGAACAGCGGCTGGCTCGGCACCTCCCAGCGCTGGACGGTCAGCAGCCTGGCGGCGGCCTGCACCCTGGTCGAACGCGGGATGGGCTTTGCCTGGCTGCCCGAGCATGCGATCAATGAATCGCTGGCTGCCGGGCGTTTGCGCCGCGTGGCGCTGCAGCATCAACGCCAGCGGGAAGTGCCGCTGTACATTGGCTACCCGCAAGCGCTGCGGCACAGCCCCGACGTGCAGCTGCTGGTGCAGGTGCTGGGGGAGCTGTGCCAGCGCTGCAATAGCCGCTGCGTACCTTAAGACAAAATCGCCTCGGTCTTGTCCAGGTTGTCGCGGATGTCGCTGAGCACCTGGCGCAACTGCTCCAGGGTCAGGCATTCAGACAAGCGAAAGCGCTTGGCGATCACCAGCGAGGGCACCGAGCGCAAGCCCAGTTCGCGACCCTGGCGCAGATCCCGCTCCAGCAACGCAGGCGCATCGTGCTGCAAGCTGTGGGCGAAGGCCTGTGGATCGAAGCCGGCCTCTGCGGCGATTGCCAGCACAGTGGCCTTGTCACCGATGTTGCGGTTCTTGACCAGGTGCGCCCACTGCAGGCGGTCGAACATCCGTTCGTGACCGGCATTGCCAGCCAGCGCATGGGCTGCCTGGCAGGCAGTGGCGGCGAGCAGGCCGTTGGGGTATTCGAAGTCTTGCTCGCGCATGCCCGGGATGTTGATGCGTTTTTCGTCCTCGGCGCGGGCGCAGGCCTGCCAGTGATCAAGGATGGTTTCCTTGGCCTGGGGCATCGAGCCAAAGCGCTGGATCATCGCCTCGCGGCTGCTTTGCAGGATGAAACTGCGGTGCTGGATATCCAGCTCGAACTCGGCTTGCAACTGTTTTAGGCGCGGGGCCAGGACAAAGCACCAGGCGCAGACGACATCGTGGAAGAATTCGATTTTCAGGGTAGACATGGCAAAGATCCGCGAGTGAAGGTGCGGGCACTATCGGCAACGGCGGCGGGCAAAAAAAGCGACAAAAACCGGCCACACTCACCCATCTTGTTCATCAATGGCCGAACGGCCTGCTGTCACCGGCGGGGCAGGGTAGAATAGGCGGCTTTACCCGATTGAAACTGCCCATGACCTCTGTGATCGACACCCTCCAGCAGCACCTGCTCGCCGCCCTTGACCCGGCGCCGGCCGAAACCCGCCGCCTGTTTCACGGGCGCGGGCGCTGCTGGCCGGGGCTTGAGCAGATCACCGTGGACTGGTTGCAGGGCGTGCTGCTGGTGTCGCTGTTTCGTGAGCCGCCCGAGGGCCAGTTGCCGGCCCTGGAGCAGATGCTCCTGACGCTTGCCCAGGCGCCATGCTGGAGCGGCCAGGCGATTCTGCTCCAGCATCGCTACCTGCCGGACAGCCCCGGGCAGTGGCTGCTGGGCACGCCCAGCGAGCACTGGCTGATCGATGAGGACGGCCTGCGCTACCAGCTGGACCTGGGCCTTAAGCAGAACACCGGGCTGTTCCTCGACATGCGCTATGGCCGGCGCTGGGTGCGTGAGCAGGCGGCGGGCAAGCGCGTGCTCAACCTGTTCGCCTACACCTGCGGGTTCTCGCTGGCGGCGATTGCCGGCGGTGCCGAGCAGGTGGTGAACCTGGACATGGCGCGTTCGGCGTTGAGCCGTGGGCGCGACAACCATCGGCATAACGGCCATGACCTGGGCAAGGTGAGTTTTCTTGGCCATGAGCTGTTCAAGTCGTGGGGCAAGGTGCGCAAGTCCGGGCCCTATGACCTGATCATCATCGACCCGCCGACCTTCCAGAAAGGCAGCTTCGTCCTGACCCAGGATTACCGCAAGATCTTGCGGCGCCTGTCGGAACTGTTGAGCGACGGCGGCACGGTGCTGGCCTGCGTCAACGATCCGGCCATCGGCCCGGACTTCCTCGTCGACGGCATGGCCGCAGAAGCGCCGGGGCTGACCTTCGTCGAACGCCTGGCCAACCCGCCGGAGTTCCCCGATAGCGATCCGGCGGGCGGGCTCAAGGCGTTGGTGTTCAGGGACCTTGTGTAGGAGCGGGCTTGCCCCGCGATAGCATTCTGTAAAGCCACCGCGCATCGCGGGCCAAGCCCGTTCCTACTTGGCTAATCGCCTCCAGCCCAGCACCACACCACTGACACTCAGCACCAACCCGCCCAGGCTGAAGGCGATCATCCAGGCATCCCACAACGGCCGCTGTTGCAACAACGGCAGCCAGTCCCAACTGTGCAGCAACGAGAACAACCAGCGCGACACGCGCCGGGGCTGGTCGAGCACGCCCAGCACCTCGCCGGTGTACAGGTCCAGATGCAGCCAGGTCTGCTGCGGGTCGGCAAAGCGCACGCGCAACACCGGCAAGCGTTTTTCCAGGTGCCCGAGCATGCTCTGTTCGGCCCTGGCGTAGTAGTAGAAGTCGTAGGCTTCTAGCTGCTCGCTGTGCATCTGGTCCTGTGGCAGCAACGCTTGCGCTGCATGCTCGAGCAGCTCCCTGGGCAGGCGCTCGAGCACCTGGCCGTCGGCCATCGACAGCACCCGGGTGCGCCCGGCGCCGTCATGACCGACCAGGTACCCCGCACCAGCGATCAAGCGCCACTCAAGTTCACGCGCGGTGAAGCCCTGTTGGTCAAAGCGCATCAGCGCTTCACTGGCAGACACCGGAAAAGCCGCCGCCGACAACGGCCCGCCTTGATACGCCGCAACGTTCAGTGGCACTGAACTGCTGAACAGCCGCCACGGGTTCATCGACATCAGGCCGCTGAAGATCCAGGTGATCGCCAGCACGCCGAACAGCAAGCCGCCGATATGGTGCCAACGGGCAAACCCACGGTAGGGCGAGCGCGAGCCACTGCGATAGGGCTTGCGCAGGCGCCAACGGAGGATGCCGATCACTGCGCCGAGCACTGCCATCAGCGTGCCGGCCAGCGACAGGTAGATCACCAGGTTGCTCCACAGGCCGTCCAGGCCGATGCCACGCAACGGGTACAGCCAGTGCAGCCAGGCGCCGACCAGGTTCCAGCCGCGTTCCACGGCGCTGGCATCGCGCACCACTTCGCCGGTGTGCCCGGAGATGTACAGCAGGGTGCGCTCGCCATCGTCGAGCTGTACCCGCTGCAACGGGCGCTCGGCGTCGAGGGCGCGAGAGTGGCTCCACAGGTCCTCAAACACTGCGCCGCGATAGCTGGCCGTGGCCACGGCGTCGTACTGACGAGCACTGGCCAGGGCCTGTTCGCGCTCGATCGGTTGCAGGCGCTGGCCAGTGCGGGCATCCACCGCCACGCTGGCGCGGCCCGGATAGCTGAACAGGTAGCGCGGCTCAGCGGCCACCATGCTCAGGCGGATGCTCGCGGGGCTGCGTTCGGCATCGGCACTGCGCAGGGCAGTACCGAGGTCGACGCAGCAGTCTGTCAGGCGCAGTGCTGGCAGATGGGCGAAGTGCTCGCGCGGGGTCAACTTGGGGTAGCCGACATAGAGCATGACCATCCCCGAGAAGAACCACAGGGCCATGAACAGGCACAGCCCGATGCCCAGCCAGCGGTGCCACAGGTACAGGTAACGTTTCATCGGTGGCGTCCTAGAAGCGCGTCTGCACGGCCAGCTCCAGGGTGCGCGGGGCACCGAGGTAGAGCATGCTCGAGGAGGTCCAACGGGCGTACACCTCGTCGGTCAGGTTGCGTACCCGGGCGGTGATGCGCGTGTCGTCATCGACCTTGTAGCCGAGGAAGGCGCCGAAGATCGTGTACGCCGGCGCGTAGCGGGTGTTGGCTGCATCGGCATACACCGAAGATACATAGCGGCTGTCGGCACCGACTTGCCAGCTCGGGTCGATGTCGTAGGTCAGCCACAGGTTGGCAACCCGCTCGGGGATGTTGGTCGGCGTGTTGCCCTTGCGCGAGATCGAGCGACCGCCGACGTTCTCGTTGAACTCATCGTACTGGGCGTCGACATAGGCAAAGTTACCCTCGGCCAGCAGCTTCGGGGTGACGTGCAGCGAGGCGGCCACCTCGACCCCGCGCGAAGACTGCTTGCCCACCGGCTGGGTGACGCTGGGGTTGGCGGCATCGGCGGTGGCCAGGTTCTTGCGCTCGATGTGGTAAGCGGCGACGGTGGCGGCGCCACGACCGTCGAGGAAGCTGAACTTGCTGCCCACTTCCAGTTGCTTGCCGGTGCTCAGGTCGAAGTCGCGTACCGAGGCAAAGCTGGCGGTGCTGAGCATGCCCGAGGGCGGGTCGGCGGCGGTGCTGTACTGCACGTAGACGTTGGCCGCCGGGGTCAGCTCGTAGACCAGGCCGATGCGCCCGGTGGTGGGCTCGTAGCTGCGCTGGAAGTCCAGCGGGTTGTTGGCATCGACCGTACGGTAGTTATGCACATCGAGGTCGATATGGTCGTAGCGCAAACCAGTGAGCAGCGACAGGCGCTCAGTCAGTTGCAGACGGTTTTCGACGAACGCCGCCCAGGTGTCGACGGTGTTCTCGCGGTTCTTCTGATAGCCCGGGACCATGCCGTTCAGATCATAGAAATGCCCGGGTTCGAAGGTGGCCGGGTCGACGCTGTCGAAAATGCCGGTGATCGAGCGCGGGTAGCTCATCTGCACGTTGTGGCTGTAGTCCAGGCCCGCCGACCATTGGCTGTTCAAGCCGAACAACTGGCCCTCGTGCAGTAGCTCGAAGCGGTTGCCGTTGAGCTCCTGGTCGTGGCGTTGCAGCAGCGCGTTGGAGCGGTTTACCCGGCTGTTGTCGGCGTTGTAGGCGTAGGTTTCGAGGTTACGGAAGTTACGCTCGGTGTTGTAGTGGTAGAGCGTGTTGCGCAGCGAGGTGGTGTCGTTGATACGGTAGTCGGTGATCGAGCGCAGCCAGCGCACGCGCTGTTCGTAGCGGCCGTCCTCGACGTTGTAGTTCTCGAAGCGGCGGCTCTCGTCGACCTTCATTTCGCCACCCAGCGGGTTGAGCACCGGGCTGCCCCAATAGGGGCTGTCGACCGTTTCGTTCTGATACTCAACGGCCAGGGTGTGGGACAACCGGTCGTTGATGTCGGTGAGCAGGGAGAACGCCACGGTCCAGGCATCGCGCTCTTCGCGATCGACATAGCCGTTGCTTTTACTGTGGCTGAAATCCAGGCGCGCATAGTTGCGGATGCCGTCGCCGTCGTTGAGCGCATGGTTGAAACCGAACGAGGTTTCGCTGCTGTCGTAGGAGCCGTACGTGATCCGCCCTTCTTTGAAGTTCTCGTCACGACTGGCCAGCTTGGTGATGTAGTTGATCGAGCCGCCGACGGCACCGGCACCGAAGAGGAAGCTCGACGGCCCGCCGACGGCTTCGACCCGGTCATAGATCCAGCTGTCCACCGGGCGCGCGGCGATGGAGTCGTACTGCACGCTGATACCGTTGAACAGTTGGGTGATCTGCGCCCCGGAAAAACCCCGGTACGCCACCGAGCCTGCCGAGCCGGGCGGCGAGGCAGCGGTCATGCCGGGCACGCCGTTGAGCACGTCCTGGGTGGTCTGGGCGCCGCGCTGCTGGATCTGCTGGCGGTTGACGATGTTCACCGAAGCCGGGGTTTCCCGTGGCGTCAGGCCAAGGCGCGAGCCGGTTTGCGAAGGGGTGTCGAGCAGCACGCCGTCTTCGGCGTCGGCGCGGCCGTTGATGCGCAGGTCAGGCAGGGTCAGCGGCGCCTCGGCCACAGCATTGAAGGACAGCGCGCACAGCAGTGCCGCGCAACCGGACAGGCGATAGGAGTAGGGCATGAATCACACTCTGGAAATTGAGCCAACGGCCGCCTGCGCCTGTCAGGCAGGCGCAGCAAAAAACGGCCGGTTTCAGGCAGCCCGGGGAGCTGCCAGGAGGTTCAAGCCAGAAGCGGGGAGGCGCGGGGATTGGCGGCGGGCCAGCAATAACGCGGCGGTGCCTTGCTGCGCAGTTCGCGGTGATAGCGGCGTACACGGCTGACCGCCAGCAGCCAGCCGATAACCAGCGCAAGGCCCAGGCACACCACGGCCGCGGCGCACACCGGGCAGGTCTGCATACTGTCCCAGCCGGCTACTGCCTGATCGCCGAAATCGCTTTTCAGTGTCGGCCCGGCGCTGCCCATGGCTGAGCAATAGCCGCCGCCAATCCCATTGAGCTGCAAGCCCATCATCTGCCCGTGACCGAAACCGCAGGCGAACAGATTGAACAGGACACAGAAGTACAAGGTCCAGGCAATCAGCGGGCGGTCGGAGGGGGTGCGGTTCATGGCCGCGACTTTAGCACCGATGCCCGCAGGCGTTAAAGCCGAATCAGGCCTGTTGTTCGGTGACTTTCTGCGGCGGCGGGTTGTATTGCGCGAAGCAATCGCGGGGCAAGCCCGCCCCTACACATTCAGTAGGAGCGGGCTTGCCCGGCGATGAGGCCCTTACTGCCCGGTATAGATCTGGTCGAAAACCCCGCCATCGTTGAAGTGGGTTTTCTGCACGGTGCGCCAGTCACCGAAGGTCTTCTCCACCGAGAGGAAGTCGACTTTCGGGAAGCGGTCGGTGTACTTGGCCAGTACCGTTGCATCACGCGGACGCAGGTAGTTGTTGGCAGCGATTTCCTGAGCCTCTGGCGACCACAGGTACTTCAGGTAGGCCTCGGCGGTGGCGCGGCTGCCTTTCTTGTCGACCACCTTGTCGACCACGCTCACCGGCGGCTCGGCCTCGGCGGAAACGCTTGGGTAGATCACTTCGAACTGATCGCGACCGAACTCGCGGGCGATCATCTCGGCTTCGTTCTCGAAGGTCACCAGCACGTCGCCGATCTGGTTGGTCATGAAGGTAGTGGTGGCGGCGCGGCCACCGGTATCGAGCACCGGTGCCTGCTTGAACAGCTTGCCGACAAAGTCCTTGGCCTTGTTCTCGTCACCACCGTTCTTCAGCACATAGCCCCAGGCCGAGAGGTAGGTGTAGCGGCCGTTGCCGGAGGTTTTCGGGTTCGGCACGATGACCTGGACGCCGTCCTTGAGCAGGTCGGGCCAGTCTTTCAGGGCCTTGGGGTTGCCCTTGCGGACGATGAATACGGTGGCCGAGGTGAACGGCGCGCTGTTGTTCGGCAGGCGCGTGACCCAGTTATCCGGGACCAGTTTGCCGTTGTCGGCCAGGGCATTGATGTCGGTGGCCATGTTCATGGTGATGACGTCGGCCGGCAGGCCATCGATCACCGAACGGGCCTGCTTGCTGGAGCCACCGAAGGACATCTGCACGGTGATTTTCTCTTTGTGCTCGGCTTCCCAGTGCTTTTGGAACGCGGCGTTGTAGTCCTTGTAGAAGTCGCGCATCACGTCATAGGAGACGTTCAGCAACGGTGCCGGAGCGGCCTGGGCCAGGGAGCCGAAGGCGAGGCCGGCGGCCAGAAGCGAGGCACTGAAGAGTTTTTTCACTGCGCATTCCTTGTTCGAGTTGGCGTTAAAGGCATTATGCCAGCGACTATAGCGGTTGGGCTTTAGGCGCTAAAAGATTAAAAAGTGCTTTGCTTATAGCGTTTTCTTGAACAGCGCATTGCCGCAGCGCGAGCAGAACGCGGCGCCGTGCTCATGGCTGTTTTTCCGGCACACCGGGCAGTCGTGCTGCAGTTGTTCGCCGCGCATGGCGTTGGCAAGCTCCGCAGTGAAAATCCCGGTGGGCACGGCGATGATCGAGTAACCGGTGATCATCACCATCGATGACAGCACCTGGCCCAGCGGGGTCTTGGGCACGATGTCGCCAAAGCCGACGGTGGTCAGGGTGACGATGGCCCAGTAGATGCCCTTGGGGATGCTGGTAAAGCCATGCTCGGGGCCCTCGACCACGTACATCAGGGTGCCGAACACGGTGACCAGGGTCGAGACGCTGAGCAAGAACACGATGATCTTCTGCTTGCTGCCGCGCAGGGCCGCGAGCAGGTAATGGGCCTGCTTGAGGTACGGGCTGAGCTTGAGCACGCGAAAGATCCGCAGCATACGGATGACGCGGATGATCAGCAGGTACTGGGCGTCGCTGTAGTACAGGGCGATGATCCCCGGCACGATCGCCAGCAGGTCGACCAGGCCATAAAAACTGAAGGCGTAGCGCAAGGGCTTGGGCGAGCAGTACAGGCGGATCAGGTACTCGACCAGGAAGATCGCGGTAAACCCCCATTCGATGGCCGCCAGCACCCCGGCATAGCGCTGGTGCACCTCGTCGATGCTGTCGAGGATCACCGTGACCAGGCTGGCAAGGATGATCAGCAGCAGGATGCTGTCGAAGCGCCGGCCGGCGACCGTGTCGGTTTGAAAAACGATGACGTAGAGCCGCTCGCGCCAGCTCGAAGGGGTGTCCATAGGCTCGTTCCGAAGGCAGATGGGCAGAGCCTAGGGGCTGCACCTCAGCTGTGCAAGCGACGCCGGCTGTGGGACGTGGGCAGGTGCAGCAGGCGGCCGCCGCCGTGCAGCAGCCAGCAGGCGAGGATGAACGGCGCGGTCAGAGCGGGCACCGGCAGCAGGCTGAACGCCGGTTGCAGGGCAATCGCCAGGACGATGGCCAGCAGCGGCAACCAGGGCCGCTGGCGCTCTTGGCTGAAGGCCAGGGCGGCAAGGGCAGCGTTGAAGCCGAACAGGCCGTTATAGGCCGCCATGGCGTCGCCACCGAGCAACGCCACGCTGCCGCCGATGGCCGAGCCGAGCAGGGCCCAGACTGCTGCGTAGCGATTGGAAATCAGCAGGCCGATGGCGATCAGCCCTCCGGCCAGGGGCTGGTCGAGCAAGAAGATCTGCCCGAGACCGCGCGCCAGGGCGAACAGCGGGTTGGCCTCGACGCTGGTGCTGGCGGCGCTGGCGGGTTCGGCCATGGCCAGCGCAGCCCAGCCGAGCAAGACGAACGGCGCCGTGTAGGCGGGCAGCAGTTGCCGGGGCCCGGCGCGCTTGAGCCACTGGTGCACGAGCATGCTGCTCAGGCCGCCGGCGGCGATGATCAGGGGCGGCAGGATCGCCGACCAGGGCAGGGCATAGCTGATCAACAGGCCGATCAGCACGCCGTTGTAGCTGTACAGGCCGGCCTGGCGGTCGCTGCGGTTGTAGCCGCGTCGCTGGGCGGTCAGCAGCCCGGCGAGGGCACCGAGCAAGGCGCCACCGACCAGGTCGGGCGCGGTCAGGGTAATCGCCAGCAAGCAGCACAGGCCACACAGCGGATTGCGCTGCAGCAGCACCTGGCTGAAGCCGTTGAGCAAGGCCGTGGCCCAGTCGGGGCACGGGTTGACGAAATTCTTGGTGTACATGGGGGCAGTCTGGGTTGATGTGGAGTGGGGCGCCTCTTTGGGCCGGGTTGTCCCACCTGGGGTTTGTGTTGCACTCATCGCGGGTCAAGCCCGCTCCCACAGGCCTGTAGGAGCGGGCTTGACCCGCGATAGGCCTCACCTTCAGATCAAGGTCTCGATCCGCAGCGTGTTAGTCGACCCTGGCTTGCCAAAAGGCACACCGGCAGTGATCAACAGGGTATCGCCACGGCTGGCCATGCCTTGGGCCTGGGCGATTTCCAGCGCGGTGGAGCAGATTTCGTCGACCTGGCGCAGACGATCGTTGACCACCGAGTGCACACCCCAGGCAACGCTCAGGCGCCGGGCGGTGGACAGGTTGGGGGTCAGGTTGAGGATCGGTGCCCGTGGCCGCTCGCGGGCGGCGCGCAGGGTCGAAGCCCCCGACTCGCTGTAGTTGACCAGCACCGCCACCGGCAGGATGCCGCTGATGCGGCGGATTGCGCAGCTGATGGCGTCCGACACGGTGGCTTCGGCTTTCGGCCGGCCGACGTCGAGCTGCGCCTGGTAGTCCGGGCCATTCTCCACCTGGCGGATGATCTTGCTCATCATCTGCACCGCTTCCAGTGGGTAGTCACCCGAGGCGGTCTCGGCCGAGAGCATCACCGCATCGGCGCCTTCGGCCACGGCGTTGGCCACGTCGGTGACTTCGGCGCGGGTCGGGGCCGGGGAGAAGCGCATCGATTCGAGCATCTGCGTAGCCACCACCACCGGTTTACCCAGTTCGCGGCAGGTGTTGATGATGCTTTTCTGGATCTGCGGCACGCTTTCGGCCGGCACTTCCACGCCCAAGTCGCCACGGGCGACCATGATCGCGTCGCTGAGCTCGGCGATGGCGCGCAACTGGGTCACCGCCGAAGGTTTCTCGATCTTGGCCATCAGGTAGGCGCGGTCACCGATCAGCTGGCGCGCTTCGACGATGTCTTCCGGGCGCTGGACGAACGACAGCGCCACCCAGTCCACGCCCAGCTCCAGACCGAAGCTCAGGTCGCGGCGGTCCTTGGCGGTCAGCGGGCTCAGCTCCAGTACCGCTTGCGGCACGTTGACGCCCTTGCGGTCGGACAGCTCGCCGCCGTTGAGCACTTCGGTCTCGATGGCGTCGCTGTGCTTGGCGGTCACCCGCAGGCGCAGCTTGCCGTCATCGAGCAGCAGGTCCATGCCCGGCTCCAGCGCGGCGATGATTTCCGGGTGCGGCAGGTTGACCCGCGAGGCAGTGCCCGGGGTGCTGTCCAGGTCCAGGCGCAGGGCCTGGCCGCGTTGCAACTGGACCTTGCCCTCGGCAAAGCGGCCAACGCGCAGCTTGGGCCCTTGCAGGTCCATGAGGATGCCCAGCGGGTAGTTGAGCTGGCTCTCCACCTCGCGGATCCACTGGTAGCGCAGGGCGTGGTCTTCATGTTCGCCGTGGCTGAAGTTCAGGCGAAAGATGTTCACCCCGGCCTCGACCAGCTGGCGGATGTCATCGATGCCCTTGATCGCAGGGCCGAGGGTGGCAAGGATTTTGACTTTCTTATCAGGCGTCATGTCGGGCACTCTCGAGAATCAGGATGGCGCGAAAATCGTTGACGTTGGTCCGCGTCGGCTCGGTGACGATCAAGGCATCGAGCGCGGCGAAGTAGCCGTAGCCGTTGTTGTTGTCCAGTTCATCGCTGGCCGACAGGCCCAATGCCGCGGCGCGGGCGTAGCTGTCCGGGGTCATCAGGGCGCCGGCGTTGTCTTCGGAGCCGTCGATACCGTCGGTGTCACCAGCCAGGGCATAGACCCCGGGCAGGCCCTTGAGGCTTTCGGTCAGGCTCAGCAGAAACTCGGCATTGCGCCCGCCACGGCCATTGCCGCGCACGGTCACGGTGGTCTCGCCACCGGAGAGGATCACGCAAGGCGGCGACAGCGGTTGACCGTGCAGGACGATCTGCCGGGCGATGCCGGCATGGACCTTGGCCACTTCGCGCGATTCGCCTTCCAGGTCGCCGAGGATCAGCGGGCTGAAACCGGCCTGGCGGGCTTTGACTGCGGCGGCTTCGAGCGACTGCTGGGGGCGGGCGATGAGCTGGAAGTGGCTGCGGGCCAGGGCCGGGTCATCGGCCTTGACGGTCTCGGACGCCGGGTTGTTCAGCCAGGCGGTGACCGCCGCGGGCGCTTCGATGTTGTAGCGCTTGAGGATCGCCAGGGCCTCGGCCGAGGTGCTCGGGTCGGCCACGGTCGGGCCGGAGGCGATCACTGTGGCCAGGTCCCCGGGTACATCGGAAATCGCATAGGTGTAAACGGTGGCCGGCCAGCAGGCCTTGGCCAGGCGCCCGCCCTTGATCGCCGAGAGGTGCTTGCGCACGCAGTTCATCTCGCCGATGGTCGCGCCGGATTTGAGCAGGGCCTTGTTGATCTGTTGCTTGTCGGCCAGGGTCAGGCCTTCGGCGGGCAGTGCCAGCAGCGCCGAACCGCCACCGGAGAGCAGGAAGATCACCCGGTCGTCAGCCGTGAGGTTGCTGACCATTTCCAGCACCCGTTTGGCCACGGCCAGGCCGGCGGCATCCGGGACCGGGTGGGCGGCTTCGACCACTTCGATCTTCGAGCAGCTGGCGCCGTGGCCGTAGCGGGTGACCACCAGGCCGGACACCGGGCCCTTCCAGGCACGCTCGACGACTTCGGCCATGGCGGCGGCAGCCTTGCCGGCACCGATGACGATAACGCGACCGCTGCGGTCGCTGGGCAGGTGGGCTTCAAGGACCTGGCGGGGATGCGCGGCATCGATGGCCGTGGCGAACAGCTCGCGCAGAAAGTGTTGCGGATCGACCGACATGGCAGGCTCCAATCTTATTGTTCTTCAGAATCAAAAACGCCCCTGGGCCTGCCTCCGTGCAGGCTGACCCAGGGGCGGTGTTGCCCGGGGTCTTATTTGTCGTCGCGGATCGAGAAGTTGGCCATGTGTTCCAGGCCCTTGATCAATGCCGAGTGGTCCCAGTTGGCGCCGCCGATCGCGGCGCAGGTGCTGAACACTTGCTGGGCGTTGGCGGTGTTGGGCAGGTTGATGTTCAGTTCCTTGGCGCCTTGCAGGGCCAGGTTCAGGTCCTTCTGGTGCAGGCTGATACGGAAGCCCGGATCGAAGGTGCCCTTGATCATGCGCTCGCCGTGTACTTCGAGAATCTTCGAAGAGGCGAAACCGCCCATCAGTGCTTCACGCACCTTGGCAGGGTCCGCACCGTTCTTGGCCGCGAACAGCAGCGCTTCGGCCACGGCCTGGATGTTCAGGGCAACGATGATCTGGTTGGCGACCTTGGCGGTCTGGCCGTCGCCGCTGCCGCCGACGCGGGTGATGTTCTTGCCCATGACCTGGAACAGCGGCAGGGCGCGTTCGAAGGCGTTCGGGCAACCGCCGACCATGATGCTCAGGGTCGCGGCCTTGGCACCGACTTCACCGCCGGAAACCGGGGCGTCGAGGTAGGTCGCGCCGGTGGCCTTGATCCTCTCGGCGAAGGCTTTGGTGGCGGTCGGCGAGATCGAGCTCATGTCGATCACCACCTTGTTCGGGCCCACGCCCTGAGCCACGCCGTTGTCGCCGAACAGCACCGACTCCACCTGTGGGGTGTCGGGCACCATGACGATGATGAATTCAGCTTCCTGGGCCACTTCTTTCGGGTTGGCCAGGGCCACGGCGCCAGCGGCGACCAGGTCGGCAGGCGCGGCATCGTGGTGGGTGGAGATAAACAGGCTGTGCCCGGCTTTTTGCAGGTTCTGCGCCATTGGCCGGCCCATGATGCCGGTGCCGATAAATCCGATTTTAGCCATGAGAAATGCCTCTTGTAATTGTTGAATGCAGGGCACTGTAGGAGCGGGCTTGCCCCGCGATTCGATAGTGGCCCTACCGCCGCTATCGCGGGGCAAGCCCGCTCCTACAGGTAATCCTTAAATCGCGTTATGGCTCTTCAGCCAGCCAAGGCCCGCTTCGGTGGTGGTCAGCGGCTTGTATTCACAGCCCACCCAGCCCTGGTAGCCGATGCGGTCCAGGTGTTCGAAGAGGAAGCGATAGTTGATCTCGCCGGTGCCTGGCTCGTGGCGGCCCGGGTTGTCGGCCAGCTGGATGTGGTTGATCTTGGCCAGGTTGCTTTCCACAGTACGGGCCAGGTCCCCTTCCATGATCTGCATGTGGTAGATGTCGTATTGCAGGTACAGGTTGCTGCTGGCCACTTCCGCCTGGATCTCCAGCGCCTGTTGGGTGGTGTTCAGGTAGAAGCCGGGGATGTCGCGGGTGTTGATCATTTCCATGACCAGCTTGATCCCGGCGGCCTGCAGCTTGTCGGCGGCAAACTTGAGGTTGTCGACGAAGGTCTTGCGCACCGTGGCGCAGTCCGGGCCTTGCGGGCGGATGCCGGCCAGGCAGTTGACCTGGGTGTTGCCCAGTACCTGGGCGTAGGCGATGGCAAGATCGACACCGGCGCGGAATTCTGCAACGCGGGCCGGGTCGCAGGCGATGCCGCGATCACCCTTGGCCCAGTCGCCGGCCGGCAGGTTGAACAGCACCTGGGTCAGGCCGTGGGCATCGAGCTGCTGCTTGATTTCAGCCGAGCTGAAATCGTACGGGAACAGGTACTCGACACCGCTGAAACCAGCGTCGGCAGCAGCCTTGAAGCGGGCGAGGAAGTCCTGCTCGGTGAACAGCATGGACAGGTTGGCGGCGAAACGTGGCATGGTTGTCTCCTTGCAAAAAGGGGCCCTGTGCACCCGGCATCAGGGTCTTCGCAGCGATCAGTCGAGCAGGGAAATCGCGGTTGGCGCGTCGTTGCCGACCAGCGCCAGGTCTTCGAATTCGTTGACCGCGTTGATTTCGGTGCCCATGGAAATGTTGGTCACGCGCTCGAGGATAACCTCGACCACCACCGGTACCCGGAACTCTTCGGCCAGTTTCTGCGCCTTGAGCAGGGCCGGGGCGATCTCGCCAGGCTCGGTCACGCGCAGAGCCTTGCAGCCCAGGCCTTCGACCACCGCGACGTGATCGACGCCATAACCGTTGAGCTCCGGCGCGTTGACGTTCTCGAACGCCAGCTGCACACAGTAATCCATCTCGAAGCCGCGCTGAGCCTGGCGGATCAGCCCCAGGTAGGAGTTGTTCACCAGCACGTGGATGTACGGCAGGTTGAACTGCGCGCCCACTGCCAGTTCTTCGATCATGAACTGGAAGTCATAGTCGCCCGACAGCGCCACGACCTTGCGGGTCGGATCAGCCTTGACCACGCCGAGGGCGGCAGGGATGGTCCAGCCCAGCGGGCCGGCCTGGCCGCAGTTGATCCAGTGACGCGGCTTGTAGACGTGAAGGAACTGCGCGCCGGCGATCTGCGACAGACCGATGGTGCTGACATAGCAGGTGTCCTTGCCGAAGACCTGGTTCATTTCCTGGTAAACGCGCTGTGGCTTGACCGGCACGTTGTCGAAATGGGTCTTGCGTTGCAGGCTCGATTTGCGCTGTTGGCAATCTTCCAGCCAGGCGCTGCGGTCCTTGAGCTTGCCGGCGGCTTTCCACTCGCGGGCCACTTCGAGGAACACGTCGAGGGCGGCGCCCGCGTCGGAAACGATACCCAGGTCCGGGGTGAAGACCCGGCCGATCTGGGTCGGCTCGATGTCGACGTGAATGAAGCGACGGCCTTCGGTGTAGACGTCAACCGAGCCGGTGTGACGGTTGGCCCAACGGTTGCCGATGCCCAGCACCACGTCGGACTTGAGCATGGTGGCGTTGCCGTAGCGGTGCGACGTCTGCAGGCCGACCATGCCCACCATCAGCGGGTGATCGTCGGGGATGATGCCCCAACCCATCAGGGTCGGGATCACTGGAATTCCGGTCAGCTCGGCGAACTCCACCAGCTTGTCGCAGGCATCGGCGTTGATGATGCCGCCACCGGCGACCAGCAATGGACGCTCGGCAGTATCGAGCATGGCCAGGGCTTTCTCGACCTGGACGCGGTTGGCCGCAGGCTTTTGTACGGGCAGCGGCTGGTAGGCGTCGATGTCGAATTCGATCTCGGCCATCTGCACGTCGAACGGCAGGTCGATCAGCACCGGGCCTGGGCGGCCGGAGCGCATTTCATAGAACGCCTTCTGGAACGCATACGGCACCTGGCCGGGCTCCAGAACGGTGGTCGCCCACTTGGTCACCGGCTTGACGATGCTGGTGATGTCGACGGCCTGGAAATCTTCCTTGTGCATACGCGCACGTGGCGCTTGGCCCGTGATGCACAGGATCGGGATGGAGTCGGCCGAGGCACTGTACAGGCCGGTGACCATGTCGGTGCCGGCAGGGCCGGAAGTGCCGATGCACACGCCGATGTTGCCGGCCTTGGTGCGGGTGTAGCCCTCGGCCATGTGCGAGGCGCCTTCAACGTGACGAGCGAGGACGTGATCGATACCGCCGACTTTCTTCAGGGCCGAGTACAGGGGGTTGATGGCTGCACCCGGAATGCCAAACGCGGTTTCCACACCTTCGCGGCGCATCACCAGAACGGCTGCATCAATTGCTCTCATTTTGCTCATGGTTTTGTGCCTCTTTGATTTTGTAATTGTATACAAATGGCTTTTCGCCAGAGTGTATTCACGCCAGGCGACTCTGGTCAATCCATTTTCATCGGCGATCGGCGCTTTCGTCGGGAAGCCTTTAAAAATGGCATTTCGTCAGAATTGGTTCATCGCGTCGAAATTATTGTATACAAAAATATTCGCCATTGTGTTCTATTTGTTCTATTGATTTTTACACCTGCCCTCGGGCTTCTAACAACAAGAGGACCTTTCCATGAACGCTTTGACCTTGAAAGTCGCTGTCAGCCTGGTGAACGCCGCGCTGGTGGCCGGGCGCAAGATCTCCTCCGCGCCGTTGACCGTGGCGGTGCTGGATAACGGCGGGCATCTGCTGGCCCTGCAACGTGAAGACGGCGCCAGCCTGCTACGACCGCAAGTGGCGATGGGCAAGGCCTGGGGTGCAATTGCCCTGGGCAAGGGTTCGCGCCTGCTGGCGCTGGACGCGCAGCAGCGCCCGGCGTTCTTCGCCGCGCTCAACGGCCTGGGCCAGAGCCCGGTGGTGCCGGCGCCGGGCGGGGTGCTGATTCGGAATCAGCAGGGCGTGGTGCTGGGGGCGATCGGCATCAGTGGCGATACCTCGGATATCGACGAGCAATGCGCGATCAGTGCGATCGAGGAGGCGGGGTTGACGGCGGATGCCGGTGTAGCGGCTTAAAATTTATCGCGGGGCAAGCCCGCTCCCACCTGTAGGAGCGGGCTTGCCCCGCGATGCAGGCGCCTTGGACTAAGCGTCCGGCTCACAGCCCTTGAGCACCAGGCGAATGATGGTCTGCGCCGCCGCTTCATAATCGCTGTCATCGAGCTTGGCCTTGCCGGTGACCACCGAGATCTGCCAGTCGAAGTCGGCGTAGGTCTGGGTCGCCGCCCAGATGCTGAACATCAGGTGGTGCGGGTCGAGCGGGGCGATCTGGCCGCGGTCGATCCAGGCCTGGATACACTCGATGTTGTGCCGGGCCTGCTCGTTGAGCTGCTCGACCTGGCTCGGGCTCAGGTGCGGGGCGCCGTGCATGATTTCGCTGGCGAACACCTTGGACGCAAACGGCAGGTCGCGGGAGATGCGCACCTTGGAGCGGATGTAGGCGCTCAATACCTCTTTGGGGTCGCCGTCGGCATTGAACGGCGTCGACGCCTGCATGATCGGTTCGATGATGCTTTCCAGGACCTCGCGGTAGAGGTTTTCCTTGGACTTGAAGTAGTAATAGACGTTGGGCTTGGGCAGGCCGGCCTTGGCCGCGATGTCGCTGGTCTTGGTGGCGGCGAAGCCCTTGTCGGCAAACTCTTCACTGGCCGCGCGCAGGATCAGTTCTTTGTTGCGCTCGCGAATGCTGCTCATGGTTGACGCTGTTCCTCGTGTCTGGCCGCTGGCGGCACCGGGCCTGGGAGGTCGGTTGCGCATGGTAGCACCGCGTTCGCAAGCGGCTCAAGGTGGCGACTTTGAGCTAGACTGTGGCCCTCTCAACCCGCTGGAATCAGGCAAACATGGCAGGAAGCAGTCTTCTGGTATTGATCGACGATATCGCCACGGTACTCGACGATGTCTCGGTAATGACCAAGGTCGCGGCAAAAAAGACCGCGGGGGTGCTGGGCGACGACCTGGCGCTCAACGCCCAGCAGGTCACCGGCGTGCGCGCCGAGCGGGAAATCCCGGTGGTCTGGGCGGTGGCCAAGGGCTCGTTCCTCAACAAGCTGATCCTGGTGCCGGCGGCGCTGCTGATCAGCGCCTTCATTCCCTGGGCGGTGACGCCACTGCTGATGGTCGGCGGTGCGTTCCTGTGCTTTGAAGGCTTCGAGAAGCTCGCGCACAAGTTCCTCCACAGCAAGGAAGAAGACCAGGCCGAGCATGTGGCGCTGACGGAAGCGGTGGCCGATCCTGCGGTCGATCTGGTGGCTTTCGAGCAAGACAAGATCAAGGGCGCGGTGCGCACCGACTTCATCCTGTCGGCCGAGATCATCGCCATCACCCTGGGCACGGTTGCCGATGCGCCGCTGACTCAACAAATCATCGTGCTCTCGGGCATCGCCATTGTCATGACCATCGGTGTCTATGGCCTGGTGGCCGGCATCGTCAAGCTCGATGACCTGGGCCTGTGGCTGACCCAGAAGGCCTCGAGCGCGGCCAAGGCGATCGGCAACGGCATCCTGCGGGCGGCGCCGTACATGATGAAAAGCCTGTCGGTGATTGGCACTGCGGCGATGTTTCTGGTCGGCGGCGGGATTCTGGTCCACGGCGTGGCGCCGCTGCACCATGCCATTGAAGCCTTCAGCGAAGGGCGCGGCGGGGTGCTGACCAGTACGCTGCTCAATGCCGGGGTGGGGATTGTCGCCGGTGCTGCAGTGTTGGCAGTGGTTGCGCTGATCGGCAAGCTCTGGCGTGCTGTCAGAAGCTGATGGCCTCATCGCTGGCAACGCCAGCTCCCACAGGGTCAGGTGTTGAACCGATCCTGTGGGAGCCGGCCTTGCCGGCGATCAAAGCCCGAAGGGCTTTGCCTCTTTGATCAGAAGTGCGCTTTGACCAGGAAGCTGGCAGTGTTCTGATCGGTATCGAAGGCGTCGCTGTCCTTGATGCCGTACTTGTTCTTCCAGTAGTCGTATTCGAAACCGACATACAGCTGCTTCTCACCCCAGTTCAGCGCCTTGCCCAGGTCGTATTTGACCTGCGGGTTGAAGTGCAGGTTGGCGTGGTAGGTGCCACGACGGCTGGTGGCGTCGTTGTCCACGACCCAGTCCATGAAGCCATCGATGAGGATGTCGGACTTGCCCACAGGGATGGTGTAGGACCAGACCGGGGTGATCTGCCAGACGTTGTCACCGGCACGGCTGCCCTCGGTGTTGCGCTGGTAGAAGTTCAGCTGGAAGTAGTCGAAGCCTGGGATGTCCAGGTCGAAACCCGGGCCGATCAGGTAGGACTCGGTGTCGCCCTCGCCAAACTCGTAGGTCATCGCCAGCAGCACGTCCTTGACCGGGCCGAAGGCCAGCTTCTGGTCGAAGATCTTGCCGAACGACAGGCGTGGGCTGATCTCGCCGTAGTAGGTGTTGGGCCCGTTGTTGAAGTCCTTGTCACCGTTGTAGAAGATCTTGTCGACGAAGATGAAGTTGTCGCCGTACTTCCAGGCATCGGCGTGCTCGAAGGTCACGGTCTGCTGGATCGACGGGTTGACGGCAAAGTTCTTGCCCCACAGGTAGGTCAGGCTGTTGTTCTGCCATTGCAGCAGATCACCGGCAGTGGCGGCGGTGCTGGCCGCCAGCAGGCCGCTGGCAAGGATCAGGCTGTTGGTAATACGCATCGCGTAGTTGCTCCCTTGATGGATTCTTGTGGTGCTCTGGTGTGGCACCTTTTGGGTAAATACTTGTCTTTCGGGTCAGTTTTTTTCGATTGGCCACAGCTGTTTGGCAAGAGCTGGGCCAACCTTCCGGGTCAGTCACAAGCAATCCTGCTCGACGTCTTTCTGAACAGTTGAAAAGGGTATTTCAGGTTGGCGTGACGCTTGCCAATCGCCCGAATTCATTGACTGAGCGGTCAGCAAACGCAGGCAGGATCCGTCCTGCCCTGATCGAGGGGGCGCGCAGATTACTGGCTTGCGCGCCGGTCCTCAAGTGCTCCGTCCTGGAGCGGGTGAGGCAAAAACTGTGCGTTTGGTCAGCTTTTAGAAGTGAACCTTAACCAGGGCGCTGGTAACACTCTGATTGGTGTCCAGCCGGCCACTGTTCTCGATGCCGTATTTGTCTTTCCAGTAGCTGTACTCGATACCCACGTACAACTGCTTGGCCCCAAGGTTAAGGGCCTTGCCCAGGTCGTATTTGACCTGCGGGTTGAACTGCAGGTTGGCGTGATAGGTGCCGCGCCGGCTTTGGTCGTTGTCCACCACCCAGTCCATGTAGCCGTCGATCAGGACGTCGGATTTGCCCACAGGGATGGTGTAGGAAAAGGTCGGGGTAATCTGCCAGACGCGATCACCCGGGCGGCTGCCTTCGGTGTTGCGCTGCATGATGTTGAGGGTGAAGTAGTTGAAGCCGGGGATCGCCAGGTCAAAGCCGGGGCCGATCAGGTAGGCCTCGTTGTCGCCTTCGCCAGACTCGTAGGTCATGGCCAGCAACACGTCCTTGATCGGACCGAACTCGAATTTGCGATCGAAGATCTTGCCGAACGACAGGCGCGGGCTGAACTCACCGTAGTAGGTGTTGTTGCCTTTGTTGCGGTCGGTGCCGCCGTTGTAGAAGATCTTGTCGATGAACAGGAAGGTGTCGCCGTACTTCCACTTGTTGGCATGTTCGAAGGTCACCGTCTGCTGGATCGCGGGGTTGACCTGGAAGTCCTTGCCGTAGAGGTAGGTGAGGCTGTTGGTGTGCCAGAGCAGCAAGTCCCCTGCGGCAGCTGGCAAGGTGGCCAGCAGACTGCTACCCAACAGGAGGGAAGTGGTGATGCCTTTCATGTTGTGATTCCCGGCTTTGTTATTGTTGGTTTTCGGTTTTTTTTGGCGCGAAGCGCCCCGGCCGACCCGCTCCCACGGGTCGACGGCCTTGCGTATTGCTTGGGTGATGCCGGGCGGCAAGCGCCGCCCAAAGGCTCAGTGCTGGTGGACGGTATCGTTGTGGGCGGCGCGTTCGGCGCCACCGAGGATGTTGAACAGCAGGTTGAGGATCAAGGCGCTGACCGTGGCCATGGCAATGCCGCTGTGGGTGATCGGCTCCATCCACTGTGGCATCTGGGCAAAGAACTCCGGACGCACCACCGGGATCAGGCCCATGCCGACGCTGACGGCCACCAGCAACTGGTTGCGGCGGTCGGCGATGTCGGCTTCCTGGAGGATCTTGATGCCGGTGGCGGCGACCATGCCGAACATCGCGATCGACGCACCGCCCAGCACCGCAGGCGGAATCGAGGCAATCAGGAACGCCGCTTTGGGCAGCAGGCTGAGCAGGATCAGAAAACCGCCGGCGACCACGGTGACGTAGCGGCAGCGCACGCCGGTCATCTGCACCAGGCCAATGTTCTGGGCGAAGGATGAGTGGGTGAAGGTGTTGAAAAAGCCGGCCACGAACGACGCACCGGCATCACACATCAGGCCGCGGCGCAGCATGCCGGGGGTGACTTCGCGGTCGGTGACCTTGCCCAGGGCGAGGAACATGCCGGTGGACTCGACGAAGATGATCACCACCACCAGGCACATCGACAGGATCGGTGCCAGGCTGAAGGTCGGCATGCCGAAATGCAGCGGCGTCACCACCTGCACCCATGGCGCTTCACTCAGGCCCGAGAGGTCGACCATGCCGATGGAACCGGCAAGGATGTAGCCCAGGCCCATGCCGATCAGTACCGAGACATTGACCCAGAAACCACGCATGAAGCGGTTGATCAGCAGGATGGTGGCCAGCACCAGGCCGGCGACGATCAGGTAGACGGGAGAGCCGAAGGGCGCGGCATCGGCACCGCCGCCGGCCCAGTTGACCGCAACCGGGAACAGCGACAGGCCGATCGAGGTGATGACCGTGCCGGTCACCAGCGGCGGGAAGAAACGCACGACCTTGGACATGAACGGCGCAATGACCATGCCGAAGAAGCCGGCGGCGATGGTCGCACCGAAAATCCCCTGCAGGCCGACGCCAGGCATGCCAGCCATGGCCACCATACTGCCGACCGCGGCAAAGCTTGCACCCATCATCACCGGCATGCGGATGCCGACTGCGCCAATGCCGAACGACTGGACGACGGTGGCGACACCAGCGACCAGCAGGTCGGCATTGATCAGGAAAGCGACTTCTTCACGAGAAAGTCCGGCGGCTTGACCGATGATCAGCGGCACGGCAATCGCGCCTCCATACATCAGCAACACATGCTGCAGACCCACCAGGAACAGTTGGAACAGGGGCAGTGGCTGTCGTGGGGGCGCAACAGGGATGTACGCCTTGCGTGACTCGGACATGCAACACCTCGGTTTTGTTTTTATTCTTGGAGCTGCAAGCTTCAAGCGCCAAGCTTCAAGGAGAAGCAGGAGGTTGCGCTTGGCTTGCAGCTTTTTGCTTGTCGCTTACAGCGGGCAGCGTGTGGCTACCTCAGTGGGTCGGTGCTCCCTTGGCGACCCAGGCGCCAATCAGGTCACGTTCCTGCTGGGTCATCTGGGTGATGTTGCCCAGCGGCATGATCTGCGTCGCCACGGCTTGCGCCTGGATGCGCGCGGCCTGTTGCTGGATCTGCTGCGGGGTATCGAGCATCACCCCGGCAGGGGCGGCGCTGAACAGCGGGCTGGTCGGCTTGGCCGAGTGGCACACGGTGCAACGTTCCTGGATGACGCTGTGGATCTTCTCGAAACCGGCATCGTCGAGCTTGGCGGTGGCACCGGCGGGCGCTTGCGCAGGTGCCGCAGGCTGGGCTGGGGCGGCGGCCTGTTCGGCAGCTTTCTCGGCAGCGGTCTTGCCACCCAGGGCGGTTTCCGGCAGCGGCTGGTACTCGACCTTGGCGGCGGCCTGCTCAGGGGCGCTTGGCATCGGCGCAGGGCCGGTGACGTACGCCAGGCAGATCATCGCCAGGGCGCCGACCGGCAGGGTCCAGGCGTACTTGTTGCTGTCATGACGGGTGTTGAAGTAGTGACGCACCAACACCGCAGCCACCGCGATACCGGCCAGGATCAACCAGTTGTACTGGCTGCCATAGGTGCTCGGGAAGTGGTTGCTGATCATGATGAACAGCACCGGCAGGGTGAAGTAGTTGTTGTGCCGCGAGCGCAGCAGGCCCTTGGCCGGCAGCAGCGGGTCCGGCGTCTGGTTGGCTTCGATGGCGGCTACCAGCTGACGTTGGGCGGGCATGATGATGCGGAACACGTTACCGACCATGATGGTGCCGATGATCGCGCCAGTGTGCAGGTAGGCGCCACGGCCGCTGAACACCTGGCTGAAACCGTAGCAGGCGGCGATGACCAGCACGAACAGCACCAGGCCGAGCAGGCCAGGGCGCTTGCCCAGCGGCGAGTCGCAGAGGAAGTCGTAGATGAACCAGCCGGCGATCAGCGAACCGATACCGATGGCAATGCCTTCACCACCGCTCAGGGTGCTGCCAGGGGCCAGCAGGTAGAGGGTCGGGTTCCAGTAGAACACCAGGCACAGCAGGGCGATACCCGACATCCAGGTGAAGTAGGCTTCCCATTTGAACCAGTGCAGGTTCTCCGGCATTTTTGGCGGAGCCAGCTTGTACTTCTCCAGGTGGTAGATCCCGCCACCGTGAATCGCCCAGAGATCGCCGGACAGGCCGTCGCGCGGGTTGGTCCGGTTGAGGTTGTTTTCCAGCCAGACAAAGTAGAACGACGCGCCAATCCATGCCACGCCAGTGATCATGTGAACCCAACGCACGCTCAGGTTCAGCCATTCCAACAGATGTGCTTCCACAGTCTTTACCTCTACCCTGGCACCCTGTAGCCGGGTGCTCAGGTCTTCTCTTATTGGTGGGGGGCGAGGATCAATTGCTCATCCTCATTGAAAAAATGCTCATCGCAGTTGTTGCCAGTGCCACTGCGATCAACCACCAGGAAGTCATCCCGCTTTTCGATCGTCAGCACCGGGTGGTGCCAGACGCCGCGATGGTAATTGATGCCCTGCCTTCCATTACTGATGAAGGCACGGACCAGGCCCGATACAGGTGCATCGCCAAGTGGCGCGACCACGATCAGAAAGGGGTTGCCGAGCAGCGGAATGAAAGCCTGGCTGCCCTGCGGATGGCGCTCCAGCATGCGTACGGTCAGGGGCATGTCCAGCGCGTCGGCGCGGAAGATGCTGATGATCGCCTTGTCGTCGGGTTGTGCGGTTTCGACCGTGGCCAGACGATGGAAGCGCATGGTCGAGCCGTTGTTGATCATGAAGTGGTCGCTGCCGTCGGTTTCGATCACGTCACCGAAAGGGGCGAAGGCTTCTTTGCTCAGGGGCTCAATCACTAAAGTGCGCATGCGGATTCTCTTTATTCTGTGTTGTGGAGGGTGTCGTTGTTGCGCCGGTCAGGCCCTGGGTACGCTCGCGTAGCGCACTCGGGCCAGCCCGGCGGTCGACGCCCTTAAAGCTGCAGCAGGCGGAACAGGGCGATCAGGTTGATCTGCGCCAGCGCTTCCTTGAACTCGGCCTCGACCGAGTTGTGGATGCGCTGCTCAAAGGCGGCGAGGATCTGGTGCCGGTTGCTGCCTTTGACCGCCATGATGAACGGGAACTTGAATTTCTCTTTGTAGGCATCGTTGAGTTCGGTGAAGCGCTCGAACTCTTCGGCGGTGCACTGGTGGATACCGGCGCCGGCCTGTTCATGGGTGCTCGATTCGGTCAGCTGACCCTGGATCGCGGCCTTGCCGGCGAGGTCCGGGTGCGCGTTGATCAGCGCCAGCTGAGCGGCGTGGTCGGCGCTCAGGAGGATGTCGCTCATGCGCTGGTGCAGGGCTTCGATCTGCTCGATTTCCTGCAGTTGGCCCAGGTCGTAGGCCTTCTCGGCAACCCAGGGCGAGTGTTCGTAGATATCGGCGAAGGCTTCGACGAACGCTGTGCGATCCAGGCTCGAAGGCTTCAGGGTCTTGAATGCGGTCATTGTGCTTTCTCGGCTTGGAAAGGGTGGGTGGCATGCCAGTGACGGGCGATGTCCACGCGCCGGGCGAACCAGACCTGGTCATGGCTCTTGGCGTACTCGACGAAGCGCTTGAGCGCGGCCAGGCGCGCCGGCCGGCCGATCAAGCGGCAGTGCAGGCCGATCGAGAGCATCTTCGGGGCCTCGGCGCCTTCTTCGTAGAGCACATCGAACGCGTCCTTGAGGTACTGGAAGAACTGCTCGCCGCAGTTGAAGCCCTGCACCTGGGTGAAGCGCATGTCGTTGGTGTCCAGGGTGTAGGGGATCACAAGGTGCGGCTTGCCGGTCGGGTTGTTCTGTTCCCAGTAGGGCAGGTCGTCGTCGTAGGTGTCGCTGTCGTAGAGGAAGCCGCCTTCCTCCATCACCAGGCGGCGGGTGTTCGGCCCGGTGCGGCCGGTGTACCAGCCCAGCGGACGCTCGCCGGTGAGTTCGGTGAGGATGCGGATGGCTTCGAGCATGTGCTCGCGCTCCTGGGCCTCATCCATGTATTGGTAATCGATCCAGCGGTAGCCGTGGCTGCAGATCTCGTGGCCGGCTTCGACCATGGCGCGGATCACGTCCGGATGACGCTGGGCGGCCATGGCCACGGCGAAGATGGTCAGCGGCACGCCAGTGTCCTTGAACAGCTTGAGCAGGCGCCAGACGCCAGCGCGGCTGCCATACTCGTACAGCGATTCCATGCTCATGTTGCGCGCGCCCTGCAGCGGCTGGGCGGAGACCATTTCCGAGAGGAAGGCTTCGGACTCTTTATCGCCGTGAAGGATGTTGCGTTCGCCACCTTCTTCGTAATTGAGCACGAAAGACAAAGCAATGCGGGCGTTCCCCGGCCAGCGCGGATGGGGTGGGGTGTTGCCGTAACCGATCAGGTCGCGAGGGTAATCAGCGCTCACTGCAGTCTTCCTTCTTGTACGTGAATACGGAGGGCGTGGGCACCCGGGTAGGGTATCGGCCACGACGATGGGATGATTGTATACAACTTTGTTTGCGATTTGTAAGCCTGTTTTTTCGCTTTTATTTGCCTTTTCACCCACTCCTGCCTCTATAAGGAGTCCTGCAAGAAACCTGCCTGATCGGTCAGCTAATGACGGTCACGTCGGCCAATGGCGCGGTTTTGCGACTGATGGCCTATTTACGGGAGATGCGCGGCGTGTCAGGAAAGAATACTGAATTATTGTGTACAATTTTACAGATAAATGTCTTAATAATCCGACAACCGCACGTTGTCGGGCTTCCTGACGCTGGCGTGCGGGTATTTTTTGCCCACAGATAGAACAGAGGCGAGCAAGCAATGGGACGTTTGACCACGCATGTACTGGATGCCGCTCATGGCTGCCCCGGCAGCTCGATCAAGGTCGAGCTGTACCGGGTCGAAGGCCA
This sequence comes from Pseudomonas sp. SBB6, assembly GCF_024213215.1. NCBI lineage: Bacteria > Pseudomonadati > Pseudomonadota > Gammaproteobacteria > Pseudomonadales > Pseudomonadaceae > Pseudomonas > Pseudomonas sp. SBB6. Next base: position 225,954 of record NZ_JANAVH010000006.1, on the reverse strand, counting down.
GCAGCTGGAACTGGTGAACACTACCCTGACCAACAGCGATGGCCGTTGCGACGCGCCGCTGTTGCAAGGCGATGATTACCGCAGCGGTGTCTACCAGCTGCAGTTCAGCGCTGGCGATTACTACCGTGCCCGCGGCGTACAACTGCCCGAGCCTGCTTTCCTTGATGTGGTGGTGCTGCGTTTCGGCATCAGTGCCGAGCAGGATCACTACCACGTACCGCTGTTGATCTCGCCGTACAGTTACTCGACCTACCGTGGAAGCTAGTTGGTCGCTAGAAGAATCTTCGTAGGTCCTTGCCCGCTCACACTGCGGGCTTTTTTTTGCCTGGACCTTTGTGCTGCCTTTTCGCGGGGCAAGCCCGCTCCCACAGGGCCAGCGACCGGTCCCTCGCAAACAACAAAAAGCCCCACCCGAAGGTGAGGCCCTGTTTACCTGCAGTTGTGTTTACAGGAACACGAACTTGGCAATGAAGATCGCCGTCAGCACCCACAGGCTTGCCGAGATCTCCTTGTAGCGCCCGGTCCCGGCCTTGAGCACCACATAGGTGATAAAGCCCAGGGCGATGCCGTCGGCGACCGAGAAGGTCAGCGGCATCATGATCGCGGTGACGATTGCCGGAATGCTGTCGGTGGCTTCGTCCCAATCGATATGAGCCATGCTGCCCATCATCAGCATCGCCACGTAGATCAAGGCACCGGCAGTCGCATAGGCCGGAATCATCCCAGCCAGCGGGGCGAAGAACATCGCGGCGATGAAGAACAGGCCGACCACCACGGCAGTCAGCCCGGTACGGCCACCGGCGGCGACCCCGGCAGCACTCTCTACATAACTGGTCACCGGTGGTACGCCGACCACGGCACCGAACACACTCGATGCACTGTCGGCCTTGAGCGCCCGCGACAGGTTTTCGATGCGCCCGTCGGCATTCACCAGGTTGGCCCGTTGGGCCACGCCCATCAGGGTGCCGGCAGTGTCGAACATGTGCACGAAGAGGAAGGCGAAGACCACGGCGATCATGCTGACGTTGAACACGCCGGCCACGTCCATGGCCATCCAGGTCGGCGCCAGGCTCGGCGGCAGCGAGAACAATCCGCCGTACTCCACCAGGCCCAGGCCCCAGCCGGCGAGGGTGACGCTGATGATGCTGATCAGGATCGCGCCGAACACCCGGTGGTAGCTGAGCACCGCGATCATCAAAAAGCAGATGGCCGCCAGCAGCGGGCCAGGCTCGTGCAGCGAGCCGAGCTTGATCAGGGTCGCCGGGCTGTCGACGACAATCCCGGCGGTTTTAAGACCGATCAGTCCGAGAAACAATCCGACGCCGGCACCCATGGCATGCCGCAGGCTGACTGGAATGCTGTTGAGCAGCCATTCGCGCACCCGCGACAAGGTCAGCAGCATGAACAGCACCCCGGAGACGAACACCGCGCCCAGCGCGGCTTCCCAGGTGTAGCCCATGGTCCCGACCACGGTGTAGGTAAAGAAGGCGTTGAGCCCCATGCCCGGCGCCAAGCCTACTGGCCAGTTGGCGTACAGGCCCATCAACAGGCAGCCGAGGGCGGCGGCGATGCAGGTGGCGACGAACGCCGCACCGTGATCGATGCCGGCATCGGCCATGATGTTGGGGTTGACGAAGATGATGTAGGCCATGGTGATGAAGGTGGTCAACCCGGCGATCATTTCGGTTTTGACGGTGGTGCCATGTAGCTTGAGTTTGAAAATCCGCTCCAGCCAGCTCGTTTCGAGCGGTGGGGCAAGATCCAGCGTAGGGGCGTCGGATTTGCGGCTTTCCACAGCGTGTACTCCTCAAGTCTTTTCTTGTTTTGCAGAGCCAGTCCTGCGCACGCACTGGGGGGCTCTGTGAGGCGGATGGGATGGCAGGCCACCGGACCGTTTGTTGACTTATGGGTCAGGAAGTTGCACGGATGGATTATGCGTTTGTATACAAAGAATGCAAATAATGTTTTCGTTGTTGTGCTCAGATAATTTGCCTGTGCAGCTATAAAGGCTATCGTCACCTGCAGAAATCCCTGCGGCTGTGTACAATGTGCCAATACCTTAATCGTTTAATTTTCTTACCAGGACTTGCCATCGCCCCTCTGGCTGGTATTACAGTCAGGGTCCGACTGGCGGATCTCCGTGCTCGAGTGCCCATGAACGAACAGCTGCAACCTCTCAAGAAACCAGTGCGTACCGGCAAGGCCGGTCGTAGCGGAACCCAGGACGATATCGTCTATGCGCACATTTTCGAGGCCATCCTCGAGCAGCGTCTGGCGCCGGGTACCAAGTTGAGCGAGGAAGCCCTGGGCGAGATCTTCGGCGTCAGCCGCACCATCATCCGTCGCGCCCTGTCGCGCCTGGCCCACGAAAGCGTGGTGCTGCTGCGGCCCAACCGCGGCGCGGTAGTGGCCAGCCCGACGGTCGAAGAAGCCCGCCAGGTGTTCTTCTCGCGGCGCATGGTCGAGCGCGCCATCACCGAGCTTGCGGTCGAGCATGCCACCGCCGAGCAACTCAACGAATTGCGCCAGATGGTCCGCGACGAGCGTGACAGCTTCTCCCGTGGCGATCGCGGCGCCGGCATTCGTTTGTCCGGTGAGTTTCACCTCAAGCTGGCAGAGGCTGCAGGCAATGCGCCGCTGATCAGCTTTCAGCGCAGCCTGGTGTCGCAAACCTCGTTGATCATTGCCCAGTACGAAAGCGGCAACCGCTCGCATTGCTCCTACGACGAGCACATGCAACTGATCGACGCCATCGAGGCCCGTGACGTCAACCAGGCGGTGAGCCTGATGATGCACCACATGGACCACATCGACAGCAAGCTCAACCTCGACGAAGACAGCGCTTCGGATGACCTGCATGCGGTGTTCTCGCACCTGCTGCAGACCAAGAAGCGTGGTGGGGTTGCGCCGCTCAAGGGTTGAAGGCCAGTAACACCCAATCGCGGGGCAAGTCGAATCGTCGCACCGCGATGCTTTCCGGCCACTGGCAGGTTATCCAGCCTCTGCTAGGATCTCACCTGATCCACCGCAAACCTTCATCAAGCAGTTGGGCTTGCGCGCTATGCGTAGAACTTCAACTACTTGAGGACAGGTATATGTCGATGCCCCTGAGCAAACGCATGGGTGCTGAACTGATCGGGACGTTCTGGCTGGTGTTGGGTGGCTGCGGCAGTGCGGTGATCGCCGCGTCGCTCCCCATCGGTATCGGCCTGGTCGGGGTGGCCATGGCCTTTGGCCTGACCGTGCTGACCATGGCTTTCGCCATCGGCCATATTTCCGGATGCCACCTCAACCCCGCGGTGTCGCTCGGGCTGGTGGTGGGCGGGCGTTTTCCGCTCAAGGACCTGCTGCCCTACGTCATCGCCCAGGTGATTGGCGCGATTCTCGGCGCAGCGGTGATCTACTTCATTGCCAGCGGCAAGGCGGGCTTTGAGTTGTCGGCAGGGCTGGCGTCCAACGGCTATGCCGAGCATTCCCCCAGCGGCTACTCGTTGGCGGCAGGCTTTGCCAGTGAAGTGGTGATGACCGCGATGTTCATCCTGATCATCATGGGCGCCACCGACAGCCGTGCCCCGGCAGGCTTTGCACCGATTGCCATCGGCCTGGCCCTGACCCTGATCCACCTGATCTCGATTCCGGTCACCAACACCTCGGTGAACCCGGCGCGCAGCACGGGGCCGGCGATTTTCGTCGGTGGCTGGGCGCTGCAGCAGCTGTGGTTGTTCTGGGTGGCGCCGCTGATCGGGGCAGTGATCGGCGGCGCCTTGTACCGGGGGCTGGCGCGCGAGCCTTAGCGCTGGTGCACGCAGCGGCCGGCGGCGAAGGTCTGCTTGACGGTACGGTCGTCGCCCAGGGTCATCAGCACGAACAGCGTCTCGTCAATGCTGTTCGACTGCTGGAGGCGGTAGTTCATCAGCGCCGTGGCCTTGTAATCGAGTACCACGAAGTCGGCATCGTTGCCTGGCCGCAGGCTGCCGATCCGGTCGTCCAGGCTCAGTGCCCGGGCGCCGCCCAGGGTTGCCAGGTACAGTGACTTGAACGGGCTCAGCCGCGCACCCTGCAGTTGCATGACCTTGTAGGCCTCATTCAGGGTGTTGAGCAGCGAGAAGCTGGTACCGGCCCCGACGTCGGTGCCCAAACCGACCTTGACCTTGAACTTCTCGGCCTGCGGCAGGTTGAACAGGCCGCTGCCGAGGAACAGGTTGGAGGTCGGGCAGAAGGCCACGGCCGAACCGGTTTCGGCCAGGCGCTGGCATTCGTCGTCGCACAGGTGCACGCCGTGGGCGAACACCGAGCGCTGGCCGAGCAGCTTGAAGTGATCGTAGACGTCCAGGTAGCCCTTGCGCTCCGGGAACAGCGCCTTGACCCAGTCGATTTCCTTGAGGTTTTCGCTCAGGTGGGTGTGCATGTACAGGTCGGGGTATTCGCCCAGCAACTGGCCGGCCAGGGTCAGTTGCTCCGGGGTGCTGGTCGGCGCAAAGCGCGGGGTCACTGCGTAGTGCAGGCGGCCTTTGCCATGCCAGCGCTCGATCAGCGCCTTGCTCTCGATATAGCCGGATTCGGCGGTGTCGGTCAGGTAGTCCGGGGCATTGCGGTCCATCATCACCTTGCCGGCGATCATCCGCAGGTCCAGGCGCTCGGCTTGTTCGAAGAAGGCATTGACCGATTCGGGGTGCACGCTGCCGAACACCAGGGCGGTGGTGGTGCCGTTGCGCAGCAGTTCTTCGATGAAGATCTTCGCCACCTTGTCGGCGTGGCCCTTGTCGGCAAACTGCTTCTCGCAGGGGAAGGTGTAGGTGTTGAGCCAGTCCAGCAACTGCTCGCCGTAGGAACCAATCATGCCGGTCTGCGGGAAGTGGATATGCGTGTCGATAAAGCCCGGGGTGATCAGGGCATCCTGGTAATGCTCAACCTCGATGTCCGCCGCCAGGGTCGGCAGCAGGTCGCGGGCATGGCCCAGGGCGCTGATCTTGCCGTTGTCGATCAACAGCAGGCCGTCTTCGAAATACTGATAGGAGGCTTCGACACCTACTTCGGCTGGGTCGGCGATGCTGTGCAGGATGGCGGCACGGTAGGCTTTGCGGGTTGCGCTCATAGGGCTCTCGTCATATGGCTTGGCTGCGCCGTGACGGCGGCAGCAATTGGGCAATGGGGCCGGCGTTGGCAGCGTTGTTGTGCTGGCCAAAGCTGGCGTTGTAGGTGGCAATGATTTCGGCGGCGATCGACACGGCGATCTCGATCGGCAGCTTGCCCTTGACCTCGGCGATGCCCATCGGGCAACGCATGCGCTGCAGGCGCTCCTCGGCAAAGCCGCGTTCACGCAGGCGATGCTCGAACTTGACGCGTTTGGTCTTCGAGCCGATCAGGCCGAACCAGGTGAAGTCATTGCGTTTGAGGATCGCTGCGGTCAGTTCCAGATCCAGCTGATGGTTGTGGGTCATGACGATGCAGTAGCTGCCCGCGGGCAGGTCATCGACTTCATCCACCGGCTCTTCGCTGACGATCTTGCTGACCCCGGCCGGCATGTGCTCGGGGAACTCCTGCTCGCGCGAATCGATCCAGCGCACCTTGCAGGGCAAGGCGGCGAGCAAGGGTACCAGAGCGCGGCCGACATGGCCTGCGCCGAATACGGCGATCTGCGCCTGGACCTGGCCCATCGGTTCGAACAGCAGCACGGTGGCGCCGCCGCAGCACTGGCCGAGGCTGGCGCCGAGGCTGAAGCGTTCCAGGTGCGGCGCATCACGGCGCTCGGCAAGCATCTGCCGGGCGATGTGCATGGCCTTGTATTCCAGGTGGCCGCCGCCGATGGTGTCGAACAGCTGCTCGGCGCTGACGACCATTTTCGAGCCGGCGTTGCGTGGCGTCGAGCCACGTTCTTCGATGATGGTCACCAGTACGCAGGGCTCGCCGCGAGATTGCAGGTCGGACAGGGCGTTGATCCAGGTGTGCATTATTCAGTTACCTCTACGGTGCCTGTTCTGGCCTCATCGCGGGTCAAGCCCGCTCCCACAGTAGTCCCCTGTGGGAGCGGGCTTGACCCGCGATAGGCGTCCTACGGAGCGACTGTCTCAACCTCGGTAGCAGGCTGCTGCGCCGCCATTGCCTTGCGCACCTGCTCGCAACCCCAGAGCACCCGCTCCGGCGTCGCCGGCGCATCGATCAGCGGGTGCACGCGGTAGTCGCCCAGGCTCGCCACGGCGTCCTTGATCGCGCACCAGGCGGCAATGCCGAGCATGAACGGCGGCTCACCCACGGCCTTGGAGTGGAACACCGTGTCTTCCGGGTTCTTGCGGTTCTCCACCAGCTTGACGCGCAAATCCACCGGCATGTCGGCCACCGCCGGGATCTTGTAGCTGGCCGGGCCGTTGGTCATCAGCTTGCCCTTGGCGTTCCATACCAGCTCTTCGGTGGTCAGCCAGCCCATGCCCTGGATGAACCCGCCCTCGACCTGGCCGATGTCGATGGCCGGGTTCAGCGAGGCGCCCACATCGTGAAGGATGTCGGTGCGCAGCATCTTGTATTCGCCGGTCAAGGTGTCGACGATCACCTCGGCACAGGCCGCACCGAAGGCGAAGTAGTAGAACGGCCGGCCGCGGGCCTGGCTGCGGTCGTAGTAGATTTTCGGGGTCTTGTAGAAGCCGGTGCTCGACAGCGACACCTGAGCAAAATACGCCTGTTGCACCAGGGCTTCGAAACTGAGGATCTCATCGCGCACACGCACGTGTCCGTTGCGAAACTCGACGTCTTCCTCGCTGACCTTGTACTGGCGTGCGGCGAACTCGGTCAGGCGTTTCTTGAGAATCTCGGCGGCGTTCTGCGCCGCCTTGCCGTTCAGGTCGGCGCCGCTGGAGGCGGCGGTCGGCGAGGTGTTGGGCACCTTGTCGGTGTTGGTCGCAGTGATCTGGATGCGCTGGAAATCCACCTGGAACACTTCGGCCACCACCTGCGCCACCTTGGTGTTCAGGCCCTGGCCCATTTCGGTGCCGCCGTGGTTCAGGTGAATGCTGCCATCGGTGTAGATGTGCACCAGGGCGCCAGCCTGGTTGAGGAAGCTGGCGGTGAACGAGATACCGAACTTCACCGGGGTCAGCGCCAGGCCTTTCTTGAGGATCGGGCTGTTGGCGTTGAAGCGGCGGATCGATTCGCGGCGCTCGGCATAATCGCTGCTGGTTTCGAGCTCGGCGGTGATCTCTTCGAGCATGTTGTGCTCGACGGTCTGGTAGTAATGGGTGACGTTGCGCTCGGTCTTGCCATAGTAGTTGGCCTTGCGCACCGCCAGCGGGTCGAGGCCCAAGTGGCGGGCGATGTGGTCCATGACCTCTTCGATGGCGACCATGCCTTGCGGGCCACCGAAGCCGCGGTAGGCGGTGTTCGACGCGGTGTTGGTCTTGCAGCGGTGGCCATGGATGGTGGCATCGCCCAGGTAATAGGCGTTGTCGGCGTGGAACATGGCGCGGTCGACGATCGATGCCGAGAGGTCCGGCGAGCAGCCGCAGTTGCCGGCCAGGTCGAAGTTGATACCGTGCAGGCGGCCGTTGTCATCGAAGCCGACGTCGTATTCGATGTAGAACGGGTGGCGCTTGCCGGTCATGAGCATGTCTTCGACCCGCGGCAGGCGCATCTTGGTCGGCTGGCCGGTGAGGTGCGCGATCACCGCGCACAGGCAGGCGGGGCTGGCCGCCTGGGTTTCCTTGCCGCCGAAACCACCGCCCATGCGGCGCATGTCAACGACGATCTTGTTCATTGGCACGTCGAGGACTTCCGCCACCAGCTTCTGCACTTCGGTGGGGTTCTGGGTCGAGCAGTAGACGATCATTCCGCCGTCTTCGCTGGGCATCACCGAGGAGATCTGGGTTTCCAGGTAGAAGTGCTCCTGGCCGCCGATGTGCAGGGTGCCCTGCAGGCGATGCGGGGCGCTGGCCAGGGCGCTGACCGAGTCGCCGCGCTGGTGGGTGTGGCTGTCGAGCACGAAGTGTTTCTTGCGCAGGGCCTCGACCACATCCAGCACCGGCTCCAGGTCTTCATACTCGATGATCGCGGCCATGGCCGCGCGGCGCGCGGTATCCAGGTCGCGGGCAGCGACGGCGACCACCGGCTGGCCAACGAACTCGACGGTGTCGATGGCCAGCAGCGGGTCACCGGGCAGTAGCGGGCCGATGTCCTTGAGGCCCGGTATGTCTTCATGGGTGATGGCGATGCGCACGCCTTCGAAGGCGTAGCAGGGGCTGGTGTCGATGCTCAGCACCCGTGCATGGGCGCGGTCGGACAGGCGCGCATAGACATGCAGCTGATTGGGGAACTCCAGGCGATCATCGATGTACACCGCTTCGCCCGACACATGCTTGTCGGCGCTATCGTGCTTGAGGCTGCGGCCAACCCCGGTGGTCAGGTCCTGGCTGAACAGTTCGGCCAGCTCTGCCTGGCTTTTGGCGACGTGATGGTTAGACATAAGCGGTCACCCGAGTTTCGATGTGCGGTGTTTGCAGTTCGATGAAGTATTTGCGCAGCAGGTTCTGCGCGCTGAGCAGGCGGTATTCTTTGCTGGCACGGAAATCCGAGAGCGGCGTGAAGTCCTCTGCCAGGGCCTGGCAGGCGCGCTCGATGCTGGCCTGGTTCCAGGCCTTGCCGACGAGCGCCGCTTCGCAGGCGCGGGCCCGTTTCGGGATCGCCGCCATGCCGCCGAATGCAATGCGTGCAGCCTCGACCACGCCGTTGCTGATGCGCAGGTTGAACGCCGCGCAGACTGCCGAGATGTCATCGTCCAGGCGCTTGGACACCTTGTAGGCGCGGAACGCCCAGTCGGCGCGGGCCCGTGGCACGATGATCTTCTCGATGAACTCGCTATCCTGGCGCGCGGTGATGCGGTAGTCGATGAAGTAGTCTTCCAACGCCAGGGTGCGGGTGTTTTCACCTTTGCGCAAAACGATCTGCGCATCCAGGGCAATCAGCAGGGGCGGCGAGTCTCCGATCGGCGAGGCGTTGCCGATGTTGCCGCCGAGGGTGCCCTGGTTACGGATTTGCAGTGAGGCAAAGCGGTGCAGCAACTCGCCGAAGTCCGGGTACTCGCGGCTCAGGGCGTCGTAGCAGTCGGTCAATGGCGTGGCTGCGCCGATTTCCAGGTGCTGGTCGTGAGTCTCGATGCGCTTGAGTTCGGCGACGTTGCCGACATAGATCATCACCGGCAGGGTCTTGTGGAACTGGGTGACTTCCAGCGCCAGGTCGGTACCGCCAGCCAGCAACCGGGCTTCGGGGTGCGAGCTGTAGAGTTCGGCAAGGTCGGCCACGGTCAGCGGTACCAGGCAGCGCTTGTCGCCACTGTTGAGCTCACCGGTTTCGCTCGGGGCGATAGCCTTGAGGCGGGCGATGGTCTGGGCTTCGCTGGCATCGAACTGATCAGGCTTGGCCTGGCAGCAGGACTGCTCGGCGGCGGCCAGGATCGGCCGGTAGCCGGTGCAGCGGCAGAGGTTGCCGGCCAGGGCTTCCTGGGCCTTGTGCAGATCGGGTGCGTCGCTGTTCTTTTGCAGGGCAAACAGCGACATGACGAAGCCTGGGGTGCAGAAGCCGCATTGCGAACCATGGCAGTCGGCCATGGCCTGCTGCACGCTGTGCAGCTTGCCCTGGTGCTTGAGGCCTTCGACGCTGATCAGCTGTTTGCCGTGCAGCGAGGAGACGAAGGTCAGGCACGAGTTGAGGCTGCGGTAGCGGATGTGCTCGCGGCCGTCATCGTTCTGCGCCAGCTCGCCGACCACCACGGTGCAGGCGCCGCAATCGCCGCTGGCGCAGCCTTCCTTGGTACCGGACTTGCCCAGGTGCTCACGAAGATACTCGAGGACTGTCAGGTTGGGGTCCAGGGCATGCTCACTGCGCAGCTCCTGGTTAAGTAGAAACTGGATCACGGGAAGGCCTCACAAACGACTTATTGTTGTTGAGCGGACTGTAAGCAGACTTGATTTTCAGGTCAACAATTTTCTGACCTTTGGGTCAGGAAATTTCTCGTGGCGCTTCCGCCCTTTTACAGGTGCTCAGTTATGAGCATAGTTGGCCCTGTGTGATCCGAATCTTTTTGCGCCAATCGTGCCAACTTCTGCCAAATGGCCACTGCGCGGCGTGGGGGCAAGTGCGCTACAATTCGGCGCTTGTACACAGTTCAATGATTTTGAAGGAAAACCATGACGTTCAAGGCGCCGGACAGCCTCTCCGAGCAAATTGCCCATTACCTGGCCGAGCGGATCATCCGCGGTGAGCTCAAGCCCGCCGAGCGGATCCAGGAGCAGAAGGTCACCCAGGCATTGAATGTCAGCCGTGGTTCAGTGCGCGAGGCGTTGCTGATCCTCGAGCGCCGGCACCTGGTGACCATCCTGCCGCGTCGTGGCGCCCACGTGACCGAACTCGACGAACACAACGTGCGCAGCCTGTGCACGCTGATGGGCGAGCTGTATACCTTGCTCGGCAACGCCGTGGCCCTGAACTGGCGCAATGAGGGCGACCTGCTGCCGTTCCTCAAGATCCAGCAGCGCCTGACCAGTGCATTCGAACGCCAGGACATCCGCGTCTTCGTCGAAGACAGTTTCGCGGTGATGCGCGCCGCCTATCCGTTCGCCAACAACCCCTACCTGCAGGAGACCGTCGAGAACCTGCAGCCGGCCATGAGTCGTGCCTATTACCTGGCGCTGGATCAGCGCAAGGCCAACATGAACGACTTCCTGGTGCTGTTCGCCAACCTGCTCGAGGCCGTGGTGGCCCGTGACCCGCAGCGTATCCGCACGGTGCTGGCCGAGTACTGCCAGCGCAGCTGCGAGCTGGTGCTGGCGGCGCTGGCGACTGCCTGAGCATGCGCCTCAAGTGCATTCGCCTGGCCGGGTTCAAGTCGTTCGTCGACCCCACCACGGTCAACTTCCCCAGCAACATGGCCGCCGTGGTCGGGCCCAACGGCTGCGGCAAGTCCAACATCATCGATGCGGTGCGCTGGGTGATGGGCGAAAGCTCGGCCAAAAACCTGCGTGGCGAGTCGATGACCGACGTCATCTTCAACGGTTCGACCAGCCGCAAACCGGTGAGCCAGGCCAGCATCGAACTGGTGTTCGACAACTCCGACAGCACCCTGGTGGGCGAGTACGCGGCCTATGCGGAAATCTCCATCCGCCGCAAGGTGACCCGCGACGGGCAGAACACCTATTACCTCAATGGCGCCAAATGCCGGCGCCGTGACATTACCGATATCTTCCTCGGTACCGGCCTGGGCCCGCGCAGCTACTCGATCATCGAGCAGGGGATGATCTCCAAGCTGATCGAGGCCAAGCCCGAGGACCTGCGCAACTTCATCGAAGAAGCGGCGGGCATTTCCAAGTACAAGGAGCGCCGGCGCGAGACCGAAAACCGTATCCGCCGCACCCACGAGAACCTCGAACGCCTGACCGACCTGCGCGAAGAGCTCGAGCGCCAGCTCGAACGCCTGCACCGTCAGGCCCAGGCGGCCGAGAAGTACAAGGAATACAAGGCCGAGGAGCGTCAGCTCAAGGCGCAATTGGCGGCCCTGCGCTGGCAGGCCCTGAACGATCAGGTGGGCCAGCGCGAAGCGGTGATCGGCGACCAGGAAGTGGCCTTCGAGGCCCTGGTGGCCGAACAGCGCAATGCCGATGCCAGCATTGAGCGCCTGCGTGATGGCCATCATGAGCTGTCCGAGCGCTTCAACCTGGTGCAGGGGCGCTTCTATTCGGTCGGCGGCGATATTGCCCGGGTTGAGCAGAGCATTCAGCACGGCCAGCAGCGTCTGCGCCAGTTGCAGGATGACCTCAAGGAGGCCGAACGCTCGCGCCTGGAAACCGAGTCGCACCTGGGCCATGACCGCACGATGCTCGCCACCCTGGGCGAAGAGCTGCAGATGCTCGAGCCCGAGCAGGAGCTGACCCTGGCCGCTGCCGAAGAGGCCGCCGCCACCCTGGAAGACGCCGAAACCACCATGCACGGCTGGCAGGAGCAGTGGGACAGTTTCAACACCCGCTCGGCCGAGCCGCGGCGCCAGGCCGAGGTGCAGCAGGCGCGTATCCAGCAGCTGGAAACCAGCCTCGAGCGCCTGGCCGAGCGCCAGCGCAAGCTTGGCGAAGAGCGCGATCAGCTCAGTGCCGACCCGGAAGACGCAGCGATCCTCGAACTGGGCGAGCAGGTCGCTACCCGCGAACTGTTGCTTGAAGAGTTGCAGATAGAAGAGCTGCAGGTGGTCGAGCAGCTCGAAGCGCTGCGCGACCAATTGCAGCAGGCGGTACAGGCCCAGCAGCAAGCCCAGGGCGAATTGCAGCGCCTGGGCGGTCGCCTGGCGTCACTGGAAGCCCTGCAGCAAGCCGCGCTCGACCCTGGCACCGGCACCGCACAATGGCTGCGCGAGCAGGGCCTGGAACAGCGTCCGCGCCTGGCCGAAGGCTTGCGCGTTGAGCCGGGTTGGGAGCTGGCGGTGGAAACCGTGCTTGGCGCCGATCTGCAGGCGGTGTTGGTTGACGACTTCAATGGGCTGGACCTGAGCGCCTTTGATCAAGGCGAGCTGCGCCTGCTCGACAGCCGTGGCCAAGGCGTGCGCATGCCCGGCAGCCTGCTCGACAAGGTCGAAGGGCGCATCGATCTGGCGCCCTGGCTCGGCCAGGTCAAACCGGTAGAGCGCCTCGAACAGGCCTTGGCCCTGCGCGCTCAGTTGGCCGAGGGGCAAAGCCTGATCAGCCGGGACGGTTACTGGGTGGGCCGGCACTTTTTGCGTGTCAGCCGCGCCAGCGATGCCCAGGGCGGGGTGCTGGCCCGTGGTCAGGAGCTGGAGCGCCTGGGCCTGGAGCGGCAAGAGCACGAAGCGACGCTGGAACTGCTGGAGGCCAGGCTGCAGGAGCAGCGCGAGCAGCAGCAACAACTCGAAGAGCGCCGCGAGCAACTGCGCCGCCGCGCCCAGGACGAAGCGCGCCAACAAAGCGAACTCAACGCCCGGCTCTCGGCCGGCAAGGCCCGCGCCGAACAGCTGAGCCTGCGCCGCCGGCGCCTTGAAGAAGAGCTGGCCGAGCTGCTCGAACAACGCAGCATCGAGCACGAAAGCCTCGGTGAGTCACGCCTGCAACTGCAGGAAGCCCTCGACCTGATGGCTCAGGACACCGAGCAGCGCGAGCTGCTGCTGGCTCAGCGCGACAGCTTGCGCGAACGTCTCGATCGGGTGCGTCAGGAAGCCCGTCAGCACAAGGATCACGCCCATCAATTGGCGGTGCGCCTGGGGTCATTGCGCGCCCAGCACGATTCCACCCGCCAGGCCCTGGAACGTCTGGAACTGCAGTCCGAGCGCCTGAGCGAGAAGCGCGAACAGCTGACCCTGAACCTGGAGGAGGGCGAGGCGCCGCTGGAAGAGCTGCGCCTCAAGCTTGAGGAATTGCTGGAAAAACGCATGAGCGTCGATGACGAAATGCGTCAGGCGCGCCTGCACATGGACGAAGCCGACCGTGAGCTGCGCGACGCCGAGAAGCGCCGCACCCAGGCCGAGCAGCAGTCGCAACTGCTGCGTGGCCAGCTCGAGCAGCACCGTCTTGAATGGCAAGGGCTGAGCGTGCGGCGCAAGACCTTGCAGGAGCAACTGCTCGCCGACGGCTACGACCTCGACGGGGTACTGGCAACCCTGGGCGAGCAGGCCAGCGAGCAGGAAGCCGAGCAAGAGCTCGAGCGCATCGACGCGCGCATCCAGCGCCTGGGCGCGATCAACCTGGCGGCGATCGACGAGTACCAGCAGCAGTCCGAGCGCAAGCGCTACCTGGATGCCCAGGACGCCGACCTGGTCGAAGCCCTGGACACCCTCGAAAACGTCATTCGCAAGATCGACAAGGAAACCCGCAACCGCTTCAAGGATACCTTTGATCAGATAAATGCCGGATTACAGGCACTTTTCCCAAAAGTTTTCGGTGGCGGCAGCGCTTACCTGGAACTGACGGGCGAAGATCTACTCGATACAGGGGTGACGATCATGGCGCGGCCACCGGGCAAGAAGAACAGCACCATCCACCTGCTCTCGGGCGGTGAGAAAGCGCTGACCGCCCTGGCCCTGGTGTTTGCCATTTTCAAGTTGAACCCGGCACCGTTCTGCATGCTCGATGAAGTCGATGCACCGCTGGACGATGCCAACGTCGGACGTTACGCCCGGCTGGTGAAAGAGATGAGCCAGACAGTGCAGTTCATCTATATCACCCACAACAAGATCGCCATGGAAATGGCCGATCAACTGATGGGGGTTACCATGCATGAACCGGGTTGTTCACGGCTGGTGGCGGTGGATGTGGAGGAGGCGATGGCCATGGTCGACGCCTGATTTGAAGCAATAAGGCGTGAACCAGCGGTAAATGGCCCTGTCAGTTGCGACAGACGGTGTAAAGTTATCTTTGGTCGTGCTAGCTTAATGTCACTTATTTTTTTGCGTGGGTAAAACGCCTGTCAGAACATAGAGTTGGCGCCACGTTTTAAAGGGGTTTAAACCCTTTATTTTTCAGCATTTTTTACAGAGGCACGGGATTACATGGAAATCGGTCTGCGCGAGTGGCTGATCGTCATCGGCATTATTGTCATTGCCGGTATTCTTTTCGACGGCTGGCGCCGCATGCGCGGCGGCAAGGGCAAGTTGAAATTCCGTCTGGACCGCAGCTTTTCCAACCTGCCGGACGATGACAGCAGCAGTGGCACCGAAGTGATCGGCGAGCCGCGCGTGCTCGACACCCACAAAGAGCCGGCGCTGGACGAACACGATTTGCCGTCGATGAGTGCGGGGCGTGAGCGTGAGCCCAAGGTCGGCAAGGGCAAGCGCAACAAGCGTGGCAACGAGCCACAACAGGGTGACCTGAACCTGGCCGCCGAACCGCGTGAGCCGGACCTGTTCGGCAATGCTGACGATGACTTCCCCGACGAAAGCCCGAAAACCACCGGCTACGGTTCCAGCGAAGGCAAGGACCTGCCGCCGGTTGAAGAAGTGCTGGTGATCAGCGTGATTTCCCGCGACGAAGGCGGCTTCAAGGGCCCGGCGTTGCTGCAGAACATTCTTGAAAGCGGCCTGCGTTTCGGTGAAATGGACATCTTCCACCGGCACGAAAGCATGGCTGGTAATGGCGAAGTGCTGTTCTCGATGGCCAACGCGGTCAAGCCGGGCGTGTTCGACCTCGATGACATCGACCACTTCAGCACCCGTGCGGTGAGCTTCTTCCTCGGCCTGCCGGGCCCGCGTCATCCGAAGCAGGCCTTCGACGTGATGGTGGCGGCGGCACGCAAGCTGGCCCACGAACTCAACGGTGAGCTCAAGGATGACCAGCGCAGCGTGATGACCGCGCAGACCATCGAGCACTACCGCCAGCGCATCGTCGAGTTCGAGCGCCGGGCGCTGACCCAGAAGCGCTAACAGCATCGCCGGCAACGCCGGCTCCCACAGGGTTCGGTGTATGCGGTCCTTGTGGGAGCCGGCCTTGCCGGCGATGAAGCTCAACCGATAGTAGAGACATGCCCCAAAGAGCAGCCAAGGCTGCTCTTTTGCTTTGCAAGAGACGACACACGATGACCGCCGAATCCCGAATCCTTGAACTGCGCGCCGAGCTCGACCAGCACAACTACCGCTACTACGTGCTCGATGAGCCGAGTGTGCCCGACGCTGAGTACGATCGCCTGTTCAATGAACTCAAAGCCCTGGAAGCCGAACATCCAGGGCTGGTGACCGCTGACTCGCCGACCCAGCGTGTTGGCGGCTCGGCGTTGTCGGCATTTAGCCAGGTACGCCACGAAGTGCCGATGCTCAGCCTGGGCAATGCCTTTGAAGAAAATGACTTGCGCGAGTTTGACCGTCGTGTGGTTGAAGGCCTGGACCTGCCGGCTGGCGACCTGCTGGGTGACGGCGCCGCAGTCGACTACAGTTGCGAGCCCAAGCTCGACGGCCTGGCGGTCAGCCTGCTGTACCGTGATGGGCAACTGGTGCAGGGCGCAACCCGTGGCGACGGCACCACGGGCGAAGACATCAGCGTCAATGTGCGCACTGTGCGCAACATCCCGCTCAAGCTGCAGGGCGAAGGCTGGCCGGCAGTGCTGGAAGTGCGTGGTGAAGTGTACATGTCCAAGGCCGGGTTCGAGCGCCTGAACCAGGCGCAGATCGACGCGGGCGGCAAGACCTTCGCCAACCCGCGCAATGCCGCCGCCGGCAGCCTGCGCCAGCTGGACTCGAAGATCACCGCCAGCCGCCCGCTGGAATTCTGCTGCTATGGCGTCGGCCAGGTATCGGCGCCGGTTGCCGACACCCACATCGGCACCCTGGAGCAGCTCAAGGCCTGGGGCATGCCGATCAGCCGCGAGCTGCGCCATGCCGCCGGCGTGGCCGAGTGCCTGGAGTACTACCGCGACATCGGCGCGCGGCGCAACGAACTGCCTTACGAGATCGACGGCGTGGTGTTCAAGGTCAACAGCCTGGCTTCCCAGCGCGAGCTGGGCTTCCGCGCCCGTGAACCGCGCTGGGCGATTGCCCACAAGTTCCCCGCCATGGAAGAGCTGACCGAAGTGCTGGACGTCGAGTTCCAGGTCGGCCGCACCGGCGCGGTAACCCCCGTGGCCCGGCTCAAGCCGGTCAAGGTGGCGGGTGTGACGGTGTCCAATGCCACCCTGCACAACATGGACGAAGTCGCCCGCCTGGGCCTGATGATCGGCGACACGGTGATCATTCGCCGCGCCGGTGACGTCATCCCGCAAGTCATGCAAGTGGTCACCGAGCGTCGCCCGCAAGGTGCCCGCCCCGTGCACATCCCCACCGAATGCCCGGTGTGCGGCTCGCAGGTCGAGCGCACCCAGCTGGTCAAGCGCAGCAAGGGCAAGGAGACCGTCAGCGAAGGCGCTGTGTACCGCTGCGTCGGCCGTCTGGCCTGCGCCGCCCAGCTCAAGCAGGCGATCATTCACTATGTATCGCGCCGCGCCATGGATATCGAAGGCCTGGGCGAGAAGAGCGTCGAGCAACTGGTGGATGAAGGCTTGATCCGTTCGCCAGCTGATCTGTACCAGCTGACCTTTGAGCAGATCGTCGACCTTGAAGGCTTTGCCGAGCTGTCGAGCAAGAACCTGTTGGCGGCCATCGAAGCCAGCAAAAAACCGGGCCTGGCGCGCTTCATCTACGCCCTTGGCATTCCGGATGTGGGCGAGGAGACTGCCAAGGTTCTGGCTCGCTCCCTGGGCTCGTTGCAGCGGGTCATGGCGGCTTTGCCGCAGGTGCTGACCTACCTGCCGGACATCGGCCTGGAGGTCGCCCACGAGATTCACAGCTTCTTCGAAGACGAGCACAACCGCACAGTGATCGCCCAGTTGCTCGAACGCGGCCTGCAGTTGCAGGACGAAGGGGAGCTGGGCGCCGAGTTCGCCGCCAGCACTACCCTGGCCGGGTTGATTGCCAAGCTGGATATTCCGTCGGTCGGGCCCACCGGCGCCGAAAAACTGGTGGCCAAGCTCGACAGCCTGGAGAAGATCATCGCCGCTGACGGCATCGACCTGCGCCAGGCCTTGGCGGCCAAGCCGGCCGAAGCGGTACGGGCCTTCTTCCAGGTCGCAGAAAACGCCACCCTGGCCCTGGCCATCGAAGCGCAATTGCGCGACTTCGGCATGCACTGGTCGAGCGAGAAGAAAGTCGCCGAAGGCTTGCCTCTGGCTGGCCAGACCTGGGTGCTGACCGGCTCGCTGGAGCGCATGAGCCGCGATGTGGCCAAGGACAAGCTGGAAAGCCTCGGGGCCAAGGTCGCCGGTTCCGTCTCGGCCAAGACCCACTGCGTGGTCGCCGGCCCCGGCGCCGGCTCCAAGCTGGCCAAGGCCAGCGAGCTGGGCCTGAAGGTGCTGGACGAAGATGCCTTCGTCAGCTTCCTGGCCGAGCGCGGCATCGAGGTGTAAACGCAGCACTGGCGACGGTAGCCATGGTCTAGTCTTGGCAGGCAGCCAAGGAGGGATCGCCATGTACCGTTTTTTCGAACAGCTGGGCGCCAGGATCGCCGTGCGCTTCGTCAGCCAGCCGCAACGCCCGGATCGGGTCTGGCAGTGCCAATGCGGGCAGTCGGTGTTCTTTCGCAACAGCCAGTGCCTGGCCTGCCAGTCGGCCCTGGGCTATTGGCCGCCGAGCAGCCGGGTGGCGAGTCTCTTGCCCGGGCCCGCAGAGGGGCTCTGGCTGCTCGATGGTGAGCCTGAGGCCGGCCCGCTGCGGCGCTGCGCCAACCTCGATACCCCGGCCGCCTGCAACTGGCTGCTGGCCGACCACGAGCCGGTTAGCCTGTGTTTGGCCTGTCGCCTGAACCGGACCATTCCGGACCTTTCCATCACCGATAACCACCCGCGCTGGCGCAAGCTGGAAACCGCCAAGCGCCGGCTGACCGCGCAGCTGTTGCACCTGGGCTTGCCGGTGGAGCCGAAAAGCGAGGAGGGTGGCCCGGGCCTGGCCTTCGATTTCATTGGCGTCGACCTTGAGGGCAAGGCACCGGTGACCGGTCATGCCAATGGCCTGATCACCCTCGATGTGCGCGAGGCCGATGACGACTGGCGCGAGCGGGTGCGGGTGCAGCTGCATGAACCCTATCGCACCCTCTTGGGCCACCTGCGTCATGAAGTCGGCCACTACTATTGGGACCGTTTGATTGCCGACAGCCACTGGCTCGGTGGTTTTCGCGACCTGTTTGGTGACGAGCGCGAAAGCTACAGCGAGGCGCTGGAGCGCCACTACCAGCAAGGTGCGCCGAGCGACTGGGCCGCAGCTCATGTCAGTGCCTACGCGACCATGCACCCTTGGGAAGACTGGGCCGAAACCTGGGCGCATTACCTGCACATGACCGATGCCGTCGACACCGCGCTGGCATTGGGCATGAATGCCAGCAGCCTGGAGCTGGACTTCCCGCCCTTCACCCGTGAAGACCTGTACCGCCCGGATGACCCCGGGGCAAAAGACTTTCTCGCCTTTATCAATGCCTGGGTCGAGCTGTCAGCGATGCTCAATGAGTTGTCGCGCAGCATGGGGCAAGTGGATTTCTATCCGTTCGTGCTGCCGTCGGCGGTGGTGGCCAAATTGCACTTTATTCATCTGCACATTGCCGACTGTCAACTGGCGCCGGTGGCATAGCTATGTAGTGCAACTGCTGCAGGGCAATGCAATAGCCTCGTGTCTTTTGTGACGCCATCACTGACAGGAGGACAACATGACCCGCACCGGCCAGAAAACCGACCCGGATGCCGAACACAGTCATCGGCAGAACAACCTCGATACCCTGGCACGCGCCTGCCCCGAATGGTTGTTGCAGGCTGATCTATCCACTCGTCAATCCTACAGTCGCAGCCTGAGCAAGGCGCACAAGGCCGGGCGCGCGGCCAGGCAGATCATGCAGCGGGTCGAGCCGCTGGAGCGGTTTGCGATCTCGCTGTTGAGCGAGAAACTGATCCAGCGTTTTCGCGTGTCTGTCGATGTGACGCAGGCGCAGCTGGATCATTACACCTGGCATTTCTCGCCGCAGATCGGTTCGCCTTCGAACCTTCAGCAGCGCCCCAGGCTACGGCAGCAGGGCAGCCTGTTGCACATGGCCCTGCAGAATTTTACCGCCGCGCAAGCGGACGCCATCGAGGCGGCACCAGGGTCGAAAGTGCACCTTGCCCAGGTGCAGATCAGCGCCATCGCAGCTGGCGACTTTATCGCCCTGTGCCGGGAAGTCGACATCGGCCGCCGTTACCAGGAACATCTCGCCTCGGTGCTGGCACCAGGGCAGCCGGGCAGTAGCTGGGCCGGAGAACCCAGCGCATCGGTGTTGTCGACCCTGGCCAGCGCCAAAGCAGCTAATCTGGAACTCTCGGCACAGGTTGCATTCATGCGTGGGCGTATCAGCTGGTCGGCCTACCAGATGCTGCTGGCGGTCAGCAATGGCGAGCAGTCAGTGCCCTACGACCTGCAACAGCTCGAATGCTGCCAGCTGGTGCTGCATGGCCATGTGCTGGAGGGCGTGCTGGTGTTTCGCCAGGCGCAATCGCTTTACCCTTACCCGGTGCCTCGCAAGCGGGTGCTCTATGTACCGCAGGGGGCTGCGGGCGAGTTGTGTGAGTACGCTGATTTACCCAGCATGATTACCGCGCTTTCCCGCCAGCTGATCTACACCACATTCAGGCAGGCCCTGTTGCGTCACGCGCCGATGGCCGAGCAGGCAGTGCTGAACAACAAGCTTGAGAACGGCATCGACGGGCATGTCCGGGAACAACCGCTCAGTGGCCTGCTGTTCGAGCAACTGGTCCGGCGCCAATGCCTGCAGCGGCGCCAGGACAGCCTGGCGCTGGCAGTACCGACGGCGCAGGTCGATCATCAGCAACGCCAGCAACTGCTGGACACCCTGGAAGGCGTCGGCTTGCAGGTGCTCAATCTGGTATCGCTGTTCGTCCCGGTGCTCAATGCCGCGATGCTGGCCTATACCGCCTATGACCTGATGTCCGAGGTGTATCACGGTATCGAGGACT
This sequence comes from Pseudomonas sp. SBB6, assembly GCF_024213215.1. NCBI lineage: Bacteria > Pseudomonadati > Pseudomonadota > Gammaproteobacteria > Pseudomonadales > Pseudomonadaceae > Pseudomonas > Pseudomonas sp. SBB6. The sequence goes on along the minus strand of NZ_JANAVH010000006.1, from coordinate 205,467 downwards.
GGAGCGAGGACAGGACCGATGAGGCCATGGAGCACTTGCTTGGCGTGGTTGAAACCATTGCCGTTGGCGCGGTGCTCGGGCTCGCGGCGCACAAGGTGGGGCGCTGGGTGAACGAGCACGGTTTTTTTCAGAGTTTGCGGCCGGTGCAGCGCTTCGACCGCTCCCTGCAGCTCTGGAGTCCGGAACTCGAGCCCTATCGCCAGCGCCTTGAAGTGACGCCTGCAGCCATCGATGAGCGTGGGCGCTTGCTGGCCCATGGTAATGATCATGTGGTCATCGAAGGTCATGCCTACCGCGTCGAGCAAGATCGCGCCAGTGGTTCCTGGCAGATTGTCCACCCTGAGCGCCCCCAAGCCTTCAAGCCCAGGCTTGAACACAATGGCGAAGGGGCCTGGCGACATCAATGGGAACGTCCCTGGGAGTGGCCTTCGGCCCGCTATGCCTTTCGCCGACTGGGGCCGCTGGCCCAGGGCATGGACGATGCGGACATTGCCCGCGTATTGCGCTGGGCCGACGTCGATGCTGCGCAGCTCTGCCAACTGCACATGGACAACGCACCGGTACCGGCTCTATTGCGCCAGGCCTGCGTGCACTGGCGTCTGGACAGGGACATCAGCGGATTCATCTCGGCGCTTGGGGCGACGACCGTCAGTGACAACGCCATGGCGATTTTCCTCTTGCCGCATCTCCCGGGCTGGGACCCGCAACTGACGCCGCGCATCCAGGCCGCACAGGATTCGCTGCTGTTGTGGGTATTGCGGGATGCGCTGGGTGAGCAGCAGCTTGAGCACCTGGGCATCGAAGCTGAGGAGCTCGATACGCTGGCGCAGCAGAAACTCTGTGAGTTGCTGGCGGCCGAAGCGCAGGGGCGACGTCAGGCCCTGTTCGATTTCTGTCAGAGGCAGGCTGAACCGGCTGTGCAGGAAAGCAATCTGCTCAGGCGGGATTTTCCTGGCTTGCCGGTAGGGATGGCCGAAGAGCTTCTGGGTCAGGCTAGCGAGGATCTGGTCGCCCGCATACATCGTCAGGCGCGGGTACCCCTGGCAATTGCCCAGGGCGCCAGAAGGCAACTGAGCCAGTACCGATTCCTGTGTGTTCGCCAGGGCTTCGAATGGCCCTGGCGGCGAGATCACCAGTTCGATCAGTTGGTCTTCGGTTTGCTCGAACATCTGCCGGGCTGGCCTATCGGCTTGCGCATCGAACTACACGCCCGGGACAGCGCCGGCGTGCTGCTGGCAAGTGCCGGAACAAATCTCCCGGGCCAGGTGCGCACCGTGGTCAAAAGTGCCGAGGGGCATTTCAGCATCGAGGGGCAAGAGGGGGGCGATACCGATCTGTTCACAATATTGAACCCGTTGTTGCCAGCGGGCGTGCGCCAGGAGGATGGCCAATCACTGGCTCAGGCGCTGGCGGAGGTGGCCGATACCGACCGTAATCGCGCCCGGCGCCTGAGTGGCCAGGTAGTGCTGGAGGACCGGTTCAGGCCACCAGCACGCCTCGCCGATGGGCGGATCGGCTATCCCTTGAGTGGTCGTGGCGCGGCGGGCGAGCATTGGCAGTTCTATCGCGACCAGGCCAAGCAGTTGTTTCCGCGGCTCACGGATGCTGAACTCACCGATTACCTGCAAGGCCTGTCGATGGCCGGTGTCGATGTGCCCAGGCTGCTCAGGGAAAAAGCCGAGGAGCTGGCCAGTTTGCGCGAGTCTTTGAGTCAATGGGTGCAGGATGATGCTGCGCCGCAGTCCAGTGGCGTGCAGCGGCGCCGTCAGCGCGTGGCTGATACGTTCATTTTGGCTTGGCGCCGACAGACGCCCCGGGTATTCGGCGATACCGGCGAGCTGCGCGGCTACAGTCTGGACCTTGACGGCGCCGACCTGAGTTCGCCGCCGCTGTTCCCGCTTGGCGTCGACTTCAGTCATGTTCAGCGCCTGTCGCTGAAAGATACTGGCCTCACTGTCATCCCCAACGGCTTTCTCGATGCATTCAGCAAGCTGCGCGTGCTCGAGCTTGGGCGTAACCGGCTCACGGAACTGCCCGCCATCATTATCGACATGATCCGCCTCGAAGAGCTGCGTTGCGCCGATAACGACATACAGTTGACCGAACAAACGGCGGGTGTCCTGGGCAATCTGCGGCGGCTGGAGGTGCTTGACCTGAGTAACAATCCCTTGGGCACGCCTGCGCATCTGACCGGCCTTACCGGCCTGCGAAGCCTGAACCTGCGTTCCACTGCAATCGATGCGTTTCCGCAAGGCTACGTCGATCTGACACGGCTGGAACTGGCCGATCTGCGTGACAACCAGTTGAGTGAGCTGCCTGAAACGCTGTACCAGTCACAGTCGCGCCCGGCACGTGCCCTGTATTTGCAGGGCAACCCGCTGTCGGCCTCGACCTCTACGCAAATCGAGGCCTATCGTCAACAGACCGGGATCAACCTGGGTGGCCTGGTCGAGGCGAACGAGATCGGGCCGGAGCTGTTCTGGGCCCGGAGCGACAACGAAGAGTTGACGCGCCAGCGTGAAGTGAAGTGGTTCAGCTTGCGCAAGGAAGCGGGTAGCCAGGAGTTCTTCCGCATCCTGGGCGAGCTGAGCATGACCGCCGAGTACGACGTGGCGCGCACCGAGTTGTTCGACAGGGTCTGGCGCATGATCGATGTTGCCAGCGCCGACAGTAAGGTGCGTGCCAAGTTGTTCCGGTTGGCGGGCCATCCGCGTACCTGCGGTAACAGTATTGCGCTGAACTTCAGCTACCTGGAAATCCAGGTCCAGGTCTTTCAGGCCCTGGCGGCGAGCGAGAGCTCAAAGGTGACCGCCCGGTTGCTGCGTCTGGGCAAGGGCCTGTTCCGCCTGGACAAGCTCGACAAGGTGGTGCTGGACGATATCAGGCTGCGGCGGGAAAGCGCCCAGGGGCGCTGGCGCGATGTCGAGGAGGTGGAAGTCAGCCTTGGTTATCGGGTCAGGTTGGCCGAAGCGCTGGACCTGCCGGGGCAGCCATCGGCCATGTTGTTCCCGGACCTGGAGATGATCAGCCCCGAGCAGATCGAGGCGGCCAGGCAGGCTATACAGGCTGCCGAAACGCCCGCGGCGCTGGCCGAATACCTTGGCACGCAGGATTTCTGGTGTGACTGGTTGCGCCAGCGCAACACCCAGGCATTCCTTGACCTGCGCAACTCGCTGGAGCAACAGGAGCAGGCGTTGGAAGAGCGTCGGGCCTCGATCAGCGATGCCGAGTACTACGCCGGGTACTCGAGCCTCTACAAAGTGTTCCAGGAAAAAACCGCCGAACTGATCCAGAGCCTGAGTGCAGAGGCAGTGCGACGGGACCTGGCGGATGTTGCAAGGCTGCGCCACTTGCAAGGGTAGATATCTAACGCCAGGTACCGCCGAGCGCCCGGTAGCGTGGCGCTTTCCCACGGTTCATATAGAGAAGGCGCCATGCTTGAATCCCACGATCCCGAAAAATGATCGGCCAGGCACGCCAGGATGCCTTTGATGAACTGGTGCGCAGCTTGACCTGTGCAGAGCGTACAGACCCGCCAATCACCGCGATGGAACGCCAAGTCATTGAGTAGTGATGAGTTTTTAGCAATTAAGGGTTGTAACTTGGCTTGATGCCGGTACAATGGCGCGGCTCGTCGCCAGATGAGCATGCGTTATGGTGGCCCCATCGGTCCCCCCGCAACGATTAGCCGTGAACCCGGTCAGGCCTGGAAGGGAGCAGCCGCAGCGGTGACATTGTGTGCCGGGGTGTGGCTGGTGGGGTTGCCACCCATCTCTAAGTCCTTGATTCTACAAGGATTTCTCTCTCAAAAATCTCGAAGTGTGACAGCGTTTAGGTACACCTGAGTGGTGCACTCTGCTGAGCATTCTACCTTGTCCGATTCCGATTCGCTCACCCTGCGCTATCTTGTCGTATTAGACAGCTCCTCGGTCTATTGATGTGGGGTTTCTTCAAGGTATAGCTGGTTGAGTAGCTTCCCGCAGGCGACCAGAGAATTTTGAAGCTCTACAGTGCCCTCTAGCGCCTCTCGAACCCAATACTCTGGAAAGGCCTTGCTTTTGTGTTTAAATCCCGCGATTTTTCCGCCTCTATTCTCGTCTATGAACGAGATTGTCGGTCTGTGAACGATCAGTCGGTGGTGCTTGATCTCGTTCATGAAGGCATGTGTGTACGCAAACCATTTTGAGGAGAGGGCCTTATTCAATCGCCTTTTAAGCTTTCCTGCGGGGAGTTTATCCCGCACCTCAAATATGTAGAATTTTGTGGTCAAAGGCTTGGGTAATACCAGTGAATTTATAAGTTGTCCGAAGCTGTCATACGCATTTCGAGTCGTGGCGATGCAGGAGATCAAATTGGCTTGGCTTATTAGGTCGGCCTCTTGAATTGCATCTTGATCATCTTCGCATCCGAAGAAATGACTGGCATATTTGATGCCCTTGGGGTCGTTCTCTTCGTCGAACGCGGTAAAGGCATCGCGGGCAAGGCGTTTGTGATATTCAAAAATTTGGCTTGATCGGCCTAGTGAGTTTATGATTTCAATAAGCCTGTCATGTTGTTTGGGTTTGCGAGCGTTTATCGCTGTCCTCAAAGCTGTCAAATTCCAGCTGTTATCCACTATGAATTTTCCTTTATGTATTTGCTGTGTCTTTTGATTGTCAGGGTGTTGGGAAGTTGATCTGATACCACTTGAACAGAGCTACACCGATGCTCACGCCACCCAGCAAAAAAGGCGTGACATGATCGAAGAACCAAGGCGAGACAATCGCACCACGGGCGAACACATACCACTTGACCAGCTTCGTTACCCATCCAGAAGGTGAAGTGACAAACCCCTGCCCGCCTTGTTGATGATGTTCGCTGCTACCCACGTTGTAGCGAATATAGAAGCCGTAACTGATTTCATTTCTGTATGCGGGGGGCATACTCCGAATGACAGTAAGCCTATCTGGCGCCTCTCTGCCGGGTGGAGCAGGGCGTGTGGTATATGTCATTCTTCCTTTCGGGGTGAAGCCTACAAGCTTGACTTCCCCTTCCACAGTATCTGGCGACTCTTCGATCTGCTCCAGAACATGTTTACGCATCTTTTTCTTCTGTAGGCGTTTCATCACTTCAATAAGCGTTTTCTCGTATAGGTCGTGCATTGCAAGGTCAAAACGAAAGCTACCCTCGGGGGTTCGTTGATAGAGCCTCACCCACAGATAGGCGTTGATGCCAGCGAGAACCATCCAGACGTTTTGCACGTTTTCATTGAGCTTGATCTCGTTTCCGAGCAGTTTGAAAGCAGAAAGGTCTGCACCGAAATACCACAGCAGAAGCACTACGGAGGAAAAGCCTATCAGGTAGCTTCGTGCTTTGTTGAAATCTGGAGTATCTGTCTCGCCCACTCTATGTTCCTCAAAAATGCCCACGCTAACCCGTGGGCATTGCACCTATCCATCAGCTAGCGGGCTGGCCAAAATGCTCTGTAATTTTCTTCAATACTGAATCTGGAGCGTTGAACGAGAGCTTGCCGTTGACCAGTTGCACTTGTGTCTGAGCTAGCTCATTTTCGCTGAGAAAACCTGCCAACCTGTCCTGTGCGAGCTTGATGGCTCCAGCGGTTAAATCGAAAGTTCCTGTTCTACGAATGGGCATGATTGCAACGCTCCACGATGAAGGAGCTATCACTGTAGCATCACTCACTACTTGTGGTTCAAGTGCTATTTGACAGAAATTTCATCCCGCCGAAATTTTGGGTGATCACTTCAATACTGGATTGGATTTCTGGCTTGGAAAATAACTTGTAGTGTCTTGTGGAATATAGAGCTTGGATCGCCACTTGTGCTTCTTAGCAGATCACGAGAGAGGCAGAAAATGCCCGTTGCTTTCTGAAAATAAGTTTGGGTAGACAGGCGACTTAGCCACCAACAAAAACGCCTCACGATAGCTCCGGGGAGAGCTATAACGAGGTGCTTGAGTGGTTTGTGTGGGTGTGTATTGCTATTCACTAACAATGCTTTATGAGCGTTGTACGGACTGTGTGGGGGCTGTTTTAGACGGCTGCTTTCATTTCCCTCTTGATCCTATAGACCGTGGCCACTCCGCATTTTGCTAGCGTTGCTATATCGTCAGCGGCCATGCTGGGGTGCTTGGCCATAATGTTCGCCACCCTCTCCCACAACGCGACATTCTTGGCTTTGCCTGACGGCTTCCATTCAGGGGACGCAGCCTTTTTGTTCTCCAAGCCCTGCTTGATACGCTCCACGCGTTTCTCTTGATCCAGTCGCGCCATGGTGGCCATGAGATCGATCAGCATGTTGTTGATTACATCCATAATCTGGCCTGTGATCCCTTTCGCCTCAACAAGCATGTGACTAGTGGGCAAATCAGCTACAACCAGACGCAATCCCTTGGCCTTGATGGTGGCCTTGAGCGTATCCCAATCAGCTTGCGAGAGGCGACTGAGGCGGTCTACAGACTCGACTAGTAGCACGTCACCACTCTGAGCATTGTTGAGCAGGGAGAGCAGCTCAGGCCGGTAGAGCTTTGTCCCACTGATGTTCTCTGCGTACACCCTCACTATGTTCAAACCCTTCTCACCAGCAAACAGCTCCAACGCGACTTTTGCACGGCTGGCATCTTGGTCTTTCGTTGATGCACGGAGGTAGAGGTGGGCGTTCATGGCTTGCTATCCTTTGTCATTCGTATCGATAGTCAAATGATAAAGTAATCATATAGCTTTCCACAATAGCTTATTGATAGCGTTTGACTGGCTGCTCCCGCACTCCCAAATAGGTCTACCTCTTTGATAGTGAGGGTAGGTCAGGATCGAAGCGAATCGATTCCCTTGGTGATGCCTTCGGCATTCGCATCGAGAGTGGCCAGTGCACTCAATACATTGTCATGCACGTTGGTTGACCCGCGTTGACTGATCCACAGGCTCACCTCTTCCAAAGCTGCACGTATGGCGATTTGATTGAGGTGCAGCAATTCAAGCGTGTCAGCTGTGATTGGAGTACGGTCATCCATGTATGTAGTCCTGTGAGGGGGCGAGCCTGAGTGTAGCGTCGATCTATGTGGCTACAGACCTTCAAGCAGCTCTGATAGGGACATGCTCAGCCCGTCAGCAAGCACCTTGGCCGCTTCAAGGCTTGGGTTGGCCGTACCCGTCTCAATGCGAGACATGTAGGTGCGAACAAAGCCGCATTTGTCAGCGAATGCTTCTTGGCTGAAGCCTTGGCTGCTGCGTAGGTTTCGGATTCGTTGGCCAAAGGCCTTTCGTAGGTGTTGGTTTGTCTGCATCCCAGCATGATGGTTGGATGCACCCTGATCGTGAACACACTGAGTGATTACACTCCAAATGATGACACACTAAATGATACAATTGTCTCAGGCCCCCATACGCTGGGGAAGCGAACGCCTAGCCCTGAGAGACCAACGAAATGAACGAAAAACTGTTCGTGCTGACCAGTCGTAAAAAGAAGACAAACCACATCCTGCACCTGATCCTGACCGTTCTGACAGGAGGGCTTTGGTTGATCGTGTGGGGCATCACAATGCGAAGCAACGATGGTCAGAACAAGAAGATCGATAGGGAAATCGACCAGATCATGCACTACAAGTCTCAGGGCTTGAGCGATGCTGCCACGCACCAGCAGATGAAGACAGACAAGCTGAATGCTGATGTGCTTCAAGGAAGGGTGATCTTCGCTGTGCTGGTGGTAGTGTTTCTGTACTTCTACCTTCGGTAGAGGCTGCGCACCTTCAGCGGAGCGTCAAAGCAAATTCCTAGATTGGCTCCGCTGGGCGTTCACACAGAAAGCGGCAAGCTTTCAGCTGGTTGCACTGTATATGACCGTAGGTCAGGATCGTGGACACCTAACAGTGTAGAGGGGGTGAAACAACAAACACCCCCAACCTACTAATCCGTACTATCTACAGCTAACGCTGTTCCTGTGCACGATATCCAACATTTCACAGATACCATACCGAACGTGCACACCTTTCCTAAGAGGATTCCTTAGGGTCCATGTGCAGTATTTTTGGACTACAGGGTTGCGGTGTGCATGGGCTTCGCTGTCAAGCTACCAATGACATCTGCCATTCCTTTTTCCATTTTCCAATGCTATTGCGGTGTGCACCAGTTCTGGCAGAAACCTCAGCATTCTTCGTGATGCCTCCAGCGAACAGCTCAAACGCTTTACTCTTGCGAGGGTCTTGAATAGTCCGGCGATCCTGAGGGATAGGAATCAAATCAGACAGGCTCCAGTCAACCACAGCATGTGGCATGTGGGTGGAAACAAGGTAATCAGCCACTCGTCCATCCTGCACAATCAGTTGTATCGGCTTTGTGTTGCACCTGTCTCGCACTGCTGTCCGAGTCGCTGCCTGAAGACTGGGCTCCAACAGTCTGCTGACGATGAACCCTTGGCGAAAATCACGGCCGTACTTTTCTGCCAAAAACTCCAGTCCTTGCTCGTCTGACGGTGATGGATTTCCACCGAAGAGCAGGATGGCGTCAGTTTCACCTTGGTACTCGTTCAACCCTCGACTGTCGATTGAGCAGCGATGCACTGCCTCTTTTGGCAGCCACCTGAAGCTTGCCCATTTATTATTGAACAGCAGCGGCGTTCCCGTGGTCTGCTGGAGGGCGGTCTTGAGAATCACATCAATCACCAGATGCTCACCGTGCATCTGTTGGTCCGTGGAGGCTTGAGCAAGGGTCACCGCCGTCTTGCTGTAGATACGACCCATTGGCATCACTGGGTAGATCGTAATTTCTGAGGTGTAGCCTTCAAATTCTGGTGTAAAAATCGATCTGGCAAATGTGAACTCATGCACCTGAGCGAAAGCATCGAAAAGACTACCGTCTACGTTGGCAGCAAGAATGTGCACCTCTTCAGCCGCTGCAAAGGTGCTCCAACAGCTGGATTCGACTACAGATCGAACATACCTGTTTCCCTTGACCATCTCCGAATCAATGAAAACTGGATGCCCATCCTTCAGGCATTCATAGATGTGAGCCCCTTCCTTGCTCAGCATTGAAGTGCGGGTAGCCCCTGCCGATACGGCCTTGAAGGTCTCCAGTGATGTTTCAATTGCCTCGGTATGGCCATCACGGATGTACAACCGCCCATCACGCTCCTCTGCATTGATGAGCAACTGAGCGAGCTCTGATGGCTCGAAAGGGAACGCTGGAAAATCTACTACGACGGACAATTCATCGACAATCAGCAGCCAGTCAGAAAGCAAGCTGGGCTCTACTGCAAAGACACTTTGATGTGTAGTAATCAACAGATGTACCGCTTTCTGTTTAAGGGTGGATTGCAGTGCGGTGCCAACATGGTCACAGGTGGTGGAGTTGACGACACGGTAAGGCACACCAGCAGGGATACGGCTTGTAAAGCTATCGGTGAGCTTGATAGTGGGCAGTGCGAGAACGATGGAGCGTCCAGCAGAAAGCAAAGATGGAATCTGGCTAATGAGCGACTGGGTTTTGCCCGCTCCGGGGGCGGATACTGCGGTGTGAATCACTTTATTCAGGGCGACACGGGGCATACTCAATCCTCCTTTAGTTCATTTGCATAGGCATTCCTCTCGGGTTGTGCCGGTTTGGTTTGGTAAATCGCAGACAATAAGAAGCCTCCTTGCAAGGCACCAGTTTTCATGGTGGTCGCGTGGAGGCTTCCAAATGTATGTCTACCTACTGGGTAGGTGGCGGATTATACACGCCTTCCGACGATCGGTAAAGGTGTGGCTTGACAAGCTAGATTTCACCAAAAACCGGTATTCGTGGTGAGGAACGCGCTTCGCTTAGTCCAGACCATCCCCTCGCCCTGTAAACATTGGGTTTGGCGTGATAGGCGGCTGGATATCGTCGCACTTAAGGCAAGGTTTAGCCGAGGTTATTGGTGGGTTATTCGAGGTTATTTGATGTGCTTCATCGCCTCGACCATCGCCTTGATTGGCGTCCTGCTGCCGTAGACGCCGAAGGTTACGGAGCTGTCTTCATGACCCACCATCCGCTTGATCAGTGAGTCTTGCACGCCAGCATCACGCAGGTCATCGATGAAGGTGTGGCGGAAGCTGTGGAAGGTTTTACGCGGGTCGGTGATGCCGAGTTTCGTCTTGTAGCGTCCAAACCATTTAGATGCCGCGTGACCTCGTTTACCGCGTACTGCTTCAAGCTCGGGGAATAGACGATCAGCCCCACTGGTCTTGACTGACTCGGCGTACTGCAACAAACCGTGCTCAATCAGTGCAGGATGCAAGGGGAGAACACGACGGCTGCTGACATTCTTAAGACTCTGGCCTTCATGGCTGTCGTCAATGCGAATGCACGGGATGCCCTGTTGCTCAATGACATCGTCCACACGCAGCTGGCAAAGCTCTTCAAGTCGTGCACCAGTGAACCGTCCGAGGAATGGCAGCCAGTAGCGCCATGGATGCTTCCGTGACTCTTGTCGGAGTCCCTCAAGGTTCAGTAGTGCAGCTAGGTCGTGTCGCTCGAAGGACAACCGAGCTTCCTTTGCTGATCCCGTCATGACTTTCATACCCGTCAGTGGGTTGTCTGCCACGTACCCGTTCGCTTTGCACCAGTTCAGAAACGCGGTGAGCTTGCGTAGCCGATTGTTCACTGTGACAGCAGTAATGGTCTTGTAGGTGCTACCTGACTCAATCACCTGCTTTAGCGTCTTGCCCTTGAACTCAGGTCGTAAGCCGAAGTATTGCGGGCATAGGCTGAGCCGTTCCTTTAGCAGGCGTGCTTGTTGTGCATCGAAGGCTTTGGCGGGCATATCACCTAGCAGCTCGAAAAGGTCAGCTAAAGCTCGCTCGACTTCCTCGGTGCTGCCCTGTCGCCATGTGCCGCCGCGTTTGCCTTCTTCTATATAGAGTTTGGACAGGGTCGCGAGGGTAGGGCCGTCGCTTTGTGGCTTCGCTGTGGCCGCTGTAGCTCTTCGTGGTGCAGCCATCGTGAATGGCTTAGGGGTAGAGTCTCGCCACTGCGTACACAGTGCACGAAGCGTCTCAAGGGCTGTCAGAGGATGTTCAGTTAGGTGGCAAAGCACTTGCTGAGCTAAGGAGCTGGCAAGGTACAAGGCTGCCTGCCGCTCTCGCACTCGCAGGGATATGCGAAGGGTATGACGGCTGGGAAATAGGTGCTTTGGTAGTCGAAGGTTGAGGTAGTAGATGGACTGACGGCGGACAATGTAGGCCATGAGTGAACACCAGAGTGGACCAGTAAAGTGGACCGATTGAGTGGAACAATACTGGTCACACCCCAAGCTTTGAGCGACCGTGCTGGGTGGCTGCACGGGTAAGTGACGAATCACCTCATCTGCCTGAAACCCTTGATCCATAAGCCCCGCATTGATTACCGAGCATGCTTGCATGCCATCTGGTCAGATCCGGAAGGAAGCAGCCACAGCGGGAACATTGTGTGCCGGGGTGTGGCTGGTGGGGTCGCCACCTATCTCGCCTTGTGCGTCATGCATCACCTCTTGTCTCATCCCTCGTCTCCTTGAATGCTCTTTGTTGCCGTTGGCCGGCGAATGATGGCGCGTGTCCGGTTTTTTGCGGCTATGGCGTTGCAACGGTTGGCCGAGTGTAACGCTCGATGATGTGCTGGAGTTCCCCGGACTCCTGCAGGCGCAGCAACGCGCGCAAAATACCCTGCACCGGTAGGTCCGGGGCGTTGCGCACAACGCACCCCAGGCTCTGTTCCTCGACCACTGCCAGAGACCGCAGCCGTTGCCCGGCAGGCAGCTCGCGGTTGTACCAGTCCAGCGATAGCTGGTTGCTGATTGCATAGCGATAGCGGTTGGCGTTCAGCTTGTTCAGTACCAGCAATTGATTGCGGCTGTCTTCACGGTGCAACTGGCCGCTGGCAAACAGTGGCTCGATGGTTGAGTAGGTGTAGCCGAGCACGGTGCCAATGGCTTGCGGTGCCAGTTGCTTGGGTAGCAGCGGCTGCATCTCGCCGGGCTGGCCGACCAGCAAATCGCGTTGCTGGAGCAGCGGCAAGCTCCAGAGGTAGGTGTCCCCGGGGGTGCTCAGCCAGGACTGGGCAACGTAACAGCGTACATCGATATCGCCGCTCTCCATGGCTTGCTGCAGGCGCAGGCGCGGCAATACATGAAACTGCGCGCGATGCCCAACGTCTCGGGCCACGGCCAGCATCAGGTCGTGCAGAATACCTTCGACCGGTTGTTGCTGTTCAACGCGTATCAGTGGCATGGCCCAGCTTTCGGCCACCGAAAAGCGCAGCACGGGTTCGGCCGCCTGGCTGGCGGTGCTTGCCAGCAGCAACGCACTCAGTATTCTCCACACACCGCATCCTCCCTGATGCCCGTCTGACAGCTTAGCCGAGATCGGCGGGGTGCAATTTTGCCCCCGCTCCGCTACGATTAGCGGTCTTCAGCTTGCAGTCGCGACGGTTTTCGATGAGTTATCAGGTTCTTGCACGTAAATGGCGTCCGCGCTCGTTCCGCGAAATGGTCGGCCAGACCCATGTGCTCAAGGCCTTGATCAATGCGCTGGACAACCAGCGCCTGCACCATGCCTACCTGTTCACCGGCACCCGCGGCGTGGGCAAGACCACCATCGCGCGGATCATCGCCAAGTGCCTTAACTGCGAAACCGGTATTACCTCCACGCCCTGTGGTACCTGTTCGGTGTGCCGGGAGATCGACGAAGGGCGCTTTGTCGACCTGATCGAGATCGACGCTGCCAGCCGCACCAAGGTCGAAGACACCCGCGAACTGCTCGACAATGTGCAGTACGCGCCAAGCCGCGGACGCTTCAAGGTCTACCTGATCGACGAAGTGCACATGCTCTCCAGCCACTCGTTCAATGCCTTGCTGAAAACGCTGGAAGAGCCGCCGCCCTACGTCAAGTTCATCCTTGCCACCACCGACCCGCAGAAGCTGCCGGCGACCATCCTGTCGCGCTGCCTGCAGTTCTCGCTGAAGAACATGACCCCCGAGCGGGTGGTCGAGCACTTGAGCCATGTGCTCGGCGCCGAAAACGTACCCTTTGAAGACGATGCCCTGTGGCTGCTCGGCCGCGCGGCCGACGGCTCGATGCGCGACGCCATGAGCCTGACCGACCAGGCCATCGCCTTTGGCGAAGGCAAGGTCCTGGCAGCCGATGTGCGGGCAATGCTCGGCACTCTCGACCACGGTCAGGTGTACGGCGTGCTTCAGGCCTTGCTGGAAGGCGACGCGCGAGCCTTGCTCGAAGCCGTTCGGCACCTGGCGGAACAGGGGCCGGACTGGAATGGCGTGCTGGCCGAGATGCTCAACGTGCTGCACCGCGTGGCCATTGCCCAGGCGTTGCCGGAGGCGGTCGATAATGGCCAGGGCGATCGCGACCGGGTCCTGGCCCTGGCTCGGGCATTGCCGGCCGAAGACGTGCAGTTCTATTACCAGATGGGGCTGATCGGTCGACGCGATCTGCCATTGGCGCCGGATCCGCGTGGTGGCTTCGAGATGGTCCTGCTGCGCATGCTGGCGTTCCGTCCCGCCGATACCGACGATGCGCCGAAGCCGGTGCTAAAGCCGGTGGGGATCAGCCAGGCCACAGCTGATTCTGCAAGCGCAGTGGCAGCAGCCCCCCAGGTTGCGCCGGCCGTGGCGGCTGCGCCAGTGGTTGCTGAGCCTGAGCCTGTTGCGGAGCCAGAACCAGAGCCAGAGCCAGAGCCTGTACCCGAGCCGGTCGAGGCCCAGCTGCCTGAGCCGGTTGTCGACCTGCCCTGGAACGATCCCGTCGCCTCTGAGCCGGAGGTCGAGCCCGCGCCGGTTGCCGTAGAGCCGCCGCCCGCGCCTGTGCCGGTTCTGCAGGTCGCGGCGCAGGACGTGCCGCCGCCCGACGATGGCATCGGCTACAGCCCGGCCGGCATGGACCGCGACGACGAGCCGCCGCTGGATGAAGACTATTACGAGCCGGAAATGGACCCGGCCAGCTACAGTTACCTGGACGAACTGGCTATCGAGCATGCCCACGAAGTCGACGCGCCACCGGCCGAGCCGTTGCCCGCCGCGCAGCCGGCCACGGGCCTGGCGCTGAAATGGCTGGAATTGTTCCCGCAGTTGCCGATTTCCGGGATGACCGGCAATATCGCCGCCAACTGTACGCTGATCAGTGCCGAAGGCGACGATTGGCTGCTGCACCTGGACCCGGCCCACAGTGCCCTGTTCAACAGCACGCAACAGCGACGCCTGAACGATGCGTTGAACCAGCACCTGGGCCGTCCGCTCAAACTGACCATCGAGCTGATTCGCCCTGAGCAGGAAACCCCGGCCCAGGCCGCAGCCCGCAAGCGCGCCGAACGCCAGGGCCAGGCAGAGGCCTCGATCGAGGATGATCCGCTGATCCAGCAGATGATCCAGCAGTTCGGCGCCATGGTCAGGCACGATACTATTGAACCTGTCGACGCCCCGGTTGCCCAGGGCGAGTAACGCAATAACACCAGCGGCCCGGGCCTGACCCGCGCCGCACCCCGTAACCTAATACTTGAGGTGATCCCCATGATGAAAGGTGGCATGGCCGGCCTGATGAAGCAGGCTCAGCAGATGCAGGAAAAAATGGCCAAGATGCAGGAAGAGCTGGCCAACGCCGAAGTGACCGGCCAATCCGGTGCCGGCCTGGTCAGCGTGGTGATGACCGGTCGTCACGACGTCAAGCGCATCAGCCTGGACGACAGCCTGATGCAGGAAGACAAGGAAGTGCTCGAAGACCTGATCGCCGCCGCCGTCAACGACGCCGTGCGCAAGGTCGAAGCCAACAGCCAGGAAAAAATGGGCGGTATGACCGCCGGCATGCAGTTGCCGCCGGGCTTCAAGATGCCGTTCTGAAGCGCCGCTTAACTGAAAATGCCAGGCCTGTGCCTGGCATTTTTTTACCTGCGATTTCAGTTGTAGGTCATGGTGAAGTTGGCCTGACCCTGGGCATTGCCGGGTCGTACCTGCGAGCTGGTCTGGATAAACCGCGCGCGCAAGGGGATGGTGAAGCTGGAAGTGCCAGTACCGACTGTCCCGGCGTGTTGCTGCTGGCCCAAGGCAATCACGTTGTTGTCGGCCTTCAGCACCTGGATGCCGATGCCACTTGCCTGGGAGCCCGGCGCTAGGCTCAAGGTGCTCGAGGTGTTGTTCGGCGCATGGGTGTCTCTGAGGGTGTAGTTGATCGAGAGCCGCCCGCCGGACCCTCCGCCTGAACAGTTGAGGTTGATGTTGAAGGGCACGGGCGTGGTGGTTTTGTTGACCTGGTTGAAAAAGTACTGAGGGTGGCTGCCGAGGGAGACCGCAATGTTCTGTGAACCTGAGTTGACGGCGCAGGTGGGGTTGGCGGCAATAACCCTGACAGAGTTGGAGGGGTAGAGGCCGAAGGTTGTGAGCCCGCCAATGTAAAGGTCGACCACGGGGGACGAGAGATTGATCGTGCCCGGCGAAACAGCCGCATATTTTTCAAGCTCCAGGGTGAAACTGGTGGTGCTGTTGAACGTTCCGCCAAGACCTGGGCCAGCTGGCCGAGGCCAACGATAATAGTCAGTCAGGGACTGGCTCGGCGTGCGTTCGGTGAACTTGATTCGGATACCAATGCCACTGACAGAAGTGCGATAGAGCGTTCCTGATTGCTGCTGCATTGCCGTGCTATAGCCCCACGAGCGGTGCGGATAGCCGGAGCAGCGTAGCTGAATGGTGGAGGTCGAGGCATTACCGATGTAGTATTTTTTGCCAACCGGGTCAGCGGGTGAAATCACGATTGACTGTGGGAGTTGAATTGTCGGTCTGGAGGTGCCGGAACCGTTTATGAACTGACAGGTGTTGGTGGTCGACCCGCCGGCGGTTACCGGTGTTATCGCCGACATGAGTGAGGGGGGGAGATGGTTGTTTCCGGCTGCCAGCGCGAGTACTGGTAGAAGTCCTGCGCATAAGCCTGCGCTCCATGAGGCTTTCTTCGATGCCATGATTGTCATACCTCCGGTGCTTGGAATGGCTGGTGAGGAGGGGTGCAACTAACAACAAGCGTTTTCGGTTGCACCTTTGTCTTATCCTGTTTCTGCAACTCGTAAGCAGCCTGGCAGGACTCTGTCGGCTGCGTCCCCCAGGTGATGGTCAGGCGCCCCTGCTCCTGCAATCCACGGACAAACGCTTGGCTGCCTTGGCCAACGACGCCCAGTTCAACGCCTTCCTCATCCAGCACCGAGCTCCCAAAGGGCACGGCCTGACCATCGACTTTCTGTAATTGAACAACGGCTGATCGCCCATACGCCGTCTGAAACTCCAGCAGTGGGATAGCCCCGGCTCGCGGCACTGTCTGCTGCACCGTACCTTTGAGCTCGACGTCGGTAGACAGACCCTTCGGGTCTAGTTCTATACGGTTGCTTCGGTAGGGCGTCAGGCTGGGTATTACCGCGTAGCCTGCCCGATCAAGGGTGACTGCGGTGTATGAACTGAGGTGCGCTCCGGCTGCGTGTTCAGCCTTGACCAGGCCGAAGGTGTCGGTGAGAGGCTGTGACAACGTTACGCCGCCGGCATGAGCAACGACGGCCCCACGGGCGCCAAGTGAGCTTTGTGAGACGTTGCTGCCATGACTGAGCGAACCGCTGAGTTCGGCGATCGGACTGCGATAAAGCAGGTTGCCACTGAGGTTGCCGTTGCCTTTGCCATGATTGCGGTCGTGGCTGGCAGTCAGGCCATAGCTCAGTCGATTGTCGGTGTCGGCAATGCCGGTCAAGGTCGTCTGTACCTGGCTGTCACCTTGTTGACTGCGCGAGGCGTTGGTGTTCAGGGTCTTCGACCGATCAGCGCCGAGGGGCAGGGAGAGCGTCAGATTGAGGACATTGTCACGCCGCCCGGAAGCGCTGCGCTCCCTCGCGGCTGACAAACCGTAGGTCAGGCGTTTGAAATGGTTGCTGTAGCCCAGCGAATAGTTGAGGTCGGTGCCCGGGTAGTTCCAGTAACGGGTTGCCGAGGCCGTCAGGTGCAGTTGGCCGTAGGGTTCGGCCAAAGGTTGGCCGAGGGTGAGTGCGCTGCGGCTGCGCTGGTGGAGAAAATCCAGGCTGTGGCTGGTGCCGCGCAGGTATTGGCGGTTGAGGAAGGCGTCTTCGAGATTGAAGTAGCCCTGGGTGGAATAGCGGTGGGTGGCCAGGGCAATTTGCGTATCGGTGGCGTTCAGGGTCTTGGCGTAGCTCAGGCGCAGGCTTTGGCCTTGCTGGCTGCCCAGGCCCGGCAGATGGGTACGTGCCTGGGTGACATCCAGGCCGAAGGCGCCCAGGCCGGTGTTCAGCGCCCCTCCCAGCAGGAACGCCCCATAGCCCGAGGCGAAGGTCAAGCCGCTGTAGGCACTGAGCAGATTGTTCAGGCCATACTGCCAGTTGCCTTCAACGAACACCGGCTCGTTCACCAGGCGCGGATTCTGCAGGGTGCCGAAGGTTGCGCTGTAGCGCTGCTGCCCCGGGCGCAACGACAGGGGGACGGCCGTGTAGGGGACCGAGAAGCTGCGCACCTGGCCATCGGCTTCGGTGATCGCTACCTCGAGATCGCCGCCGTAGCCTGTGGCTTGCAGGTCGTCGATCTCGAACGCGCCCGGGGCGACGGTGGACTCGTGCAAGATGACGCCGCGTTGGCGCACCACTACCCGCGCATTGCTGTTGGCCACACCCCGGACCACCGGGGCAAAACCGCTCTGCGAGTGGGGTAGCATGCGGTCATCACTGGCCAGGCGCGCACCGATGAAACTGACGGAGTCGAACAGATCGCCCGGCGTGTAGGTCTCTCCCAAGGTCAACTGTGATAACCAGGGGGTGATGTCCCGTTGCGCATAGCTGGACTGGCTCTGGTAGCGCCGCTGGCCCTGGTTGCTCCAGGTCAGGGCACCATCATGGCGCAGGCGCCAGCCGCCGAGGTTGATCCCGGTGTTCAGGCCCAGGTAACCCTGGGTTTGCAGCCCCTCCTGTTGGTTGCGGGGCTTGAGGTTATAGACGTTCAGGTTATAGCCAGCGAAGCCTGCGGTAATCCCGCTGTCCCATTGGCTGGGGTCGACATAGTCGAGGCTGGTGCGTTTGAGCCAGACCTGCGCAATGCTCAGGGACAGTTGCTGGCTGCTGAAGTCGAACTCACTGAAGGCATCGGCCAGTAGTACCTCGATTGGCAGGCAACGGTCGCTCTGCAGTTGCTCGGTATGCTCGATGGAAAGTCGTTCGGTGGCAATGCCCAACCTGTGCAGCAAGGCCAGGTCAAAGCAGGCAACAGCGTCCTGGTCGGGGCCCTGGCTTTGGAAGGGAATATCCAGGCGGCCTTGCCATTGCTGGTTGATGAACACGTCGATGTTGTGGTTGCCGGCGGCGACTATGTTGCGTTTCTCAAAGCGTGACAGGTCGACTGGCAAGGCTGCGCCGTTGCTTAGAAATGCCGATTCGAATTGTACTGCCGAGGGTTCCGGTGTATCGGCCAGGGCTAAAGGTGACAGGCTGACGAAGCTGAGCGAACCCAGAAAAAGAGTGGTTCGCCCACGGGTCAACCCGCCCGGGGTGTCACTAAGTGGGCAAGTGCGAGTCATGAGGGTCTGTAATACTGAAACAGTGATAAAAGAGCGCCGCAGTCAGTACCGTGGCCGTGCGGTGGCCACGGGGTGTTCAGTCGCTGGGCGCAAAGAGTTCAGAGGGACTTTTAGTATTCCGCGGTGGCGGTATTGTCTTCGCCGGCACCATGGTCATTGATACTGATGAAGTTAACGTTGACGGGGTTGGCTGGCGGTGTTTTAAATTGTTCCGATGCGCTGAAAGTTTCACTGGCAAAGGGGGCGACGTGACCACTTCCAAACATCAGTTTGTGACCATTGGATTCAATTTCGATGTGGCCGATATTGACGAAGTAAGCAGTAGGGTTGTCAGCTTTCAATGTCCATTTGTCGTGGGCTTTAATTAACGTCCAGTTGATGGCGTTAGCGGATTCGTTAACATGGCCGGGTAATTTGGCCGGGCGATAGAGCACTTTGATACGGGAACGGAAGGCAAATTGAAGATAATTCTCGCCCTCTGCTTTGGGAGGGACTTCGAGAAGGTTGAACCAGTACAGGGTCTCGCGATCCTCCGCCATTTTCGTGCCGTTATGCAGCAGGCGGACGGTCTGCCCCTTGCCGCCCTCGATGCGGGCCATGGCCGGCGTAACGATGAACGGCACCTGGATTGTTTCCGGGGATGCCTTGCTGTCCCCATCGTCGAGCCAGACCTGCACCAGGGTGGGATTGTTTGCCTTGTTTTCCAGGCCAATGGTGGCTTCACCCTGTTCGGCGGGAAAGATGATGCGGGTGTTGGAGATGACGACACTGGCCTGGGCGGCAGCGATGCAGCTCAACCAGGTTGCCGCCAGGAGAAACAGTTTTTTGGGTATCGAGGTCATGTGCAATCAGTCGTGTGAGGAGGTTCGCAAAGCGCTAGGCAGCCGCCATGGGCGACTGCCCGTAAGGCTCAGATGTAGCGGATCAGGTATTCCACCCGGGTGGCGATCGGCCCGGCGCTGGCGGTGCCGGTGGCGTAGTAATGGGCCGAGTAATTGAACGTGGCCGCACCATTGGCCAACTGCTGAGGAATGGTGTTCTGCTCACCCTGGGGGCGTCCGATGTGGATTGCGCCGTTGTTGGCATTGCGCAACTGCACATGGACGTTGCTGGCGCCGCCGGCATCGGGCTTCAGCCGGCCGCTGGCAGGGTCGACGCTGCTGCCGGTGAGAAACTCGATGTCGATGCGCCCGCTGGGTGGGTTGCAGCCGGTCAGCCTGATCTGGAATGCGCTGCCCAGGTAGGTGTTGCCTGCGGAGCCCAGGTCGTCGGTGCGTGCCGGGCGCATGGCGACGGTAAAGTTGTTGGCGCCGGAGCCGCCGTTGATGGTGCAGGTCTGGGCAAACACATTGCCGGTGAAGTTGATGCGGCCGTCGGCGGCCTGGGCAGTAGTGGTAACGCCAGCAAGTAATGACAGAGAAAGCACTGTGCCAAGTGTGGATTTGATCATGTGGGTACCGTATAGCAATGTTCAGTGGGTATTAGAGTGTTCCTGGTGTGGCTTTCACATAAACAATCGGTAATCAAGTTGGAGATGTTGAAAGCGCGGTGATTATGGAGTGGGGCGCTCGGTTTTAATGTAGGAGCACCTTGGGGAGAATCTGTGGCTTGAATTATCAGTGAGTGTAGGAATAGCGCTAAGGCTTGAACGCGTTAGTGTGAGCCTGTACGCGCTTAGGCTTGAACTTGAGCATTAGTTTGGATCCACGCTCGAGGAGGGTGGGTAGTGCTATATAGAAAAGGTGGCAGCGGCATAGGTTTGACGCTGGCCCAAGGGACGGGTATAAACCGCCTTCACTTGCATCAAGGCCTTTTCCCATGAGTTTCAGCCCACTTATCCGACAGCTGATCGACGCATTGCGCATCTTGCCTGGCGTCGGCCAGAAAACCGCCCAGCGCATGGCCTTGCAGCTACTTGAGCGCGATCGCAGTGGCGGTACCCGGCTGGCCCAGGCCTTGAACCAGGCCATGGAAGGGGTGGGGCATTGCCGCCAGTGCCGGACCCTGACCGAGCAGGAGCTGTGCCCGCAGTGTTCCGACACGCGCCGGGACGACACGCTGCTGTGCGTGGTGGAAGGGCCGATGGACGTCTATGCCGTTGAGCAGACCGGCTATCGCGGCCGCTACTTCGTGCTCAAGGGGCATCTGTCGCCGCTGGATGGCCTGGGCCCGGAAGCCATCGGCATTCCGCAATTGATGGCGCGGATCGAGGAGCAGGGCACCTTTGCCGAGGTGATCCTGGCCACCAACCCAACGGTGGAAGGCGAAGCGACCGCGCATTACATCGCCCAGTTGCTGGCCGACAAAGGCCTGGTCGCTTCACGCATTGCTCACGGCGTGCCCTTGGGCGGTGAGCTGGAGCTGGTCGATGGCGGCACCCTGGCGCATTCGTTCGCCGGGCGCAAACCGATCTCGCTGTAACCCTGGGTCTTTAATCGCGGGGCAAGCGCGCTCCCACAGAACCTTAGCCTGTGGGAGCGGGCTTGCCCCGCGATGCTGTCAATACTCGCTCAGCGAGAACTCGGTCAGGCAGAAGGTCGGCACACCCACGTCGTTCAGGCGCTGGGAGCCGCCCAGCTCCGGCAGGTCGATGATCGCTGCTGCCTCGAACACCTGCGCCCCCATGCGCCGTACCAGGCTGGTAGCGGCCAGCAAGGTGCCGCCGGTGGCGATCAGGTCATCGAAAATCAGTACTGAATCGCCTTCACAGAGGCTGTCGGCGTGCACTTCGAGGAAGGCTTCACCGTACTCGGTCTGATAGCCCTCGGCGAGCACATCGGCCGGCAGCTTGCCTTGCTTGCGAAACAGGATCAGTGGCTTGTTCAGCTGGTGGGCGATGATCGAGCCGATCAGAAAACCCCGCGCATCCATGGCGCCGATATGGCTGAAGTCGGTTTCGACGTAGCGTTCGATAAAGGCATCGGCGACATGGCGCAGGCCCCGTGGCGACTGGAACAGCGGGGTGATGTCGCGAAAGATCACGCCAGGCTTGGGGAAGTCCGGTACCGGACGGATCAGGGCTTTGAGGTCGAAGGCGGCGCTGGGCATGAGGCGGGTATCCTGAAAAACAATGCCCGCCAGTATACCTGTTATCCGCAGGGTCAGCTTTCCAGCGAGCCACCGGCCAGGGCGCACAGCTGGATCGGGTCAAGGATATGGATTTCCTTGCCTTCGGCCTGGATCAGGCCGTTTTGCTGGAAGCGCGTGAACACCCGCGAGACGGTTTCGACCGCCAGGCCCAGGTAGTTGCCGATCTCGTTGCGCGACATGCTCAGGCGGAACTGGTTGGCCGAGTAGCCACGGGCACGGAAGCGCGCCGAGAGGTTGACCAGGAAGGTGGCGATGCGCTCGTCGGCGGTCTTTTTCGACAGCAACAGCATCATCTGCTGGTCGTCGCGGATTTCGCGGCTCATCACCCGCATCAACTGACGGCGCAACTGTGGCAGTTGCACCGACAGCTCATCCAGGCGTTCGAAGGGGATTTCGCAGACCGACGTGGTTTCCTGGGCCTGGGCCGAGACCGGGTAGGCTTCGGTGTCCATGCCGGACAGGCCGACCAGTTCGCTGGGCAGGTGGAAGCCAGTGATCTGCTCTTCGCCACTGTCGCTCAGGCTGAAGGTTTTCAGGGCGCCGGAGCGCACCGCGTAGACCGAGCCGAAATTGTCGCCCTGGCGGAACAGAAACTCGCCTTTTTTCAGCGGACGCCCGCGTTTGACGATTTCATCCAGTGCATCCATGTCTTCCATGTTCAGCGACAAGGGCAGGCACAGAGGCGCCAGGCTGCAATCCTTGCAATGGGCCTGGTTGTGGGGGCGCAGTTTGACTGGCTCGGACATTTCTTCAATCCTTGTGGGAAAGCACACATAAGCCGTAAGGGTAACCCAGGGCAGGGTGTTTCGGCCAGCTTGGACGATTGTGTCGTCGGCAGGCGCAAGGATGCCATCTATAGGCGGTGAGGCTTACAGCCTGTGCGCTGTAGAGCCTCTGAGCGCTGCTTGGCCCCGGTTTTATTGGGCGAAGCCAGGGAAAGCTGCGACAAAAAACCTCAGTATCAGATCACGCGGGAAAAGCGCTGACGGTTGTGCAGGTCCAGGTAGGCGTCGAACACCATGCACACCGAACGCACCAGCAGCCGCCCGGCAGGCAGCACTTTGATGCCCTCGTTACTCAGCTCGATCAGCCCGTCCTTGTGCATGGCCTGCAGGGCGGGCCACTGGTCGTTGAAATAGCCGCGAAAATCGATGGTGAAGGCCCGCTCGATGGTCGCGAAATCCAGTTCGAAATGGCAGATCAACTGCTGGATCAGCGCCCGGCGCAAGCGATCATCCTCGCTGCAGATCAAGCCCCGGCTGGTGGCCAGCTGGGCGCTGGACAAGGTGTCCTGGTAGGTGGTGAGGTCGCTGCTGTTCTGGCAGTAGAGGTCGCCGATCTGGCTGATTGCCGAGACCCCGAGGCCAATCAGGTCGCAATGGCCGTGGGTGGTATAGCCCTGGAAGTTGCGCTGTAGGGTCGACTCTTCCTGGGCAATCGCCAGCTCGTCGTCCGGCAGGGCGAAGTGGTCCATGCCGATGTACACATACCCGGCGGCGGTCAGTTGCTCGATGGTGTTGTGGAGCATTTCCAGTTTTGCCGCCGGGGCCGGCAAGTCGGCGCTGTCGATGCGCCGCTGGGGCATGAAGCGCTCCGGCAGGTGGGCGTAGTTGAACACCGAAAGGCGGTCTGGTTGCAGCTTGATCACTTCTTCGACGGTGCGCGCGAAGCCTTCCGGGGTCTGCTTGGGCAGGCCGTAGATCAGGTCGAGGTTGATCGAGCGAAACTGCAGGGTGCGCGCCGCTTCGATGATCGCCCGGGTCTGCTCCAGGCTCTGCAGGCGGTTGATCGCCCGTTGTACCAGCGGGTCAAGGTCCTGCACGCCGAGGCTGACGCGGTTGAAACCCAGTTCGCGGAGCAGGCCCATGGTCGACCAGTCGGCCTCGCGCGGGTCGATCTCGATGCCGTAGTCGCCAGAGTCGTCCTCCAGCAGGTTGAAATGCTGGCGCAGGTGGGCCATCAACTGGCGCAGCTCGACGTGGCTGAGGAAGGTCGGGGTACCGCCGCCAAAGTGCAGTTGCTCGACGGTCTGCTTGGGGTCCAGGTGGCAGGCGATCAGCTGGATTTCTTGCTCCAGGCGCTGCAGGTAGGGCGCGGCGCGGCCACGGTCCTTGGTGATGACCTTGTTGCAGGCGCAGTAGTAGCAGATGTTGGCGCAGAACGGCACATGCACATAGATCGACAGCGGGCGTACGGCGCGACGGCTGTCACGCAGGGCGTGCAGCAGGTCGAAGGAGCCGACTTCGCTGTGCAGTTGCACCGCGGTCGGGTAGGAGGTGTAGCGTGGGCCGGCCAGGTCGTAGCGGCGAATCAGGTCGGAGTCCCAACGAAGAACGTCGAGCATGCGGGCAGTCCCCAGAAAGAGCAGCAGTGTCCGGAGTCTAGGGAGCGCGGGGCAAACCCGTGTTGATTTGTATCAACGCCGCTTCAGTGGCCCATCAGCCAGTGCTGGTGCGGCCCTGGCAGGGTCCACAGGCCAAACAGCATCACCAGCACACCGCCGGCGATGCGCACACCGCGCTGGCGCAGCAGGGCGCTGGTGCGTTCGGCGGCAAGACCGGTGGCAAGCAGTACCGGCCAGGTACCAAGGCCGAAGGCCAGCATCAGCAGCGCGCTGTCGGCGGCATTGCCCTGGCTCGCCGCCCAGAGCAGGGTGCTGTACACCAGCCCGCACGGCAGCCAGCCCCACAGGGCGCCAAGCAGTAGCGCGCGCGGCAGGCTGGAAACCGGTAGCAGGCGGTTGGCCACGGGCTGGATATGCCGCCACAAGCCCCGGCCCAGGCCTTCGATGCGGGTCAAACCGCTCCACCAGCCGGCCAGGTACAGGCCCATGCTGATCAGCAACAGTGCGGCCAGGACGCGCATGGCAGTCGCCACCGGGCTGTTGGCCACGGCCCAGCCAGCCAGGCCCAGCAACAGGCCGGCCAGGGCGTAACTGAGGATGCGCCCCAGGTTGTAGGCCAGCAGCAGGCGAAAGCGGCGGCTGCGTTGCTCCTTGGGAATGGCCAGGGTCAGCGCGCCCATCAGGCCGCCGCACATGCCCAGGCAGTGACCGCCGCCGAGCAGGCCGAGGATCAGTGCCGAGCTGAGCAGGGGCAGAAGTTCAGTCACGAGGCGGCGTACCGTCGTCGGGTTTCTTGCCGTCGGCCTCGTCCATCGCGGCCTGGTGCTGCGGGTCCTGGTCGTCGAACAGGATGCTGTGGGCCGGGCCGTCGAGGTCATCGTACTGGCCGCTGTCCACCGCCCAGAAGAAGATGTAGATGGCGATGGCGACGATCAGCAGGGCGGCCGGGATCATGATGTAAAGCGCGGGCATGGAGGCTCCTGGTCAGGCCGTCGCGGGATGCGTGGCAGTGGCTGGCGCATGGCTGGCCGGCAAGCCGCTGGCGCGGGTCAGGCGCAGGGCATTGAGGACCACGATCAGCGAACTGACCGACATGCCGACCGCCGCCCAGATTGGCGTGATCCAGCCCAGCGCAGCGAACGGCAGCATGACGCCATTATACGCCGTGGCCCACAGCAGGTTCTCGATAATGATCCGCCGGGTGCGGCGGGCCAGGCTGAAGGCCTGGACCAGGGCGTCCAGGCGGTTGGACAGCAGCACGGCGTCGGCGCTGGTTTTCGCCAGGTCGGTGGCCGAGCCCATGGCGATACTGATATCGGCGGCGGCCAGCACGGGCACGTCGTTGACCCCGTCGCCGAGCATCAGCACCTTGCATCCTTGCTGCTGCAGGGCCTTGAGTTTTTCCAGCTTGTCGTCCGGGCGCAGGCCGCCAATGGCCTGGTCGATCTGCAGTTCGGCGGCCACGCTGTGGACCATCGGCGAGCTGTCGCCGGACAACAGCAGGGTGTGCCAGCCACGGGCACGGCAGGCGGCCAGCAGGTTGGCGGCGTCGCTGCGCAGGCGGTCGTCGAGGACGAACCAGGCCAGCGGGCCTCGCTGGTCACCGAGCAGCAACCATTGCCCGGCTTCGTCCGGCATCGCCGGTGCGGTGGTGCCACTGAGGGCGCAGACGAAACCCGCTTCGCCGATGCGCAGTTGCTGTTGGCCAACCTTGCCTTCCAGACCAAGGCCGGGCATCGCCTGGACTTCGTCGGCAGCCTGGCTGGCGCGGCCAAACGCGCGGGCGATGGGGTGCTCGGAGCGGTTCTCGAGGGCCGCGGCGAGCATCAGGCAGCGGTCGGCATCGGTATCGCTCAAGGGACGGATCGCCCGCAGGGTCAGGCGGCCTTCGGTGAGGGTGCCGGTCTTGTCGAAGATCACCGTGTCGATCTGGTTCAGGCCTTCCAGCACATGGCCGCGGGTCAGCAGCAGGCCGAGCTTGTGCAGGGTGCCGGTGGCGGCGGTCAGCGCGGTTGGGGTGGCCAGCGACAGGGCGCAGGGGCAGGTGGCAACCAGCATGGCCAGGACGATCCAGAATGCCCGCGCCGGGTCGAGCTGCCACCAGAGCAGGCCGATGGCGGCGGAGGCGACCAGGGTGAACAGCAAAAACCATTGCGAGGCACGGTCGGCGATTTCTGCCAGGCGCGGTTTTTCCGACTGCGCCCGTTCCAGCAGGCGGACGATGGCCGACAGGCGGGTGTCCTGGCCCAGGGCCTGGACCTCGACGGTCAGCGCGCTTTCGACGTTCAGGGTGCCGGCGGTGACCGCGTCGCCGGCGCTGCGCGGTTGCGGCAGGTATTCGCCGGTCAGCAGCGATTCGTCGATGCTCGACTGGCCGCTGACAATACGCCCGTCGGCGGGGATCACATGGCCGGGCTGGATCAGCACGCAGTCCTTCAGGCGCAGCTCGCTGAGCAGGATCCGCTCGCTCTGCCCGGCCGCGCCCAGGCGCAGGCACGAGGCCGGCAGCAGGTTGACCAGTTGCGCGGTGGCGGCGGCCGTGCGCTCACGGGCGCGGCGTTCAAGGTAGCGCCCGGCCAGCAGGAACAGGGCAAACATGCCCACGGCGTCGAAGTACAGCTCGCCACTGCCGGTGATCGCGGTCCAGATCCCGGCACCGTAGGCCAGGCCGATGGCCAGCGATACCGAGACGTCCATGGTCAGGTGGCGGGTGCGCAGGTCGCGGGCGGCACCCCGAAAGAACGGCGCGCAGCTGTAGAACACGATCGGCGTGGTGAGGAACATCGCTACCCAGCGCAGGATGGTGTGCAGCTCGGGGCTCAGGTCGATGTTGAATTCCGGCCAGGTGGCCATGGTTGCCATCATCGCCTGGAACCACAACAGCCCGGCGACGCCCAGCTGGCGCAGGGCGGTGCGGTTTTCGCTGGCCAATTGCTCGGCGGCGCGATCGGCCTGGTAGGGGTGAGCGGCGTAGCCGATATGGCGCAACTCGGCGAGCAGTTTCGAGAGCGGCAACTGGCTGTCGGCCCAACTGACCTGCAGGCGGTGATTGGACAGGTTCAGCCGCGCCTCGGCCACGGCGGGAAGGTTGCGCAGGTGTTTCTCGATCAGCCAGCCGCAGGCGGCACAACTGATGCCTTCGATCAGCAGGGTGGTTTCAGCCAGCTCGCCGCTGTGGCGCACGAAGGGCTTTTGCACATCGGCGCGGTCGTACAGGCTCAGTTCGTCGACCAGTTGCTGGGGCAGGGCATCGGGGTTGGCGCTGGCTTCACTGCGGTGCTGGTAATAGCTTTCCAGGTTGCCGGCGACGATGGCTTCGGCCACCGCCTGGCAACCGGGGCAGCAGAACGCCCGTGGCTGGCCGAGCACCATGGCGGTGAAGTGGCTGCCGGCAGGCACGGGCAGGGCGCAGTGGTAGCAGGGCGTGGGGCTGGTCATGGCTATCTATCGCAAGGTCCGGGGTGACCCTGATCGGGGGGCAAGCCCGCTCCTACAGCTCTCGTGTAGGAGCGGGCTTGCCCCGCGATAGGGGCGACTCATTTCTCGAGGTGTTCAGCCCCTTGCAGCGCCTCGTCACCGAGTACCAGGGTCTTGTCGTGAGCGACTTCTTCTTCCTCGAACAGGCGCCAGACATGCTGGTCCTGGCTGCCCAGCAGCTCGACGAAACGAC
The DNA here is from genome assembly GCF_024213215.1 of Pseudomonas sp. SBB6. Classification (NCBI taxonomy): domain Bacteria; kingdom Pseudomonadati; phylum Pseudomonadota; class Gammaproteobacteria; order Pseudomonadales; family Pseudomonadaceae; genus Pseudomonas; species Pseudomonas sp. SBB6. The sequence goes on along the minus strand of NZ_JANAVH010000006.1, from coordinate 177,823 downwards.
GGCCTTCGACCTTGTCGCTGAGTTGGCCAAGGTAACGGCCGGCTTCGCTGTCGCTGCGGGTCAGGACGATCTTGCGGTCCTTCTGCGGCTGGGTCGGCGAGATCAGGTTCAGCTCCAGGGTCTGCGGCTGGCTGTTGCCGGTCAGGCGCACGTCGACTTCGCCGGTCAGCTCATCCAGGTGCACGCTGGCCTTGAGGTTGAGGGTCTGGGCCAGCAGCTCGCGGTCCAGCGAGCGGTTGATGCCTTTGCCGGCCTCGTAGTAGTTGTCGTTGACCAGGTTGTCCGGGTTGTTCACCGCAATAGTCACCATGGTCAGGCTGAGGGTCACCGAGGTGGCCAGTACACCGATGATGATCCACGGCCAGAGGTGCTTGTACCAGGGGCTAGCGGCAGTTGCAGAAGGCATGGGCTCAGTCTCTTATCGAATTTGCGGGCCGATGAAGCGGCTCTTGGCTTCAACCTGGGTGGCGCTGTCGTCAGCGTCCTTGAGGGTGAAGATGACTTCGTTGGTGGTCGACGGCAGTTGTTCCGGCGCCATCGACAGTTGTACCGGCAGGCTGACGATGTCGCCGGCAGCGACGCGGATTTCTCGTGCGCCTTCAAGCTTGAGGTCTGGCAGGCCGCCAGCTTCGAGCACGTAGACGTGATCGCGCTGGTCCTTGTTCATGACCTTCAGGCTATAGACGTTCTCGATCCGCCCCTGGGCGTTCTCGCGGTACAGCACGCGGTCCTTGCTGACGTCGAAACCGACCAGCGGCCGCATGACGAAGGCGCTGGCAAGCAGGCCGATCATGGTCAGCAACACAACGGCATAGCCGATCAGGCGCGGGCGCACCATGTGGGTCTTCTGCCCTGAGAGGTTGTGCTCGGTGGTGTAGCTGATCAGGCCTTTGGGGTAGTTCATCTTGTCCATGATGGTGTCGCAGGCATCGATGCAGGCGGCGCAGCCGATGCATTCGATCTGCAGGCCGTCACGGATGTCGATGCCGGTTGGGCACACCTGTACGCACATGGTGCAGTCGATGCAGTCACCCAGGCCCTTGGCCTTGTAGTCCAGGTCTTTCTTGCGCGGGCCGCGGGTTTCGCCGCGGCGCGGGTCGTAGGAAACGATCAGGGTGTCCTTGTCGAACATCACGCTCTGGAAGCGCGCATAGGGGCACATGTACACGCATACCTGCTCGCGCAGCCAGCCGGCGTTGCCGTAGGTGGCCAGGGTGAAGAAACCAACCCAGAAGTACGCCCAGCCGTCGGCCTGGCCGGTGAAGAACTCAATCACCAGCTCGCGGATCGGCGAGAAGTAGCCGACAAAGGTCATGCCGGTGACAAAGCCGATGCTCAGCCACAGGCTGTGCTTGGCCAGCTTGCGCAGAAACTTGTTGCCGCTCATCGGCGCCTTGTCGAGTTTCATGCGCTGGTTGCGGTCACCTTCAGTGACCTTCTCGCACCACATGAAGATCCAGGTCCACACGCTTTGCGGGCAGGTATAGCCGCACCATACGCGGCCGGCGTACACGGTGATAAAGAACAGGCCGAAGGCGGCGACGATCAACAACCCCGAGAGCAGGATGAAATCCTGAGGCCAGATGGTGGTGCCGAAAATGTAGAACTTGCGCTCCGGCAGGTTCCACCACACGGCCTGGTGGCCACTCCAGTTCAGCCATACCGTACCGAAGTACAGCAGGAACAGGACGGCGCCGCCGACCATGCGCAGGTTGCGGAACACGCCGGTGAAGGCGCGGGTGTAGATCTTTTCACGCGAGGCGTAGAGGTCGACGCTGCTGTTGTCTTTACTGGCAGGCGGGGTGACGTCATGTACCGGAATCTGCTTGCTCATCATTGAGTCCCACGGCAGTGGAGAAGTGCCGCGGCCAGTACCTGCCGGCCGCAGTCGGAAGCTTGCTGCTCTAGGGCGCATGATACGCCTGTAGTGGCCGCATGGGGCATGGTTGCGACCTTTAGTCGCGTTGGGTTTATCTGGTGATTCGTGTAGTAGGCGTGTCAATTGATCTGGGTCATGCGAATTGTCTTAACCCTGTGGGAGCAGGCTTGACCCGCGATACGATGTGGCTGACAGCTTGCATCCACGAGGCAAGTCCACACATGCAGGGGCCGATAAACAGGTTCTGCACAGAATCCCGGGGACTAAGATCCTTGGGTTGAGTTGTTGAGGCTGGCTGCGGCGCCACACCGAATGGATAAGCTAGCAGCCTCAACAACCCAATCCAGAATTGCGCAAACCCAAAAAAAAGCCCCGGCAGTTTTACTGCCGGGGCTTTTGCCAGCTGGGCGAATTACTTCGCTTCAGCAGTCTTCTCAGGCTGGTGCGACAGGCTGTAGACATAGGCAGCCAGCAGGTGGACCTTGTCGTTGCCCTGGATCGCTTCCTGGGCAGGCATCTGGCCCTGGCGGCCGTAACGGATGGTCTGCTGCAGTTGAGCGAAGCTCGAACCATAGATGAACGCGGTCGGGTGGGTCAGGTTTGGCGCACCCATGGCCGGGGTGCCCTTGCCTTCAGGGCCGTGGCAGGCCACGCAGTTGGTGGCAAACAGCTTCTGACCGTTGGCCGGATCGGCCTTGGCGTCCTTGGGCAGGCTGCGGCCATCGAGGTTGGTCAGCACGTAGGCGGCAACGTCGGCAACGCCTTGCTCGCCGATGACTTCGGCCCAGGCCGGCATCACCCCGTGACGACCACCCATGATGGTGGCCTTGATGGTTTCCGGCTCGCCGCCCCAACGCCAGTCGTTGTCGGTGAGGTTGGGGAAGCCGTAGGAGCCCTTGGCGTCCGAGCCGTGGCACACCGCGCAGTTGGAGGCGAACAGACGGCCGCCCATCTTCAGCGCTTGCGGATCCTTGGCCACTTCTTCGATAGGCATCGAGGCGAATTTGGCGAAGATCGGCCCGAACTTGGCGTCCGAGCGGGCCATTTCCTTCTCCCACTCGTGCACGCCGGTCCAGCCGGCCTGGCCGTTGGCGAACTCGGTTTTCTTGTCGTTGTCCAGGTACTGGTAGCCCGGCAGCAGGCCTTTCCAGTTACCCAGGCCGGGGTACAGCACCAGGTAGCCCAGGGCAAAAACGATGGTGCCGACGAACAGCATGAACCACCATTTTGGCAGTGGGTTGTCGTATTCCTCGATGCCGTCGTAGGCGTGGCCCACGGTTTCTTCGGTGGTTTCGCTGCGCTGGCCCTTGCGGGTGGACAGCAGCAGCCAGGTCAGGGCGAAGATGGTGCCCAGACTCAAAACGGTGACGTACAGACTCCAGAAGGTAGTCATTCGTTGTTACTCCTAGACGCTTTCGCTTGCGCTTGCTCGACGTGCTTGCTGGCTTCGGGATCATCCGCGAAGGGCAGCATGGTCGCTTCGTCGAACTCGGACTTGCGCCGAGAACTGAACACCCACAACGCCAGGCCGATAAAGGCCACCATCACCACGACGGTGCCCAGGCCACGAATCATCCCGATATCCATCAATGTCACCGTTTGCTTTTGATGATGGTGCCCAGGCCTTGCAGGTAGGCAACCAGGGCGTCCATTTCAGTCTTGCCCTTGACCGCGTCGCGGGCACCGGCGATGTCTTCATCGGTGTACGGCGTGCCGAGGGTGCGCAAGACTTCCATCTTCTTCACCGTGTCCTTGCCGTCGAGCTTGTTCTCCACCAGCCATGGGTAGGCTGGCATCTTCGACTCGGGCACGACGTTGCGCGGGTTGTACAGGTGAGCACGGTGCCAGTCGTCGGAGTAACGGCCGCCAACGCGGGCCAGGTCCGGGCCGGTACGCTTGGAACCCCAGAGGAACGGGTGATCCCAGACGCTTTCACCGGCGACCGAGTAGTGGCCGTAGCGTTCGGTTTCGGCGCGGAACGGACGGATCATCTGCGAGTGGCACTGCACGCAGCCTTCGCGGATGTAGATGTCGCGGCCCTCGAGTTCCAGCGCGGTACGCGGTTTCATGCCCTCGACCGGCTTGTTGGTGACGTCCTGGAAGAACAGCGGGACGATCTGGGTCAGGCCGCCGATGCTCACGGCGATGACCATGAAGAAGGCCAGCAGGCCGATATTCTTCTCGACTACTTCATGCTTCATCAGTGAGCTCCAACTACAGCGATCTGAGCGGCGGCTTCAGCTTCGGCCGGCTTCGAGGCGCGTACGGTACGGAAAACGTTGTACGCCATCAGCAGCATGCCGGAGGCGAAGAACGCACCGCCCAGGGCGCGGACGATAAAGCCCGGATGGCTGGCTTGCAGGGCTTCGACGAAGGAGTAGGTGAGGGTGCCGTCGTCGTTGATTGCACGCCACATCAGGCCCTGGGTGATGCCGTTGACCCACATCGAGGAGATGTACAGCACGGTACCGATGGTCGCCAGCCAGAAGTGCGCGTTGATCAGGCCGGTGCTGTGCATCTGCTCGCGGCCGTAGACCTTCGGAATCATGTGGTACAGGGCGCCGATCGAGATCATCGCGACCCAGCCCAGGGCGCCGGCGTGGACGTGGCCCACGGTCCAGTCGGTGTAGTGCGACAGCGAGTTGACGGTCTTGATCGCCATCATCGGACCTTCGAAGGTCGACATGCCGTAGAAGGCCAGGGAGACCACCAGGAAGCGCAGGATCGGGTCGGTGCGCAGCTTATGCCAGGCGCCCGAGAGGGTCATCATGCCGTTGATCATGCCGCCCCAGCTTGGCGCCAGGAGGATGATCGACATGGCCATGCCCAGCGACTGCGCCCAGTCCGGCAGGGCGGTGTAGTGCAGGTGGTGGGGACCTGCCCAGATGTACAGGGTGATCAGTGCCCAGAAGTGCACGATCGACAGGCGATAGGAGTAGATCGGACGCTCGGCCTGTTTTGGCACGAAGTAGTACATCATGCCCAGGAAGCCGGTGGTCAGGAAGAAGCCCACGGCGTTGTGGCCATACCACCACTGGATCATCGCATCGGTGGCACCCGAATAAGCCGAGTAGGACTTGAACAGGCTGACCGGCAAGGAGGCGTGGTTGACGATGTGCAGCATCGCGGTGACCACGATGAAGGCGCCGTAGAACCAGTTGCCCACATAGATGTGCTTGGTCTTGCGTTTGACGATGGTGCCGAAGAACACCACACCGTAGGTGACCCAGACAATGGCCAGCAAAATGGCGATCGGCCATTCCAGCTCGGCGTATTCCTTGGTCGTGGTGTAGCCCAGCGGCAAGGTAATGAGCGCACCGACGATCACCGCTTGCCAACCCCAGAAGGTGAAGGCCGCGAGGCTGTCGGAAATCAGTCGCGTCTGGCAGGTTCGCTGCACGACATAGTAGGAAGTGGCAAACAGTGCACAACCACCGAAGGCGAAGATCACCAGGTTGGTGTGCAGCGGGCGAAGGCGTCCGAAGCTCGTCCACGGCAGGTCCAGGTTAAGCTGGGGCCAGACCAGTTGCGAGGCGATGAAGACACCAAGCCCCATGCCAAGGATCCCCCAGACCACCGTCATGATGGCGAACTGGCGGACGACCTTATAGTTATAAGCAGTCGGACTGATTGCTGTGCTCATTCTAAGGTTCCACGGTTTGGGTGTTTTTATAGGGTAAAAATCGGCGCAAGTATGTATAAACCGTGTGGTTATTGCAACGCGATGGCGCCCGCGCCGATCCTTGCCAACGCCTGCTCCACGGCGGTTTCGAGCCTTTTCGGCGGGAAAATTGTACACAATTAATTGATTGATATGTGTACTAAAATTCTATTTTTCGTCTAAGGCAAAGGCTTCTGCCGAACGCTTGCTCAGTGCCGTTGATCACTCGCACACTGGCGCTTGAGTCGGCCCCATCAGCCTTTGCGCAGAACCGCTGACGAAAAATGCCCCAAAAAGGTGCAAGCGCGCCGGCTGTTTCAGTCGCTGTGGCAACAAGCTTAGTTGTGATCGAGGGGGGTGCAAGGCAGGGGCAGGGCGGGGTGCGACACTTGGTCGCAAGGGGTGAAGGGAACCGCCGCATCGGGTGCCGATGCGGCGGTTTGAGTCAAGGCTCAGTTACTCAATCGTTTTACTTGGCAGACAGGGTTTCGCCTTGTGCAGGTTCCTCCTGGGACAGGCTGTAGACATAGGCGGCCAGCAGGTGGACCTTGTCGTTGCCCTGGATCGCTTCCTGGGCAGGCATCTGGCCCTGGCGGCCGTAACGGATGGTCTGCTGCAGTTGAGCGAAGCTCGAACCGTAGATGAACGCGGTCGGGTGGGTCAGGTCCGGTGCGCCCATGGCCGGGGTGCCCTTGCCTTGCGGGCCGTGGCAGGCCACGCAGTTGGTGGCAAACAGCTTCTCGCCATTGGCAGGGTCGGCCTTGGCTTCTTGCGGCAGGCTGCGGCCATCGAGGTTGGTCAGCACGAACGCAGCCACGTCGGCAACGCCTTGCTCGCCAATCACTTCGGCCCAGGCCGGCATTACCCCGTGACGACCGCCCATGATCGAAGCCTTGATGGTTTCCGGATCGCCGCCCCAGCGCCAGTCCTTGTCGGTGAGGTTAGGGAAACCGTAGGCTCCCTTGGCGTCCGAGCCGTGGCATACCGCGCAGTTGGAGGCGAACAGACGGCCGCCCATTTTCAGCGCCTGCGGATCCTTGGCCACTTCTTCCACCGGCATGGCGGCGAACTTGGCGAAGATCGGTCCGAACTTGGCGTCGGCCTTGTTCATTTCCTTTTGCCATTCGTTGGTCTGGGTCCAGCCGTCTTCATAGCCCGGCAGGATACCTTTCCAGTTGCCCAGGCCCGGATAGAGGATCAGGTAGCCGACCGAAAACACCAGGGTGCCGACGAACAGCCAGAACCACCACTTGGGCAGCGGGTTGTCGTACTCCTCGATGCCGTCGAAGCTGTGGCCCATGGTCTGGTCGGTGGTGCCTTTGGTTTCACCCTTGCGGGTGCCCAGCAGCAGCCAGGTCAGGCCGATCAGGCTGCCGATGGTCAGTACGCAGATGTACGTACTCCAGAAGGTGGTCATTGCCCGTTACTCCTCGGTTCGGGTTCGTTGGCGGCAGGTGCCAGGCGGTCGTCGGCGAACGGCAGCAGGCTGGCTTCGGCGAATTCACGGTCACGCCGGCCGTTGAACACCCACAGCGACAGGCCGATGAAGGCGATGGCCACCAGCAGGGTGCCCAGGCCTCGCAATTGGCCGATATCCAGTGTGAAGTCCATGGCGCTTACCTCTTGTTCTTGATCGCGGTGCCGAGCACCTGCAGGTAGGCGACCAGCGCGTCCATTTCGGTCTTGCCCTTGAGCGACTCCACCGCGCCGCCGATGTCGGCATCGGTGTACGGCACGCCGAGGGTGCGCATGGTGCGCAGCTTGGTCTCGGTGTGGCTGCTGTCGACCGGGTTGGCGACCAGCCATGGGTAGGCCGGCATCTTCGACTCGGGCACGACGTTGCGCGGGTTGTACAGGTGCGCACGGTGCCAGTCATCGGAGTAGCGGCCGCCAACGCGGGCCAGGTCCGGGCCGGTACGCTTGGAGCCCCAGAGGAACGGGTGATCCCAGACGCTTTCACCGGCGACCGAGTAGTGGCCGTAACGTTCGGTTTCGGCACGGAACGGGCGGATCATTTGCGAGTGGCACTGTACGCAGCCTTCACGGATATAGACGTCGCGGCCTTCCAGTTGCAGCGCGGTGTAGGGCTTCATGCCTTCGACCGGCTTGTTGGTGACGTCCTGGAAGAACAGCGGGACGATCTGGGTCAGGCCGCCGATGCTGACGGCAAACACCATCAACAGCACCAGCAGGAAGACGTTCTTCTCGATTACTTCGTGTTTCATCAGGGTCTCCTCAGGCCAGCTGCGCGGCGGCAGGGGCGGTCGCGGCCACCGGGGCACGCACGGTGCGCCAGGTGTTGTACGCCATCAGCAGCATGCCGGTAAGGAAGATCGCCCCGCCGACGAAGCGCACGATGAAGCCTGGGTGGCTGGCCACCAGGGTTTCGACGAAGGAGTAGGTCAGCGTGCCGTCTTCGTTGACTGCGCGCCACATCAGGCCCTGGGCGATGCCGTTGACCCACATCGAGGCGATGTAGAGCACGGTGCCGATGGTCGCCAGCCAGAAGTGCGCGTTGATCAGGCCGAGGCTGTACATCTGCTCGCGGCCGAAGACTTTCGGGATCATGTGGTACAGGGCGCCGATCGAGATCATCGCTACCCAGCCAAGAGCGCCGGCGTGGACGTGGCCGATGGTCCAGTCGGTGTAGTGCGACAGGGCGTTGACGGTCTTGATCGCCATCATCGGGCCTTCGAAGGTCGACATGCCGTAGAACGCCAGGGAGACCACGAGGAAGCGCAGGATCGGGTCGCTGCGCAGCTTATGCCAAGCGCCCGAGAGGGTCATCATGCCGTTGATCATGCCGCCCCAGCTCGGCGCCAGGAGGATCAGCGACATGATCATGCCCAGCGATTGTGCCCAGTCGGGCAGGGCGGTGTAGTGCAGGTGGTGCGGGCCGGCCCAGATGTACAGGGTGATCAGCGCCCAGAAGTGCACGATCGACAGGCGATAGGAATACACCGGACGCTCGGCTTGTTTTGGCACGAAGTAGTACATCATGCCCAGGAAGCCGGCAGTCAGGAAGAAGCCCACGGCGTTGTGACCGTACCACCACTGGACCATGGCGTCGGTGGCGCCACCGTACAGCGAGTAGGACTTGGTCAGGCTGACTGGCACTTCCAGGTTGTTGACGATGTGCAGGATCGCCACGGTGATGATGAACGCGCCGAAGAACCAGTTACCCACATAAATGTGCTTGGTGGTGCGCTTCATCAGGGTGCCAAAGAACACCACGGCATAGGCCACCCAGACAATGGTGATGAGGATGTCGATCGGCCATTCCAGTTCGGCGTATTCCTTGGAGCTGGTATAACCCAGCGGCAGGCTGATCGCAGCCAGCAGAATCACCAGTTGCCAGGCCCAGAAGGTGAAAGCTGCCAGGCGTGGCGAGAACAGGGTGGTCTGGCAGGTACGCTGGACCGAATAGTAGGAAGCGGCGAACAGTGCGCAACCACCGAAGGCGAAGATCACCGCGTTGGTGTGCAGCGGTCGCAGGCGGCCGAAGCTGGTCCAGGGGAGGTCGAAGTTGAGCGAAGGCCAGACGAGTTGCGCGGCGAGAAAAACGCCGAGCCCCATCCCGACGATTCCCCACACCACCGTCATAATGGCGAATTGGCGGACCACCTTGTAGTTGTAGGCGGTACTGCTGGTTGTGTTCATGTATGGGTTCCCATCCACGGTTATAGGCAGACTAAACAGCGAGGCAAGCATGAGTAATGGGCAACTGGCCGGTATTGACGGGGATCAATGGGCGCGGCTGGTCGAAAGCCGCGGCTGGCGGTGGAATGCCCCGCAAAATCAGGGGGATGGCCAGCAATCGCGGTGCCTGATCCTGGCCCATGGCGCGGGGGCGCCGATGGACAGCGGGTTCATGGAAGAAATCGCGCAAAGGCTGGCGGAGCAAGGGCTGGGGGTGCTGCGCTTCGAGTTCCCCTACATGGCCCAGCGGCGCATCGATGGTGGCAAAAGGCCTCCAAATCCGCAGGCCCAATTGCTGGACTGCTGGCGTGAGGTGTATGCGCAGGTGCGACCATTGGTCACTGGGGCGTTGGCCATCGGCGGCAAGTCCATGGGCGGGCGCATGGCGAGTTTGCTGGCCGACGAGTTGGGCGCCGATGCGCTGGTGTGCCTGGGTTATCCGTTTTATGCCGCAGGCAAACCGGAAAAGCCGCGGGTGGCGCACCTGGCTGGGCTGAAGACAGCGACCCTGATCGTTCAGGGCGAGCGCGATGCCCTGGGCAATCGGCAAACGGTGGAAGGCTATGAGCTGTCGTCAGCGATTGAGCTGTGCTGGCTGCAGGCGGGGGATCATGACTTGAAGCCGCTGAAGGCTTCGGGGTTCAGCCATGCCGATCATCTGGCGACGGCGGCGGACAGGATTGTCGCGTTTCTGAAGTGAGGGGGCTGCTGCGCAGCCAATCGCTGGCAAGCCAGCTCCCACAAGTTGTTCACCGCAATCCTTGTGGGAGCTGGCTTGCCAGCGATGGGGTCGGCGCCTGATTCAGGCTTAGCCGCGATACTCGCACAGGTAGGCAGTATCAACCGCTACCTTGAGCTGGAACTTGCTGTTGGCCGGGACATTGAACTGGCTACCGGCGCTGAAGGTTTCCCAGTTGTCGCTGTCGGGCAGTTTGACGGTCAGGGCACCCGACACCACGTGCATGATTTCGCGCTGGGCAGTGCCGAACTCGTATTCGCCCGGGGCCATCACGCCAACCGTGGCCGGACCTTCAGCGGTGCCGAAGGCGATCGACTTGACCGTGCCATCAAAGTACTCGTTGACTTTAAACATGGGCGACTCCTGAAAAGGGGCTAAAAAGGCAGGCCAGTATGCCCAAGGCCCGCAGCGTCGTCATCCGCTTTCAGGTGCCATTGGCCGGCAGCGCCAGGGGCAGCAGGCGAGCCGTGTTGCGGGCGTCTTCCAGGGCCCGGTGCTGGCGCCCGCTGAATTGCAGGCCGGCGAGTTGCAACGCGCCATTGAGTCCCAGTGGCCGTTGCAACTGGCGGGCTTTGGCAAAGCGTTGCTTGAGATTGATGTGCGGCAACTCGGCGAGCAAGCTGTGGACCTGGTACTGCTGCCATTCCTGCAACAATTGTTTGCGGTCGTAGTCACCCCAGCTGACCCAACCCTCAAGGTGCCCGGCGTGATGCCCGAGCCAGCGCTCGAACTGCGCCCACACCTGGGCGAAGGTCGCTGCCGTATCGACATTGGCCTGGCTGATGTGCGTCAGCTCACGGCAGAACGGGGTCAGTTGCGGCCGCCGCCGGGGGCGCACGAAACGCTGAAAATGACCGACTTCGCGACCCTTGCGGTCAACCAGTGCCGCCCCGATTTCGATGATTTCCATATCTGTGACCGGCCAGCCACCATCGTCGGTGGTTGCTTCAAGGTCGATCACCAGCCAATGGCCCATAGTAGGCTCCCATGCAAGACTGCTAAGAGCGTAGCCAAACTCGGGCCAACCGGGTATCCCCTGGCGTTTTGCCTGCTGCGCTTGGCGTAACCGACAGTTGTGCAATGCCTTGAAAACGCCTAGCTTAGGTAGATTCCGGTTTAATCCCGCAAAGAGTGTGTTGCTTTGAGTTCAGCGCCCATGCCACAGACGGTGCCCTTGTTGTTAATGCTTGCCGCGATGTGGCTGGCCCCATCAGCTTGGGCGGCAGCAGAGATCGAGGTCAAAGTCGGGGCCGCACACTTCCCGCCCTACACCGTGCGCCCGGAGCAAGGCGCCGACACCGGCCTGCTGCCGCAACTGGTCGAGGCGCTGAACAACGTCCAGCAACGTTATCGTTTCGTCCTGGTGCCGACTTCGATTCAACGGCGCTTCGGTGACTTCCAGCAGGGGCGCACCGACATGGCGATCTTCGAGAACCCCGCGTGGGGCTGGCAGCAGATTCCCCATGAGAGTGTCGACATGGGCCTGGAAGACGCCGAGGTCTTCGTCGCTCATCGCCAGCCCGGCCGCGACCAGGCTTACTTCAGCGACCTCAAGGGCAAGCGCCTGGCACTGTACAGTGGCTACCACTACGCCTTTGCCGATTTCAACGCCGACCCCAAGTACCTGGCCGACACCTACAATGCGACCCTGACCTATTCCCATGACAGTAACCTGCTGATGGTCCAGCGCGGCCGCGCCGAGGTTGCCCTGGTCACCCGTTCCTATTTCAGTGACTTCCTGGTGCGCAACCCGCAAAGCGCCGAGCAGTTGCTGGCGTCCGATCGCGTCGATCAGGTCTACCATCATTACGCCCTGCTGCGGCCCGGCGCCCCCATCAGTGGCCCGGCATTTGCCGGCGTGTTGCAGTCCTTGCGGGCCAATGGCGAGTTGCTGAAAATCTTCCAGCCTTATCGCATCACTGTCAGCACACCCAAGGCTGACTAAATTTGTCTGTGTTGGCGACGTTCACCAGGGTGAGCCGATCATTCCCTTGTGAGCCAAGATCATGCCATTCGATTCCGCTTCGCCGACTTTGTCCTTGCCTCGCTGGCGTAGCCTCAGCGCCGATGAAGGCGATTGCCATCTGAGCCTGGTGCTGGAAGGCAGCCCGTTGGTGCGTGTGCGCCTGCAACGCGGCGAGACCTTGCAGGTCCAGCTTGAAGACTGTGCCTGCGACCGTGTGCAACAAGCCCTGTGGGCCGTTTGCTACTGGTTGTTCGCCCGCGACCCCGGCTGTCAGCGCCTGACCTGGCAGTTGGATCAGCCGCCACCGCAGGCGTTGAACAGTGGCCTGTTGGTTAGCACCGCGCGCCAGGGCCAGTACCTGTGTGAGCGCAGCTTGTTCTGGCAGTTGCCTCAGCCCTGGCTCGGCCAGCCGTTCGCGGGCGTCTACCCGCAACAGATGCAGATCAGTGAAGGCAAGCGCCACCCCCGGCGCGCACCCAAGCCGCGCGGCGAGGTGTATCGGCGCTTCGATGCGCGGCTGGGGGCGTGGGTGTCGTTACGCACCCTGGAAATCGACCAGGACCTGGAGCGGTTCAATCGCTGGCAGAACAACCCGCGGGTGCTCAACTTCTGGCAGGAGGGCGGCAGCCTCGAACAACACCGTGACTACCTCGGCAAGCTTGAGGCCGATCCGCACAGCCTGACCCTGATCGGTTGTTTCGATGATCAGCCCTTCGCCTACTTCGAGGCCTACTGGGCCAAGGAAGACCGTATTGCGCCGTTCTATGCGGTGGATGACTACGACCGCGGCATCCACATGCTGGTGGGGGAAGAGCAGCACCGCGGGCCGCACAAGGTTGCCAGTTGGCTATCAGCGCTGGTGCACTACCTGTTCCTGGATGATCCGCGCACGCAGCGGGTGGTGGCCGAGCCGCGAGCGGACAACGGCAAGATGATCGGCTACATGCACGACCAGTGCTTTCACTGCGAGAAGGAATTCGACTTTCCGCACAAGCGCGCGGCGTTGATGATTCTGGGCAGGGAGCGGTTTTTCGACGGCTGCACGTTGCTCTGAACGCCAAGCGGCAAGCGGCGTTACCACTCTCTTGCCGCTTGAAGCTTATCGCTTGCCGCGCTCAAGCCCTCTGGCTTGAGACCTTGCGACAATGCACCAGGGCATCGCGAATCATGAAGTTGACCAGGGTCGGCGAGACGCCGAGCTCCTTGGCGATGTCTTTTTGTGGCACGCCGTGCAGGCGGTACATTTCGAAGGCATAGCGGGTGCGTTGCGGCAGGTCGTTCAAGGCATCGGCGATGTGTTCAAGGGTGGCGAAGTTGATGTGCGTGGTTTCTGGCGAAGCCCCCTGGATCACTACGTTCAGGCCTTCTTCTTCGCTGCCGGAGTACTTCAGCTCCATGGCCTGCTTGCGGTAGTGGTCGATGGCCAGGTTGCGCACGATCTGGAACAGGTAGCTAAGCTGGGCCTTGAACGAGGACGTGATCTGCGGCGCCGAGCCGAGCCGGAAGAACGCATCCTGAACCACGTCTTCGGCCCGCGAGCGGCAGCCGGTGATGCGTGCGGCAATCTTGACCAGGATACTGCGGTTGTCGACAAACGCCTGGAGTAACGGTGAATCGCACTTACTTGTGGATAGTTGTTCCGCCATGGAAATCACCTTATCTCTAAGAGGGAAGTGGAAGGCTCCAGAATCGGAGGCTTCCTACGACGTGCGACAAGCTATTCTTAATGATAATTATTGTCAAATGCGAAGGTTAATAAGTATCTATATCTTTTGGTTCTAAGCTCGCGCTTTGTGACCGGCTTCAAACTCCGCACTTTTTCGCCGCTGCCCCAGCCGTTCCCGCCGCTTAATTATTTCCTCCGGCCATCCGTTCCTCTGTGTACATCCTCGGCTCTGGCAAGGCGCACTTCGCTGCCTGGAAGCCCGCCCGGCGCGCCAACCGAGACCTGATTTCATGTACAGACTCTGGCAGGAACCCCCATGACGGACGCCTTCGAACTCCCGGTTACGCTGGTCCAGGCACTGGCTCAACGTGCAGCGCTCAGCCCGGATCGGGTTGCCTTGCGCTTTCTGGCCGAAGACCCGCGCGATGAAGCCGTGCTTTCCTATCGCGACCTTGACTTGCGAGCGCGGACCATCGCCGCTGCCTTGCAGGCGCGCACTGCAGTGGGGGATCGGGCGATCCTGTTGTTTCCCAGTGGTCCGGACTACGTTGCGGCGTTCTTCGGCTGCTTGTATGCCGGTGTGATTGCTGTGCCGGCCTACCCGCCGGAGTCTTCACGACGCCACCATCAGGAGCGCCTGTTGTCGATCATCGACGATGCCGAGCCACGCCTGTTGCTGACCATCAGCGCCTTGCAGGGCAACCTGCAGGCCCTCGAGGTGCTGGCCGACCCCGCAGCGCCGCAATTGCTGGCGGTCGATAGCCTGGCAGCGGAGCTGGCTGGCGATTGGCAGGCGCCGACCTTGCAAGCCGATGACATTGCCTTCCTGCAGTACACCTCCGGCTCTACTGCCTTGCCCAAGGGCGTGCAAGTCAGCCACGGCAACCTGGTGGCCAACGAAGTGTTGATTCGCCATGGCTTTGGTATCGATGTAAACCCGGACGATGTGATCGTCAGCTGGCTGCCGCTGTACCACGACATGGGCCTGATTGGCGGTCTGCTGCAACCGATCTTCAGCGGCGTGCCTTGTGTGTTGATGGCCCCGGCGTATTTTCTGGCGCGGCCGCAGCGCTGGCTGCAGGCGATCAGCGATCACGGCGGCACCATCAGCGGTGGGCCGGATTTCGCCTATCGGTTGTGCAGCGAACGGGTCAGTGCCGCGGCAATGGCCAGCCTCGACCTGAGCAAATGGCGGGTGGCCTATTCCGGCTCCGAGCCGATCCGCCAGGACAGCCTGCAGGCCTTTGCCGACAAGTTCGCGCCCTGCGGATTCGTCGCGGAACACTTTTTCGCCAGTTACGGGCTGGCCGAGGCCACCCTGTTTGTCAGCGGCAGCACCCGCGGCCAGGGGATTGGCGCGCTTGAGCTGGACGCCCAGGCCCTGGCATGCAACCGGGCAGCGCCGGGCAAAGGCTCGTTGCAGATGAGCTGCGGGCGCAGCCAGCCCGAGCATGCGCTGCAGGTTGTCGAGCCGCACAGCCTGGCCGTGCTGGCCGATAACCAGGTGGGCGAGATCTGGGCCAGCGGTCCGAGCATTGCCAAAGGCTACTGGCGCAACCCTGAGGCCAGCGCGGCCACCTTTGTCGAACAGGGCGGGCGTACCTGGCTGCGCACCGGCGACCTCGGCTTTTTGCGCAACGGCGAGCTGTTCGTTACCGGTCGCCTCAAGGACCTGCTGATCGTGCGCGGGCACAACCTCTACCCGCAGGATCTGGAAAAGACCCTGGAGCGCGAGGTCGAGGTCCTGCGCAAAGGGCGTGTGGCGGTATTCGCGGTCGATGACAATGGCGAGGAGGGCATTGGCGAGGAGGGCATTGGCGTCGCCGTCGAGATCAGCCGCAACGTGCAGAAAATCACTACCCCGGCGAGCCTGATCAAGACCTTGCGTCAGGTGATCGCCGATGCCTGCCAGCAAGCCCCAGCGGTGGTGCTGCTGCTCAACCCGGGCGCATTGCCGAAGACGTCCAGCGGCAAGCTGCAGCGTTCGGCCTGCCGTTTGCACATGGCCGACGGCAGCCTCGATTGCTATGCACGCTTCCCCGATCAGCAGGCGGCGGCCGTGGCCGAGCAAGATACCTCGGCGACCGGCATGCAGGCCCGGATCGGCCGTCTGTGGCGTGAGCAGTTGGGCGTGGAGCAGATTACCGCGGACGATCACTTCTTCCTGCTCGGCGGCAACTCGATTGCCGCCACCCAGGTCTGTGCGCGCCTGGGTGACGAGCTGGGGCTTGAGTTGGGCGTACGGGTGCTGTTCGAGGCGCCGACCCTGGCCGACTTCAGCGCTGCGGTGACGGCGTTGCAGAACGATGGTGGTGTCGCCCGTGGTGCCATCAGCCGCCTCGGCCGCGAGCAGGCCCTGCCGCAGTCGCTGGCGCAAAACCGCCTATGGCTGACCTGGCTGCTTGAGCCGCACAGCGCGGCATACAACATTCCCGGTGCCCTGCGCCTGCGTGGCGAGCTGGACGAAGCGGCGTTGCAGGCCAGCTTCCAGGCCCTGGTCGAGCGTCACGAGTCCCTGCGCACGGTGTTCGCCGAGGAGAATGGCCAGGCGCTGCAATGCATCCTGCCGAGCCTGGCGTTTAGCGTGCAGCGCCTGGATCTGTCTGGCGCCAGTGGCCAGGAAGTGCTGGCGCAGCGCGAAGCCGAAGCCATGCAACCCTTCGATCTGCACCAGGGGCCGCTGCTGCGTGTGACCCTGGTGCGGCTGGACAGCGACGACCATCAGCTGTGGGTGACATTGCACCACATCATCGCCGACGGCTGGTCGATGAACATTCTCATCGACGAGTTCTCGCGCCTGTATGCGGCTCATTGCCAGGGCCAGGCGGCCAAGCTGGCGGCTTTGCACCTGGACTATGCCGACTACGGCAGCTGGCAGCGCCAATGGCTGGCCCAGGGCGAAAGCGCCCGGCAACTGGCGTACTGGAAGGATCGGCTCGGTGAGCAGCAGGCGGTGCTCGATCTTGCCACCGACTACCCACGTTCAAACCGCCAAAGCAATGCCGCCGCGCGCTTGAGCGTGCGCCTGCAGCCGCGCCTGGCCGAAGCCTTGCGCAGCCTCGCACGCGCCCATGACGCCACGCTGTTCATGGTCTTGCTCGCCGGTTTCCAGAGCCTGTTGCACCGATACAGCGGGCAAACCGACATCCGTGTCGGGGTGCCCAACGCCAATCGGCCGCGCCTGGAAACCTTGGGCCTGGTGGGCTTTTTCATCAATACCCAGGTGCTGCGCGCACAACTTGATGGCCGCTTGCCGTTCAAGCAGTTGCTGGCCCAGGTGCGCCACACCACCTTGGAGGCTCAGGCCCACCAGGACCTGCCGTTCGAACAACTGCTCGAATCCTTCCCCGAAGCGCGCGAGCAGGGCCTGTTCCAGGTCATGTTCAACCATCAGCAGCGCGACCTCGGTGCCTTGCGCCGCCTCCCGGGGTTGCTCGCCGAAGAGCTGCCCTGGCACAGTCGCGAGGCCAAGTTCGACCTGCAACTGCACAGTGAAGAGGACCATCAGGGCAGGCTGACGCTGTCGTTCGACTACGCCGTGGAACTGTTTGAAGCGGCGACCGTGCAGCGCCTGATCGAACAGTTAACCGGCTTGCTGGAACAGGTCTGCGCGCAACCTGACGTCACCCTTGGCGCGCTGCAATTGCTCGATGCCGAGGGCCGCGCGCAGTTGCTCGAGTGGGGCCAGGCCCCGGCACCGCTGGCGCAGCATTGGCTGGTCGAACAGCTCAACGAACAGGCGCGCAAGACCCCGGAGCGTACCGCCCTGGTGTGGCAGGGCGGCAGTCTCGACTACGCCAGCCTGCACCAGCAAGCCAACCGTCTGGCCCATTACCTGCGTGACAAGGGCGTCGGCCCGGATGTGTGCGTGGCCATTGCCGCCGAGCGTTCGCCGCAACTGCTGATTGGCTTGTTGGCCATTCTCAAGGCCGGTGGTGCCTATGTGCCGCTGGATGTCGATTACCCAGCCGAGCGTCTGGCCTACATGCTCGCCGACAGTGGCGCGAGCCTGCTGCTCAGTCACAGCGACGTGCTCGAGCGCCTGAGCCTGCCGGCCGAGGTCAGCGCCATTGCCATGGACCGCCTCAAGCTCGACAGCTGGCCAAGCCAGCCGCCGGGCCTGCACCTGCACGGTGACAATCTTGCCTATGTGATCTACACCTCCGGCTCCACCGGCCAACCCAAAGGCGTTGGCAACACCCATGCGGCACTGGCCGAGCGCCTGCAGTGGATGCAGGAGCGCTATGCATTGAATGACAGCGACGTGCTGATGCAAAAGGCGCCGATCAGCTTCGACGTGTCGGTGTGGGAATGCTTCTGGCCGCTGGCCAACGGTTGCCAGCTGGTGCTCGCCGGCCCTGGCGAGCACCGCGACCCGCAACGCATCGCCGAGCTGGTGCGCGAGCATGGTGTGACCACCTTGCATTTCGTTCCGGCCTTGCTCCAGGTGTTTGTCCAGGAGCCGCTGGCCGCACAGTGCAGCAGCCTGCGCCGGTTGTTCTCTGGCGGTGAGGCACTGTCGGCAAACCTGCGCGAGCGGGTGCAGCAGGTATTGCCGCAGGTGGCCCTGCACAACCGCTACGGCCCGACCGAAACCGCCATCAACGTCACTCACTGGCAATGCAGCGCTGCCGACGGCACGCGCTCGCCGATTGGCCGGCCGTTGGCCAATGTGCTGTGCCGGCTGCTCGATGCCGAGCTGGAACCGACGCCGCCTGGCGTACCGGGCGAGCTGTACCTGGGCGGTGCCGGCCTGGCCCGGGGTTACCTGGGGCGTGCGGGGCTTACCGCTGAACGGTTCGTGCCGCAGCCCGATGGCGACGGCCAGCGCCTGTACCGCAGTGGCGATCGGGCGCGCTGGCTGGCTGACCTGGGGGCGCTGGAGTACCTTGGCCGCCTCGATCAGCAGGTCAAGCTGCGTGGCTTCCGGGTCGAACCCGAAGAAGTCGAGGCTTGCCTATTGAAGCAGGCAGGCGTCGAGCAGGCGCTGGTGATGATTCGCGACAGCGCCGCCGGCCCGCAGCTGGTTGGCTACTACAGCGGTATCGACGCGAGCGCGCAGTTGCTGGCAGCCCTGGCCGAGCAACTGCCCGCCTACATGGTGCCAGCGCAACTGGTTCACCTGGCGCAGATGCCGCTGGGCCCGAGCGGCAAGATCGAGCGCAAGGCCTTGCCCGAGCCGCAATGGCAATCGCGTGAACACATCGAACCGGGTACCGCCCTGCAGCAACAGATTGCCGCGATCTGGCGCGAGGTGCTGGGTATCCAGCGGGTCGGCTTGCAGGACGATTTCTTTGCCCTGGGCGGCCACTCGCTGCTGGCCACCCAGATCATTTCCCGTACCCGCCAGGCCTGCAACGTCGAGTTGCCGCTGCGCACCGTGTTCGAGGCCAGCGAGCTGGGCGCCTTTGCCGCGGCAGTGGAGGTAATCCAGCGCAGCGGTGCGCACAACCTGCAAGGCGAGATCCAGCGCATCGACCGTCGCCAGGCGGTGCCGCTGTCCTACTCCCAGCAGCGCATGTGGTTCCTCTGGCAAATGGAGCCGGACAGCCCGGCCTATAACGTCGGTGGCATGGCGCGCCTGAGCGGGGTGCTGGATGTCAGCCGTTTCGAGCAGGCGCTGCAAGCGGTGATCGTGCGCCACGAAACCCTGCGCACGACCTTCCCGAGCATCGACGGCGTGCCGTATCAGTGCGTGGCCGAGGACAGCAACCTGCAGATGAGCTGGCTGGATTTCTCCAGTGCCACAGCGCAGGCTCGCGAGCAACGCCTGCAGGCGTTCGCCGACGAGCAGGCGCACCAGCCCTTCGACCTGGAGCGCGGGCCACTGCTGCGCGCCTGCCTGGTCAAGGCTGGCGAGCGAGAGCACTACTTCGTGCTGACCCTGCACCACATTGTTACCGAAGGCTGGGCCATGGATATTTTCGCCCGCGAACTGGGCGAGCTTTACGAGGCCTTTGTCGACGAGCGCGAATCGCCGCTGCCACCGTTGCCGGTGCAGTACCTGGACTACAGCGTGTGGCAGCGCCAGTGGTTGGAAAACGGCGAGCGCCAGCGTCAGCTGGATTACTGGCAAGCCCAGCTGGGCGATGAGCATCCGCTGCTCGAGCTGCCTGCCGATCGTCCGCGCCCGGCGCTGCAGAGCCATCGCGGTGAGCTCTATCGCTTCGACCTGAGCCCGGAGCTGGCCGCGCGGGTACGCGCCTTCAATGCCGAGCACGGCCTGACCCTGTTCATGACCATGACCGCCACGCTGGCGGTGTTGCTGTACCGCTACAGTGGCCAGACCGACCTGCGTATCGGTGCGCCGGTGGCCAACCGTATCCGTCCGGAAAGCGAGGGCCTGATCGGCGCCTTCCTCAATACCCAGGTGCTGCGTTGCCAGCTCGACGGGCAAATGCGCGTCGGCGAGTTGATCGAGCAGGTGCGCCAGACCGTGATCGATGGCCAGTCCCATCAGGACCTGCCGTTCGATCAACTGGTCGAGGCCCTGCAACCGCCTCGCAGCAGTGCCTACAACCCGCTGTTCCAGGTGATGTGCAACGTCCAGCGCTGGGAGTTCCAGCAGCGCCGCGAGCTGGCCGGGATGCAGGTCGAGTACCTGGTCAACGACGCCCGCGCGACCAAGTTCGACCTCAACCTGGAAGTCACCGACCTCGACCGCCGCCTGGGTTGCTGCCTGACCTACAGCCGCGACCTGTTCGACGCGCCGCGCATCGCGCAAATGGCCGCCCACTGGCAGAACCTGCTGGTGGCACTGCTGGGTGATCCCGAGCAACGCCTGGGCGAGTTGCCGTTGCTGGCGGCGGTCGAGCAAAGGGCGTTGTGCGATTCGCTCAAGGGCGACAGCGCCCTGGCGCTGGGGCAGAACATTCACCAGCTGTTCAGTGAACAAGCAGGACGTCAGCCGGATGCCCTGGCCCTGACCTTCGCCGGTCAGCACCTGAGCTACGCCGAGCTCGACGCCCGCGCCAATCAGTTGGCTCGCGTGCTGCGTGAGCGCGGCGTCGGCCCGCAGGTGCGCGTCGGCCTGGCCCTGGAGCGCTCGCTGGAGCTGGTGGTTGGCCTGCTGGCGATCCTCAAGGCCGGGGGCGCTTATGTGCCGCTGGACCCGGAGTACCCGTTGGAACGCCTGCATTACATGATCGAGGACAGCGGCATCGCATTGCTGCTGGGCCAGCGTGCACTGTTCGAGGCCCTCGGGGCGTTGCCCGCCAAGGTCGGCCGCTGGTGCCTGGAAGAGGACCGCGATGTGCTTGCCGCCTACAGTCGCGAAGCCTTGCCAGCGCTGACCTTGCCGGGTCATCAGGCCTACCTGATCTACACCTCTGGCTCCACCGGCAAGCCCAAGGGCGTGGTGGTCAGCCATGGTGAAATCGCCATGCACTGTCAGGCGGTGATCGAGCGTTTTGGCATGCGCAGCGACGACTGCGAGCTGCATTTTTATTCGATCAACTTCGACGCTGCCACCGAGCGCTTGCTGGTGCCGTTGCTCTGTGGTGCGCGGGTAGTTTTGCGTGGGCAAGGGCAGTGGGGTGCGCAAGAAATCTGCAGTTTGATCCGCGAGCAGCAGGTGTCGATCTTAGGCTTTACGCCCAGCTATGGCAGCCAGCTCGCCCAGTGGCTGGCCAGCCGCAATGAAGGCCTGCCGGTGCGCCTGGTGATTACCGGTGGCGAGGCCTTGACCGGCGAGCACCTGCAGCGAATTCGCCAGGCGTTCACGCCGCAGCAGTTCTACAATGCCTATGGCCCGACCGAAACCGTGGTCATGCCCCTGGCGTGCCTGGCACCCGAGCAACTTGCCGCCGGCGCCGGCAGTGTGCCGATCGGCCGCGTGGTCGGGGCCCGCACGGCGTACATCCTCGATGCCGACCTGGCCCTGTTGCCGCAAGGTGGCATTGGCGAGCTGTATGTCGGTGGCGCCGGCCTGGCCCAGGGTTACCACGAGCGCCCCGGTTTGAGCGCCGAGCGCTTTGTTGCCGACCCGTTCAGCGACAACGGCGGGCGCCTGTACCGTACCGGCGACCTGGTGCGCCAACGTGCCGACGGTTTGCTCGAGTATGTCGGGCGTATCGACCATCAGGTGAAGATTCGTGGCTTCCGTATCGAACTGGGCGAGATCGAAACCCGCCTGCTCGAACACCCGGCGGTGCGCGAGGCGGTGGTGCTGGCCCTGGACATGCCTGGCGGCAAGCAACTGGCCGCTTATCTGGTGTGCGACCAGGCCCAGGCCGATGCCTCCGGGCAGGCCGAGCTGCGCGACGCACTCAAGGCGCAGTTGCGCCTGCACCTGCCGGACTACATGGTGCCGACCCACCTGGTGCTGCTGGCGCAAATGCCGTTGACCGGCAACGGCAAGCTTGACCGCCGCGCGTTGCCGGCGCCGGACCTGGAGCAGGGCCGTCAGCGCTATGAAGCGCCGCGCAGCGAGCTGGAACAGCAGTTGGCGACGATCTGGCGCGAGGTACTGAACGTGCAACAGGTCGGCTTGCAGGACAACTTCTTCGAACTGGGCGGCGACTCGATCCTGTCGATCCAGGTGGTCAGCCGTGGGCGTCAGGCCGGGCTGCATTTCACCCCGCGCGACCTGTTCCAGCATCAGACCATCCAAACCCTGGCCACGGTGGTCAGCCGCAGTGAAACCACTCAGGTCGATCAGGGCCCGCTGAGCGGACGCGCGGCGTTGACGCCGATCCAGCACTGGTTCTTCGACAGCGATGTGCCGCAACCCCAGCACTGGAACCAGGCGATACTGCTCGCACCGGTCGAACGCTTGCATGGCAAGAACCTGGAGCAGGCGTTGCAGCAGTTGCTGCAGCAGCATGATGCCTTGCGCTTGCGCTTCATCCAGGTGGACGGGCAATGGCAGGGCGAATACGCCCAGGCCGACCACCGCGAGTTGCTCTGGCAAGCGTCGGTGACCGATTTGGCTGACTGCCAGGCCCTGTATAGCGATGTGCAGCGCAGCCTCGATCTGGCACAGGGGCCGCTGCTGCGCGCCTTGCTGGTTGAGGACGGCGAGGGGCGCCAGCGCCTGTTGCTGGCGATCCACCACCTGGTGGTCGACGGCGTTTCCTGGCGCGTGTTGCTGGAAGACTTGCAGGCGCTGTACCGCGGTCAGTCGCTGGCGGCCAAGACCCGCGCCATGAGCGACTGGGCCGCGCGGCTGGTGGCCTATGCCGGCAGTGATTCGTTGCGTGACGAGCAAACCTGGTGGCAGGCACAGTTGAGTACCGCCAGCCGCGAACTGCCCTGTGATCATCCGCAAGGGGCCAATCTGCACCAGCAGGCGCAAACCCTCAGCGTGCGCCTGGACGCGACCCGCACCCGGCAACTGCTGCAGGAGGCACCCGGTGCCTATCACACCCAGGTCAACGACCTGCTGCTGACCGCCCTGGCCCGCGTACTGTGCCGCTGGAGCGGCGACAGTTCGGTGCTGGTGCAACTGGAAGGCCACGGCCGCGAGAACCTGTTCGAGGACATGGACCTGACCCGCAGCGTCGGCTGGTTCACCAGCGCCTATCCGCTGAGCCTGAGCCCGCTGAACGTCGAAGGGGCTGCGGGGCAGGGCGTTTCGATCAAGGCCATCAAGGAGCAATTGCGCACTGTGCCGCACAAGGGTGTGGGCTACGGGGTGCTGCGCTACCTGGCCGACACCCCGGTGCGCGAAGCCATGGCCGCGCTGCCGCAGGCGCGCATCACCTTCAACTACCTGGGCCAGTTCGACCAGCAGTTCCAGGCCGGCGCGCTGTACCAGCCGGTGGATGAAAGTACCGGGCTGGCCCACGACCTGGAGGCGCCGCTGCCTAACTGGCTGAGCGTTGATGGCCAGGTCTATGGCGGTGAACTGCAACTGCGCTGGACCTTCAGCCGCGAGCGTTACGACCTGCAGACCATCGAAACCCTGGTCGAGGCCTACCGGCTGGAACTGCTCGGCCTGATCGAGCATTGCCTGAGCCCGGGCGCCGGCAGCTTCACGCCCTCGGACTTCCCCCTGGCGCAGTTGAGCCAGGAGCAGATCGATGCCTTGCCGGTCGCCGCGGCGCAGATCGAGGACGTCTACCCGCTGACGCCGATGCAGGAGGGGCTACTGCTGCATACCCTGCTGGAGCCGGGCACCGGCATCTACTACATGCAGGACCGCTACCGGATCAACAGCGCCCTCGACCCGCAGCGTTTCGCCGCAGCCTGGCAAGCGGTGGTCGGCCGTCACGAAGCCTTGCGCGCTTCGTTCTGCTGGAACGCGGGCGAGGCCATGCTGCAGATCATTCACAAGCCGGGGGTGACGCCGGTCGACTATCAGGACTGGTCCGCTATTCCCGAAGCTGAACAGGAAGCGCGCCTGCAAGCGTTGCACAAGCAGGAGCGCGAAGCCGGTTTCGACTTGCTCCGGCAGGCGCCGTTCCACCTGCGCCTGGTGCGGGTGGGTGCGGACCGCTACTGGTTCATGATGAGCAACCACCATATCCTCATCGATGCCTGGTGCCGTTCGCTGCTGATGAACGACTTCTTCGAGATCTACCTGGCCATGGGCGAGGGCCGTCAGGCGCAGTTGCCGGTGCCACCGCGCTACCGCGACTACATCGGCTGGTTGCAGCATCAGGACCTGGACGAGGCGCGCCAGTGGTGGCGGAGCAACCTCGAAGGCTTCGAACGCAGCACTGCGGTGCCCAGCGACCGGCCATTGCTGCGTGACCACGCGGTGGAGAATGCCGGCATGGTCGTCGGCGATTGCTACACCCGCCTCGATGCCGTCGATGGTGCCCGCCTGCGCGAGTTGGCCCAGGCTCATCAGCTGACCATCAACACCTTTGCACAAGCCGCCTGGGCGCTGGTGCTGAGCCGTTACAGCGGTGAACGCGACGTGGTCTTCGGCGTTACCGTGGCCGGTCGCCCGGTGAGCATGCCGCAGATGCAGCGCACCGTCGGGCTGTTCATCAACAGTATCGCCCTGCGGGTGAAACTGCCCGCAGCGGGTGAGCGCTGCAGCGTGCGCCAGTGGCTGCAAGGCCTGCTGGAACGCAACATGGAGCTGCGCGAGTACGAGTACCTGCCGTTGGTGAGCATCCAGGAGTGCAGCGAGCTGCCCAAGGGCCAGCCGCTGTTCGACAGCCTGTTCGTGTTCGAAAACGCGCCGGTGGAAGTCGCCGTACTTGACCGTGCCCAGCGCCTGAATGCCAGCTCCGATTCCGGGCGCACCCACACCAACTTCCCGTTGACCGCCGTCTGTTATCCAGGCGACGACCTGGGGCTGCACCTGTCGTTCGACCAGCGTTACTTCGATACCGCCACGGTCGAGCGCTTGCTGGCCGAGTTCAAGCGCTTGCTGCTGGCCCTGGCCGAGGGCTTCCAGGGCGATGTCAGCGAACTGCCGTTGCTCGGTGAAGCCGAGCGGCGTTTCCTGCTCGATGACTGCAACCGCAGCGAGCAGGCCTACAGCCTGGAGCAGAGCTACGCCGAACTGTTCGAGGCGCGGGTGGCGGCGCATCCGCAGCGTATTGCCGCGCGTTGCCTGGAGCAGACGCTGAGCTATGCCGAGCTCAACCGCCAGGCCAACCGCCTGGGCCATGCCCTGGTGGGCGCCGGTGTGGCGGTCGATCAGCCAGTGGCATTGCTGGCCGAACGCGACTTGCCATTGCTCGGCATGATCGTCGGCTGCTTCAAGGCCGGCGCCGGTTACCTGCCGCTGGACCCGGGCCTGCCCGGTGCGCGCCTGCAACGGATCGTTGAACTGAGTCGCACACCGGTGCTGGTGTGCAGTGAAGCCTGTGCCGAGCAGGGGCGTGCCTTGCTCGACGAGTTGAGCTGTGCCGGGCGGCCGACACTGCTGATCTGGGAGCAGATCCAGGCAACTGCCGGGCCGGATGGTAACCCGGGTATCTACAGCGGGCCGGACAACCTCGCCTATGTGATCTACACCTCCGGCTCCACCGGGCTGCCCAAAGGGGTGATGGTCGAGCAGCGCGGCATGCTCAATAACCAGTTGAGCAAGGTACCGTACCTGCAACTGGACGAGCAGGACGTGATTGCCCAGACCGCTTCGCAGAGCTTCGATATTTCGGTCTGGCAGTTCCTCGCCGCACCGCTGTTCGGTGCCCAGGTGGCGATTGTGCCGAATGCCATTGCCCACGACCCGCAGGGTTTGCTGGCGCACGTGCAGGCTACCGGCATCAGCGTGCTGGAGAGCGTGCCGTCGCTGATCCAGGGCATGCTTGCCAACGACCACCAACAGCTCGATGGCTTGCGCTGGATGCTCCCGACCGGTGAGGCGATGCCGCCGGAACTGGCGTCGCAGTGGCTGCAACGTTATCCGCGCATTGGCCTGGTCAATGCCTATGGCCCGGCCGAGTGCTCGGATGACGTGGCGTTCTTCCGCGTCGATGCCGCCTCGACCCGGGGCAGTTACCTGCCAATCGGCACGCCGACCGACAATAACCGCCTGTACCTGCTTGGCGACGATCAGGCGCTGGTGCCGCTAGGGGCGGTGGGCGAGCTGTGCGTTGCCGGTACCGGCGTCGGCCGTGGCTATGTCGGTGACCCGGTGCGCACCGCGCAAGCCTTCATCCCGCATCCGTTCGGTGCGCCTGGCGAACGTTTGTATCGCACTGGCGACCTGGCGCGTCGGCGTACCGACGGTGTGCTCGAGTATGTCGGGCGTATCGACCATCAGGTGAAGATTCGCGGCTACCGCATCGAACTGGGCGAGATCGAAGCGCGCCTGCATGAGCAGAGCGCGATTCGTGATGCGGCGGTCGGGGTACAGGACGGGGTCAACGGCAAGCACCTGGTCGGCTACCTGGTGGCCAGCAACGCAGGCGCCGATACCACCGTGCTGCTGGAGCAGGTCAAGCAGCGTCTGCGTGCCGAGCTGCCGGAGTACATGGTGCCGCTACACTGGGCCTGGCTCCAGCAACTGCCGCTCAATGCCAACGGCAAGCTCGACCGCAAGGCCTTGCCGGCCATCGACATCGGCGCCCAGCACAGTCAGGCCTACCTGGCACCGCGCAGCGAACTGGAAACGACCCTGGCCGGTATCTGGGCCGAGGTGCTCAAGGCTGAGCGGGTCGGGGTACACGACAACTTCTTCGAGTTGGGCGGGCATTCATTGCTGGCCACCCAGATCGCTTCGCGGGTGCAGAAGGTGCTGCAACTGAACGTGCCACTGCGGGCCATGTTCGAGTGCAGCACAGTCGAGGAGCTGGCGACCTATGTCGAGGGCCTGAAGGCCAGTGAGCTGAGCGACGACAAGGTCGACCGCCTCAGTGACCTGATGGCCGAGCTGGAAGCGCTGTAGGGCTTCAGGCCGGGGCGGGGCGGGTGCGCAGCAGGTCGTGCTTGAGCAAGGCGACCGATGCGGCAAGCAATACGGCGTCCTTGATCAGGAAGGACGTCGCCCCACCCATGGCTGGAAAGCCTCCGGCGCTGTTCTCCCAGCCGCCCGGGGTAGTGATGATCAAGGTCAGGGTGGTGGCGTAGGTGAGCACCGAACCCAGTGCTCCGATCGCTGCCACCCGCGGTTGCCAGATACCGGCCAGCAACGCCGCGCCAATCGCCCATTCTGCTACGCCCAGCGCATAGCTGGCGCCTTGGATGCCAAAGGCCAGGTGCAACCAGGACAACAGCGGGCTGTTATCGATCAGCGGGATCAGCGCCTGGGCTTCGTAGTCGAACCACTTGGTATAGCCAAAGCCGAAGAAGATCAGGATCAGGCTCCAGCGCAGCAGCTGGATGTCGAGGGAGGAGTGGAGGAAACGGTCGAGGCAGGCAGGGCGGGTCATGGCGAGGTCCTGTGGTTGGATGAGGCAGGTATTCTCCAGACGCCGTGACCGCCCTGTTGTTACATCCGCCGGGTGTTCAACGTTTGCCGAGGATCTTGCCGAGCAACTCCGGTCGCGGTGCGCCCTGTTGGGTTTGCAGCTGTTGCTGGTCGTCCAGGTAGAAAATTGCCGGCGTTGCTGACAGACCGAGCTCTTCCATCACCGCCAGGTTGGCGTCGAGCTTGCTTTGTACGGCTTCGGGAATCTTCTCCAGGGCCTTGAGGGTGCTGGCCTTGCCGGCCTTCTCATGTTGCGCCAGGGCCTTGGCCGGGTCATTGCTGGCCAGCAATGTGGCTGATTTACCCGGGCTGTCTTCGCGAATGATGCCGACCATGATATGGCGCAATTGCACCTTGCCGGACTCGACCCAGGGCCGCGCCTGCTGCCAGAACATATTGCAGTACGGGCAGTTGGGGTCGCTGAACAGGTAGACGATACGCGGCGCATCGGCCTTGCCGTCGGCGATCCAGGCGGTTTTTTCCATCTTCGCCCAGACCTCTTTGGCCATCGGCGCATACACCAGTTTTTCCAGCGGCGCCTGGCTCAGGTCCTGGCCCTGCTCGTCGAACAGGCTACCCACCAGCACGTGCTTGCCATCGGCGGTCAGGTACAGCGCCAAGCCGCGGTTTTGGTACTCGGCGGCATAGCCGCGCAGGCCGTTGGGGGCGTCGAAGCTGCCTTTGATTTTCGCGCCTTTGGCTTCCAGCTGCTGGACAGCCTTGGGCAAGTCTTCGGCCAGCACCAGTGGGCTGGTCATCAGGCCCAGGGCCAGCGTGAGGGGCAGTTTTAGCAGAGATCGCATGCGACGTTCCTTGTGGGGGATGGGGCGGCAGGCGCGGGCGCGCGCTCGAAAGATTGCAGGGCGTGGCTGAGGCTGGCACGCGACAGTTCGCCCAGGTGGCTGCCGACCAGGCGGCCCTCGGCGTTGTAGAACAAGGTCGTGGGCAGGGCCATGGAGCCGACTTTCTGTGCCAGTTGGCCGCCACTGTCGAACAAGACGTGGGAAAGGTTCAGGCCCGTGGTCGCGAGGAAGGTGACCACGGTTTGTGGCGCCTCGCCCTGGTTGACGAACAGGAAGGTGATGTCCGGATAGTCGCCCTGAGCCTGTTGCAACACCGGCATCTCGCGCCGGCACGGCGGGCACCAGGTAGCCCAGAGGTTGATCACCAGCGGCTTGCCGCGGTACTCGGTCAGTTGTACGGCCTGGCCGTTGGCCTTGCGCAGGCTCATGTCGGGCAGTTGTGTGCCCTGGTCATAGAGATGGCTGGCCAGGCTGCCGAGCAGCCAGAACAGGCCGCCACTGAGCAGCCCCCAGCCCAGCGGCCGGCGCAGGGCCGGCCGCCGATAAGCCAGCCAGAATGCTCCGATGGCGACCGCGAGCAGGCCTGGCCAGAGCAGGAAGCCGCCGTCGCGCAGGTCGATGATCTGCAGCAGATCCCCTTGGTACATTGACCAATAGCGGATGACAAAACCCAGGCGAGCACTGAACAGGCCCAGCAGGAACAGACTGAACAGCACTGATTCCGGGTTGTCGCCACCGTGCTTGGCGACGCGCCAGCCGACCAGGCTGGCCAGGGCCAGGGCACAGATCAGCAGCAGGTGGTTCAGGGCCATGGTCAGCGGCCCGAGCGCGACAGTCAGCATCATCCTTGGCTCCGGGTGGCGGCCCAGTGTTGGAGAAAGTTTGCCGCATCGATTTCACCGGTGATGCGTCGGGCCCGGCGTTCGCTGCCCTCCGGGCCGATCCAGATCAGGCTGGGCGGGCCCGGGACCTGGTAGCGCAGCAGCAACTCGCGGCTGGACGCTGCATCAGCGGTTACATCCAGGCGCAGCAAGCGCACGCCGCTCAGTGCCGCTAGCACATCGGCACGGGCAAAGACCTGTTTTTCCATGACCTTGCACGACACGCACCAGTCAGCATAGTAGTCGAGCATCACCCACTGGCCCTGGGCCTTGGCCGCCTCCAGCTCACGCTGCAGGTCGGCCGGCTGGCTCACGGTGGTGAAGGCATCGCGGTGCTCGGCGAGGGTTGCCGGGCCGTTGCCGGCGGTAAACGGCTGCAGCGGCTGCCACGGGTCATTGCCACCGGCGGCAGCGCCGACGATCAACAGGCTGCCCCAGAACCCCAGCAGCAGCGACGCTGCGCGCAGCGCTCGCAGTGCCTGCAACGCCGGCCACGCGGCCCAGGCCAGGGCGATCAGCCAGGCGCCGGCAAGGCCGAGCCACAGCGAGGGCTCCAGCACCGCGCGCAAGGTATACAGCGCCATGGCCAGGAAAACGAAGCCGAACAGGCCCTTGACCCGGTTCATCCAGGCGCCCGGGCGTGGCAGGTAGCGGTTGCCCAGGGTCACCAGCAACAGCAGCGGCAAGCCCATGCCCACGCCCAGGGTGAACAGCACCAGGCCGCCATGCACGGCGTTGCCGCTCTGGGCGATGTACAGCAGGGCGCCGGCCAGCGGTGCGGTCATGCACGGGCCCATCAACAGGCCCGACAAGGCCCCGAGCAAGGCGGCGCCATACAGGTTGCCGCCGCGGGTGCCGCGCCCGGCTCGCTCCAGGCGGTCGCGAATCCACACCGGCAGCTGCAGCTCGAAGGCACCGAACATCGGCAGGGCCAGCAGCACGAACAGGCCGGCCAGGGTGCCCAGCAGCCAGGGTTGCTGCAGCCAGGCCTGAAAGCTGGCTCCCAGCAGCGCGGCAACCACGCCCAGGGCGGCATACACCAGGGCCATGCTCAGCACATAGACACTGGCCAGCAACCAGCCGCGGCGGGCACTGGCACCGCTGCCCAGCACCAGCCCGGCGAGAATCGGCAGCATCGGCAGGGAACACGGGGTGAAGGCCAGCAGCAGGCCGAGGCCGAGAAAAGCCAGCAGGCTCCAGGCCAGAGTGGACTGCTGCAGGCCACCGGCCAGGGCCTGGTCGCTGGCTTGCGTGTCAACGGTTGTGCCGCCCAGGCTGACCAGGCTGGTTTGTGGCGGGTAGCACAGGCCGGCATCGGCGCAGCCCTGCCAGCCCATGCGCAGTTCACCGCTGGCGCTGGCGGGCAGGATCAGTTCCAGCTCGCCACGGTATACCTGGGTTTCACCAAAATACTCGTCGCTGTGGGGCAGGGCGGCGGGCAATTCGGGCTGCTGCTCCGGCGCCAGGCCGTCGAACTTCAGGCGTTTCTGGTACAGGTAGTAACCGTCGGTGATCTGCCAGTGCAGGCGCATCTGCCCGGTCTCCAGGCGTTCGCTGCTGAACACGAAGGCCTTGTTGACCGGCAGGAAGTCGCTCTGGGCAAACGGGTTGGCCTGGCTCAGGCCGCTTAGCAGGAACATCAGGGCAAACAGAAAAACGCGCATGTCGACGCCTTGGCAATGCGATGAAGGGCCAAGCTTGGCCCAGCCCGATTAACCGAAAGTTAACCCGGCACCTGACGATTGTCGCCAAGGCCGCGACGGCTGTGGCCTGGCGCGGCATAATCCTCGGTTAATCCGCCTGGGCTTGAATAAGGCCTTTCATGACCGAGACCCGACCATGCACGTACTGCTCTGCGAGGATGATGACCTGATCGCCAGCGGCATCAGTGCCGGCCTGACCGCCCAGGGCATGACCGTCGACCGGGTGGCCAGCGCCAGCGCGGCCCAGGCCATGCTCCAGGCCGCGGCATTCGATGTCATGGTGCTCGACCTGGGCCTGCCCGACGAAGACGGCCTCAAGCTGCTGCAGCGCGTGCGTCAGCAGGGCCATTCATTGCCGGTACTGATCCTCACCGCCCGCGATGCGGTCACCGATCGGGTCGAGGGCCTGCAAGCCGGTGGCGACGACTACCTGCTCAAACCCTTCGACCTGCGCGAGCTCGCCGCACGCCTGCACACCTTGTTGCGCCGCGCTGCCGGGCGGGCGGTGAACATCATCGAACACGGCCCGCTCAGCTACGACCCCAGCAGCCGCGAAACTTGCCTGGGCGGCCAGCCGGTCGACCTCTCGCGCCGCGAGCAGGCGCTGCTGCAGGCGCTGTTGCACAACCGTGGCCGGGTACTGTCCAGCGAGCAGCTCAAGGACAGCGTCTACGGCTTTGGTGACGAGGTCGAGAGCAATGCCCTGAACGTGCATATCCATCACCTGCGGCGTAAGCTGGGCAACGGTATCGTCGAAACGGTGCGTGGCCTGGGTTATCGCCTGGGGCCGGCGCAATTGCCGCAGGAGCCGCAACCATGACCCTGCGTTTGCGCCTGACCCTGATCCTGGGCACCGCCTTCATCGTCATCTGGGTGCTGGCGGCGGCGTGGATGCTGCGCGACCTGCGCATGCAGATGATGTTCTCCCTCGATCAACGTCTGGTGGCCTCGGCGCGCATGGTTGCCGGCCTGGTCGACCAGCTGCCGCAGCCGTTGTCGAGCAAGGGCGAGGGCACGCGCCTGAGCGCTGATCAACTGAGCGTCGACGGCATGGCCTGCCAGGTCAGCTCGCTGCGGGGTGAAATCCTCGCCCGCAGCCACAACAACGAACAGACCCTCGACGACCAGCGCAGCGGTTTTCACGACCAGACCATCGATGGCGCCCGTTGGCGCAGTTTCACCTATGCCCATGGCGATGTACGCATCACCACCGCCGACCGCCACCAGGAGCGCGAGGCCCTGAACCGTTCGATCCTGCTGGCGGCCTCGGCACCGGTGCTGATGGCCTTGCTCGGCAGTCTCGGTTTGCTGTGGATGGGGGTTGGCAAGGGCCTGGCGCCGCTCAACCGCATGCGCGATGCCTTGCGCCGGCGCAGCCCGGATTCCCTTGAACCGCTGCAGGTGCGCGGCCTGCCCAGTGAGTTGCAACCGTTGCTGGAAACCCAGAACCAGCTGTTCCTGCGCATCGGCCAGACCATCGAGCGCGAACGGCGGCTGACCGATGATGCCGCCCATGAGCTGCGCAGCCCGCTGACCGCGATCAAAACCCACTTGCAGGTGGCCCGGATGACCGACGGCGAGGTCCGCGAGCAGGCGCTGGAGCATGCCGAACAGGGCGCTGATCGCCTGCATCGGACGCTTGAACAATTGCTCCTGCTGGCGCGGGTGGAAGGTCGCCTGTCGTTCGAAGATGGCCTGCAATGCAATGCCGAGCAGATCGCTCGCCAGGCGATTCAGGACACTGGCATCGACAACGCCCGGCGTATTGATCTGCAGTTGGCACCCGGAGCGGCCCAGGTCTACCTCGGCATGCCCACGCCGCTGGCGGTGACGGCTTTGCGCAACCTGCTCGACAACGCCCTGCGGCATACCCGCGGGAGCGCACCCGTGGAGCTGGCGGTGCAGATGGAGCAGGATCGGGTGGCGTTCCTGGTCCGCGATCACGGCCCAGGCATTGCCGATCAGGACCTTGAACACCTGACCGAACGCTTCTGGCGCAACAGCCAGAGTGGCGGTTGCGGGCTGGGCCTGGCCATCGTCCAGGCGATCGTCCAGCGCTGCGCCGGCAGCTTGCGCTTTGACAGCCGCAGCGATGGCTTGCGGGTCCTGCTGCAGATTCCATTGCGCACACGCGCGCAATGAGGGGCTGTGTACTGCAGGCCAGAAAAAACCTCAGCCGTGACAGCCAATCGGCTAAATCCTCGAGGCGCTGAAGCGTTTTTCAAGCGATAACAACCCGCACCCATCTGGTAACAGGCGCGTGACGGGCACATCCGCTTGCTTGCGAGGGTTTTCCCCGATGTCAGTCGCTATCAGCCTTGCCCAGGCGCACCCGGTGTCTTCGGACACCCTGGCTCCTGAAACACTTTACGCATTCGACGAATCGCCGTTGCTGGCCCGGCAGAACCAGCAGGAATCCAATGCCCGCAGCTACCCGCGGCGTATCCCGCTGGCGCTCAAGCGTGCCCGTGGCCTCTATGTCGAGGACGTCGAAGGGCGTCAGTTCATCGACTGCCTGGCCGGTGCCGGCACCCTGGCCCTGGGCCACAACCACCCGGTGGTGATCGAAGCGATCCAGCAAGTGCTGGCCGATGAACTGCCGCTGCATACCCTGGACCTGACTACGCCGGTCAAGGACCAGTTCGTCCAGGACCTGTTCAGCCTGCTGCCGGAACAACTGCGCAGCGAAGCGAAAATCCAGTTCTGCGGGCCGACCGGTACCGACGCGGTCGAGGCTGCGCTGAAGCTGGTCCGCACCGCCACCGGGCGCAATACCGTGCTGTCGTTCCAGGGCGGCTACCATGGCATGTCCCAGGGGGCGCTGAGCCTGATGGGGAGCCTGGGGCCGAAGAAACCGCTGGCGGCCCTGCTGGCCAATGGTGTGCAGTTCCTGCCGTACCCTTATGACTACCGTTGCCCTTTTGGCTTGGGCGGCGAGGCGGGTGTGAAGGTCAACCTGCACTACCTGGAAAACCTGCTGAGCGACCCGGAAAGCGGCGTGCAATTGCCGGCGGCGGTGATCGTTGAAGTGGTCCAGGGCGAAGGCGGAGTGATTCCGGCGGATATCGAGTGGCTACGCGGTGTACGGCGTATCACTGAAAAAGCCGGTGTAGCGCTGATCGTCGATGAGATCCAGAGCGGCTTTGCCCGCACTGGCAAGATGTTCGCATTCGAGCACGCGGGCATCACCCCTGACGTCGTGGTGCTGTCCAAGGCCATTGGCGGTAGCCTGCCGCTGGCGGTGGTGGTTTACCGCCAATGGCTGGACACCTGGCAGCCAGGGGCGCATGCCGGCACCTTCCGGGGTAACCAGATGGCCATGGCCGCAGGCTCGGCGGTGATCAATTTCCTCAAGGCGCATGACCTGTGTGCGCACGCCGAGGCAATGGGCGAGCGTCTAGCCGGCCATCTGCGGCGTCTGCAGCAAGACTTCCCGCAGTTGGGCGACATCCGTGGCCGCGGCTTGATGCTGGGTGTCGAACTGGTCGATCCCAATGGCCGGCTCGATGCCCAAGGGCATCCGCCAGTCTGCCCGCGTCTGGCGCCGCTGGTGCAGCGCGAATGCCTCAAGCGCGGTTTGATCCTCGAATTGGGTGGCCGTCAGGGGGCGGTGGTGCGCTTCCTGCCGCCGTTGATCATCACCGCTGAGCAAGTCGATGAAGTGGCGGCGCGCTTTGGTCGAGCTGTGGGTGCGGCGGTGACCAGCCTGTAAGCAGCCCTGGCAAACAATCGCCCGGTGCAGTGCACCGGGCTTTTTTATGGATCTTCACGGAGTCCTGGGGGTTATGATTCTTGGGTTGGGATGTTGAAGGCTGTTAGCTTATCCATTCTGTGTGGCGCTGCTGCCGGCCCCTTCCGCCTTTACGGCGGGTCCCTTTTGTTCTTGGCAAAAGGAACCAAAACCGCTCGCTCCCGCATACGGCCCTACGCTGCGCTTCGGGTTCCTTCGCTTCGGTGCCTTCCAGGGGCATCGCGGCCTACGACTTGCTTCGCCAAGTCTACGTCTCGCGACTTCGGCTGACGCCGAAGGGTGCTGCGCACCAGCCCCCTCCAGACACCTACGCTCAGCCTCCTGAGGTCGCGAAGTTACGGGCGGCGCCTGCACTGGCGTATCTGCGAAAGCAGATTATGGCGTAGCCAAACTGACCCCGAAGCGAGGACTGACCTGCTTCATCTTGATGCTGATCTTGATCTTCATGCACGTAATTCCAGGCGCCGCCGTAAAGGCGGAAGGGGCCGGCAGCGGCGCCACAACGAATGGATAAGCTCGCATCTCTTAGCCCCCCGGATTCCGTGAAGAACCTTTTTACGCGCGTCAGTCGAACGTGCGCCCGGCGCGCCAGTAGCCCATCAGGGTCAAGGCGTTGCGCTCCAGCCCGCGCTCGGTGATCAGGTAACGGCGGATGTTCATTACCGCCGCCGACTCGCCAGCGATCCAGGCATAGAAATCCCCACTGCCGGGTTTGGCCAGTTCCCAGAGAATCTGCCGGTCGATATCGACCTCCTCCAGTTTGACGTCATGGCCAGCGCCGGCTGTGCCGGGCGGCAGCTGTGCCAACTCGCGGCAGGCATGGATCATCGCCTCGCCGTGGGCGCAGTGCAGCACATCGCGCGGCAACCAGTTGAGTTGGGTTGCCGGGCTGCAGGCAAGCTCAAGGCAGTCGGCTTCGCCGGGCACTTCGATGAAGGCCTGCACTGCAACGTGCGGCAGGTCCCTGGCGAGCTGTTCAAGAATCCCGGCGATGGCGGGCAGGGCGGTCTCGTCGCCGATCAGCAACAGGTTTTGCAGGGCTTTGGGCGCACGCCATTCGTAGCCGCCTGGATCGCCGTCGAAGGCCAGGTTCGGCGCGACGATCTGCAGGCGTTCACCAATCCTGGCCTGGGTTGCCCAGGTCGAGGCCGGGCCATTGACGCCGTGCAGGACGAAGTCGACATCGAGCTCCTGTGCTTCACGGCGCAGCGCCCGAATGGTGTAGGTGCGCATCGGCGGGCTGTGCTCGGCGCTCAGGCCACGACGGGCATCCTGCCAGGAGCCTTGCTTGGGCAGTTGCGGGGGGTGGCCATCGGCAGATGGAAAGAAGATCTTGATGCGCTGATCGGCGGCCAGGGTGTGCATGTGTGCGACATCCTCACCACTGAAGACGAAGCGGGTGAGCGACGGGCTAAGGGGAATGATGGCTTTGAGCTGAACATCGAACAGTCCGTAGGCACTGGTTTTGGCAGGTTTGCCGACCAGCTTGCGCAGACCGTTCCCCAGGGCGTTGGTCAGTGAAGTGGAGGCGGACATGGGCGGTACCTTTGACAAGGGAGGTACCTTGAAAACGAATCACCGGCTTGCTGAATTAGCCGACGGCAGCAGCGGTTAAATTTCCCCTTTCAGGATACGTCCTAGCTTGGATAAAGCCTGCTTCATGGCTGATATGGGTAGGACGATGACGATTTCGCGACGAGGATTCATAGCTGGTCTGGCAGTGGCGGGCGCGACCGTGCCAGCCGCCTACTATGCGCACAAGCAACTGACCCATGATCCCGAGGACGATATCGTGACCCCCGGCGAGGCCAGCGTCGAGCTGGCCGATAGCGCTGGCCAGCAATTGGCCGATCAGTTGCGCGGGGTCTGGGAGCTGCGCTTTGACGGTGTCGATGGCGGTCTGGCCGGCTTACCTCGCGAAGGCGTGCTGATGTACCTGGACGTCGCCACCAAGGGCCGTGGCCTGCGCGGTTATGTCGATCGCGAAAGCGTCCTGCGCAGTGATGGGCTGGCAGCTTACCGGGTGCTGGGTGACTTGCTGGCGGCCTCTACGGCCACGGTGCGCTGGCGACTGATGAGCAACCTGGGGGGGCAGGGCTACGAATGTTCGGCGAGCCTGGATGAAGTCTGGGGCAACTTCGGCAATGCCGGCAGCGGTACCCTCAGTGGCCGCTTGCAGCCGCTGGATCGTTCCATGGCGTTGCCCCTGGCCGACAGCCGTTTCGTCGCCGTCAAACGTCTGTTTCCCGAGGCCCGTGAGCGGTTGCCCTATACACCGCAATTGCAGGCCTGGCTGATCAGCCCCGAGCACCGGTTGTTCCATCAACTCTGGCATGCCACCCGTGACAAGTGGCACCGTTTGCCGAAAGAAAAGCACGGTGCCTTGCGCGGCCTGGGCTGGCAGCCTGGCCCGCGCGAGCGGGAGCGTGATGCCCGAGGCCCGCGCAAGCATCGCAATGGCTCGGGGGTGGACTTTTTGTTCATGCACCGGCACATGCTGGGCACTGCCCGCTCCATGCAGGACCTGCCGTCCTGGAGGCATTTCCCCCTGCCGCAACCCAGTGTCGAGCACGACCGCCAGGGCTTTGCCCGCTATTACGATAACCACGATGGCTACTGCGTGCCGCCCGGGTGGCGGGCGCCGGGCGATGAGGCTTATGGCAAGTGGGTCTCGGCGATCAAGGCCGGGGAGACGTTCTGCAGTAACTTTCAGGTCTGGGAGTCGCAGTACCAGGACCCGCTGTACCTGTCGAAGCTGACCCTTGGCGCGTTCGGTTCGGAGCTGGAGATGAACCTGCACGACTGGTTGCACATGGGCTGGGCCTCGGTGCCACGTGACCCGGTCAACGGTGCTCCGGTTCCCTTTGCGCGTGATCCGGCCGATTTTTCCGGGCGTTGGTTCGGGGTGGAAAACGATTTTCTCGGCGATCCGTTCTCCTCTCATGTGAACCCGGTGTTCTGGGGCTTTCATGGCTGGATCGACGACCGCATCGAGGACTGGTACCGCGCCCATGAGCGCTACAACCCAGGTCAGGTGCGGCGCCTTGAGGTCAATGGTGTGCACTGGTTTGCCCCCGGGCGTTGGGTTGAGGTCGATGACCCGTGGCTGGGGCCGGTGACCCACGGCTGCAGCACCACCCCCGGGATGTTCCCGGGCAAATCGGTGGAAATGGATGTCGAGACCATGAAGCTGGCGCTGCGCATCACCTTTGGTGACGACGACAAGATCGCCGACCTGGTGCGGCGCGTGCCGCAGCGGCCCTGGTATGCGCGGCATCTGTCGTTGCGCGGGATTGTTTCCTGACTGCGGGGGCGTCGCACCGCCGCTCCCACAGGTATCGTGCAGGCAGGTCCATGGGTTAGTGAACCACCTGCCAGCCGCCTCCCAGCGCCTTGTACAACGCCACACTGCCCTGCAGCCGGGCCAGGCGCAGTTGCACCTGCTGGTCTTGCGCCTGGTACAGGGCGCGTTGGGTTTCCAGCACCGTCAGCAGGGTTTCGGCGCCAGCCTGGTAGCGGCGTTCGGACAATGCGAAGGCAATCCGCGCCTGCTCCACTTCCTCGTTTTGTGACTGGCGTTGCTGGTCGACACCACTGATGCCATTGAGGGCCTTTTCGACATCGGCAAAGCCGGCAACGATGCTGCCCCGATAGCTTTCCAGCAGTTCTTCCTGCTCGGCACGGGCCTTGTCGCGTTCGGCGCGCAGGCGGCCGCTGTTGAAGATCGGCGCGGCCAGGCCGGCGCTCAAGGTGTAGTAGGGGCTGCGCAGGATCCTGGCAAAGGTATCGGCGCCTGAACCGAGGTCGACGCCCAGGGTCAGGCTCGGCAGCATGGCCGCGCGGGCCACTTGTACGTCGGCCTGGGCTGCGGCCAGGCGGGCTTCGGCGGTGGCGATGTCGGGGCGGCGGCTGAGCAGGTCGCTGGGGACGCCGCTGCCGATGCCGGGCCAGCCCAGGCCGGTGATCGACTCGTCAAAAACCGGCAGTGTCTGTACCGGTTCACCGAGCAAGGTCGCCAGGGTGATGCGCGCTTCCTGCAACAGCTGCTCGAACAAGGGCACCTGACGCTGCTGGCCGGCGACCAGGCTGCGTTGCTGGGCCAGTTCCAGGGCAGTGGCCGAACCGGATCGATAGCGGGTCTCGACCAGGCGCAAGACGTCCTGGGCGTTGCTCAGGTTGAGCTTGGCGATACGCACTTGTTCGCTCAGGGCCAGGCTTTGCAGGTAGTTGTTGGCAACACCGCTGAGTAGCGTCAGCTCCACGGTCTGGCGATCGAAACGGCTGGCGTCCAGGCTGTACAGGGCGCTGTCGCGCGCTGCGGCTTTGCCTCCCCAGAAATCGATTTCATAGCTGGCACTCAAGCGGGTCGCGAATGAGCTGCTGGTGCGCTCGCGACGGCTGGCGTCCAGTTGGTTGAAACCATTGCCATGCAGCAGGCGTTGACGGTTGGCGTCCAGGCCAAACTTGAGCTGCGGCAGCAACGGTGCACCGGCGATCACCGCCGAGGCCTGGGCCTGGCGCACGCGGGCGGCGGCGCCTGCGAGGTCGAAGCTGTTGCGCCGGGCCTGTTCGATCAAGCGGTCGAGTGTCGGGCTGGAGAATTGCTGCCACCAGTTTTCAGCGCTCAGCGCGGTGCTGGCCGTACGGCCTTGCCATTGGGCTGGCGCCTGCAGGCCGCTCTGAGGCGTGGGGGCAGTCGAACCGCAGGCGGCGAGCATTAGCGTGATGGACAACAAGCTGAGACGGCTGGGCAGGTTCATTGATTATTCGCTGGTAAGGGCTTTGACCGGATCGAGGCGCGCCGCTTTACGCGCCGGCATGAAGCCGAACACCACGCCGGTGACCACTGCGCAGGCAAAGGCGCCGAGTACGGCGGGAAGGGAGAAGGCCACGGCAATGTCGGCCAGCAGCAACACGCCGCCGATCAGCACAGCCAGGGCAATGCCGGTCATGCCGCCGACCATCGACAGCAGCACCGCTTCACTGAGGAACTGACGCAGGATGTCGCGATGGCGGGCGCCGGTAGCCATGCGGATACCGATCTCGCGGGTGCGCTCGCGAACCGTCATCAACATGATGTTCATCACCCCGATGCCACCCACCAGCAAGGAGATGGCGGCGATCGAACCCAGCATCAGCGACAAGGTGTTCTGTGTCCGTGCTTCGGCCTGAATCAGCGCCGCGTCGTTGGTCAGCTCGTAGTCGTGCTTGCCATGGTGGAGTTTGCGCATCAGTCGGTCGATGGCCGCTTCAGTGTCGGCCACGCGCCGCGAGTCGGCGGCGGCGATGGTCACATACTCCGGGTCGCGGCTGCCGAACAGGCGGATTGCCGCAGCCGAGTAGGGCACCACGATGCGCTCGTCGCTGTCCTGGTCCCCGGAGCTGGCGCCTTTGCCGGCGAGCATGCCAATCACCTGGAAGGGCACGTTTTCGACCAGGATGTAGTGGCCGATGGGGTTGGTACTGGCGCCAAACAGTTTCTCGCGTACTTTCTGGCCAATCACGGCGACGGCCGCGGCGTTCTGTTCGTCGGCTTCGGTAAAAAAACTGCCCTCGACCACTGGCCAGTTGAAAATCTCGGGAAAATACGTGTTGTTGCCGCCGACATAGAACTGTTGGTTGTTGTTGCCGTAGCGCACCATCAGTTTGCTGCCGATCACTGGCATGATCATCTTCACCTGAGGCAGGCTGGAGACTGCGGCGACATCATTGAGGGTCACGACCCCGGCAGGTTCGCGCAGGGTCGGCGCGCTACCGCTGAGGTAAAGAATGTTCGAACCGAAGGCGGCCATCTGCGCCATGACCTGGCGCTTGCTGCCTTCACCGACGGCCAGCATGATCACCACCGACGCTACGCCGATGACGATCCCCAGCAGGGTCAGGGCGGTGCGAAAGCGGTTGATCCACATGATCCGCCAGGCCGCTTGCAGGGCTTCGGCCAGCTCGCCTTTCCAGGCGCCGTTCAGGGTCGCGCCCTGGCTCAGGCGCTGGCGCAGGTCTTCGGCCCGCAGCCCGCGAGTGCCGGGTTCGGGGCAGGCCTGTTGCGCTGGCGAGTCGCTGAGCACCAGCCCGTCGCGAATCTCGATGACCCGATTGGCCCGTGCCGCGACTTCGCGGTCGTGGGTGATCAGGATCACCACATGGCCCTGGCTGGCCAGTTCGTCGAGCAGCGCCATCACCTCGGCGCCGCTCTGGCTGTCCAGCGCGCCGGTTGGCTCGTCGGCGAGGATGATGTGCCCGCCGTTCATCAAGGCGCGGGCGATCGACACCCGTTGCTGCTGGCCGCCGGACAACTGGTGCGGGCGGTTACCGGTGCGACTGGCCAAGCCGAGGCGCTCGAGCAGGGCGGCGGCGCGGGCGTGGCGTTCGGCGGCGGGGGTCCCGGCATAGATCGCCGGCATTTCGACATTTTCCTGGGCCGAGCCCGAGGCGATCAGGTGGTAACCCTGGAAGACAAAACCAAAGGCCTCCCGGCGCAGCCAGGCCAGTTCGTCAGTGTCGAGCTCGGCAACGTCCTTGCCCGCAAAGTAGTAGCTGCCTGAAGTGGGGCGGTCCAGGCAGCCGAGGATGTTCATCAGCGTTGATTTGCCGGAGCCGGAGGCGCCGACAATGGCAACGAACTCGCCTGGGTGGATGGCCAGGCTGATGCCGCGCACCACCTCGACCTTGGGCGTATCGATGCCGCCATAGGATTTGCGGATATCGCGCAGTTCGATCAGGGGCGTGGACATTCAACCCCCGCTCGCGGCGGGTGCGCCGATCAGTAGGCGCTCGCCTTCGGTCAGACCGTCGAGCACCTGTACCCGCAGGCGGTCGCTCAATCCGGTGCGCACCTGGCGCTGGTTGACCGTGCCGTTGCTGTCGAGTACCTGGGCGATGCGCAGGTCATTGCCATCGGCGTGTTCATCCAGTGCCGCCACCGGCACGGTCAGCACCTTGCTGGCGCGCCCGGCAACAAAGAACACCTGGGTGGTCATCTCCGCCATCAATGCGTTGTCCGGGTTGTCGACATCCAGCAGTACTGTGTAAAGCACCACCTTGCTGCTGGCGCCACTGCCGCTGGCACTGGCCGGGCTGCCACCGCCCTGGCTGGTTTGATCGAGGGGTTTGGGCGGCACTGGTAGAATCTGCCGCACACTGCTGGCCCAGCGCCGCTTGCCGCCGGCCAGGGTGGTGAAATAGGCCGTCATGCCAGGCTTCACGTGGCCAATATCGGCTTCGGAGACCTGCGCCCAGACGGTCATGGGCGACAATTTGGCAATGCGCAGGATCAGTGGGGTCTGCTGTTGGGCGTTGAGGGTCTGGCCTTCGCGAGCATCGACAGCGACCACGGTGCCGGACATCGGTGCATAGATGCGCGTGTAGCCCAGCTCGGCTTCATCGCTGCGCAGGTTGGCCTGTGCCTGACGGATTTGTGCGCGATACATGTCGATGCGCGCCTGGGTCACCTTGCGTTGGGCCTGGGCACTTTGTACGTCCTCTTCGCGGGTTGCCCCGCCAGCGGCAAGGTTGCGCTGGCGCTTGTACTGTTGCTCGGCCAACTGGTATTGGGCCTTCTGCTCATCGAGCTGGGCGTTGAGGTTTTCGATCGAAAAACGCCCGGCATCCAGTTTGGCCTGCTGGGTCGAAGGGTCGATTTCCACCAGCAGCTGGCCTTCCTTGACCTGGTCGCCAACCTCCACATGCAGTTTGCGGATCTGTCCGGACGCCTGGGCGCCAACGTCCACATAGCGCCTGGGTTGCAAGGTGCCCAGGGCGGTGACGCTGCTTTCGATATCCCCGCGGGTGACGGCCACGGTACTGAGCGGGTCGCTGCCGGCTGGCAGGGTTGTCCAGGCAAGCAGGGCGCCGAGGCTTAGCAGGCCGAGGCCGTAGAGGGCCGCGCGGCGGCGAGTGGAAGAACGTCTCATGCAGGGGTTCCAGCCAGAAGGTAGGGCCCGTGACTTCACCCTGGCGGTATGACTCGACAGGCACGGGAGGCTTCCAGGTAAACGAGGTGAAGGCGCTGGAATTTACCGGGGGTGGGGCGGTGCTTGCTGAGAATAATTATAATTTGTATTATTGCATTCTGCCATCATTCAGACCCGCTTAACCCAGAGCCAAGGGAATTCCCGCAGATGTCGCGGCCAGGTGTTGTGTTGGAAAGCTACTATCGCGAACTGGTGAGTTTCCTTTGTGCCCGCCTGGGTAACCGGCAGGCCGCTGAAGACGTTGCCCACGATGCCTATATCCGGGTACTGGAGCGCACTGGCGGGAATGACATAGAGCATCCGCGCGCGTTTCTCTACCGTACGGCCCTGAACCTGGTGATCGACGGTCATCGGCGCGGGCTGCTGCGCCAGGCCGAGCCACTTGAAGTGCTCGATACCGATGAGCGTTTCTTTTCTCCGGCGCCGTCCCAGAGCATGGACCTCAACCAGCGTCTGGACTTGATGCAGCGTGCCCTGGCCGAGCTCAGCCAGCCTTGTCGCGAGTGTTTCCTGCTGCGCAAGCTCGATGGCCTGTCGCACCCGCAGATTGCCGAGCGCCTGGGCATCTCGCGCAGTCTGGTGGAAAAACACATCGTCAACGCCATGAAACACTGCCGGGTGCGGATGCGCGAATGGGAGTCGCAGTAAGGCCAGGCGCGGGGTGGATGTGAAAAATTCGTGGTGACGATGCTTGATTTCTGCCCGATTCCCGACAACTATCAATACAGACCCTTTATCTGGCGGGTGCTCGCCAATAGCCTGCAATTGATGAGTGGCGCAGTATGGTCAAGGAACATCGCTAACGCTGTTTGCCTTGGTCATAGACAATGCCGAACAAATCGCTGCGAATACTGATCGCCGACGAACACCCGATGCAGTTGCTGCAACTGGAGCGCATGCTCAATGGCATGGGCTACTACCGCATCGCCCCGGTCGAGAGTTTCGAAGATCTGCAGCGTCTGGTGCAAAGTGCGTTGCAACCGTTCAACCTGCTGCTGGGCAATATCGACCTGGCCAGCCATGCCGGGGTCGACCTTGAGCGCTTTTGCCAGGTCAACCCGTTGATTCAGCACGCGTTGTTGTATGAATCGCAGCATTTGAAGATCCCCGCCATTCCTGACAGCCAGCGCCGGGCAGTGAGCGTCAGCCTGCCCAAGGTGCCGGACAACGAAACCATCCAGTCCTTCATGAACATCATCGATTCGCCTCAGGTGCTTGGGCGCTTGCCCGCCGTTGCCGAGCGCGCTGCCAACCAGGGCTATGCCCCGCGGCGGATGAACTTCGCCCAGACCGCGTTTTCCCGCCAGTCCTAGGCCTGTCCCGGCCTTTGCGCTGGGTACGGTCGGTCGGCATTTGCTATCCTCTTGCGTTTGCCCTGGCGCCTGCTCGCGCCGGCTTCTGTTCATTTGCGGATACCTCTATGACTGCCACTGACCCTGCGCGCCCGTTGCAGCTGTCGCGCCGCGATCACAAGACCCTGAGCCTGGCGGCGTTGGGCGGGGCGCTGGAGATCTACGATTTCATCATCTTCGTGTTCTTCGCCCTGACCTTGAGCCAGCTGTTCTTCCCGCCGCAGATGCCCGAATGGCTGCGCTTGCTGCAGAGCTTCGGGATCTTCGTCACCGGTTACCTGGCGCGGCCGCTGGGCGGCATCCTGATGGCCCATTTTGCCGATCACCTGGGGCGCAAGCGGGTGTTCAGCTTGAGCATCCTGATGATGGCCCTGCCGTGCCTGCTGATCGGTGTCATGCCGACCTACGCCGATATCGGTTATGCGGCGCCGCTGATCCTGTTGGCCTTGCGCATCCTGCAAGGCGCGGCGGTGGGCGGTGAGGTACCGAGCGCCTGGACCTTCGTCGCCGAGCATGCACCGCCCGGGCGGCGCGGCTATGCCCTGGGCTTCCTGCAAGCGGGGCTGACGTTCGGCTACCTGCTGGGCGCCTTGACGGCGACGGCGCTGGCGCAGCTGTTCAGCCCGCAGGAAATTCTCGATTACGCCTGGCGCTACCCGTTCCTGCTCGGCGGCGTGTTTGGCGTGATTGGTGTGTGGTTGCGCCGCTGGCTGAGCGAGACGCCGGTATTTCTCGCCTTGCGCGAGCAACGTGAGCAGCCGCCGGCCTTTCCGTTGCGTACCGTCCTGCGTGACCATCGCCGCGCGTTGATTCCGGCTGTGTTGCTGACGTGCGTGCTGACGTCGGCGGTGGTGGTGCTGGTGGTGATCACCCCGACGGTGATGCAGCAGCGTTTCGCCATGAGCGCCGGGCACACCTTCGCCTTGAGCAGCATGGGCATCGTCTTCCTGAACATCGGTTGTGTG
Source organism: Pseudomonas sp. SBB6 (assembly GCF_024213215.1). Taxonomy (NCBI): domain Bacteria; kingdom Pseudomonadati; phylum Pseudomonadota; class Gammaproteobacteria; order Pseudomonadales; family Pseudomonadaceae; genus Pseudomonas; species Pseudomonas sp. SBB6. The sequence goes on along the minus strand of NZ_JANAVH010000006.1, from coordinate 132,972 downwards.
CTGGCGGGTTTGCTGGTCGACCGTATCGGCGCCTGGCGGGCGCTGATGTTCTACAGCCTGTTGCTGCCGCTGGGCATTGCCGGTCTCTATGCCAGTCTGGTCAGTGGCTGGGGCTGGACCGGGCTGGCCTATGCACTTGCAGGCCTGGCCTGTGGGGTAGTGGGGGTGGTGCCGTCGGTGATGGTCGGGCTGTTCCCGGCCCAGATCCGTGTGTCGGGGATTTCCTTTACCTACAACATTGCCTACGCCCTGTGGGCGAGCACCACGCCGTTGCTGCTGATTGCCCTGATGCCGTGGAGCCCATGGGTATGTGTCGGCTTTTGTCTGGTCATGGGCGCGGTGGGTGTGCTCACGGCGATGTACTTCGGCGCACGCGAGGCGGCGGTCTTCGAGGATCAGACGGTACGCTGCTGAGTTCATCTGCTGTGACAATCCTTCCCCGCTGAATGACCGCTGATCGGGCAGACTCCAGGGCTCGGCAAACGATTAACCTGTTTGCCAAATTAAACCTACTAGGTTAATTTGCTCATGGAGAAGGGAACGCCTCATTGCAGGCTTTACCACGCAAGCGAACCAGCGTATATGGCAAGACGTTTACCGACCCAGCACCTGCTTCGGGCGGGTCTACCTGAAACTGACGGTCATCGATGACGTGCTCATCGTGTCCTTCAAGGAGTTGTGAGGATGAAGTGTCCAGCCTGTGGCGCGGCCGAGCTGGTCAATGCCAGCCGTGATTTGCCGTACACCTACAAGGGTGAGACAACACGGGTGACTGAGGTTACTGGAGATGTTTGCCCGGCTTGCGCGGAGATGGTTCTCAGCGATCAGGAATCCCGGCGTGTCAGTGCGGCCATGTTGGCGTTCAATCGGCAGGTCAATGCGGCGGCGGTCGATCCACAGTTCATTGCGGCAGTGCGCAAGAAGCTGGCGCTTGATCAGCGTGAAGCGGCGGAAATATTTGGTGGCGGGGTCAATGCATTTTCCCGTTACGAAAACGGCAAGACCAAGCCACCTTTGGCCCTGGTTAAATTGCTGAAGCTTCTCGATCGGCACCCTGAGCTGTTCGAAGAGGTCAGATTGGCCTGATGCAACGCATGAAAAAGCCCCCTGGCCACAACGGCGAGGGGGCTTTTTTAGCTGCCAGCGGACTTACATGTTCGGGTAAGTCGGGCCGCCGGCGCCTTCCGGGGTGACCCAGGTGATGTTCTGCGAAGGGTCCTTGATGTCACAGGTCTTGCAGTGCACGCAGTTCTGGGCGTTGATCTGGAAGCGCTTGCTGCCGTCTTCCTGGGTGACCACTTCGTACACGCCGGCCGGGCAATAGCGCTGCGCCGGTTCGTCGTACAGCGGCAGGTTGGTGGCGATCGGGATGCTCGCGTCAGCCAGTTTCAGGTGGCACGGCTGCTCCTCTTCATGGTTGGTGCTGGAGAGGAACACCGAGCTCAGCTTGTCGAAGCTCAGCTTGCCATCCGGTTTTGGATAGTCGATTTTTTTCGAGTCGGCGGCCAGCTTCAGGCAGGCGTAGTCCGGCTTGGTGTCGTGCAGGGTGAACGGCAGCTTGCCGCCGAACCAGTTCTGGTCGACGTAGTTGAACGCCGCGCCGAAGATCGGACCGAACTTGTGCATGGCCGGGCCGAAGTTACGGCTGGCGAACAGCTCTTCATGCAGCCAGCTGGCCTTGAACGCTTCGACGTAGCTGTTGAGCTGGTCGCCGCCTTCGCTGCCGGCCAGCAGGGCATCGGCCACCGCTTCGGCGGCGAGCATGCCGGACTTCATCGCGGTGTGGCTGCCCTTGATCTTGGCGAAGTTCAGGGTGCCGAGGTCGCAACCGATCAGTGCGCCACCGTTGAAGACCATCTTCGGCAGAGAGTTCAGGCCGCCTTTGCTGATGGCGCGGGCACCGTAGCTGATGCGCTTGCCGCCCTCCAGGTACTTGCTGATCACCGGGTGGTGCTTGAGGCGCTGGAACTCATCGAACGGCGACAGGTAGGCGTTGCTGTAGGACAGGTCGACGATCAGCCCGACCACTACCTGGTTGTTTTCCAGGTGGTAGAGGAACGAGCCACCGGTATTTTCGGTGCTGATCACGTCCAGCGGCCAGCCGGCGGTGTGCACCACCAGGCCCTGTTCGTGCTTGGCCGGGTCGACTTCCCAGATTTCCTTGAGACCGATGCCGTAGTGCTGGGTGTCGGACTCGCTGTCGAGGTTGAAGCGCTTGATCAGCTGCTTGCCGATATGGCCACGGCAGCCTTCGGCGAACAGGGTGTACTTGCCGCGCAGTTCCATCCCTGGGGTGTACAGGCCTTCTTTGGGGTTGCCTTCACGGTCGACACCCAGGTCGCCGGTGATGATCCCGCGGACCACGCCGTTCTCGTCGAACAGCGCCTCCTGGGCGGCGAAGCCCGGGTAGATCTCCACGCCCAGGTTCTCGGCCTGCTGGGCCAGCCAGCGGCACAGGTTGCCCAGGGAGATGATGTAGTTGCCTTGGTTGTGCATGGTCTTGGGCACGAACAGGTCCGGGACCTTGATCGAGCTGCCAGCATCCTTGAGCACGTAGATGTCGTCGCGTTTGACTTCGGTGTTGAGCGGCGCGCCGAGCTCTTTCCAGTCCGGGAACAGTTCGTTCAGGGCGCGCGGTTCGAATACCGCACCGGAGAGGATGTGGGCGCCGACTTCCGAGCCTTTCTCGACCACGCAGACGCTGATTTCGTTACCGGCTTCGGCGGCCTTCTGCTTCAGTCGGCAGGCGGCGGACAGGCCAGCCGGGCCAGCGCCGACAATGACCACGTCGAATTCCATGTATTCGCGTTCCACAGGTTCTCTCCTACTCAAGGCTCATCGGTTTTTCTTTGTTGGCGGGTGTCAGGCGGTCATTTTTCAGACGCTCGGGCTGTAGCTCGAGCGATGACGGACTACACCGCTTTCTCTTGGCCGCGCATTATATCTACACCACTCACGGGGTCCAATACAAACGTTTGTTTGAATTTGCCGCAGCCCAGTAAAATCAAAGAAGCGCGGCTTGAAGCTGACGGGTTTGCCGTATTGACCGGATTGGGCGTTACGGTCAAGATACGAGCGGTTTTGCGCTCGCCGTAGGCTGACCGCCGGATGCAGGAGCACCCCTAAAAACCAGGCGAAAAGCAGGGCAGTTACGCCACAACCCGCTTTGTAGTGGAGTTTACACGCCACGACAAATAATGACCCACGGGTTTTGCAACTGACAGGCCGAATCGAGACTGCTGGGTCAGGGTTAAATTCGTCCACCTGTGATCGTTTTTAGAGGTGCCCTTGTACCCACGCGCAATCGCCGGGTTTGTCCCAGGCGACATTCTTTTCACCGGAGAGTAACGAGGAATCCATGAAGGTTCTTGTAGCTGTCAAACGAGTGGTCGACTATAACGTCAAGGTTCGCGTCAAGGCGGACAACTCCGGCGTCGACCTTGCTAACGTCAAGATGTCCATGAACCCCTTCTGCGAAATTGCCGTAGAAGAAGCCGTGCGCCTGAAAGAGAAGGGCGTTGCGAGCGAGATCGTCGTCGTTACCGTCGGCCCGGCCACTGCCCAGGAGCAACTGCGTACTGCCCTGGCACTGGGTGCCGACCGCGCCATCCTGGTCGAATCGGCTGAAGAGCTGACTTCGCTGGCCGTGGCCAAGCTGCTCAAGGCAGTGGTCGACAAGGAGCAACCGCAGCTGGTGATCCTTGGCAAGCAAGCCATCGACAGCGACAACAACCAGACCGGCCAGATGCTGGCGGCACTGAGCGGTTACGCCCAGGGCACCTTCGCCTCCAAGGTCGAAGTCGCTGGCGACAAGGTCAACGTCACCCGTGAAATCGACGGCGGCCTGCAGACCGTTGCGCTGAACCTGCCAGCCATCGTCACCACCGACCTGCGCCTGAACGAGCCGCGCTACGCGTCGCTGCCGAACATCATGAAGGCCAAGAAGAAGCCGCTGGAAACCGTTACTCCAGACGCGCTGGGCGTTTCCACCGCCTCCACCAACAAGACCCTGAAAGTCGAAGCGCCGGCTGCCCGCAGCGCTGGCATCAAGGTCAAGTCGGTTGCTGAACTGGTCGAGAAACTGAAGAACGAGGCGAAGGTAATCTAAATGACTATCCTGGTTATCGCTGAACACGAAAAAGGTGCCGTTGCCCCGGCCACCCTGAACACTGTTGCTGCTGCCGCCAAGATCGGTGGTGACATCCACGTGCTGGTCGCAGGCGCAAACGTCGCTGGCGTCGCTGAAGCTGCGGCCAAGATCGCCGGCGTTGCCAAGGTGCTGGTTGCCGACAATGCCGCCTACGCTCACCAGCTGCCGGAGAACGTTGCGCCACTGGTCGCCGAGCTGGGCAAGGGCTATAGCCACGTGCTGGCGCCTGCCACCTCCAACGGCAAGAACATCCTGCCGCGCGTTGCCGCGCTGCTGGACGTCGACCAGATCTCCGAGATCATCTCGGTTGAATCGGCTGACACCTTCAAGCGTCCGATCTACGCCGGTAACGCCATTGCCACCGTGCAATCGAACGCTGCCGTCAAGGTCATCACCGTGCGTTCCACCGGCTTTGACGCCGTTGCCGCCGAAGGGGGTTCGGCTGCCGTTGAAGCCGTCGCTGCTGCCCACGACGCGGGCAAGTCGGCGTTCGTTGGCGAAGAGCTGGCCAAGTCCGACCGTCCAGAGCTGACCGCTGCCAAGATCGTCGTTTCCGGCGGTCGCGGCATGCAGAACGGTGACAACTTCAAGCACCTGTACGCCCTGGCCGACAAGCTCGGCGCTGCCGTTGGCGCTTCGCGCGCTGCGGTCGACGCAGGTTTCGTACCCAACGACATGCAGGTCGGTCAGACCGGCAAGATCGTTGCACCACAGCTGTACATCGCCGTCGGTATCTCCGGCGCGATCCAGCACCTGGCCGGCATGAAAGACTCCAAAGTGATCGTTGCGATCAACAAGGACGAAGAAGCGCCGATCTTCCAGGTGGCCGACTACGGCCTGGTGGCTGACCTGTTCGAAGCCATCCCTGAGCTGGAGAAGCTGGTTTAATCCAGCCGCTTCACTTATAAAAGAGCCCGGTCCGTACGGGCTGTGCAGGCCTGCCTTGCACAGCCCGTCGGATCGGGCTTTTTCATTCGGGGTAAAAAGATCAGGGAGTCGTTGCATGGGAAGGCGTTGCCGGATAAACACGGCGCTGGTGTTCGCTGCGGTGTTGATGCCGTTGCAAGCCTGGGCGGTGGGTAAGTGCGAGCGGCTGGTGGTCACCGGCAGCCCCGATGCCCCGCCTTATTCGTGGCGCGACCCGCAAGATCCCAAGCACTTGATGGGTGCCAACGTTGATTTGTTCAAGCAGGTCGCCAGCGAGTTGGGGCTTAAAGTCGAAGTCCTCGACAGCGGCAGCCGCAGCCAGGCGCTGGAAGAGGTGCGCAGCGGGCGTGTCGACCTGCTGATCGACTCACCCTTCGCGGTGGCCGAGCTGACCACGGTCGACTATGTTCACCCCGCGTTGCTGAACAATGAATATGTAGTCTGGACCCGCCACGATTCGACGCTGGTGTACAACACCCTGGCTGATTTGCATGAGCATCAGGGCAGCGTCTCGGAAAAGGCGCGGACGACACCCGAATTTGCCGCCTATGCCAGGAGCCAGTTGCAGCTTGCGCCGGCACAGAACCTGACCCAGGCCTTCCAGAAACTGCTGCTCGGCCAGGTCGACTATGTGCTGGCCGGCCGCTACGCCGGCATGGCCATGGCTCAGACCCTGGGCATGAGCAACGAGTTGATTGCCCGCGGCTTGCCCCTGGATCGTCCGGGGTTGTACCTGGCGCTGTCGCATAATTCGGCGTGCAATGACGCTTGGTTGCGCGGACAACTGGCAAAAAAACTGACAGAATTGCCGGCCTCCGGCGTGTCCCAGGCGGTACTGCAACGTAATGTCGAACGCTGGAAAGCGCAGATGCAGGCGCCGCTGGATGCCCCTAAACAGTAGGAAGATTGCGTGAGAACTCATTCACTATTCGCCGTTTTGGCGTTGCTGGCCCTGGCCGGGTGCGCCAATGACCCGGCCCCCAATGAACAGCTGCGCTTGTCCGAGCAGGCGCTGGAGCAGGCCAAGGCGGTCGGTGCCACCGATGAAGTGGCCGAGCTGAAGCTGGCTGAAGACAAACTGGCCCGGGCTCGTTCCAACATGACCAGTGAATCCTATCGCGACGCGCGCATGCGCGCCGAGCAGGCCGAGCTCGATGCGCGCCTGGCCGAGGCGCGGGTGCTGACGGTCAAGAGCAAGGAGCAGCTGGACTTGCTGCAGTCGCGGGTCAATCGCCTGCGTAAACAGTTGGGGGAGCAGCGGTGAGTTCGATCAAACCTTTGGTGGCACTGTTGTTGCTCGGCGTGGTGGGCTTGCAGGGTTGTGCCAGCCAGCGCAGCGAAGTGGCGCTGGATGAGGCTACGGCCAAGTTTCAGACGGTCAAGGACGATTCCGACGTATTGCGCAGCGCGCCGCGTGACGTGATTCGTGCCGGTGAATCCCTGGCCCGTGCCGAGCGCCTGTCCAGTTATCTGGGCACTGGTGCCGATGTGCGTCATTACGCTTACTTGAGCCAGCGCTACAGCGACATCGCCCGTGAGCACAGCAACCTGGTGCTCAATCAGGAACGTCTGGCCAAGCTTGAGCTCGAGCGTCAGCGCCTGCAGCTGGCCCTGCGCGAAGCCAAGCTTGCCAGCGTGCAGCAGCAGGGCAAGTGGCTGGAGGCGCAGATTGTCAGCCTGGCCACCGAGCAGAGTGATCGCGGCCTGGTCATGACCCTGGGCGACGTGCTGTTCGATACTGGCCATGCGGAGCTGAAGAACTCCGCCAGCCGTACCGTGCTCAAGCTGGTGCAGTTCCTCCAGCTCAACCCCAAGCGGGTCGTGCGTATCGAGGGCTACACCGACAGTACCGGTGCGCCGGAAGACAATCTCAAGCTCTCCCGTGATCGGGCTCAGGCAGTGGCCGACATGCTGATCGATCTGGGTGTCGATGAAAAACGCATCCAGGTCGAAGGGTACGGCGACCAGTATCCGGTCGAGGCTAACGCCTCGGAGCGGGGCAGGGCGCAGAACCGTCGGGTCGAGATCGTCTTCTCCGACGAAAAAGGCAAGCTCGGCGCCGCACGCTGAGTAATAGATGAAGAAACCCGGAGGCCGCACAGCTCCGGGTTTTTTTATGGGCGATCGCCTGGTTGTGACAAATGGCACACGCCAGCCTCTGTCACGCAACTGTATTGTCGACTATTCTGCAATCTGTCCCAGTACACTTCGCAACTGTTCCGGTATTCTTGCTCAAAACAGCCGTACAAAAACAACTACATTGCCTGCGTGTCGAGATCTGATCATGACCAACCTGCTGCTTTATCAGCGCATCGCCCAGCAACTGGCCGAAGATATTCGCCGCGGTGTGTATCAGCCAGGGGAGCGCGTGCCGTCGGTGCGCAAGATGAGCTCGCAGCTCAATGTCAGCCATGCCACGGTGCTCCAGGCCTACGCCAACCTCGAAGACCAGGGCCTGATCCGCGCGCGGCCGCAGTCCGGCTACTATGTGCACCAGACCCCGGCACTGACCGCGCAGACGCCGGATATCGCCCGGGTCGAGCGCCCCGGTCTGGTCACGCGCAGCAGCATCATCCAGCAGGTGCTGACCGAGGCTCGGCGCGACGGGGTGTTCCCTTTTGGCGCGGCGGTACCCCATGTCGATTACCTGCCGGTGCGGGCGCTGCACCAGCAGTTGGCCAAGGTCACCCGCTTTCATAGCCCACGGGCCTTCAGCTACATGTTCAGCCCGGGCTTTGAGCCCCTGCGTCGGCAGATCGCCATTCGCATGCGCGATGCCGGTGTGGTGGTCGACCCCAGTGAAGTAGTGGTCACCCATGGCTGCGTCGATGCCCTGCAGATGTCGCTACGGGTGCTGACCCGCCCGGGTGACCTGATCGCCGCCGAATCGCCGACTTACTACGGCTTGCTGCAACTGGCCGATTTGCTCGGCCTGAAAGTCATCGAAATTCCCAGTGATCCGTCCACCGGCATCAGTCTTGAGGCCTTGCAGCTGGCCGCCAACCAGTGGTCGATCAAGGCGCTGGTGTTGACCGCGCGCCTGAGCAACCCGCTGGGCGGCACCATCCCGGAAGACCGGCAGAAGCAGTTGCTGCGCCTGGCCTCGGACTTCGATATTCAGATCGTCGAGGACGATATCTACGGCGAGCTGATGTTCGAGCAAGGCAAGACCAAGTCCCTCAAGGCCTTCGACCGGCTAGGGCGGGTGATCTATTGTTCGAGTTTCTCCAAGACCCTGTCGCCAGGGGTGCGTATTGGTTGGATGGTTGCCGGCAAGTACCAGGCAGAAATCCAGCGCTTGCAGACCTTTACCACCCATTCGGCCTGCAGCGTGACCCAGATGGGGGTGGCGTCCTATCTGGAGAACGGCGGCTACGATCGGCATTTGCGCTACATCCGTCAGGAGTATCGGAAGAATCTCAGTGCTTATCAGTTGGCGGTGCAGCAGCACTTTCCTGAAGGTACGCAGATGACCCGGCCCACCGGCGGCTTCATCCTCTGGGTCAGCTTGCCGGGGCGGGTCAACACCCAGGAGTTGCATGTACGTGCGCTGCAGCAGGGCATCAGTATTGCGCCGGGGTTGATCTTCAGTAACACCGAGCAGTTCAACCACTGCATTCGCCTGAACTGCGGCATCCCGTGGAACCGCGAGGCGGAGCGGGCGGTAATGACCTTGGGTATGTTGGCCAGCCAGTTATGCCAAGAATCTGCCTCGGGCGCTTTTTTCTAGACTTGCCAGTCGTGTCAGGAACGGGGAGCATAAGCATTTTCAGGGATAGTCGTCGGTGCCTATGAAAGTGTTGCGTAGTATCGGGTTGTCCCTGTGTTTGCTGGGTGGGTTGGCCTGTACCTCGGTAGCCGTGGCTGAAACCGCGCCGGCAAACAAAGCCCCTGCAACGAAAAGCGTCAAGCCTGCCGCCAAGCCAAAGCAGGTGAAAGCGGCGCCGGTGAGAAAGAAGGCGACTGCCAAGGCCGCCCAGCGCAGCGTGCGCAAGAACGCCAAAGCGGCACCACAGCCATTGCCCAAGGCCAAGCTGGACCTGAGCCTGCCCTCCGGCATGGTCAAGGAGCTCAAGCCCGATACCCAGGAACAGGCGCCTCTGCCCAAGCCGCTGTTGCCCTATCTGTTTGGCGAAAAGCCCCCGTCCGATAGCCCCTTCCAGCTCAATGGCCGGCTGATCAGCAACGAAATGCAGCTGCAGCTGCGTAACGAAAGCCGCAAGGATGTCGAGGGTGCAGCGATCGAGTTCGAGTTCAAGCAGTAGGGCGACACTGACTGTTCGGTCATCGCATTTGCAATTGATATTTCATCCTGCCAGCAATTTTAAACACCTGTTTAAGCGGTTACTATCCGGGTTCACTCATCATTTGTTACTCCGAGGATTCTGTTGTCATGAACTGCCGTGAAGGTTGTGGCGCCTGCTGCATCGCGCCCTCCATCAGCTCGCCGATACCGGGTATGCCCAAGGGCAAGCCTGCCGGCGAGCGCTGCCTGCACCTGTCGGTTGCCAATCTCTGTGGCTTGTTCGGCATGCCCGAGCGTCCGGCGGTGTGCGGTGGTTTCAAGGCAGAGGCCGAGATCTGCGGCAATGACCGCGATGAGGCAATCAGGATCCTGGGGTGGCTGGAGCAAATGACGGCAGCTTGAAGCGCGGATCTTCGACAATAAGGAACAAGAGAATGGGATCGTTTAAACACGTGGCACTGGTGTTGGGGCTTGGCGCGGTACTGGTGCCGCTGGCCCATGCCGAGGACTGGAAGCAGGCCAAGAACGAGGACGGGATCAAGGTCGAGCTCAGCGAGGTTGCCGGTTCCGATTACAAGGCCTATCGCGGCATAACCTTCATTAAGGCGCCGCTGGAGAAGGTCAGGGCGTTGCAGGAGGATGTCGTCGCTGCCTGTGCCTGGATTCATGAGTGCAAGTCGCAAAAGCTGCTGAAAGCCGAGGGTGAGCAGAACTGGACCTACACCCAGTTCAACACCCCGTGGCCGGTCACCCCGCGTGATTCGATCCTGCACGTCACCACGACTCAGGCCGCTGATGGCAGCCTGACCCGCAAGCTTGAAGGCGTTCCGAAGTACTTGCCGGAAGAGAAGGGCTTCGTGCGGGTGGCCAAGGTTGATGGTTTCTGGAAGCTGCAGCCAAAAGATGGTGGCACTGAGGTAACTTACCAGGTGCATACCGAGCCGGGCGGCAGCGTGCCGTCGATGGTGGCCAACAAGTTTGTGGTGGATGCGCCGTTCAATACCTTGAAGGCATTGAAGGCGAAGGCTGAGAAGCCGTAAGTACAGATCGCGGGGCAAGCCCGCTCCTACGGATCTGTAGGAGCGGGCTTGCCCCGCGATAAATTCCCCCGACCCAATAAAAAAGGCTGCCCGAAGGCAGCCTTTTTTCGTGTTCGGCCCAAAGGCTTACTTGCGGTCTTCCAGCTTGACGATGTCGCGCGACTCGTAGCCGGTGTACAGCTGGCGAGGGCGGCCGATCTTGTACGGGCTGGAGAGCATTTCTTTCCAGTGCGAAATCCAGCCGACGGTCCGCGCCAGGGCGAAGATCACGGTGAACATGCTGGTTGGAATGCCGATCGCCTTGAGGATGATCCCCGAGTAGAAGTCGACGTTCGGGTACAGCGAGCGCTCGATGAAGTAAGGATCGGTGAGGGCGATCTCTTCCAGGCGCATGGCCAGTTCCAGCTGCGGGTCGTTCTTGATGCCCAGCTCGCGCAGGACTTCGTCGCAGGTCTGTTTCATCACGGTGGCGCGCGGGTCGCGGTTCTTGTAAACGCGGTGACCGAAGCCCATCAGCTTGAACGGATCGTTCTTGTCCTTGGCCTTGGCGATGAACTTGTCGATGTTCGAGACATCGCCGATTTCATCGAGCATGGTCAGTACCGCTTCGTTGGCACCGCCGTGGGCAGGGCCCCACAGTGCAGCGATACCGGCGGCGATACAGGCGAACGGGTTGGCGCCCGAGGAACCGGCCAGACGGACGGTAGAAGTCGAGGCGTTCTGCTCGTGGTCGGCGTGGAGGATGAAGATCCGGTCCATTGCCTTGGCCAGTACCGGGCTGATCGGTTTGATCTCGCACGGGGTGTTGAACATCATGTGCAGGAAGTTTTCCGCGTACGACAGGTCGTTGCGCGGGTACATCATGGGCTGGCCCATGGAGTACTTGTACACCATCGCCGCCAGGGTCGGCATCTTGGCGACCAGGCGGACCGCGGAAATTTCGCGGTGCTGCGGGTTATTGATGTCCAGCGAGTCGTGGTAGAACGCCGACAGGGCACCCACCACGCCGCACATGACGGCCATCGGGTGAGCGTCGCGGCGGAAGCCGTTGAAGAAGGACTTCAACTGCTCGTGCACCATGGTGTGGTTCTTCACGGTGCTGACGAACTGGGCCTTCTGCTCGGCATTCGGCAGTTCGCCGTTGAGCAGCAGGTAGCAGGTCTCGAGGTAGTCGGATTTTTCGGCCAGCTGTTCGATCGGGTAGCCGCGATGCAGCAGGATACCCTTGTCGCCGTCGATATAAGTGATCTTCGACTCGCAGGATGCGGTCGCCATGAAACCAGGGTCGAAAGTGAAGTGACCCGTGGCCCCCAACCCTCTAACGTCGATAACATCGGGACCAACGGTGCCGGTTAAAATGGGCAGCTCGACGGGGGCTGCGCCCTCGATGACCAACTGCGCTTTTTTGTCAGCCATGTGGCCTCCTATTAATGCTTGAAATCATCAGACAGACCCCCCACGCAGGGCCCGCACCACTATAGTGAGATAAATTCGAATGTCAATTTGCCTAAAGCACGGTTGTAAAGGGCTTTGGGCGCTGTTTTTCCTCGAAATTACCGCCCGTTTACGCCTTTTGCTCATTAAAGGCAATGCGCTATTTGGGCTAGGTGTCTGCGTTGTCATTAGTAGCCTAACTGTCTATAATCGGCCCCCGACCGCCAGGGGCTTGCAAGCCCGTGTTGCTGGGGTCGTCACTCCCTGGGTGGTGGGTACCTGACCAGTACACTTACCAACAACTTTGCCCTGCTTGCTAGGGGCTCTTCAGTGTGAAAAAAGCCGTGAAAAGCCAACGACCTGTAAACCTAGACCTAAGGACCATCAAACTCCCCATTACCGGCGTTACGTCATTTCTTCACCGTGTTTCCGGCATCATCCTCTTCCTGGGCCTTGGCTTCATGCTTTATGCATTGGGCAAATCCCTGGGTTCGGAGGAAGGTTTCGCCGAGGTGAAGGCATGCTTGACCAGTCCGCTGGCCAAGTTCGTGGCATGGGGCCTCCTGTCCGCCTTGCTGTATCACTTGGTAGCCGGTGTGCGCCACTTGATCATGGATATGGGCATCGGTGAAACGCTGGAAGGCGGCCGACTGGGCTCGAAAATTATCATCGCCGTTTCCGTGGTGTTGATTGTGCTGGCAGGAGTTTGGATATGGTAACCAACGTCACGAACCTCTCGCGTTCGGGCCTCTATGACTGGATGGCGCAGCGCGTTTCTGCGGTCGTTCTCGCGGCTTATTTCATTTTCCTGATCGGATACCTGATCGCGCACCCGGGCATCGAGTTTGCCCAGTGGCACGCTCTGTTCTCCAACAACGCGATGCGTATCTTCAGTCTGCTGGCCCTTGTGGCCCTGGGCGCTCACGCCTGGGTCGGCATGTGGACCATTGCCACCGACTACCTGACGCCGATGGCGCTGGGCAAGTCGGCGACTGCCGTACGTTTCCTGTTCCAGGCGGTATGTGGTGTCGCGATGTTCGCGTACTTCGTCTGGGGTGTGCAGATTCTCTGGGGTATCTGATTCATGGCTAACATTCCTACGATTACATTCGACGCCATCATCATTGGTGGCGGCGGTGCCGGCATGCGCGCTGCGCTGCAGCTGGCCCAAGGCGGTCACAAGACTGCCGTGATCACCAAGGTCTTCCCGACCCGTTCGCACACTGTATCGGCCCAGGGTGGCATCACCTGCGCCATCGCTTCGGCCGACCCGAACGATGACTGGCGCTGGCACATGTACGATACCGTCAAGGGTTCCGACTACATCGGTGACCAGGACGCTATCGAATACATGTGTCAGGAAGGCCCTGCTGCCGTGTTCGAGCTGGACCACATGGGTCTGCCGTTCTCGCGTACCGAACAAGGCCGTATCTACCAGCGTCCGTTCGGCGGTCAGTCCAAGGACTTCGGTAAAGGTGGCCAGGCCGCCCGTACCTGCGCCGCTTCCGACCGTACCGGTCACGCGCTGCTGCACACCCTGTACCAGGGCAACTTGAAGGCAGGCACCACCTTCCTCAACGAGTACTACGCAGTTGACCTGGTGAAGAACCAGGAAGGCGCGTTCGTCGGTGTGATTGCAATCTGCATCGAAACCGGCGAAACCCTGTACATCAAGGCCAAGGCCACCGTTCTGGCCACTGGCGGTGCAGGCCGTATCTACTCCTCCACCACCAATGCCCTGATCAACACCGGTGACGGTATCGGCATGGCCCTGCGTGCAGGCGTTCCGGTCCAGGATATCGAGATGTGGCAGTTCCACCCGACCGGCATCGCCGGCGCTGGTGTACTGGTCACTGAAGGTTGCCGTGGTGAAGGCGGTTACCTGATCAACAAGCACGGCGAGCGTTTCATGGAACGTTACGCGCCTAACGCCAAAGACCTTGCTGGTCGTGACGTTGTGGCCCGTTCCATGGTTAAAGAGATCATCGCCGGCAACGGCTGTGGCCCTAACGGCGACCACGTGATGCTCAAGCTTGACCACCTGGGTGAAGAAGTACTGCACAGCCGCCTGCCAGGTATCTGTGAACTGTCCAAGACCTTCGCTCACGTCGACCCTGTGGTCGCGCCGGTTCCTGTTGTCCCAACCTGCCACTACATGATGGGCGGCGTTGCCACCAACATCCATGGTCAGGCGATGACCCAGGACGCCGATGGCGTTGATCACATCATCCCGGGTCTGTTCGCGGTCGGTGAAGTGGCGTGCGTATCGGTTCACGGTGCCAACCGCCTGGGCGGCAACTCGCTGCTCGACCTGGTGGTCTTCGGTCGTGCTGCCGGCCTGCACCTGGAAAAAGCGCTGAGCGACGGTATCGAATACCTCGACGCCAGCGACACCGACATCGATGTTGCCCTGAGCCGCCTGAACAAGCTCAACGAGCGCAACACCGGTGAAGACGTGGCTACTCTGCGTCGCGAGCTGCAGAGCTGCATGCAGAACTACTTCGGTGTATTCCGCACTGGCGAATACATGCAGAAGGGTATCGAGCAGCTGGCTGGCCTGCGCGAGCGTATCGCCAACGTCAAGATCAACGACAAGTCCCAGGCCTTCAACACCGCGCGTATCGAAGCGCTGGAGCTGCAGAACCTGCTGGAAGTCGCTGAAGCCACTGCAATCGCTGCAGAAGTCCGTAAAGAGTCCCGCGGTGCGCACGCCCGTGAAGACTTCGAAGACCGTGACGACGAAAACTGGCTGTGCCACACCCTGTACTTCCCGGGTGAGAAGCGCGTCGCCAAGCGCGCCGTCAACTTCGCGCCGAAAACCGTTCCGGCGTTCGAGCCTAAAGTCCGGACTTACTAAGGGTGGCCACAATGTTGCAAGTCGAAGTTTATCGTTACAACCCCGATACCGACTCGGCACCCAAGATGCAGGTGTTCCAGGTCGATACCGGCGGCAAGGACCTGATGGTTCTCGATGTATTGGCACTGATCAAAGAGCAGGACGAAGGTTTCTCGTATCGTCGCTCCTGCCGTGAAGGTGTTTGCGGTTCCGATGGCATGAACATCAACGGCAAGAACGGTCTGGCCTGCATCACGCCGCTTTCGGCCGTGGTCAAGCGCAACAAGCTGATCGTCCGCCCTTTGCCTGGATTGCCGGTCATTCGTGACCTGGTCGTCGATATGAGCATCTTCTACAAGCAGTACGAGAAGGTGAAGCCATTCCTGCAGAACGACACCCCGGCTCCGGCCATCGAGCGCCTGCAGTCGCCGGAAGAGCGTGAAAAGTTGGACGGTCTGTACGAGTGCATCCTGTGCGCTTGCTGCTCGACTTCCTGCCCGTCGTTCTGGTGGAACCCGGACAAGTTCCTCGGTCCAGCTGCACTGCTGCAGGCCTATCGTTTCCTGGCCGACAGCCGTGACACCAAGACCCAGGAGCGTCTGGCTTCGCTGGATGACCCGTTCAGCGTGTTCCGTTGCCGCGGCATCATGAACTGCGTGAACGTTTGCCCTAAAGGTCTGAACCCGACCAAGGCCATCGGTCACGTACGTAACATGCTGCTGCAAAGCGGTACCTGATTTTAAAAGTGTTGTACCCGTAGTACGCCAAGGTGCGGGCCGTTGCCCGCACCAAGGTGAAACCCGAGCTGGGGCCCACAAAGCCCAAGCTTTTACCTATGAAGATATGAGACCAGCAGGGGCTTCCGGGCTGGTACCCGGAAAATCTGTAGGATCCTTGGTGGCTTGGTTGGGTCGCTGCATTAGGACTTTTCCAGGCGTGCTGTGGCTCTTGCCGATCCGTCCCCTAACCGAGGGTGACCAAGCATGCAAGAAAGCGTGATGCAGCGCATGTGGGATAGCGCCCACCTTTCAGGTGGTAACGCTGCATATGTGGAAGAGCTCTACGAGCTTTACCTGCACGACCCTAACGCTGTGCCAGAAGAGTGGCGCACTTACTTCCAGAAGTTGCCCGCCGAAGGCAGCACCGCTACCGATGTATCGCACTCTACAATCCGCGACCATTTCGTACTGCTGGCAAAGAACCAGCGCCGCGCCCAACCGGTTTCCGCCGGCAGCGTGAGCAGTGAACACGAGAAGAAGCAGGTTGAAGTTCTGCGACTGATCCAGGCCTACCGTATGCGCGGCCACCAAGCTGCTAAGCTCGACCCCCTGGGGTTGTGGCAGCGCCCTGCGCCAGTAGACCTGTCGATCAATCATTACGGCTTGACCAATGCCGATCTTGATACGACCTTCCGTGCCGGCGACCTGTTCATCGGCAAAGAGGAAGCGAGCCTACGCGAAATCTTCGACGCTTTGCAGCAGACATATTGCCGCACCATTGGCGCCGAATTCACCCACATCGTCGACTCCGAGCAGCGCAGCTGGTTCCAGCAGCGTCTGGAGAGCGTGCGTGGGCGTCCAGTCTTCTCCGCGGATATTCAGAGCCACCTGCTCGAGCGCGTCACCGCCGCTGAGGGTCTGGAAAAATACCTGGGTACCAAATACCCGGGCACCAAGCGTTTCGGCCTGGAAGGCGGCGAGAGCCTGATTCCGATGCTGGACGAGCTGATTCAACGCTCCGGTTCCTACGGCACCAAGGAAGTTGTCATCGGCATGGCCCACCGTGGCCGTCTGAACGTACTGGTCAACACCTTCGGCAAGAACCCGCGCGACCTGTTCGACGAGTTCGAAGGCAAGAAGAAGGTCGAGCTGGGTTCCGGTGACGTGAAGTACCACCAGGGCTTCTCGTCCAACGTGATGACCGCCGGTGGCGAAGTTCACCTGGCCATGGCGTTCAACCCTTCGCACCTGGAAATCGTCTCGCCAGTGGTTGAAGGTTCGGTACGTGCCCGTCAGGACCGTCGCAACGACACCGTTGGCGACAAGGTACTGCCGATTTCCATCCACGGTGACGCGGCATTCGCCGGTCAAGGCGTGGTCATGGAAACCTTCCAGATGTCGCAGACCCGCGGTTTCAAGACCGGCGGTACCGTGCACATCGTGATCAACAACCAGGTTGGTTTCACCATCAGCAACCCGCTGGACTCGCGTTCCACCGAGTACTGCACCGACGTCGCCAAGATGATTCAGGCGCCGATCCTGCACGTCAACGGTGATGATCCGGAAGCGGTGCTGTTCGTGACCCAGCTGGCGGTTGATTACCGCATGCAGTTCAAGCGTGACGTGGTCATCGACCTGGTCTGCTACCGTCGTCGCGGCCACAACGAGGCCGACGAGCCGAACGGCACCCAGCCGCTGATGTACCAGCAGATCACCAAGCAGCGCACCACCCGCGAGCTGTACGCCGAAGCCCTGACCCAGTCGGGTCGTCTTGACGCCGAGCGCGTCCAGGCCAAGGTCGACGAGTACCGCAATGCGCTGGACAACGGCCTGCACGTCGTAAAAAGCCTGGTCAAAGAGCCGAACAAGGAACTGTTCGTTGACTGGCGTCCGTACCTGGGCCACGCCTGGACCGCGCGTCACGACACCCGCTTCGATCTGAAGACCCTGCAGGAACTGTCGGCCAAGCTGCTGGAACTGCCGGAAGGCTTCGTGGTTCAGCGTCAGGTTTCGAAGATCTACGAAGACCGCCAGAAGATGCAAGCCGGTGGCTTGCCGATCAACTGGGGCTACGCCGAAACCATGGCCTACGCCACCCTCGCGTTCGAAGGTCACCCGATTCGCATGACGGGTCAGGATATCGGCCGCGGCACCTTCTCTCACCGCCATGCGGTGTTGCACAACCAGAAGGACGCCAGCACCTACATCCCGTTGCAGAACCTCTATGAAGGCCAGCCACGTTTCGACCTGTACGATTCGTTCCTGTCCGAAGAAGCGGTCCTGGCATTCGAATACGGTTACTCGACCACCCAGCCAAACGCGCTGGTGATCTGGGAAGCCCAGTTCGGCGACTTCGCCAACGGTGCCCAGGTGGTTGTCGACCAGTTCATCACCAGCGGCGAGCACAAGTGGGGCCGTCTGTGCGGTCTGACCATGCTGCTGCCACACGGTTATGAAGGGCAGGGGCCTGAGCACTCCTCGGCACGTCTGGAGCGTTACCTGCAGCTGTGCGCCGAGCACAACGTCCAGGTTTGCGTACCGACCACGCCGGCTCAGATCTACCACCTGCTGCGTCGTCAGGTCATCCGTCCGCTGCGCAAGCCGCTGATCGTGCTGACACCAAAGTCGCTGCTGCGCCACAAGCTGGCCATCTCGACCTTGGAAGAACTGGCCGAAGGCTCGTTCCAGACCGTGATCCCGGAAATCGATACCCTCGATCCGAAAAATGTCACGCGCCTGGTCCTGTGCAGCGGCAAGGTCTACTACGATCTGCTGGAAAAACGCCGTGCCGAAGGCCGCGAAGATATCGCCGTCGTGCGTATCGAGCAGCTGTATCCGTTCCCTGAAGACGACCTGGTCGAAATCCTCGCGCCGTACACCAATCTCAAGGATGTGGTGTGGTGTCAGGAAGAACCGATGAACCAGGGCGCCTGGTACAGCAGCCAGCACCACATGCGTCGTATCCTGACCCGTCACAAAAAGGACCTGGTCCTCGAGTACGCCGGTCGCGATGCTTCGGCAGCACCTGCCTGTGGTTACGCTTCGATGCACGCCGAGCAGCAGGAAAAACTGCTGCAAGATGCCTTCACCGTTTAATGCCATCGCGCACCAGAAACCGAATTTAAGGAACCACTGATAATGGCTATCGAGATCAAAGCCCCTACTTTCCCGGAATCGGTTGCCGATGGCACCGTTGCCACCTGGCACAAGCAGCCGGGCGAAGCCGTCAAGCGTGACGAGCTGATCGTCGACATCGAAACCGACAAGGTTGTCCTGGAAGTACTGGCTACCGCTGACGGCGTACTGGGTGCAATCGTCAAGGGCGAGGGCGACACCGTCCTGTCCGACGAAGTCCTGGGCTCGATCGTAGAAGGTGGCGTTGCTGCCGCAGCACCTGCCGCTGCTGCCGCGCCTGCCGCCGCTGCTCCTGCCGCCGCCGCTGCTGGCGACGAAGACGCCATCGGCGCTCCGGCTGCCCGCAAGCTGGCCGAAGAAAACGGCATTGCCCTGAACAGCATCAAGGGCACCGGCAAAGACGGTCGCATCACCAAGGAAGACGTGGTTGCTGCCATCGAAGCGAAGAAATCCGCTCCGGCTGCCGCTCCTGCCGCCAAGCCAGCCGCCGCCGCTGCCCCGGTTGTCGCCACTGGCGATCGTACCGAGAAGCGCGTGCCGATGACTCGCGTGCGCGCTACCGTGGCCAAGCGCCTGGTAGAAGCACAGTCGAACATGGCCATGCTGACCACCTTCAACGAAGTCGACATGACCGAAGTCATGGCCCTGCGTTCGAAGTACAAGGACCTGTTCGAGAAGACCCACAACGGCGTACGCCTGGGCTTCATGTCGTTCTTCGTCAAGGCGGCCACCGAAGCGCTGAAACGCTTCCCGGCCGTCAACGCCTCGATCGACGGTTCCGACATCGTCTACCACGGTTATGCGGACATCGGCGTTGCCGTATCCAGCGACCGCGGCCTGGTGGTACCGGTTCTGCGCAACGCCGAGCAAATGAGCCTGGCTGAGATCGAGAACGGCATCGCCACCTTCGGCAAGAAAGCCCGTGACGGCAAACTGTCGATCGACGAAATGACCGGTGGTACTTTCACCATCACCAACGGTGGTACCTTTGGTTCGATGATGTCGACCCCGATCGTCAACCCGCCGCAGGCTGCGATTCTGGGCATGCACAACATCATCCAGCGTCCTATGGCCGTTAACGGTCAGGTCGTGATCCGTCCGATGATGTACTTGGCGCTGTCCTACGACCACCGTCTGATCGACGGTAAAGAAGCCGTGACCTTCCTGGTGACCATCAAGAACCTGCTGGAAGACCCGGCTCGTCTGCTGCTGGACATCTAATAGAAAAGCTGCAAGTTGCAAGCGACAGGCTTCCTATGCAAGCCGGTCGCCTTGCCGCTTGCAGCTTGTGGCTTGAAGCTAAAAGGAATCTTTTATGACCCAGAAATTCGACGTGGTAGTGATTGGCGCAGGTCCTGGCGGCTACGTAGCTGCTATCAAGGCCGCGCAGCTCGGTCTGAGCACTGCCTGTATCGAGAAGTACACTGACGGCGAAGGCAAGCTGGCCCTCGGCGGTACCTGCCTGAACGTGGGTTGCATTCCTTCCAAGGCGCTGCTGGACAGCTCCTGGAAATACAAGGAAGCCAAAGAGAGCTTCAACGTCCACGGTATCTCCACGGGTGAAGTGAAGATGGACGTCGCCGCGATGGTTGGCCGCAAGGCCGGCATCGTCAAGAACCTGACCGGCGGTGTTGCCACCCTGTTCAAGGCCAACGGCGTAACTTCGATCCAGGGCCACGGCAAGCTGCTGGCTGGCAAGAAAGTCGAAGTCACCAAGGCTGACGGCACCACCGAAATCATCGAAGCCGAAAACGTCATTCTGGCTTCCGGTTCGCGTCCGATCGACATTCCACCGGCTCCGGTCGACCAGAACGTCATCGTCGACTCCACCGGCGCCCTGGAATTCCAGGCGGTACCTAAGCGCCTGGGCGTGATCGGTGCTGGTGTGATCGGTCTGGAACTGGGTTCGGTCTGGGCTCGCCTGGGCGCGCAAGTCACCGTCCTGGAAGCCCTGGACACCTTCCTGATGGCCGCTGACGCCGCTGTCTCCAAGGAAGCGCTGAAAACCCTGACCAAGCAAGGTCTGGACATCAAGCTGGGCGCTCGCGTGACCGGCTCCAAGGTCAACGGCGCTGAAGTCGAAGTGACCTACACCGATGCCAACGGCGAGCAGAAGATCACCTTCGACAAGCTGATCGTTGCGGTCGGCCGTCGTCCGGTGACCACCGATCTGCTGGCTGCCGACAGCGGCGTGACCATCGACGAGCGTGGGTTCATCTTCGTCGACGATCACTGCGCGACCAGCGTACCGGGCGTCTACGCCATCGGTGACGTGGTTCGTGGCATGATGCTGGCGCACAAGGCCTCGGAAGAGGGCATCATGGTTGTCGAGCGCATCAAAGGCCACAAAGCCCAGATGAACTACGACCTGATCCCGTCGGTTATCTACACCCACCCGGAAATCGCATGGGTCGGTAAAACCGAACAGACCTTGAAGGCCGAAGGCGTTGAGGTTAACGTGGGCACCTTCCCGTTCGCGGCCAGCGGCCGTGCGATGGCTGCCAACGACACCGGTGGTTTCGTCAAGGTCATCGCCGATGCCAAGACCGACCGCGTCCTGGGTGTACACGTGATTGGCCCATCGGCTGCCGAACTGGTGCAGCAGGGTGCAATCGCAATGGAATTCGGCACCAGCGCCGAAGATCTGGGCATGATGGTTTTCTCCCATCCGACCCTGTCCGAAGCGCTGCATGAAGCCGCGCTGGCAGTGAATGGCGGTGCCATTCACGTTGCCAACCGTAAGAAGCGTTAAACAATAAGAAACCACGGCGGGTGGCCCGTCGTGAGTCTTGCGTGCATGACTCACCGCGGAAAGTCCGCCGGACTCGAACTCCCGGAGCATACCGGGGGCAAGTGGTCACAGGTGGCGCGGCACTCCTTTGGGGCGCAGCGCCGAAGCGCAGTACCTAACGAAGACGGTAAAAAGCATGAATCTTCACGAGTATCAGGGTAAGCAGCTGTTCGCTGAATACGGCCTGCCAGTTTCCAAGGGTTTCGCAGTCGACACCCCTGAAGCTGCCGCAGAAGCCTGCGACAAGATCGGTGGCACCGAGTGGGTTGTCAAAGCCCAGGTCCACGCCGGTGGTCGCGGTAAAGCGGGCGGCGTCAAGCTGGTTCGCAGCAAGGAAGACGCCAAGGCGTTCGCTGCGCAGTGGTTGGGCAAGCGTCTGGTGACCTACCAGACCGACGCCAACGGTCAGCCAGTGACCAAGATCCTGGTCGAATCCTGCACTGACATCGCCAAAGAGCTGTACCTGGGCGCTGTAGTCGACCGTTCGAGCCGTCGTATCGTGTTCATGGCCTCCACCGAAGGTGGCGTGGACATCGAGAAAGTCGCTCACGAAACTCCTGAGAAGATCATCAAGGCTACTATCGATCCACTGGTTGGCGCTCAGCCATTCCAGGGTCGTGAACTGGCGTTCCAGCTGGGTCTGGAAGGCAAGCAAGTTGCTCAGTTCGCCAAGATTTTCGTAGGCCTGGCCAAGCTGTTCAAAGAACACGACCTGGCCCTGCTGGAAGTAAACCCGCTGGTCATCAAGGCCGACGGCGACCTGCACTGCCTCGATGCCAAGATCAACATCGACGCTAACGCCATGTACCGTCAGCCTAAGCTGAAAACCTTCCACGACCCGTCGCAAGACGACCCTCGTGAAGCCCACGCTGCCAGCTTCGAGCTGAACTACGTGGCCCTGGAAGGCAACATCGGCTGCATGGTCAACGGTGCCGGCCTGGCCATGGGTACCATGGACATCGTCAACCTGCACGGCGGCAAGCCAGCCAACTTCCTCGACGTAGGTGGTGGTGCTACCAAAGAGCGCGTTACCGAAGCCTTCAAGATCATCCTGTCCGACAGCAATGTCGCGGCCGTTCTGGTCAACATCTTCGGCGGCATCGTTCGCTGCGACATGATTGCCGAAGGCATCATCGGCGCTGTGAAAGAAGTCGGCGTTAAAGTACCGGTTGTTGTTCGCCTGGAAGGTAACAACGCTGAACTGGGTGCTAAAGTACTGGCAGAAAGCGGTTTGAACATCATTGCGGCAACCAGCCTGACCGACGCTGCTCAACAAGTTGTCAAAGCTGCGGAGGGCAAGTAATGAGCGTCCTGATCAATAAAGACACCAAAGTCATCTGCCAGGGCTTCACCGGCTCGCAAGGTACTTTCCACTCCGAACAGGCCATCGCCTACGGCACCAAGATGGTCGGCGGCGTAACGCCAGGCAAGGGTGGTTCCACCCACCTGGGCCTGCCAGTGTTCAACACTGTGAAAGAAGCTGTAGACGCTACCGGCGCTGACGCGTCGGTCATCTACGTTCCGGCTCCTTTCTGCAAGGACTCGATCCTGGAAGCTGCTTTCGGCGGCATCAAGCTGATCGTCTGCATCACCGAAGGCATTCCTACCCTGGACATGCTCGATGCCAAGGTCAAGTGCGACGAGCTGGGTGTTACCCTGATCGGCCCTAACTGCCCAGGCGTCATCACTCCGGGCGAGTGCAAGATCGGCATCATGCCAGGTCACATCCACTTGCCAGGCAAGGTCGGTATCGTTTCGCGTTCCGGCACCCTGACCTACGAAGCGGTCAAGCAGACCACTGACGCCGGTTTCGGTCAGTCCACCTGCGTCGGTATCGGTGGCGACCCGATCCCGGGCTCCAACTTCATCGACATCCTGAAGCTGTTCCAGGAAGACCCGAAGACCGAAGCGATCGTCATGATCGGCGAGATCGGCGGTTCGGCTGAAGAAGAAGCGGCTGCCTACATCAAGGCCAACGTCACCAAGCCGGTGGTTTCCTACATCGCTGGTGTTACCGCTCCTGCGGGCAAGCGTATGGGCCACGCTGGCGCCATCATCTCCGGCGGCAAAGGCACTGCAGACGAGAAATTCGCTGCGCTGCAGGACGCTGGTGTGAAAACCGTGCGTTCGCTGGCAGACATCGGCAAGGCCCTGGCCGAGCTGACTGGCTGGGAAGTGAAGAAGTAATCACTGCCCGCTGACAAAGAGGCCACCTTCGGGTGGCCTTTTTGTTTTCTGCCGATACGATCGCGGGGCAAGCCCGCTCCTACATATCGTGTGGGAGTGGGCTTGCCCCGCGATGCTTTCTGGCAAAAAAGCGGTCAACCAGACGACATGTACATTCGCACATCGGACAAGCAGCCCTGCATCAGTGCGTTTCTATGACAAATTCGTTAACCTATGCACTCATTTTGTGCCCGCTCCCCAAAAGGGAACGACACGCTAAACGGGTCTGGCTCATCCAGCCAGGCAGCATTTCCCTTACCCAAGGGGAAATCCCTCTCTAAATCCCGATTTCAGCAGTGTGGTATTTCCTTAATGAAAGTTTTGAAAGGCCAGGACATCCTGGCACTTGGTTTTATGACGTTCGCTTTGTTCGTCGGCGCGGGCAATATCATTTTCCCACCTATCGTCGGTCTGCAATCCGGTCCGCACGTGTGGATGGCGGCGCTGGGTTTCTTGATCACTGCTGTGGGCCTGCCGGTCATCACTGTCATCGCCCTGGCCAAGGTCGGCGGCGGCATGGATGCGCTGAGCAGCCCGATCGGCAAGGTCGCCGGCGGCCTGCTGGCAGCGGTGTGCTACCTGTCGGTAGGCCCGCTGTTCGCCACCCCGCGTACCGCCACCGTATCCTTCGAGGTAGGTGTTGCGCCGCTGACCGGTGAAAGCCCGCTGGCCCTGTTCATCTACAGCCTGGTGTACTTCCTGGTGGTGCTGGCGGTGTCCATGTACCCGGGCAAGCTGCTCGACACCGTCGGCCGCTTCCTCGCGCCGCTGAAGATCATCGCCCTGGCCGCACTCGGCATCGCCGCGTTCATGCTGCCTGCCGGTGGTATCGGCGAAGCACAGCCAGCCTATGTTGCCGCGCCGTTCTCCCAGGGCTTCATCAATGGTTACCTGACCATGGATACCCTCGGTGCGCTGGTGTTCGGTATCGTCATCGTCAACGCCATCCGTTCGCGCGGCGTCGAGTCGCCGCAGCTGATCACCCGCTACGCGATCATCGCCGGCCTGATCGCCGGTGTCGGCCTGGCCCTGGTGTACATCAGCCTGTTCCGCCTGGGTGCCGGCAGCCATGAGATCGCTGCCGGTGCCAGCAACGGCGCAGCGGTGTTGCATGCCTACGTGCAGCACACCTTCGGCTCGCTGGGCAGCGGCTTCCTCGCCGTATTGATCGCCCTGGCCTGCCTGGTGACCGCCGTCGGCCTGACCTGCGCTTGCGCCGAGTACTTCAGCCAGGTGCTGCCGCTGTCGTACCGCACCCTGGTGGTGATCCTCGCGGCCTTCTCGCTGCTGATTTCCAACCTGGGCCTGACCAAGCTGATCCTGTTCTCGATCCCGGTGCTGACCGCTATCTACCCGCCGTGCATCGTGGTGGTAGGTCTGAGCTTCTGCAAGGACCTGTGGAACTCGCAAGTTCGCATCCTGGCGCCAGTGATGCTGGTGTCGTTGCTGTTCGGCATGATCGATGCCATCAAAGGCACTGTGCTGGCCAGTAAACTGCCGGACGTGCTGGCGCATCTGCCGCTGAGCGAGCAGGGCCTGGCCTGGCTGGTGCCTTCGGTGGTGACCCTGGGTGTTGCGGTGCTGTGTGACCGCATGCTGGGCAAGCCGCGCGAAGCGCTGGCCTGAGAATTAGCCATGTAACGGACACCGGCCACAAGCCAACAGGGTGTCCGTCACGGCAGATTCCAAGCCCCGTGTCCGAAAGGACGCGGGGCTTTTTCGTTTCTGCGGGCAAGACGTGTCTTTTTCTGCGGTAAAGCGTCGAAAGCCGGTCAACGGGCTTTATTGTGCTCGAAACTTCAATCAGGACCTTGCATGAGCTTCATTCAAAGCAATCTGATCCACCTGCTGGCCGCCTGCTGGTTTGTCGTCTGCTGGGGCGGTTATACCCGCTACGCGACCTGGAAGGGCCGTGATACCGCCTGCCTGGCCAGCGTACTGCACCTTTACCGCGAAGACTGGATGCGGCGTATGTTGTTGCGTGACAACCGCATCGCCGATGCCAGCGTGATCGGCAATCTGGAGCGCAATGCGTCGTTCTTCGCCTCCAGCACCCTGATTATTCTGGCCGGTATTCTCACCGTGCTCGGGGCTTCGGACCGCGCGGTATCGTTACTGGCGGATTTGCCGCTGGTCCAGCAGGCCTCCCAGGGTATGTCGGAAATCAAGTTGCTGTGCCTGGCGATGGTCTTTGTGTATGCCTTCTTCACCTTTAGCTGGTGCATGCGCCAATACAACTTTGCAGCGGTGCTGGTGGGGTCGGCGCCGATGATTGGTGAGCGCCATGTCAGTGAACTGGAGCGCAAGGCATTTGCCCTTAGAGCGGCCAGGGTTATTTCGCTGGCGGCCAACCAGTTCAACTTCGGCTTGCGTTCTTATTACTTCGGGATGGCCATGCTCTGCTGGTTTATCAGCCCCTGGTTGTTCATGCTGATGAGTACCGGGGTGGTGTTGGTGCTTTATCGTCGCGAGTTCCATTCCGATGTGCTCGATGTGATGGTCTATACCCCGACCGATGCACCGGCGCCGGAACCCGTTAATGACAACCTCGCCTGAAGGGCGATAACTGAATCGTTTAATCTGTTTTCCTAGCGTATAAAAAAACCCGACAGCGTCGGGTTTTTTTTATTCCAGCGGGCTTGCTTACTTGGCAGGCTCAGCAGGAGCAGCCGGGGCAGCAGGAGCAGCAGCTTCTTCAGCGGCTTTCTGTTGCGCTTCGGCCTGATCTTTGGCGGCTTCGACGGTTTCTTTCGCTGCCTCGTTCACTTTATCCTGAGCTTCACCCATCTTTTCCTGGGCGTTCTCGGAATGTTGCTGAGCATCTTGGGCTTTATTTTCGCTGGCTTTATCGCAAGCGGCCAGACCCAGAGCAGCGGCGAGCATAACGGCAAAAGCAAAAGGTTTACGCATGGGGTGTTTCTCCTTGTGGAATAAGTTACTTGTTCCTTCGAGCTCAAGTAACCGGTAGAAGTTCCGCGCACCATACAGATATATAACAAATGGATCTATATGGACATTTCCCTTTCTCTGTGCATGGCCTCAACGGCCTGAGAGTTTTTTGAAATGATCGACACTTCTTTGCAGGCCATGGCCCAACGCTTTCTCTCGGCACTGCGTCATTGTCAGGTATTACAGATGCGGGTGCATCACGCGGACGCGCAAGGCATGACCCTGGTACTGCCGTATTCCACACAGATCGTTGGCAACCCGCAAACCGGGGCCGTGCACGGCGGTGCGGTCACCACCCTGATGGACACCACCTGCGGCATGGCCACCCTCTGCGTGTTGCCTGAGTTCGAGGTATGCCCGACGCTAGACCTGCGTATCGACTACATGCACCCGGCCGAGGCCGGCAAGGATATCTTCGGCCACGCCTATTGCTACCGCGTCTCGCGGGATGTGATCTTCACCCGCGGGGTGGCCTACCAGGACGATCCCGAGCAACCGATCGCCCAGGTGGTCGGCACCTTCATGCGCCTGGGCAAGGGCATCAAGGGCGGTCTCAATTTCGCCAACACGCTCAAGGGGAGCGGCCAATGATCCCGCCAGAAGTGCACCAGCAACTGCGCCAGGCGCATGCCGAAGGCAACTATGAACCCTTGCTGCGGCTGATTCCTTATGCCGGATTGATTGGTATTCAGTGCAGCCGCCAGGGCGACGACCTGCTGTTCTGCCTGCCCGCCAGCCAGGACAATATCGGCAATCCGT
Source organism: Pseudomonas sp. SBB6 (assembly GCF_024213215.1). Lineage (NCBI taxonomy): Bacteria > Pseudomonadati > Pseudomonadota > Gammaproteobacteria > Pseudomonadales > Pseudomonadaceae > Pseudomonas > Pseudomonas sp. SBB6. The sequence goes on along the minus strand of NZ_JANAVH010000006.1, from coordinate 105,760 downwards.
TGCTGCCAGCGATTCACGGCGGGGTAATCGCCGGCTTCATGGAACTGTCGGCGGCGCTGTACCTGCTGATTTTCAGTGAAAGTGCGGCGATCCCGAAAATCATCGACTTTTCCATCGATTACCTGCGCGCCGGCCATTACCGTGACACTTACGCCCAGTGTCAGTTGTGGCGCCAGGGCCGGCGGGTGACCAACGTCGCGATCACCGCCTGGCAAGGCGACCCGGACGAACCGATTGCCACGGCGCGGGCGCATTTCAAGATCGAAGAAATGACCTCGCCCTTGAAATAGCCCGAGCCACCCCCATCTGTTGTGCATCCCGCCGTGAAAGCAGGCCGTCGGCCTGCCCAGCGACAACTGTCATCAGATCGGAGTGTTGAAGACCATGAGTGTGGAAACTCAAAAAGAAACCCTGGGCTTCCAGACCGAGGTGAAGCAGCTGCTGCACCTCATGATCCATTCCCTGTATTCGAACAAGGAAATCTTTGTTCGCGAACTGATTTCCAACGCCTCCGACGCCGTCGATAAACTGCGCTTCGAAGCCCTGGCCAAGCCAGAGCTGCTCGAAGGCGGCGCCGAGCTGAAAATCCGCCTGAGCTTCGACAAGAACACCAACACTGTCACCCTCGAAGACAACGGCATCGGCATGAGCCGCGAAGAGGTGATCGCGCACCTGGGCACCATCGCCAAGTCCGGCACTGCCGACTTCATGAAAAACCTCACCGGCGACCAGAAGAAGGACTCGCACCTGATCGGTCAGTTCGGCGTGGGCTTCTACTCGGCCTTTATCGTTGCCGACAAGGTCGACGTGTTCAGCCGCCGCGCCGGCCTGCCAGCCGCCGAGGGCGTGCACTGGTCGTCCAAGGGCGAAGGCGAGTTCGAAGTCGCCACGGTCGACAAGGCCGAGCGCGGCACCCGCATCGTCCTGCACCTGAAAAAGGGTGAAGAAGAGTTCGCCGACGGCTGGCGCCTGCGCAACATCGTCAAGAAATACTCCGATCACATCGCCTTGCCGATCGAGCTGCCAAAACAGGTCGAAGCCGCCGAAGGCGAAGAAAAGCCGGCCGAAGAATGGGAAACCGTCAACCGCGCCAGCGCCCTGTGGACCCGTCCGCGTACCGAGATCAAGGACGAGGAATACCAGGAGTTCTACAAGCACATCGGTCACGACTTCGAGAACCCGCTGGCCTGGAGCCACAACAAGGTCGAAGGCAAGCTTGAGTACAACTCGCTGCTCTACGTACCGGCCCGCGCCCCGTTCGATCTGTACCAGCGTGAAGCGCCACGTGGCCTGAAGCTGTACGTACAGCGTGTGTTCATCATGGACCAGGCCGAATCCTTCCTGCCGCTGTACCTGCGTTTCATCAAGGGCGTGGTCGACTCCAACGACCTGTCGCTGAACGTTTCGCGCGAAATCCTGCAGAAAGACCCGATCATCGACTCGATGAAATCGGCCCTGACCAAGCGCGTGCTGGACATGCTCGAGAAGCTGGCCAAGAACGAGCCTGAGCAGTACAAGGGCTTCTGGAAGAACTTTGGCCAGGTGATGAAAGAAGGCCCGGCTGAAGACTTCGCCAACAAAGAGAAGATCGCCGGCCTGCTGCGTTTCGCCTCCACCTTTGATGAAAGCGGCGAGCAGAGCGTTGCCCTGGCCGACTACCTGGCCCGTGCCAAGGAAGGTCAGGACAAGATCTACTTCCTCACCGGCGAGTCCTACGCGCAGGTCAAGAACAGCCCGCACCTGGAGGTCTTCCGCAAGAAAGGCATCGAAGTGCTGCTGCTGACCGACCGCATCGATGAGTGGCTGATGAGCTACCTGAGCGAATTCGACGGCAAGAGCTTCGTCGACGTCGCCCGTGGTGACCTGGACCTGGGCAAGCTGGACTCCGAAGAGGACAAGAAGGCCCAGGAAGAAGTCGCCAAGGAGAAAGAAGGCCTGGTCGAGCGTCTCAAGGTTGCCCTGGGCGAAAGCGTCAGCGAAGTGCGCGTGTCGCACCGCCTGACCGATTCGCCGGCGATCCTGGCGATCGGTGAGCAGGACCTGGGGCTGCAGATGCGTCAGATCCTCGAGGCCAGCGGGCAGAAGGTGCCGGACTCCAAGCCGATCTTCGAATTCAACCCTGGCCACCCGCTGATCGAGAAACTGGACAACGAGCAAAGCGAAGACCGTTTCGCCGACTTCTCGCACATCCTCTTCGATCAGGCCGCGCTGGCGGCGGGCGATAGCCTCAAGGACCCGGCGGCGTACGTTCGTCGCCTGAACAAGCTACTGGTCGAATTGTCGGCTTAAGTAGTTGCAGGAAAGCCCGCTTCGGCGGGCTTTTTTCATGGTGCAAGGAGGAGTGCATGAGCAAGGTTACCGTCGAATCGCTGGTCTATCATGTTGCCGGCAAAGCCTATGAGAGCCGTTTGTTCTATACCCAGGGCGCCCGTGAGCAGCCTGGACTTTTGATGGCGCCAAACTGGATGGGGGTGGGCGAGGGCGCCGAACGTATCGCCCGCGAGGTTGCCGCCCAGGGTTATGTGGTGTTGCTGGCCGACATCTACGGCCAGACCCTGCGTCCGTCGGACATGGATGAAGCCGGTGCGGCGATGACGCCGCTGAAGAATGACCGCGTCGAGCTGCGCAAGCGCTTGAAGGCGGCGCTGGACCAGCTGCTGGGTCAATCGAGGGCGGTATTGGAGCCTGGCAAGCTGGCCACCTTCGGCTTCTGCTTCGGCGGCTGCTGCGCCCTGGAGCTGGCCCGCGAGGATGCCCGCCTGCTGGCCGCTGTGTCGTTCCATGGCACCCTGGATACGCCGCTGCCAGCCGTGGAGGGCAGGGTCAAGGCTTCGATGCTGGTGTTGCATGGCGCCGCCGACCCGTTCGTGCCCAAGGAGCAGCTACCGGCTTTCGAAGCCGAGATGGACGCGGCCAAGGTCGACTGGCAACTGATCAGCTATGGCGGCGCGGTGCACTCGTTCACCGATACCGCAGCGAATATCCCCGGCAAGATGAAGTACGACGCACGCACGTCCAAGCGCGCATTCCGGGCGATGTTCAATTTGCTCGATGAAGTGTTCCAGCGCTGAGTGGGGGCGGGGCTGCTGTGCAGCCCATCGCCAGCAAGCCTGGCTCCCACACTGGACCTGCATGCATCCACTCTGTGGGAGCCGGCATTGCCGGTGATCGACCGCGCAGCGGTCGCGATCAATCTCAAGGCAACTCGATCCGTTCACTTTCCCCCGGCACCGTCGGCCAGTCTCCGGCCGCCCAGCGTGCCCGCGCCTGTTCGATCAATGCCGGGTCACTGGCAACGAAGTTCCAGTTCATCCGCCGTGGCCCGTCCAATGGCGCGCCACCGAACAGCACCAACTGGCTCTCGCTATCGGCATACAGGCTCATCTCCTCACCGGGCGGCAAGATCACCAGGCTGCACGGTTCGACCGCCTCGTCGTTGAGGCTGACTTCGCCATCCAGTACATACAGCGCGCGCTCGGCATGTTCGGTGGGCACCGCCAGGGTGGTGGCCGCCTGCATCTGCACCAGCGCATACAGGGTCGGTGACAGCACCGGCACTGGCGATTGCAGGCAGAAGCCGCTGCCGGCAATCATGCGAATGCTGACCCCGAGGTTGTCACTGACCGGCAAGCTCGCCGCCGGGTGATGGCTGTAGAGCCCCGGGCCTTGCTCGTGCGCCTTGGGCGAGGCCAGCCACACCTGCAAGCCGTGCAGGCGCGATGTGCCGGGCAGCAGATCGGCAGGCGTGCGCTCGATATGGGCAATGGCGCTGCCGGCGGTCATCCAGCTGACCTCGCCAGCCTTGACCCGTTGATCCGAGCCCAGGCTGTCCTTGTGCTGGATCTCGCCCTCGAACAGGTAGGTGAGGGTCGACAGGCCGATATGCGGGTGCTGGCGGATGTTCATGCCACGGCCGGCCGGGTAGTCGGTCTCCAGCATATGGTCGAAGAACACGAATGGCCCAACGCTGCGGCATTGGGCCGAAGGCAGGGGGCGCAGGATAGGTTGGCCTTCGACCGATTCGGCGCGAGGGCGGATGACCAGGGGAAGGCTCACGGTGTACTCCAGACCAAGGGGGGAGGTTTTTCTAGCATAACCTGCCGTGGCCCAGATCGAGCGCATGCCCGCGCTGTACCCGGGGCTGTGGCGGGCAAATAACAGCGCTGTCATCAGCCTGTCATGCCTGCGTCATAGCCTGCCGCCATCAACCTGATGGAGTTCACTATGTTCCCACGTCGTTTCAGCGCCCTGTGCGGGCTGTTGCTGGTCAGTGGTCTGGCCAGCGCCGAGGTTCGTCTCGAAGGGCCGGTCGAGTACGGTCTGTTTGAAACCCGCCACCAGAACTTCCAGCCGGGCGAGCGGGTGCTGACCCAGAGTAACCAGACGATTGAACAGACCGATGAGATCCCGGCGCGCCTGGGCAGCAAGTTCGGCATGCGCTATCGGCTGGAGGGCAAGGTCGCCGAAGACACGCCGCTGACCCTGCTGTACCTCACCCCGGGTGTGCGCACCCCGGATGGCAAGCGCCACGACAAGTTCGAAGTAGTGCAGAAGCTGGTGCCGGGCGCTACCCAGGATGTGATGGCCTATGAGTTCACCGAAAACCACGAAATGGTGCCGGGGCAGTGGCATTTCATGGTCTTCCAGGGTGACCGGTTGCTCACCGAGCAGCGCTTTACGGTGCGTTGAGTCAGGGCCACCGAGGCGTCGCGATCATAAGGCCTTTTGATATCACGTTTTCGTCTTACGCAAATTTTCGCCAGGCCGATACCGTCTAGAAGCAAGGACAGCTGCACGGTTGTGCAGCGCTTTTGGAGGGAGCCAGAAGATGAGCTTGAGAAGCATGAATATCGCGCCCAGGGCCGGCCTGGGCTTTGGCTTGGTGGCGGCGCTGGTGTTTGCCTTGGGTGCGTTTGCCCTGATGCAGATGACCAGCATGCGCCAGCAGTCCGAGCAGGTCGACAGCAACTGGTTGCCCAGCGTCATTTCGGTCGGCCAGATGACCCAGGACATGCTGCGCATCCGCGCCTTGACCCTGCGCCTGCTGGTCAATCGCGATGAGGCGGCGCTGGCGCAGAACAAGTCGCGCATCGAAGAGATCAAGGCAGGCCTGGGCAAGGCCCAGCAGAAGTACCAGGCGCTGATCGTGCTGCCCGAAGAGCAGGTCCTGTTCGACCGCTACCTGAGTCTGGAGCAGCGCTACCTCAAGCTGCAGGCGCAGGTGGTGGAGCTGTCTGCCGAGCACCGGCTCGAAGAGGCGGTGGCCATGGTCAACGGCGAGATGAATCAGCTGGCCGACCAGTTGACGGCCAGCCTCAACGAGCTGATCGCGCTCAATAACCAGCATGCCAATACCGCGACCGACCTTGCCGAAGTTGTCTACAAGGAGGCGCGGATCTGGGTGATTGGCTGGCTGATTGCCGCCGTGGTGCTCACCGTGGTGTTGGCCCTGACCCTGACCCGCAGTATCGTCCGGCCGTTGGCGCAATCACTGAAGGTTGCCGAAGTGGTGGCCACCGGCGACCTTACCCCACAGATTTCGGTGCAGGGCAAGGATGAGCCGGCACGCTTGCTTGCGGCCTTGAAGCAGATGCAGCAAAGCCTGCGCGATACCATCGGGCGCATCTCCGACTCCTCCAGCCAGTTGGCCTCAGCCTCCGAGGAGCTCAGCGCGGTGACTGAAGATGCCACCCGCGGGCTGATGCAGCAAAGCCAGGAAATCGAGCAGGCGGCGACCGCGGTCAACCAGATGACCACCGCGGTGGAGGAGGTGGCGAGCAATGCCGTGGCCACTTCCGAAGCTTCGCGCGAGTCGGACCGCATTGCCCGTCAAGGACGCGAGCAGGTGCGCCTGACCGTGACGTCGATTGAGGGCCTGGCGGCGGGTGTTACCGCCAACGCCGAAGAGGTCGGGCAACTGGCGCAGCAGGTTAATGGCATCACCAAGGTGCTGGATGTAATCGGCGCGATTGCCGAGCAGACCAACCTGCTGGCCCTCAATGCTGCGATCGAAGCCGCACGGGCCGGTGATGCCGGGCGTGGTTTTGCTGTGGTGGCTGACGAAGTACGGGCACTGGCCCATCGCACCCAGCAATCCACCCGTGAAATCGAGCAAATGATCGATGGTATCCAGCAAGGCACCCATCGCGCCGTCGAGGGTATGCAGCAGACCAACGAGCGGGCGCGCGGTACCCTGGAGGGCGCTCATGCTGCCGGTGCGGCGCTGGAGGAGATAGCCGCAGCCATCAGCCTGATCAATGAGCGCAACCTGGTGATTGCCAGTGCCTCGGAGCAGCAGGCACAGGTGGCCCGGGAGGTGGACCGCAACCTGACCAATATTCGCGACTTGGCCATGCAGACCTCGGCGGGGGCCAATCAGACCAACGCGGCGAGCCAGGCATTGTCGCAGTTGGCGATCGAACTCAATGGGTTGGTGGGGCGGTTTTCGGTGTAAAGCATCGCGGGTCAAGTCGAGTCGTCGCACCGCCGCTCCCACAAGGTCGGAACAGGACCCGCGATGGCACAAACAAAAACGCCCCGACGAGTCGGGGCGTTCGAGCATAAGGGGGCTAGCCCTTACTTGCCTGCCCAGCGCTTGAGCACCAGGGTGGCGTTGGTGCCGCCGAAACCGAAGCTGTTGCTCATCACGGTATCGATCTTGGCATTTTCCTGAGTCTTGGTCAGGATCGGCATGTCGGCTACTTCCGGGTCTACTTCGTCGATGTTGGCGGAGCCGGCAATGAAGTTGCCCTCCATCATCAGCATGCAGTAGATCGCTTCGTGAACGCCGGCAGCGCCCAGGGAGTGACCGGACAGGCTCTTGGTCGAGCTGATGGCTGGAGCCTTGTCGCCGAATACTTCGCGAACGCCCTTGATCTCGGCAACGTCGCCGACCGGCGTCGAGGTGCCGTGGGTGTTCAGGTAGTCGATCGGGGTGTCGACAGTGGACATGGCCATCTGCATGCAGCGGATGGCGCCTTCGCCACTTGGAGCGACCATGTCGTAGCCGTCGGAAGTGGCGCCGTAGCCGACGATTTCGGCGTAGATCTTGGCGCCACGGGCCAGGGCGTGTTCCAGCTCTTCAACCACGACCATACCGCCACCGCCAGCGATGACGAAGCCATCACGGTCAGCGTCGTAGGCACGGGAGGCTTTTTCCGGGGTGTCGTTGCGCTTGCTGGACAGTGCGCCCATGGCGTCGAACAGGAACGACTGGCTCCAGTGCTCTTCTTCACCGCCACCGGCGAAGACGATGTCCTGCTTGCCCATCTGGATCTGTTCCATGGCGGTACCGATGCAGTGAGCACTGGTGGCGCAGGCGGAAGCGATGGAGTAGTTCAGGCCCTTGATCTTGAACGGGGTGGCCAGGCACGCCGAGACGGTGCTGCTCATGGTCCGGGTGACGCGGTACGGGCCAACGCGCTTGACGCCTTTTTCACGCAGGATGTCCAGCGCTTCCATCTGGTTCAGGGTCGACGCGCCGCCTGAGCCTGCGATCAGGCCAGTACGCGGGTTGGAGACCTGCTCTTCGGTCAGGCCCGAGTCCTTGATCGCGTCGGCCATCGCCAGGTAGGCGTAGGCGGCGGCGTGACCGACGAAACGGAAGACTTTACGGTCGATCAGTTCTTCGAGGTTGAGGTCGATGGAGCCGGAAACCTGGCTACGCAGACCCATTTCGGCATATTCCGGGTTGAATCGGATGCCAGGGCGGCTTGCACGCAGGTTGGCGGAGACGGTCTCTTTGTCATTGCCCAGGCACGAAACAATGCCCAGACCAGTGATAACGACGCGGCGCATGCGGATAACCCTTAGAAGTTGTCAGTGGAGGTGAATACGCCGACCCGGAGGCCGTCGGCGGTGTAGATCTCGCGACCGTCGACGCTGACCGAACCATCGGCGATGGCCATGTTCAGCTTGCCTTTGAGGACGCGCTTGATATGAATGTTGTAGGTGACTTTCTGGGCGGTCGGCAGGACCTGGCCGAAGAATTTCACTTCGCCCGAACCCAGGGCGCGACCACGGCCCGGCAGGCCTTGCCAGCCGAGGAAGAAGCCGACCAGTTGCCACATGGCGTCCAGGCCCAGGCAGCCTGGCATCACCGGATCACCTTCGAAGTGGCAGGCGAAGAACCACAGGTCCGGGGTGATATCCAGCTCGGCGACCAATTCACCTTTGCCGTACTTGCCACCCTCGGCACTGATATGGGTGATGCGATCCACCATCAGCATGTTCGGGGCGGGCAGTTGCGCGTTACCTGGGCCGAACAGCTCACCGCGACTGCAGCGCAGCAGGTCTTCCCGAGTAAAGGCGTTTTGTTTGGTCATGCGAGCTCCTCAATAGTCCCCGTGCGGCAGGGGGCAAATCTTCCCGGCCGTCCCAAAACATGTACGTTTGAGCCGGCAGCCTACACATAGACTATTGCGTTGTAGTGAAAGTCACAGCGCACGGGGCAAAGAAGTACACTTGTGCACTGAAATTTTATTTTCAAGCCCTTCGCGGCGCTTGTCCAGTCTCTAAGACTGCCGCAATTTAGCATTTATCGCCAGTCACAGCTGTCTGACCGGGCAGCCAGCGTTGCAGAATTTGCTGTAGATCAGTGCGTTTGAACGGCTTGGCCAGATAGTCGTTCATGCCCGCGTTCAGGCAACGCTCGCGGTCACCCTGTAAGGCGTTGGCGGTCAGGGCGATAATCGGCATGGCGGCGGCCTGCGGCAGCTGGCGAATGCGCCGGGTGGCTTCGTAGCCATCGATGATCGGCAGGCGGCAGTCCATCAGTGCCGCGGCAAAGCGCTGGCGCCCGGCCTGGGCTACGGCCTGGGCGCCGTCGACGGCGACGCACACTTCAAAGCCCAGGCTGCGCAGCATGGCTTCGATCACCGTCTGGTTCACCGGGTTGTCTTCGACCAGCAAGATACGCCGGCCCTGGCCATTGTCTTCGACACGGGTCAGGCCACCGGGCAGGCGCGGCGTTTGCGCGGTGGACAAGGCCAGGGGCATTTCCAGGGTAAAGGTCGAACCCAGGCCTTCACGGCTTTCGCCGCGCAGGGTACCGCCCATCCGTTCGGTCAGGGTGCGGGCGATCGACAGGCCCAGGCCGGTGCCGCCATAGCGGCGGGAAATCGAACTGTCGGCCTGCTGGAATGCCACGAACATCATTTCCAGGCGCGTGTTGTCGATGCCGATACCGGTGTCGCGTACCGCACAGGTGAACCAGATCAGCTGGCGGTCGAGCACCTGCCAGCGTGGTTCGATGTGCACACTGCCGTGTTCGGTGAATTTCAGTGCATTGCCGATCAGGTTGAGCAGCACTTGGCGAATGCGGGTCGGGTCGCCGACTACCTGCAGTTGCTCCATGCCCGGCGGCAGGTGCAACTGCAGGTCCAGCTCGCGCTGCTGGGCCAGGTGCTGGAACGACTGGACGCTGCTGCCGATCAGCTCGCCGAGGTTGAAGTCGATGTGTTCCAGCTCCAGGGCGGTACGTTCGATGCGCGAGAAATCAAGAATGTCGTTGATGACCTTGAGCAGGTGCCCGGTGGATTCGCTGGCCACGGCGGTGTATTCGGCCTGCTCTTCGTTGAGCGAGGTTGTTTCCAGAAGTTGCAGCATGCCCATGACGCCGTTCATCGGCGTACGCAGCTCGTGGCTCATCATCGCCAGGAAGTCAGATTTGGCCTTGTTTGCCTGTTCGGCTTCCTCGCGGGCCTGGATCAGTTGCGACATGGCTTGCTGCTGTTCATGGCTGGCCTTGCCCAGCGCACTGGCAAGGTTGTTGATGTGCCGGGCCAGGTGCCCCAGTTCGCTGTCATCGACCACCGGCAACGGCGCATTGAAATCGCCTTGCTGGATGGCCTTGACCGCATGGCCCATATCGCTGATCGGCTTGGCCAGGCTCAGGGCCAGGCGCCGGGCAAGTATGAAGGTGAACAGCAGGGCGAACAGGGCGAGGATCCCGGCCTTGACCACGATCTCCTGTTGCCGCTCGCTGAAGGCGTCGTCCGACATGCCGACGATTACCCTTCCGAGGTAGTCATCGCCGATGTTCTTGGTCGGCGCGTTACTGTGCAGAAAGTCGTTGTCCAGGCGAATTTGCTGCAGGCGGATCGGTGCTTGGAACACTTCCACCTGCTGCGCACGGTTGCTGCTCTCATCCGGCTGCTCGACATAGACGAGGATATGATTGCTGCTGTCCTGCACCTCGAGAAAGCGCACGTGGGGGATGCTCAAGGTAGCGCGCATCAGGCTCTCGAGCACTTCGTTGTTGCCGGCGATCACCCCGTATTCGGAGGCCGGGGCCAGTTGGTTGGCGATCAGTTGGCCGGTGTGGTTGAGCTCCTGGCGCAGGTCCTGGATGCGCACGAAGGTAAAGAAGCTGATCAGCAGCAGGGTCAGCAACAGGGCTGGGCCGAGGCTGATGATCTGCGTGCGGGTGTGAATATCCCAGCTCAGGCGCCGGCTCATGGTGTGCTTTCTCCTTCGGCCACGGCCAGGGCGGCGGCGGCCGGGTCAATCGCTTCGATGCCCAGGGCGCGGGCCACCTGCTGGTTGCCCAGGACGCTGAAATGATCAGGGTAGAGCGTTCGCGGCCAGCGGTTGGGTGGCTGCTCGAGCAGCCGATCGAGCACCGCCAGCCAGTCGTCCTGGTCACTCAGGGTGCTGGCCAGGGCACCGGCCTTGACGAACCCGGCATTCGGCCCGATCAACGCCATCTGTCGACCATAACTGCTGAGCAGCACGTTCTTCGCCGACTTTGAGTTGTACAACTGCGGGTCATCGATGCCCAGCAGTACATCGCTGTTTTGCAGCAGGGTTTGCAATGGCCGGCTGTCGCGCAGGTCGGGCCAGGCTTCGGCGATGATTTCCAGGCCCAACGGGCGCGCCGCCTTGCGCAGCTCGTCGAGGAGAAACTGGCTATGTTCGGTATAGAGCACGCCCACCCGTTTGGCCTGTGGCAACAGGTAGCGGGTCAGGCGCAGCTGGCGGGCCGGGGGTGGGTCGCTCCACAGCAGGCTCAGGTACGCCGGGCGCAGGCTGCCCAGGCGTTGCTGGGCCTGCACCCGGCTCACGCGCAAGGCCAGCGCCGCAGGCCCGGCGGTTTCGCTCAGGCGCCATTCGAGGCTGGCGCCATCAAGCAGGATCAAGCGGGTGGCGGCTTTGATCTGGCTGGGGCGTGGCAGCTCGGCCACTGGCACGAAGTGCACCTGGTCAGCCGGGCGGCGTTCGCGTAACGCCTCGACGAAGCTGCGCACGCCGGGGCTGTCCTGGCTACCGCTGAGCAGGATTTCACTGGCGGACAGGGCACTCAGGGGCCACAGGCAGATCAGCAGCAGCCAGCGCCGCAGGCAACGCATCAGAACTCCAACTGCGCACTGAAAGACAGCACCTGGCGGCTGTCATAACGGTTGTCGTAGATGGTCGTCGGCTCGTCGTCCAGGCGCTGCTGGAGCATGCCCGCCAGCTCCAGGCTGGTGCGCTCCCAGCGCAGGCGCTTGGCAACGCGCAGATCAACCCGTTCGAAGCGGTACTGGTTGAGGGCGTCATCGCCGTAGTAGAAAAGAGCACTGGACCAACCCATGCCCCAGTCACGCAGCCAGCCGGCCGAGCCGCTGTTGCGCGCACTCAGGCGGCGATCGGCCGGGTTGCTGGCCCAGGCGTCGACGTAGGCGTAGGTCAGGCGCACACGGTCGGCCTGGCTCAGGCGCCAGTCCAGTTGCGCTTCGCTGCCACTGAAGCGGGCCCTGTTGCTGTTGCTGGCAATGTACTGGTTGTTGCGCAGCGGCTCGCTGATCATGCCGGTGATTTCATCGTAGAACAGCTTGAGGTCGAGGCTCAGGTCGGCATCGGCGAAGTATCCGTTATAGCCCAGTTCCCGCGAGCGCATGCGCTCCTGTTCAAGGTCGCCGGGGCCGCGGGTCTTGACGAAGTACTCGGCGTTGCGCTGGCCGAAGGCGCCGGGTGCCAGGTTGTTGACCCGATAACTCCAGTTGACGTTGTTCTCGAACATGTCCGGCGAGCGCACGGCTTCGGAGTACACCGCACGCAGGCCGTGGCGCGGGGTGATCAGGTAGTTGAGCGCCATCCGCGGGGTCAGCGAGCTGCCGGACAGGCGGGTATCTTCGTACATCGCCCCGCCCTGGAGGATCCAATGCTCGTCGGCGCGCCATTCCAGGTGGCCGAACAGGCGCCAGGTGCTGTCATCCAGGCTGCCATTGAAGTAAGTCTGCGAGTCGGCGCGGTCGTACCGGTAGTTGGCCCCGCTGACCAGGCGCAGGCTGTCGGACAGGCTCAGGGTGTCCTGTACCTCCAGGTCATAGCGGGTCTCGCGGGTGCTCTGGTCGATATCGCCGCATACTTGTTGCGCGCCGCCATTGCGCCACTGCTGCTGCACCTGTTCGGCCAGAGCACGCTCCTCGGCGCTGCCTGCAGGCAGTGGTGAGGTGATGTTGCGTGCCACCTGCTCGGCGTAGTTCGGGTTCAGGCGCCAGAGCTGGGTCAGTTGCGGGCTGAAGGACAGCGCCGCGTCACAGGCACGCCACACTTGTTCACGCTCCCAGTGCTGGGCCGAGCCCTGCACATAGAGGCTGTGGTCGGGGTTGAAGTCGATGTTCCAGCGCAGCGAGCCGGCGTAGTCCTTGGCGTTGAGGTCGGCGTTGTTGCCTGCGGCCGTGACATAGGGAAACACCGGCTTATAGGTATAGGGCCGTTGATCGCTGCCTTCCTTGGCCGAGAATTGCCAGTCCAGGCTCTGGTTGCTGGCCAGGCTGTGGCTGGCACTCAAACCCAGACGGTTGAGGCGGCGGCTGTCGCGGTAGTCCTGGCCCCAGCGGTTTTCGTCGAAGCCATCGTCTTGCATCCCCGAGAGCGACAGGCGCAGGTCGCCACCGTCCCAACCCAGGCCCTGGCTTGCGTACCAGTCATTGATGCCGCGCTGGCCGCGGGTGACTTTCAGGCGCGTGCCATGGCTGTCGGCCGGGTTGCGGGTAAGGATGTTGACCACCGCCATCAGCGCATTGGCGCCATAGCTGACGGTGTTGGGGCCACGAAACACCTCGATGCGCTCGATGTCTTCCATCGCCAGCGGAATGTCGCTCCAGTCCACGGTGGCCAGGCCTGCGCGGTACACCGAGCGGCCGTCGATCAGTACCTGCATGCGCCGGGCATCGTTGACGTTGCTGCCGTGGTAGTTGACCGTCGGCTGGTTGCCGGCGCCATAGCCGATCATCATGCCTGGCACCAGGCGCAGCAGTTCGGGAATGTCGCGGGCGCCGCTGGCGCGAATCAGCTCGCTGTCGAGCACGGTCATGCTGCCCGGCACTGCCGCTGGCGATTGCTTGAGGCGGGTGGCGGTGAGCACCTGTGGCAGGGCCTGGCTGTCGACGAACAGGTCGTCAGCCATGCTGGGGCCGCTGAGCAGGGCTGTCAGCAGCAATAAAGGGCGTGTGGAGGTCGGGCCAAAAGACACAGTGCGGCCTTGGTAGCGGGTTCAAGTCGGGCATGTTAACCGAGTGACGGGTATTTTCCAGTCGTGCTCAAGGCGATGCCAAGGCCGATTCGGTCATCTGCCACTGGCTCTGGCACTGGCGCTCCGTATAATGCGCAAGTCGCCACTTTAATTGGTTTTAACGGATTGGATATGACTGAACAGCAGCCTGTTGCAGTTCTGGGAGGCGGGAGTTTCGGCACCGCCGTGGCGAATCTACTGGCGGAAAACGGCGTTCGGGTGCGGCAATGGATGCGCGATCCCGAGCAGGCCGAGGCCATGCGCAGCAACCGCGAGAACCCGCGCTACCTCAAAGGCATCAAGCTGCATGCCGGGGTTGAGCCGGTCAACGATCTGCTGGCGACCCTCGAGGCCTGCGAGCTGATCTTCGTGGCCTTGCCTTCCAGTGCCCTGCGCAGCGTGCTGGCGCCCCATGCCCAGCTGTTGGGCGGCAAGATGCTGGTCAGCCTGACCAAGGGCATCGAGGCGCAGAGCTTCAAGCTGATGAGCCAGATCCTCGAAGAAATCGCGCCTCAAGCGCGCATCGGCGTGCTGTCGGGGCCGAACCTGGCCCGCGAAGTGGCTGAGCACGCCTTGACCGCCACCGTGGTTGCCAGTGAGGACGAAGCGCTGTGCCAGCGCGTTCAGGCCGTGTTGCACGGGCGCACCTTTCGCGTTTACGCCAGCGGCGACCGCTTTGGGGTCGAACTGGGCGGGGCGCTGAAGAACGTCTACGCGATCATCGCCGGCATGGCCGTGGCCTTGGGCATGGGCGAAAACACCAAGAGCATGCTGATCACCCGCGCCCTGGCCGAGATGACCCGCTTTGCCGTCAGCCAAGGGGCCAACCCGATGACCTTTCTGGGCCTGGCCGGCGTCGGCGACCTGATCGTCACCTGCTCCTCGCCCAAGAGCCGTAACTATCAAGTTGGCTACGCCCTGGGCCAGGGCCTGAGCCTGGATGAGGCGGTCAGCCGCCTGGGCGAAGTCGCCGAAGGGGTGAACACGCTCAAGGTGCTCAAGGTCAAAGCCCAGCAAGTGCAGGTCTACATGCCCCTGGTGGCCGGGTTGCATGCGATCCTGTTCGAAGGCCGGACCCTGACCCAGGTGATCGAGCTGCTGATGCGCGGCGAGCCGAAAACCGATGTCGACTTTATCTCCACCAGCGGTTTCAACTAAGCAGGAGCAGGACATGAACGAATCTTCCAACCAGACCCAGCGCGAATCGATCATCTTGCGCGTGTTGTGGATGCTGGTGTTCCTGGTGGTCTGGCAGCTGGCCGAACTGCTGCTCGGCGGCCTGGTGCTGGTGCAACTGATCTATCGGCTGATCTACGGCGCTCCGAGCGCCAGCCTGATGAATTTCGGTGACAGCCTCAGCCAGTTCCTGGCCCAGATCGGCCGCTTCGGCAGCTTCCACAGCGACCAGAAACCCTGGCCATTCGCCGATTGGCCAACCCCGCGCGCGCCGGAAGGCGAAGCCGCGCACAGCGTACCGCCTGCGCCGCATCCGGTGCGTGACGAAGAGCCAAAGCTGTGAAACTCTGGGTCTTGCGTCACGGCGAAGCCGAGCCACGGGCCCACACCGACGCCGAGCGTCGGCTCACCGCCCATGGCCGCGAGCAGGTGCTGCGCAGCGCGGCGGTGCTGCTTGGCCAGCCGCCGCAGGTGATCCTCGCCAGCCCCTACGTGCGCGCCCAACAGACGGCCGCGCTGGTCCACGAGGCCCTCGGTTTTGCCAAGCCGGTGCAGACCGTGCCTTGGCTGACGCCGGACAGCGACCCGCAAGCGGTCATCGCCGAGCTGGACAAGCTGGGCGTGGAGGAGGTGTTGCTGGTCAGTCACCAGCCGCTGGTGGGCACGCTCGTGGGGCTGCTGGAGCACGGCCATTACCGTAGCCCGGCGCCCATGAGTACCGCCAGCCTGGCACAGCTTGAAGGCGACTGGCCGCTGGCCGGGCTGATGACCCTCAAGAGTCTCAAGCACCCGTGAGTCACCCTCAATAACAAGCACAACAAGGAATTGCGCCCATGAGCCTGTGGCATACCCAGCCTGACATCGAACAACTCAACGCCTTGCAGAAGAACACCATTGGCGAAGTGCTGGACATCCGTTTTGAATCATTCAGCGAAGACTCGCTGAGCGCCAGCATCGTCGTCGATCACCGTACCCACCAGCCGTTCGGCCTGCTGCACGGCGGCGCTTCGGTGGTGCTGGCCGAAACGGTCGGTTCGATGGCCAGTTGCCTGTGCATCGACCCGCAGAAATTCTACTGCGTGGGCCTGGAAATCAACGCCAACCACCTGCGCGGGATCCGTGGCGGGCGGGTAACGGCGACGGCCAAACCGGTACATATCGGCCGCAGTACCCACGTCTGGGATATTCGCCTGAGCAGCGACGAGGGCAAGGCCAGTTGCATTTCACGCTTGACCATGGCCGTGATTCCTCTCGGCCAGGACGTCCCCAGCCGCTGATCGACCTGGCATTTTTACCAGTTGTCGTGTCCCGTGCAGCTTGTTAGCGTGCGTTGAAGTTGCGGGGCAGGGTGTCCCAGGGAATTCGACTATGAGCAGTAGACATCTGGATCTGGTGTACTCGGCCGACGTGCAGCCCACGCTCGACAAGGTACAAAGGCATCAGGCACTGGATTTTGCCGAGTACCGCATGTTGCAAGACAGCGCCGATGCCAAGCTCGACTACCTGTTGCGCAAGTTCGAAGGCCAGTACGAGTTGGAGCAGCTACGCCAGGCCAGTATCCGCATGTCGCACCTGTTGCAGACCAGTTGCCTGGCCCTGCGCCGACTCGAACTCAATGTCGAAGACAGACGTCGCGCCCGTGAAGCGCTGGAGCAGCAGGTGGCTTATATGCAGGCTTGCCTGCGCCGCTCGATGGCCAGTTTCGGCGAGTATTGACCTGATTGCCGTCGCCGATGGCTTTTCCGGACATTGCCGCAGCGGGTGCGGTTGCCGACAATGAGCCATCACTTCCCTCTGGATTGGCGGCCATGTCGCAGCAGATCTTCTTCGCCCATGCCAATGGCTTTCCCTCGGCCACCTACGGCAAGCTCTTTGCTGCATTGGCGCCGGACTATCAGGTGGCCCACCTGGCTCAACACGCCCACGATCCGCGCTTTCCGGTCAATGACAACTGGCAGAGCCTGGTCGACGAGCTGATCCATCACCTGGAGCAACAGCCGGGGCCGGTCTGGGGCGTCGGCCATTCCCTGGGCGGCGTGTTGCACCTGCATGCCGCCATGCGCTGCCCGCAGTACTATCGCGGCGTGGTGATGCTCGACTCGCCGGTGTTGACCCGGGTCGATCAGTGGCTGATCCAGGCGGCCAAGCGCATGGGCTTTATCGATCGCATTACCCCGGCCGGGCGTACCTTGGGGCGCCGCGAAGCGTTTGCCGACCGTGACAGCGCCCGGGCCTATTTCGCCGGCAAGACGCTGTTCCGGCATTTCGACCCCGAGTGCCTCGACGCCTACCTGGAGCATGGCCTGCAGCCGGGCGGAGACGGTTTGCGCCTGCGCTTTGATCCGGCCACCGAGATCAGCATCTACCGCAGCCTGCCGCACACCAGCCCGAGCCCGGCCAAACAGCTTGAACTGCCCCTGGCCATGGTCCGTGGCAGCCACAGCCGGGTGGTCAAGCGTCATCATGCCCTGGCTGTACGGGGCATGCCCCGGGGGGAGTACCACAGCCTGCCCGGCGGGCATATGTTTCCGCTGGAGCACCCAACCGACACCGCGAGCCTGATCAAGGGCTTGTTCGACCGCTGGCAGGATACGTCGGCATGACCACCGAAATGGAAGAAGTGCGCCTGAACCTCGGCCATATCGAACTGGCCGCACACCTGTTCGGCCCGGTCGATGGCCTGCCGGTGATTGCCTTGCACGGCTGGCTGGACAACGCCAACAGCTTTGCCCGCCTGGCGCCGCGGCTCAAGGGCTTGCGCATTCTGGCCCTGGACCTGGCTGGCCACGGCCATTCCGAGCATCGCCCGGCCGGCGCCGGCTATGCCCTGGCCGACTACGCCCATGATGTGCTGCGGGTCGCCGAGCAGATGGGGTGGGAACGTTTTGCCCTGCTCGGACACTCGCTGGGGGCGATCATCTCGGTCGTGCTGGCCGGCGCGCTGCCCGAGCGGGTCACCCGTCTGGCCCTGATCGACGGGGTGATCCCGCCCAGCAGCGGCCCGCAGGATGCCGCCGAGCGCATGGGCATGGCCCTGCAGGCGCAACTGCGCCTGGACAGCAAGCGCAAGGCGGTGCACCCGACCCTCGACCAGGCCATCGAGGCGCGCATGAAAGGCCTGGTGGCGGTCAGCCGCGAAGCCGCCGAACTGCTTGCCCAGCGTGGGCTGATGCCGGTACCCGGTGGCTTCAGCTGGCGCAGCGACAGCCGTCTGACCCTGCCGTCACCGACCCGGCTCAACGAAGCCCAGGCGATGAGCTTCGTGCAGCGCATCGCCTGCCCGGCGAAACTGGTGGTGGCCGCGGACGGTATGCTCGCGCGCCACGGCGAGTTGCTTGAGCAGCTACCCTTTGAGCGAGAACAACTGCCGGGCGGCCATCACCTGCACCTGAATGACGAGACCGGCGCAACCCTTGTTGCAGACTGTTTCAATCGCTTCTTTGGCATTTCTTGACTTGTGGCGGGCAACTGTCGAGGCTTGGCGGGTTGAACAGGGAGACAACCATGAACGAGCAAGACACCGCCACATCCGTTGACCACCTTGACGCCCCGCGCTCGGTGGCGAGCCTATGAGGCTCATACTTTTTATCCAGGCCGCGATGGCCGGGCTCGGCGTTCTTGCCAGCGCGCCGTTGCTGGCCGACAGCTTGCCGGTACCGCTGGACGCCAAGGTGGTCGATCAGCGCCCGGCGCTGGTACAGGAACGGGTCTACCCGCTGGGCGGCCTGCGCAAGATCAGCAACCAGTTGCGGGTCGAAGGCAAGATCGAAAGCCGCGGCCAGGTCAGCTCGACCACCTATGAGCTGCCGCGCGAGCGCAGCGCCAATGAAGCCTTCACCGCCGCCCGGGAAGCCTTGCAAAAGGACGGTGGCTACCCGTTGTTCTGGTGTCAGGCCCGCGATTGCGGCGAAAACAGCCTGTGGGCCAACGAGGTGTTCAAGAACCGCCTACTGTCGGGCGCCGACGAGCAACAGGCGTTCATTCTGCTGCGCCGCTCCGCCGAGCAGAACAACACCCTGGTCGCCCTGTACAGCATCACCCGCGGTAACAAGCGCGCCTACCTGCACGTCGAGGAATTCGTCGCCGACGCGCCTCTGGGCGAGCTGCTGCCAACGCCGGCAACCTTGATGCGCGAACTGCTCGACACCGGCAAGCTCGACTACCCTGACCTTGATGGCGAGCCACCAGAAGCCTGGATCAACCTGCTCGGGCGCAGCCTGAACAACAGCACCACCTTGCGCGTGAGCCTGAGCGGGGCCAAGGCCGAAGCCTGGCGCGAGCAACTGGTCAAGGCCGGGGTACGTCCGGCGCGGCTGGAAGTGGGTCAGGCCGAGACTGATGGATTCCACGTCGAACTGATTCGTTGATCGAGAAGCATGATGCCCAATAATGACCGCCTGTTGGTGCAAATCATCCTGCTGGCGCTGCTTGGCGCCGGCCTGTGGGTGATGGCACCGTTTATCTCAGCGCTGCTCTGGGGCGCCATCCTGGCCTATGCCAGCTGGCCGCTGATGCGCCTGTTGACCCGCCTGCTCGGCGGCCGCGAAACCCTGGCGGCAGGCTTGCTGACCAGTTTGTGGATCCTGCTGGTGGCGTTGCCGCTGGTGTGGCTGGGCTTCAACCTGGCCGATCACATTCGTGATGCCACCGCCTTCGTACGCGACGTGCAGGTCGACGGCCTGCCCGATGCGCCCGTTTGGCTGGGTAGCGTGCCGTTCGTGGGCGGGCGTCTGGTCGGCATGTGGGACACCATCGACCAGCAGGGCGCGGCGTTACTGACGGCGATCAAGCCGTACCTTGGCCAGGTCGGCAACTGGCTGCTGGCGCGCAGCGCGCAGATCGGCAGCGGTATTCTCGAGCTGACCTTGAGCCTGGTCTTCGTGTTCTTCTTCTACCGGGACGGGCCACGGCTGGCGGCGTTTGTCCTGCGCCTGCTGGACCGGCTGATCGGCGAGCGTGGCGAGTATTACCTGGACCTGGTCGCCGGCACAGTGCAACGGGTCGTCAACGGTGTGATCGGTACGGCAGCGGCGCAGGCCGTGCTGGCGCTGATCGGCTTCTTGATTGCCGGGGTACCGGGGGCACTGGTGCTGGCAATCGTCACCTTCATGCTCAGCCTGATCCCCATGGGCCCACCGCTGGCCTGGGTACCGGCCACCGCCTGGCTGGCCTGGCAGGGTGAGTACGGCATGGCGGTGTTCCTCGGCCTCTGGGGGACCTTCATCATCAGCGGCGTCGACAACGTGCTCAAACCCTACCTGATCAGCCGTGGCGGCAACCTGCCGCTGGTGATCGTCCTGCTCGGGGTGTTTGGCGGCCTGCTGGCCTTCGGCTTTATCGGCCTGTTCATCGGCCCGACCTTGCTGGCGGTGGCCTACAGCCTGTTGCTGGATTGGTCGCGCAGCGGGCCGGTGGCGCCGCCGCGTACCTGATTGGCGGGTTTAGAGCTGCGGGGCGGTGTTCTTCACCACCGCCAGCTCCGGGTGGGCGACCAGCTTGTCGATGTGCAACTCGTCGTTGTTCATCCAGGTCTCGGTCAGCACCCGGTAGTGCTCCATGTCACGGCAGCGCATGCGCAGGCTGTAGTCGAAGTGGCCACTGATCAGCTGGCAGTCGAACACCTGCGGGCAGGCGCGCACGCAGGCCTCAAAAGCCTTTTGCGCGGCGCGCCCGCTCTGGTTGGAGAGGGCCACCAGCACCAGCAGCGACAACCCCGGCGAGACCATCTGCACATCGATGATTGCGCCATAGCCGCGAATCACCCCGCGCCGTTCCAGCTTGCGCACCCGTTCCAGGCACGGGCGTGGGGTGAGGTGCACCAGCGATGAGAGCTTTTCATAGGTGATGCGCCCGTTATGGCGCAACACATCGATGATCGCTTCGTCGATCCGGTCCAGGGGCGGCGTGGTCTGTGGGCTGTTGACCTTGGTATCCATGCAGGTTCGGCTTCACTTCAAACGGTTGGAAAGAAATTGCTGCAGGCGCTCGCTCTGCGGCTGGTCAAGTATCTCGGCGCTTCCCTGTTCCTCGACCCGGCCCTGATGCAGGAACAGCACCTGGCTCGACACCTGACGGGCAAAGCCCATCTCGTGGGTGACCATGAGCATGGTACGACCTTCCTCGGCCAGCGTCTGTATGACTTTCAGCACTTCGCCGACCAGCTCCGGGTCCAGGGCCGAGGTCGGTTCATCGAAGAGGATGATTTCCGGCTCCATGGCCAGGGCCCGGGCAATCGCCACCCGCTGTTGCTGGCCGCCGGAAAGAAACGCCGGGTACTGGTCGGCGGCGCGGGCCGGCAGACCGACCTTGTCCAGGTACTTGCGCGCCCGGGCTTCGGCTTCCTGGCTACTGACCCCGAGCACCCGCCGCGGCGCCATGCAGATGTTCTCCAGCACGGTCATGTGGCTCCACAGGTTGAAATGCTGGAAGACCATGGCCAGGCGCGTGCGCAGGTTCTGCAGCTGCGCCGGGTGCGGCGCCCGGGCACCGGCCCGGCCCTGGCGCATTTCGATCGTTTGGTTGTCGAGGGTAATGACCCCGGCATCGGGCTGCTCGAGAAAGTTGATGCAGCGCAGCATGGTGCTCTTGCCCGAGCCGCTGGCGCCGATCAGGCTGATCACGTCGCCTTTGCGCGCCTGCAGCGAGACGCCCTTGAGCACTTCATGCTCGCCGTAGCGCTTGTGCAGGTCGGCGACGCTCAGCTTGACCGTGGCATCGGCGGCAACGCTGGCAATGCGCGGGGTGGGGCGGCTGCTGTGGGTGTGCTCGGCGGTCGCCAGGGCGTGTACGGTAGTGGTCATGAGTTAGCCTCGGGCAGGAACAAGAAAGCCCATCCAGCGCCGCTCGGCCAGGCGAAACAGCCCGACCAGCGCGAAGGACAGCAACATGTACAGCAGCGCCGCCGTTCCAAAGGCCTGGAAGGTCAGGAAGGTGGCGGCGTTGGCATCGCGGGCGACCTTGAGGATGTCGGCGATGGTGGCGGTGAAGGCCAGCGAGGTGGCATGCAGCATCAGGATCAGTTCGTTGCTGTAGGCCGGCAGCGAACGCCGTAGGGCCGCGGGCAGCACCACGAACAGGTTCAGCTTCCAGCCATGCAGGCCGTAGGCCTGGGCCGCTTCGATCTCGCCATGGGGGATGTTGCGAATCGCCCCGGCGAAAATTTCCACGGTGTAGGCGCAGGTGTTGAGCACGAAGGCCAGCAGGGTGCAATTCAGCGCATTGCGAAAGAACTGGTCGAGCAGGGCGTGATCGCGCACCACCTCCAGCCCGTACAGGCCGGTGTAGCAGATCAGCAGCTGGATATACAGCGGCGTGCCGCGGAACACGAAGGTGTAGAACTCCACCGGCCAGCGCAGCCACAGGCTGCGCGACACCCGCGCCAGGGCCAGCGGCAACGACAGGAAAAACCCCAGGACCATGGTGATGACGAACAGCCACAGGGTCATGGCCAGCCCGGACATCCCGGCGCCATCGCTGTAGAGGTAGGCCTGGCCGTATTGCTCAAAGAGTTCGATCATCGTGCCAGCCCCTTGATGCCGGTGTTGTAACGCCGCTCCAGGTGCTTGAACAAGCGGTTGGAGAGGGTGGTGATCAGCAGGTACACAAGCCCGGCGATGATCAGAAAGTACAGGGTGTTGTTGGTGGACTTGCCGGCGTTCTGCGCAGCCTTGACCAAGTCGGCCAGGCCAATGATCGACACCAGCGCGGTGGACTTGAGCAGCACCAGCCAGTTGTTGCCCAGGCCCGGCAGGGCGAAGCGCATCAGTTGCGGGAACAGCACCAGGCGAAAGCGCTGCGCGGTGCTCAAACCGTAGGCCGTGGCGGCCTCCAGTTGTCCGGCCGGGACGCTGAGGATCGCGCCGCGAAAGTTTTCGGTGAAGTAGGCACCATAGATAAAGCCCAGGGTGATGACCCCGGCAGTAAACGGATCGATCTCGAAGTAGTCCCAACCGAGCAGGTCGGTCAGGTCGTTGAGCCACAGTTGCAGGGTGTAGAAGATCAGCAGGATCAGCACCAGGTCCGGCACGCTGCGAATCAGGGTGGTGTACAGGGTTGCCGGCACCCGCAGCAGCGTGTGCCGCGAGAGCTTGGCGCTGGCGCCGAACAGGCCCAGGGCCAGGCTCAGGGCTAGCGACAGCAGCGCCAGTTTCAGGGTCATCCAGGTCCCTTGCAGCAACAGCGGGCCGAAGCCCTGCAAGCTCAGGGCCTGCCAGCCATGGGAGTGAAGGAAGTCGTTCACGGGAAAAATCTCGGTAGGACGCAGGGCAAATGCGACCGTGATCAGCTCAGGGCGAACTGATCACGACGGCACGGCTTACTCGTTGTAGATATCCAGGTCGCCGACGTACTTCTTCTGGATTTCGGCGAAAGTGCCATCGGCGTGCACCGCGGCGATACCTTTGTCGAGCAGGGCCTTGAGCTCGCTGTCGTTCTTGCGCAGGCCCATGGCGATATCCAGTGGCAGGGTCGGGTCCTTGATCGCCGGGCCGCTCTTGAAGTCGGCGCCTTCGGGCTTGCTGAGGAAGTTCAGCTGCGCTTCGAGCTTGTCGGTCAGGGTGGCATCGAGGCGGCCGTTGATCAGGTCGGCGTAGTTCTGGTCCTGGGATTGGTAGGCCTTGACCTGGGCCCCCAGCGGCGCCAGCCTGGCGCGGGCGTAGGCTTCCTGCAGCGAGCCTTGCAGTACGCCGACCTGCTTGCCCTTGAGCGATTCTGGGGTGTCGCCGAAATCGGCGTTCTTGCGCACGATGACCGAGGTCGGGCTGAGGAACAGCCGGGCGCTGAAGTCGATCTGTTTCTGCCGCGCCGGGGTCACCGCCATCGAAGACATGATCGCGTCGAACTTGCGTGCCCGCAGGGCCGGGATCATGCCGTCGAATTCATTGTGCACCCAGGTGCACTTGACCTGCAGCTTGGCGCAGATGGCGTTGCCCAGCTCGATGTCGAAGCCTTGCAGGCTGCCATCGGCGGCAACGGATTCAAAAGGAGGGTATTCGGGGTAGACGCCGAAACGGATCTCGGTCCATTCCTTGGCCTGCACCGCACTTGCGCACAGTGGCAGGAGCAGCACGCTGAGGAGCTTTCGCAGCGAAGTCATATGAGTATCCCTGAGTTTTATAGTTGATGTAGGGCAGTGGTGCGCTTCTGGTCTTTCAGTGATTCTCGGGTCGGGCTCAGAATGCGCGATGACGACGTTTTTTTTGTGTCGTTTGCGCCGGCGTTGGCTGCCGGATTTTGCTGTTAACGCGTGTATTGCAGCCGAATCGGCTGAAGAACCTCCTGTTTAGGCTTCGCATGCAGCAGTTTCCGATCTGCCGCGCCGTAGCGCAGCAGAATCGGTCGGCCTCAGGCGCGTTTTTTCTGCAGGTTTTCAACCGGTGCGCGCAGCAGCGCGAACAGGTCTTTGGGGTCCTTGAGTTCCGGCACCAGGGCGATCTCGCTGCCGATGTCCAGCGCCTTGGCCACATCCAGCACATAACGCAGCGCCGAGTAATCTTCGAGGGCGAAGCCGACCGAGTCGAACAGGGTCACTTGCTCGGCGTTCTCGCGGCCGGCCACCTGGCCGTTGACCACCTGCCAGAATTCGGTGGTCGGCGAGCCGGCGGGCATTTGCTGGATTTCGCCTTCGATGCGGCTTTGCGGTTCGTACTCGACGATCACCCGCGCGCGCTCGACGATTTCGCGGTGCAGTTCGGTCTTGCCCGGGCAGTCGCCGCCGACGGCATTGAGGTGCATGCCCGGCTCGATCATTTCCGGGGTGAGGATGGTGGCGTAGGCCTTGTCGGCGGTTACCGTGGTGACGATGTCGGCACCGCGCACCGCGTCGGCGACGGAGCCGGCGACGCTCACCTTGATTGCCGGGAAGGCGCTGAGGTTGGCCACCAGCTTGGCACTGGCTTGTGGGTCCAGGTCGTACAGGCGGATGTCGTCGATGCCCAGCAGGGCGTGGAAGGCCAGGGCCTGGAACTCGCTTTGCGAGCCGTTGCCGATCAGCGCCATGCTGCGGCTGTCCTTGCGCGCCAGGTAGCGGGCGGCCAGGGCCGAAGTGGCGGCGGTACGGATGGCGGTGGTCAGGGTCATTTCGCTGAGCAGTACCGGCGCGCCGGTATCGACGTCGCCCAGAGCGCCGAAGGCCATCACCGTGAGCATGCCGCGCTGGGTGTTTTTCGGGTGGCCGTTGACGTACTTGAAGGCGTACAGGTTGGCGTCGGACACCGGCATCAGCTCGATCACGCCATCGGGCGAATGGTTGGCCAGGCGCGCGCATTTTTCGAAGTCGTGCCAGCGCAGGTAGTCCTCACGGATGTACTCGGCCATCTCGCTGATGCAGGTGCTCAGGCCTTTGCGGACCACCAGGCGGCTGAGGTCGGTAACGTCGATATAGCGGGTCATGATGAACTCCTTTGTTGTAATCAGTGACGGACGGGCAGGTGCACTTCTGCGAGCATGCAGCGCGCGCTGCCGCCGCCGATGCGTTCGATGTGGTCGATGTTCACCACCACCGGATGGCTGTGCTGCTCCACCTGCCGGCATTGTTCGGGCCTGAGCGAGCGCCAGGCGCTGCGCGACATCACCAGCAGCGGCTGGCCTTGCTTGTCATGGACTTCAAGCATGTTGCCGGCGAAGCCTTCGAGCTGGTCGAAGTCCAGGGCCAGGATGTCTTTGCCGGTGTCGCGCAGCGAATGCTCCAGGGCGCGGCGTTCATCGGCCTCGGGCAGCGCCTGCAGGCAGACCACCGAGAGCCCGCGGCCGACGCTCATCATCACGTTGCTGTGATAGATCGGCGCCTGGTGGCGGTCGACGGCGTGGAACAGGCACAGGCGATAGTCGAGCTGTTCGGCGAACAGGCGCAGGGCCTGGGTGTGGGTGCGTCCGGAATGGCAGGCGTAGCTGATCCGGTGCTCGCGATCCAGGACCATGCTGCCGGTCCCTTCCAGATACATACTCTGCTGTTCAAGGGGGCTCAGATCGATGGTCTGACGAACGGCAAAACGTTCCTCGAGCACTTTGAGTACACCCTTGCTGCGCTCCAAGCGGCGGTTCTGGCCTTCCATCGGGTAGAGCACCAGGCTGCCGTCAGCGTGGCTGCTCCACCAGTTGTTGGGGAAGATCGAATCAGGGGTGTGCGGCGCCGGGGTGTCCTGCACCACCAGCACTTCGACGCCGTGCTGGCGCAGGGTGTCGACGTAACCATCGAACTCTTCCAGCGCTTTCTGCTGTGCCTGCTCCGGCTCGAGCAGGGCTTGCTGGAAGCGGTTGTTGAGGGCGGTATCCGGGTTGAAGGCGAACCGCGCCGGGCGGATCATCAAGACTGTATTTGTTGTTTGCATCGAGGCACGCATCCGGGGTTGGCTGTGTGCTTATTGTCGATGCCCTGGGCGATAAATCCCGGCTGAAGCGCGCTGGGCGTCCAGCCGGTAAAGCTGAAATAGGAAGGTTGCCAGCGGATTCTGCTGCCGCCATCCAGGCTTGCTGTTTCAACTGCTGCACGACGCTCGCCAGCGCTTGGACGTGCAGGCGTTTGTACAGGGAGGGCTACGATTGCCAAACTCAGGAAGAGTGATGACTCCAGATGATTTCTCAGCCAATAGGTGTGCAGATGAATCGCATGGCGGTGTTGTCCAGGAAATCGACATTACCGCCTCGCCAGAAGCAAAGAACGCAATACTCAAGGCACTCGATGAATTGTTGGCATCCAGCAGCTTCTCGCGGGCAGCACGCCTAGGCCAGCTTCTCACGTATCTGGTGCGTACCTGTATTGAAGGGCAAGGGACCTACCTCAACGAGTACGCCATTGGTCTGGCGGTATTCAATCGTAATGCCAATGAATACAACCCGGGTGACGATCCCATCGTTCGCGTTCAGGCGGGACGGTTACGACACCGGCTCAAAGAGCATTATTTCTCGCGTCGCTACCCCATCCGTTTTGATATTCCACTGGGCAGTTACGTTGTGCGGTTCTTGCAAGAACAACCCTGGAGTGAACTGTCTGCCAGCGGGATTCAACGTGTCGGACTACAGGTTTGCTGTATTGGTCCTGATCAGGACGGATTGTTGTTTGTAGAGGGCTTGTCCGATGAGCTGGCTTACCACGCCTACGTTAACTTTCCCTCGGCCTTCGAGGTGGTCATTGCACTGGAAGCGTATGGCAACAAATCCTTGGACTATCTGATCGTCGCGCGCTTGCGCCTCGACGATCAGAGGTTGCGTTTGAGCGCCAGACTGACCCGTTGCAATGACGGCAGACTGCTTTGGGCGGGGCAGTATGATCACCCACCCCGTACCAATGTGATTGCCGCGCAGCAGGAGATAGCGTCTTTGATCTGCGTGTCTGCCCGACGCTTTCTACGGGTGGACTGACAGCTTCAATCGAGTAGCAGAAACAATGACTCCCGCGGTGAGGTCAGGCTGTTGAGCATTTCCAGCGCCCGCGACCACGCGGCCAGGGTCAATGCCGGTATGCGCTGTGCCTGGCCAATTGTTACATCATGCAGAATCTGCGCATGCCGGGCGTGCTCATTGAGCAGGTAGCCACGGCTTGCCTCCAACTGCGCCAGGAGGGTTGAGGCCTGTGCGTGGCTGAGCCAGCCCCCCCTGTCCTCCAGGCCGCTGAACAATGGCTTCAAATCGTCGCGACCGGCAAAGGTCAACAGCGTGCCGAGCGGCTCGCCATGCAGGAGCAATGTGATGCTATCGTTGCTCCAGCCTGCATCTTCAAGCAGCAGCTTGAGGATCAGGTGATAAGGCGGCTCGGCCTCACGTCCCAATGACGGCACCTGGCGTGAGTGGGCAAGCAGGCAGATGACCCATTGCTTTGCTGCAACATCGGCTTCTTCGCGGTCACCGTTGATCCACGAAGGGCTGAAGCGCAGTGCCGTCAAAGCCTCGGTCAACGCCGGAGTCTGTTTAGCGACTGCGGCAACGGCGTCAGCATGCAGGTGCGCGACGATCTGCTCGGGCGTCTCGTTTGCGAAGGTGCTTAACGTCGTGGTATCGAAAACATAACAATAATGCAGAATGGCCATGACGCCTCCTGAAAAAGGAAGAGATGCGAAGTACGCATCTCTTCGAGTATGGATGGTACAAAACTCAGCCTTGGGCAAAAGATGGAAGGTTCAACCCCTGGCTCAATTCGCCGCGTCGGGTGTCAGGCACTGTGACGTACTGCTGCCGGTATACCCGGTGTTGATCGACGCCGCATTGTTGCCAAGGACATAAGCGGTGATATCCGCAGGCAGCGCTGCGCCCGCCGTTCTGGTAATGCTCCAGTGCCCCTCGCCATACTCAGGCGTGTAGACGCCAATGTATCCCGCCATGTTGAGGATGTTGCCCTGGGTGTGTGCCGCCGGCTTCGAAGCCACTCCGACCACCGTGAAGCGAACCTTGCAAGCTTTGTTGTTCACATTGAGATTGGGCAATTCGAAGGTCGAGAGCCCATCGGGGTCGATTCGCCATTGGCTATCTGCCACTTTTGCATAGGTGGTGTTTTTTCGATCAACTGCACGAAATATATCGACGTTGGCAAATGCCAGGGAATTGCAGAGCATGCCGGCAACGGCCAGCGTGAGCAGGTTTCGAGTCTTCATGTCCGTTCCTTCGGTGCACAGTTATATACAGAGAGTGTGGATGGGCCTGGAGGCAGTCCGCCAGGCCCAAGCCGTTCAGGGTCAAAGTGCGGCGCGGTTCTGAGCGGCAGAGGCACCTGGCCAGATCATCTGCACCCCTACCACTGAGGCGAGCTGATCGGTGCTGGCCACTGGTGCAGTGGTACCGACAGGGGTCATCGTCACGGTCACGGTGTTGGTTTGTGAGTTGAAGTCGGTGGTGGCGTGGTAGTAGCTTTGCGAACCCTCGGCAATGGGAATGCCGAGAAAGGTGATACCCCAGGCGGATTCCTGTTGGAAGGTTTCCTGGAAGTCCTGGTAGTTCGCTGTGGTATAGGTCAGCGTCATTACCGGTTGCTGTGCGATCATCAGCCGACCAATCGCGCCAAAGGTGCCATTTACGCCGAAATCGTAGGTGGGCCTGGGCGCGAATCGATACCCGCTCTGGTCGCTGCTTCCATTTACCGCCTCGGTGATCGGCTCGGGGAACCACCAGCCCTGGCCAGACGTGATGTCGTACGCGGTAAAAGTGGGTGAAACAGTCGTCACACCGTTGAACGTGAGGGTGATATCGCACTCGCTCAGTGAACTGTCTGCGCTGAACATGTTGTAAGAGCTGCCTCCTTCGCCAGCGAATTCGAGGAAGAAGAGCAGGTCGCCGACGCCGGCAGCGCCCCCTTCTGCCGATACCTGTACGGTGTTGGAGCTTTGCTTCTGCACGTTGAAGCTGGCCGAGAAGCTTTTCCCGGTTCCCGAGGCAGGCAAGAGGTTGTTCTGGATCTGCGCGACTTTCTCGGCGATATCCATGGCCACGACAATGGAGGTCACGCCTTTGTCGTCAACGGTGGTCATGAAACCCGGTTTGACGGCAGTCAGCGGCGGTTGCGGGCTGATGTTGGCAACGACCTGGCGCAGTTCGTTGTTGAATGACAGTACCGCAGACTGGATATTGGCCACCGAGCTGGTGTTGGCCAGGTAAGTGATCAGGTCATTGGCCACTTGATCGCCACCCAGCGGTGGGCTCAGCAACGCCGTAGGGTTCAGGCTGGTGCGCAATTGCTGCAGGGTGAGCCCTGCAGGCCCCCAGGACAGAACCTGCCCTGAAATATAGGTCAGCTGCTGCGCCTGGTTGGTGTAGCTCGAGGGAATCGGTCCCTGGCTCGTAGCCCAGTCGGTTATGAGCGTGGTGACCGTGGTGGCGTTGGCCAGGATCGCCTGGTTCAATGCCGCTGCATCTTGTGCGTCCAGCACGTAGGAGGTGGCGTTGAGCACGTTGAACAGCGCAGTGGTTAGCGCTGTGCCATCGGTACCCACGTAGCCGTCCTCGTTGTAGGCCAGGAGGCGATTAAGCCAGTTGAAGGTCAAGGCATTGAAGTTGGTGCCATTTTGCCAGAACCAGGGGAAATCCCCCAGGAAGGTCTCATCCAGCGCAACCATGGCCGGCATGTTCAGATTCGCCGCCAGAGGCGCGGCGGCACGCTGGATTTCGCTGTATACCGTTTGCTTCAGATCATTAGACATTTGAGCAATCTCCGGAAGGATGAGGCTCACCACTGCATTGCCTGCCGGATGGTTCCGTACCTGCTGGCAGCGGTTCACCGTCGCCGCCTTCTATGGCTGCGACACCCCGAGAGTCCCAAGTCCTCAGATTCAGGATAAGTAATGTTACGGATACAAACGGTTACAGCGCTTTAGTAACCTCATTCGTCGTATTGAAGGCTGGGTGCACAGCCCTGTGCCAGGCAGCCTCGGGCTGTGCGACGCGTGTGTTGTGGGCAGGAAAACGAAAAAAGCCGCGCAATGCGGCTTTTTCCTGGTATCGCTGGGCGTTGAGGCCACACCCTTATTTATGCAGCGTTTCTGCCGCATACAATGTGTTCTCCAGCAGGCACGCCCGGGTCATCGGCCCGACGCCACCCGGCACCGGGGTGATCCAGCCAGCGCGGGGCAGGGCGGTCTCGTAGACCACGTCGCCGACCAGCTTGCCATCGTCCTGACGGTTGATACCGACGTCGATGACAATCGCGCCTTCCTTGATCCACTCGCCCTTGACCAGGCCCGGCTTGCCGGCGGCGACTACCACCAGGTCGGCGCGGCCGACGTGGCCGGCCAGGTCCTTGGTGAAGCGGTGGGTGACGGTCACGGTGCAACCGGCCAGCAGCAGTTCCATGGCCATCGGCCGGCCAACGATGTTGGAGGCGCCGACGACAACCGCGTTCATGCCGTACAGGTCCTGACCGGTGCTTTCCAGCAGGGTCATGATGCCTTTTGGCGTGCACGGGCGCAGCAGCGGGATACGCTGGGCCAGGCGGCCGACGTTATACGGATGGAAACCGTCGACGTCCTTGTCCGGGCGGATGCGCTCGAGCAGCAGCGAGGCGTCCAGGTGCGCCGGCAGCGGCAGCTGCAGGAGGATGCCGTCGATGTTCGGGTCATCATTAAGGCGATCGATCAGCTCGGTCAGCGCTTGCTGCGTGGTATCGCTGGGCAGGTCGAAGGCCTGGGAGATAAAGCCGACCTCTTCGCAATCCTTGCGCTTGTGCGAGACATAGACTTGAGAAGCGGGGTCGGTGCCGACCAGGATCACCGCCAGGCCAGGCGTACGCAGGCCTTGCTGGCGACGCTCCACGACACGTTGGGCGATCTGCTGGCGCAGGCTGGCGGCGATCGCCTTGCCGTCGATAAGGTGTGCAGTCATGACGCGTGATTAACCATCGAGAGGGAATAAAAAGAGCGCGCATTCTCGCATGAAGGGGGCCGAGGGCAAAGGCGCTTGGTCCGGCAATTGCCCTAAGCCCTTAAATAAAATGAATTTTTTTCAAAAAATAGTTGACGACCTTTTCGCTCGTCTATAAGATTCGTCGCACTTGTCGGGCAGAGCCTAGCACTGGTTAGCAAGGTCAGGCAGAATGAGCAGATTTATTAGCTTGTTCAGTACGGCTAAAGTTAATTTGTAATCGTAACAGAAAGCAGATTAAATATGCGCCCGTAGCTCAGCTGGATAGAGCATCCGCCTTCTAAGCGGATGGTCGCAGGTTCGAGTCCTGCCGGGTGCGCCAATAGGCAGCTTTGGCACAAGTAAAGCGATAAATGCAATATGGTGGACGTAGCTCAGTTGGTAGAGCGCAGGATTGTGATTCCTGTGGTCGTGGGTTCGATTCCCATCGTCCACCCCATATTCCAAAAGGCGCCCGATGAAAATCTGGCGCCTTTGCTTTAAAAGCTTCATGCGGACGTGGTGAAATTGGTAGACACACTGGATTTAGGTTCCAGCGGCGCAAGCTGTAAGAGTTCGAGTCTCTTCGTCCGCACCATCCAAACTTTCACCGCCCTTCGCTGAAGTGCGTGAATGTGCCAGCAGGTAGCTTTGACACAAGCACAGCGGCAAATGCAATATGGTGGACGTAGCTCAGTTGGTAGAGCGCAGGATTGTGATTCCTGTGGTCGTGGGTTCGATTCCCATCGTCCACCCCATATTCCCAAAGGCGCCCGATGAAAATCTGGCGCCTTTGTTTTAAGCGCTTCATGCGGACGTGGTGAAATTGGTAGACACACTGGATTTAGGTTCCAGCGGCGCAAGCTGTAAGAGTTCGAGTCTCTTCGTCCGCACCATCCACGCTTTCACCGCCCTTCGCTGAAGCGCCTGAAAGCCTCGAAAAAGCCGCCTTGTGCGGCTTTTTTCGTATCTGGGGTTTGACGCCTGCGGCTACTTTTTCGCCAAATAGAAAATAGTTTCAGATAAAACTGATTTTCATTTCCCTTTTCCATTCCTTCGCGTGACCTCCCTTGCAAGATCATTTCATCTGCAAGGGAGCGCCTCGTGAAGAGCACACAGCCGGCCGCCGTTCAGCGGCTGCAGCACAACAACAAAAGCGGTGCATGGAAAGTTGCGTGCAGTGCGCTGGCCGCACTGGCATTGGTGGGCGGGTGCAGCGGCTGGTCGTTGGCATATGCAACTGAAAGGGTGGCGACCCAGCAAGCGCCGTTGCGCAAGCCTTACGACATTCCGCCAGGCCCGCTGGCACCTGCCTTGAATCAACTGGCTGGGGCTGCAGGGGTGACCCTCACCTTTGATCCGCAGCTTGGCGAAAATCGCAGCACCCAAGGCTTGAGTGGCGATTACACGCTCAAGGAAGCCTTCGACTTGTTGTTGATGGGCACCGGCCTGTGGGTCGAGCGGCTGAAGGATCGCACCTATGTGCTGCGCGTGAACGAGTGCAGCGATAGTGCCCTGGAGGTCGGGCCGACCATGGTCGGCGCTTTGGCTGAACGGCCCGGGGCGATCCAGAGCAGCCGCGAGGTGCATGCCGAGCGCCAGGACCTCAACAGCGTGGTGCGCTCGATACCGGGCACCTATACCCTGCATTCGCGCAGCCAGCCGGGGGTGTCGGTGAACATCCGCGGCCTGGCCGGGTTGGGCCGGGTCAATACCATGATCGATGGCGTCACCCAAACCTTCCGTAACAACGCCGGCCACGGTTCGGGCGGGCCGATGGCTTTTGTCGACGCCAACCTGCTGGCTGGGGTGGATGTGCAGCGTGGCTCGGTGGATGGCGCCGAAGGTGCCAATACCCTGGGCGGCTCGGCGAACTTTCGTACCTTCGATATCGATGACATCGTCAAGCCGGACCACCGCGTAGGTCTGCGTACGACCTATCGCACCGGTAACAATGGCTACGGCAATACCCGCATATTCGCCGCCGGTGCCCGTACCCGCCCGGAAGATGTCGAGGGCGTTTACGGCTTGGTCGCGGCAGTCAGCAGTACCCAGACCGGCGAGTACAAGACCACCAATGGCCAGTCCAACGAATACGACACCACCAAGCAGAACCCGCGCTCCGGCTTGCTCAAGCTGCGCCTGCAGCCTAACGACATGCATCGCCTGGACCTGAGTGGGGTGAAGTACCGCAACGAGTTCTATCACAACTACCCCTGGCAGCTGGATAACGAGACCTATCGCGCCAAGTACGCCTATACACCCTACAGCGAATGGCTGAACCTGACGGTCAATGCCTACCAGAACAAGACCGAGCTGGAGTATCCGCCGGTAGAAGACTCCCACTACATCGGTCGCAAGACCCGTGACGATGCCCACGGCTTCGACCTGACCAACGTCAGCCGTTTCAACCTCGGGCCGGTAGAGGCGAGCTGGAGTAATGGCGCGCGTTACTACACCGATGATTTCGTCGCCCAGACCCCGGAGAAGCGCGGGGCCAACCCCGAGGGCAAGCAGGCCACCCACAGCCTGTTCAGCACCCTGGAGTTTAACTACGACATCTATGCCCTGACCCTGGCCGGTCATTACGACGGCTACAAGGTCAGCGGTCATGTGCCCAAGTGCTCGATCATTGGCCAGTGCCGCGGTATCGACGGTGGCGACATAGACATTACCCGCCGCGAACACAGCTTCAACCCACGGGTTGGTTTCGCCGTCAGACCTTACGACTGGATGCAGCTCTACAGCAGCTGGTCGCGCACTTCGCGGGCGCCGCGGGTGCAGGAAATGTTCTTCGAGAAAGTGCCACTGGAGGCCGATGCCAGCGACGCCGACGGTGTCGGTGCCAACCCGTTCCTGCGTCAGGAGCGTTCGACCAACTACGAGTTCGGGGTCAATT
Organism: Pseudomonas sp. SBB6; assembly: GCF_024213215.1. Taxonomy (NCBI): domain Bacteria; kingdom Pseudomonadati; phylum Pseudomonadota; class Gammaproteobacteria; order Pseudomonadales; family Pseudomonadaceae; genus Pseudomonas; species Pseudomonas sp. SBB6. The sequence continues at coordinate 71,870 of NZ_JANAVH010000006.1, read as the reverse complement.
TCAGTCGCAGCGGGCTGTTCACCGACGCCGACTACGGGCAACTGAAGATCAACCGCTTCATCAGCAAGATCGATGGCTACATCACGCCGCAGTCGTTCGACATCCTCGATGACGACGGCGAAGAGTCGGCGAAGATGAACTGGGTCAACTGGCCTGAAGAAGTGCGCATGAGCGGTTACGAGTTGGAAGGCCGCTACGACGCCGGCTTCTTCTACGCCAACCTGTCGTGGACCAAGGCCACGACCAAATCGCCGACCACCTCCGGCATCGAGCTGGAGGACATCAACAGCCAGCCGGACCGCTTCTGGACCCTCGACCTGGGTACCCGCTGGTTCGATGAGCGCCTGGTGCTGGGTGCCCGTGGTGAATACGCCGGGCCGTCGGAAACCAGTTGGGACTGGTATGAGACGAAAAAATCCAACGCCACCGGCGTGATCTGGGACCTGTATGGCAGCTACCGGGTGCAGGACAACCTGAGCCTGTTCTTCAACGTCGAGAACGTCGGCAACAAGGTCTACAACAACAGCGCCTCGGTGGACTACCTGATGTCGGCGGTGATGGACCAAGGCAACGGTCGTGGCCGCACGACCTCGTTCGGCTTCACCCTCGAATACTGACAGGACCCTGTATGTTCAAGTCTTCCTTTATAGGGATGGGGCTGGCACTGCTTGCGGGTTGCGCCAGCGTCAATGCGCCGGTGGCCGACAGTGCCTACACCCGGGTCGAATCGCACATTCCCGGATGGGGCGCGATCATCGAGCTGGGCAGTGGCAAGCAGATCTCGCCCACTCAACTGCTCGATGAGCTGGCGCCGGCCCAGACGGTGATGGTCGGCGAAGTGCACGACAACTTCGCCCATCACCTGATCGAACAATGGCTGGCCACTCACCTGGCGCAGCGTCGGCCCCAGGGCGCGGTGGTGCTGGAAATGCTCGACAGTGAGCGGCAGCGCCCGGTGAATGAAGTCCAGGCCTGGCTGGGGCAGGGCAACCAGGTGCGCAGCCAGCGGCTGAAACAGATCATCCACTGGGACGAGCGCTGGAGTTGGGAGCAGTACGGCCCCCTGATGGAGGCCCTGATGACGGCGCCGTCCACGCTGTTGGCCGGCAACCTGCCGGCCGCTGAGCGCAAGCGCTTGATGGCGGCAGCGGTACAGGACCCTGGCGGCCTGTTCCCGTCACCCGACATTGCCGCACGCCAGCGCCAGTACATCAAAGAGATGCATTGCGGGCAGATCGATGCCGTGCGCATGAACGGTCTGCTTGCGATCCAGCAGGCCCGCGACCTGCGCATGGCGCAGGTGCTCGATAGCGCCGAAGCGCCCCGGCTGTTGTTCGCCGGTGTCCTGCACACGCTGAAAAGCCTGGGTGCCCCGCAGTACCTGGCGCAAGGCGCGAGTGATCCGGGGCTGAAAGTGCTGGTGATCAGCGAGCAGGGCCATAGCCTGACGACCCGGGATGCCGACTATGTCTGGCTGCTGCCAGCTGAGAATGCCGACGGTGCCGCCCTGGTTGCCGACGCGGGCGGCTGCGATCAGCCCGCCCATTGAACCCTTCACTACAAGGAATTTATCCATGACTCAACTGACTGATACCGGGTTCAAGTGCCTGGACCTGCCCGCCGTGCAAGTGGCCGCCCAACTGCATACCCTGGGCCCGGTGCGCACCCGCACACCGGCCAGCCACGCCTCGATCGAGCAACTGGGCCGTTATCCGCAGTCCGACGACATCAGCGAAGCGGGGTTGGTGATTGGCGCGGACGGCCTGGATCTGCGCTTGAACCTGCGCGCCTGGCACTGGGTCGGCATCTCGCTTGATCCTGAGGTGGGTGTCTACGGCCTTAGGGTCTTCGATCGCCACGGCAAACTGCTGCTGTGCCTGACCTCGACAGAGCAATCGTCACTGGCCGGTTGGGCAGCGCTGTATGGACAGTGCGTCGAGAAACCGGCCGATTTCAGCGTGCAACCTTCCTTCAGCAAGCGCAATCCGCAAGTGCCCGGCCTGGTCGAGGAGTGGGCGGCGATGGCCAACGTCCATGAGCACTTTGCCTTGCTCAAGCGCCACGGCCTGAGCCGCTTCGAGGGCAACGCCCTGGTGGCGCCGCAGTTCGCCCGGCAACTGGCGCAAACCAGCCCGGTCGCGGTGTTCCGGCAATTGGCTGCTAGCGCACTGGAGTTGATGCTGTTCGTCTACAGTGCCGGTAGCGTGCAGATCTTTACGGGCCGATTGACGGGCATGAGCGAGGCGGGCACTGAGCTGCTGTTTGATATGCCCGCCAGTGAACAGGCGGCGCCTACCGGCTTCAGCATCGCCGATGCGCCGGATGCGCAAATCTGGCGCGTCTATAAGCCTAACCAGGTCGGTGGCGTCACCAGCCTTGAGTTTTTTGACGCCGAGCAGCGTCTGATCGTCCAGGTGTTCGCCCGTCGCCCGGCGGGGCAGCCTGAGCAGTTGGCCTGGCGTGAATGGCTGGATGCTCTGGAGGCGGCGCGATGAAGGGTTTGCTCCTCGGCCTGCTGGCGGCGTGTACGGCAATGACCGTACAGGCCGAATCCGCCGACACCCTGGTGATCGGCAATGACCTGGCGGAAATCGTCGATCGCCTGGGCGGCACCTCGCGCCTGGTCGGCCGCGATGATTCCAGTCGTTATCCTGAAGCCATCGCCAGCCTGCCATCGGTAGGCTACTTGCGCCAACTCTCGGCAGAAGGCGTGCTGACCCTCAAGCCGCAACGGCTGCTGATCAGCGATGCCGCCCGCCCGACTAGCGTACTGCGCCAACTCGGCGGTCTCGGGCTTGAGGTCGTAAGCGTCGCCCGAGGCAAGGGTATTGGCGATATCCCGGGCAAGATCGAGCAGGTTGCACAGGCCATGAATCGCCAGGCACAGGCTCGGCCGTTGCTCGATGAGCAGCGCCAGCTAGCGGCGGCGCTGGCAACGATGCCGGCATTGAAAGGGCCAAAGGCGGTGTTCATTTTCAACCGTGCCGGCATGACGCCGTTGATCATGGGGCGTGGTACCGAAGCCCAGGCCGCGCTGGAGCAGGCCGGTATCGAAAACGGCGCTGGCTTCAATGCCTATAAGCAAGTGGCAGCGGAAGCCATGGTGGCGCTGGCACCGGACTTCGTCATTGTCAGCAAGGCCGGGCTGGCAGCATTGGGCGGTGAAGACAACCTGTGGAAGCTCGGCGGCCTGGCGCACACTCCCGCCGGACAGCATCGGCGCCTGGTGCTGGTCGATGACCAGGCGCTGCTCAACCTCGGGCCGCGTACGGTGCAGGCCATGTTGCAGTTGCGTCAGGACGCGGGAGCGCTGTTCCCATGAAGGGCGCCGGGAATGTCTCGTTGCCGACCCTGGTGCTGATGCTGGCAGGGTTGTGCGCGATGCTGGCTATGTGCTCGCTGGTCGGCAGTATCGGCTTGTCGCCGCGGATTCTGCTCGGCGAGCTGCCAAGCGCGCTGGAGTGGCAGGTGTGGAGTGAAGTGCGCCTGCCTCGGTTGCTGCTGGCGGTGCTGGTGGGGTCGACCCTGGCCGCTGGCGGCACAGCCATGCAGGGCCTGTTTCGCAACCCCTTGGCCGACCCGACGCTGCTGGGCCAAGCCAGCGGCGCGGGGCTTGCGGTTTCGATCTGGGTGGTGCTGTTCAATGGCCGCTTTGCCGGGTTGGAGCGCTATGGGCAGTTTCTCGCCGGTTTCATCGGTGCCTTGCTGGTGACCCTGGTGATTTTCCGTATCGGTCGTGGTTACAAGGGGCGTGAGTCGACCATTACCTTGCTGCTCGCGGGGTTGGTGATCAATACCCTGACCGGCGCTGTGGGCGGCATCCTTACCTACCTCGCCAGCGAAGAACAGTTGCGCCAACTGAGCCTGTGGGGCATGGGCAGCCTGAGCAGCGCCGAGTGGTCGACCCTGGCCGTGGCCTGCCTGGTCCTGCCATTGGCCTTGTGGGTGTTGGCGCGTTGCGCCGCTGACCTGGACCTGTTCCAGCTGGGGGACGTGTCTGCCCACGCTGCCGGGCTGGATGGCGAGCGGTTGAAGAGTCGCGTGGTCCTGGCTTCGTCGCTGGGGGTGGGCTTGTGTGTAGCCTTGAGCGGCATCATCGGTTTTATCGGCCTGCTGGTGCCACACTGCCTGCGCCTGTATTTCGGCCCGGGCCATCGTTTGCTGATTCCGGCTTCGATGCTCTGCGGCGCGATTCTGCTGCTGGTGGCCGATACCCTGGCGCGCAGCCTGACCAGCCCGGCGGAAATCCCCGTAGGCCTGGTCACCAGCATCATTGGCGGGCCGTATTTTCTCTGGTTGTTACTCGGTCGCAAGGTGCGGGAGTTCTGAGATGCTTGAACTGATCAATGTCAGCCTGGAACAGCCGTTTGCCCTGGCACCCATCAATGCGCAGATCAAGGCCGGTGAGCTGCTCGGGCTGATCGGTCCCAATGGCGCAGGTAAAAGCACGCTGCTTTCGCTGATTTCTGGCTACCTGCAGCCAGATTCCGGGCGCATCGAATTGCTGGGTCGTGAGCTGGCTGCTTACCTGCCCGGACAACTGGCGCGCAGGCGGGCCCTGGTAACCCAGCAGATGGACAGTGCCTTTGATTGGCAGGTCGATGAGTTCATTCGCCTCGGTCAGCAGCATCCAGGTGAGCCCTGCGCGGGCATTGTCGACGCCCTGGATATCCGCCATCTGCTGGGGCGCGGGGTGTTATCCCTGTCCGGTGGCGAGCTGCAGCGGGTGACCATTGCCCGGGCCATGAACCAGCTGGCAATCAGCCCCACGACTGACGCCTGGCTTGATGGCCAGGGTTGCCTGCTGTTGCTCGACGAGCCCACCAGTGCCCTGGACATCGGCCAGCAGCAGAACCTGATGCGGGTTTTGCGCAAGCTCGCGAGCTCCGCGCGGATTGCCGTGGTGTGCGTGCTACACGACCTGAACCTGGCGGCGCGTTATTGCGATCGCCTGTGGTTGCTGGAAAACGGCCGGCTCTGTGCCCGTGGTGCGCCAGCCCAGGTGCTCAGCGAGCAACGTATCGCCCAGGTATTTGCCGCCCAGGTGCACGTCAGCCCGATGGGCCGGCACCAGGTGCGCATCGAGCTGGCGCCGTAAAAGGTGCTTAACGAGCGTTCAAGGTCACCCAGTAGCGCGAACGTCGCTGCACCTGCAGCGGCAATGAATGGGGCAGGGCGTCGAGCACCGCATCGGTATCGGCCAGCGGATAGACGCCAGAGATACGTAGCGCGGCAACCTCGTCGCTGCAGCGCAGCAGGCCTGGCCGATAACGGCTGAGCTGCTCGACAAAGGCATCCAGGCGCATGTTGTCAGCCACCAGCAAGCCCTTGCTCCAGGCCGGCTCGGCCTGGTCAGCGGTAGCCGGCTCGATGCGCGTCGGGGTGAAGCGGGCGCGTTGCCCCGGTGTCAGGCGCAGGGTGCTGCCTGGCGACTGCTCGGTGCGCACCTCGATCGCCCCTTCGAACAGCGCGACCTGGGTCAGGCCCGGTTGCAGTTCGACGCAAAAGCGCGTCCCCAAGGCCCGCACCAGGCCCTGCGGCGTGGCCACGCCAAGTGGCCGTTGGGCGGCGTCCGGCGGGTGTCCGCTGCTGATCAGCACGCGCCCGCTGTATAACTCGATGCGGCGTTGCTGGCTATCGAACTGCACTGCTACCTCGGTGTCGGCATCCAGGGTCAGCTGGCTGCCGTCCTCCAGGGTAATGTGCTGCGGCGCGCTGGCACCGTTGCTGTAGGTCAGGGGCTGACTAGGGCGCCAGACGTTGCGGTAGGCCAGTTGCCCGGCGCAGCCGAACAGGCCGAGCAGCGCCAGGGTTTTCAGCGTTTGTCGGCGACTGCTCCGCTTGCCGAGGGACAGGCTCTTGTAGCCGGCCTGCGGCTCCAGCCCGGCCATCCTTCGGCGTAGCGCTTCGATGTGCAGCCAGGCGCGTTCGTTATCCGGATGGGCAGCGCGCCAGTGTTCCAGCGCTTGCTGCTGCTCGGGGCTGAGCCGGCCTTCCATGGTTTCGGTGAGCCATTGTGCAGCTTCGCGGGTGGTGCGCGGATTGAATGGAGAAGGGCTCATGACAGGTCGGCAAAAAAGCAGTGTTGGTTGGCTCGAACCAGGTAGAGCTTCACCGAGCGGCTGCTGACCTGCAGGCGCTCGGCGATTTCGGCGATCTTCAAACCCTGCAGGTGCGACAGCAGGAACGCTTCGCGGACCTTGCCCGGCAAGGCGTCGAGCATGCGGTCGAGCAAGGCCAGTGCTTCGAGTGCCAGCACGCGGACTTCGGGTGAGGGTTCCACTGTTTCGGGCAGGCTGGCCAACGCTTGCAGATACGCCTGTTCGACCAGGCGCCGGCGATAGACATTGGCCATCAGCCGCCGCGCCACGGTCGACAGGAACGAGCGCGGCTCGCGAATTCTGAACAGGTCCTTGGAGCTGAGAATGCTCAGGAAGGTGTCCTGGGCAATGTCGGCGGCATGTTCCGGGCAGCCGATGCGGTTTCGCAGCCATCGGTGCAGCCAGCGGTGATGGTCGTTGTAGAGTGTGCTCAGGCAGGTGTTGAGCGTGGCTGGAGAGTGGCGGGTGTCCATCGGGAGCGAGATCGGCATCGGGGTTTCGGGAGCGCAGTATAGCGAGACTAATTATCAAATGTTAATGATTGTCATTAGTGTCTTTGTGGCGGGCTTGAAACTGACTTGCCACTTGATCGCGCATGGCTAGTGACAAGCGATCAAAAGCTGATAGATTTCAGCCGGTTGAAACAGTGGCCGGGTTTGCGGTCGCGAAAAGGAAGAGCACCATGATTTCACCCGAACGTCAGGCCATTGCCCTGCAGCGCTATCTCCAGGCCCATCCGCAGATGCGCGAGGAGATCGCCGCGCTCAGCGAGCACGAGCAGGCCCAGCAGATCCTCTGGGCCTTTGAGGATGCCGCGCAGGAGCAGGGGCTGGAACCCTGGGAGTTGACCTTGCAGTTGATCGCCGAGTCCCCCGAGGAGCTTGCGGCCATGCGCCTTGAGGTGCACCGCGAAGCGGCCGAGGCGCTGGGGATGGAGTGGGAAGAGTATTGCGCGTTCAATGACATCATCGAGGAGGCGCCGTAATGCGGCGACTCGGTTTTGTAGTGTTTTGACAATATTTTCTGCAGCCCCGGGGCTGGATCGTCATGCGTTCACGTGTGGGGTCCAGGCCAGGGCCTGTGTGTGTTGAGCGGCCCTCGGCGGGGTTTTTGCCGGGGTCTTTGAATGAAATGGACCGGCGTGCTTTCCCGTCGTCTTGAACGGGGTGACTTCTGGCCTTTGAGCCACTAGAATGCTTGCCCTTGATTCTGGAGTCGGGTATCGCCGGCTAACGTCTGTGCAACGAGGAATATCCATGCAAGTTTCTGTTGAAAATACTTCTGCTCTCGAGCGCCGCATGACCATCGCCGTTCCGGCCGAGCGCGTCGAGACCGAAGTCAACAAGCGTCTGCAACAGACTGCCCGTCGTGCCAAGGTCCCAGGCTTCCGTCCTGGCAAAGTGCCGATGAGCGTGATCCGTCAGCGCTACGAAGACGCCGCCCGTCAGGAAGCCTTCGGCGACCTGGTACAGGCTTCCTTCTACGAAGCCGTGGTCGAGCAGAAGCTGAACCCGGCTGGCGCCCCTGCCGTCGAGCCAAAATCGTTCGAAAAGGGCAAGGACCTGGAATACGTCGCCATTTTCGAAGTATTCCCTGAGTTCACCGTTGCCGGCTTCGACTCGATCGCCGTCGAGCGCCTGAGCGCCGAAGTGGCTGACGCCGACCTGGACAACATGCTGGAAGTGCTGCGCAAGCAGAACGTTCGTTTCGAAGCCGCCGATCGCGCTGCCCAGAACGAAGACCAGCTGAACATCGATTTCGTCGGCAAGGTCGACGGTGAAGTGTTCGCCGGTGGTTCGGCCAAGGGCACCCAGCTGGTGCTGGGTTCCGGCCGCATGATCCCGGGCTTCGAAGAAGGCCTGGTTGGCGCCAAGGCCGGTGAAGAGCGCGTTCTGAACCTGACCTTCCCAGAGGACTATCAGAACCTCGACCTGGCTGGCAAAGCCGCCGAGTTCACCGTGACCGTCAACAGCGTTGCCGAGCCAAAGCTGCCTGAGCTGACCGAAGAGTTCTTCGCCCAGTTCGGCATCAAGGAAGCAACCCTGGAAGGTTTCCGCACCGAAGTTCGCAAGAACATGGAGCGTGAACTGCGTCAGGCGATCAAGACCAAGGTCAAGAACCAGGTAATGGACGGCCTGCTGGCTGCCAACCCGATCGAAGTGCCGAAAGCCCTGCTGGAAAACGAAGTGAACCGCCTGCGCGTTCAAGCCGTTCAGCAGTTCGGTGGCAACATCAAGCCTGAGCAACTGCCGGCCGAGCTGTTCGAAGAGCAAGCCAAGCGCCGCGTCGTGCTGGGCCTGATCGTCGCCGAAGTGGTCAAGCAATTCGACCTCAAGCCAGACGACGCCCGCGTTCGCGAAATGATCCAGGAAATGGCCTCGGCCTACCAGGAGCCTGAGCAGGTCGTGGCTTGGTACTACAAGAACGACCAGCAGCTGAACGAAGTCCGTTCGGTTGTGCTGGAAGAACAAGTTGTGGATACTGTTCTGCAGAAAGCGACTGTGACCGACAAATCGGTCTCTTACGAAGAAGCTGTCAAGCCAGCCCAGGCACCTGCCGACGCTGAGTAATACACCTGCTTCGTAGGAAAACACCACAAGCCAGCCTTCGAGCTGGCTTGTGCGTATTCAAGACATGACTATTTGGGAGTGAGTGCAGGACATGTCCCGCAATTCTTATTATCAGCAGAGCTCTGACATCCAGGCCGCAGGCGGCCTGGTCCCGATGGTTATCGAGCAATCCGCTCGTGGCGAACGCGCCTATGACATCTACTCGCGCCTTCTGAAGGAGCGGGTGATCTTCCTGGTCGGCCCGGTAGAGGACTACATGGCCAACCTGGTAGCGGCGCAGATGCTGTTCCTTGAAGCGGAAAACCCGGACAAGGATATCCATCTCTACATCAACTCGCCGGGCGGTTCGGTGACTGCCGGTATGTCGATCTACGACACCATGCAGTTCATCAAGCCGGACGTCTCGACCATCTGCATCGGCCAGGCCTGCAGCATGGGCGCCTTCCTGCTGGCTGCGGGTGCAAAAGGCAAGCGTCATTGCCTGCCGAACTCGCGGGTGATGATTCACCAGCCACTGGGCGGTTTCCAGGGCCAGGCGACGGATATCGAGATCCACGCCAAGGAAATCCTTTCCATCAAGTCGCGTCTGAACGAATTGCTGGCCTTCCACACAGGTCAAGACCTGGAGACCATCAAGCGTGACACCGAGCGCGACAATTTCATGAGCGCCGAGCGCGCAGCCGAATACGGCCTGATCGACTCGGTCTACGACAAGCGGCAACTGGCCTCCTGAATCCGGGTGCCAGAGCAGGCGGGCGCGCATTGCGCCTACCTGCGGACTTGAAAAAGCCCGCAATTGCCTTCATCTTGTGTTGCAAGCCTACCGGATTGGATCGATCGAATGACTGACACCCGTAACGGCGAGGACAACGGCAAATTGCTCTATTGCTCCTTCTGCGGCAAAAGCCAGCACGAAGTGCGCAAGTTGATTGCCGGCCCCTCGGTATTTATCTGCGACGAGTGCGTCGACCTGTGCAACGACATCATCCGTGAGGAGGTGCAGGAAGCCCAGGCCGAAAGCAGCGCGCATAAACTGCCTTCGCCGAAAGAAATCAGCACCATCCTGGACCAGTACGTCATTGGTCAGGAACGTGCGAAAAAGGTACTGGCGGTAGCGGTGTACAACCACTACAAGCGCCTGAATCAACGCGACAAGAAGAACGACGATGTCGAGCTCGGCAAGAGTAACATCCTGCTGATCGGTCCGACGGGCTCGGGTAAGACCCTGCTCGCCGAAACCCTCGCGCGTCTGTTGAATGTGCCGTTCACCATTGCCGATGCCACCACCCTGACCGAAGCCGGTTATGTGGGTGAGGACGTCGAGAACATCATTCAAAAACTGCTGCAAAAGTGCGACTACGACGTGGAAAAGGCCCAGATGGGCATTGTCTACATCGACGAAATCGACAAGATTTCGCGCAAGTCGGACAACCCGTCCATCACCCGTGACGTCTCGGGCGAGGGCGTGCAGCAGGCGCTGCTCAAGCTGATCGAGGGCACGGTCGCTTCGGTTCCGCCGCAAGGTGGCCGCAAGCACCCGCAGCAGGAGTTCCTGCAGGTCGATACGCGTAACATCCTGTTTATCTGTGGCGGTGCGTTCTCGGGCCTCGAAAAGGTCATTCAGGCACGCTCCACCCGTGGCGGCATCGGCTTTGGTGCCGAAGTACGCAGCAAGCAGGAAGGCAAGAAGGTTGGCGAGTCGCTGCGTGAAGTCGAGCCTGACGATCTGGTCAAGTTCGGCCTGATCCCGGAATTCGTTGGTCGTCTGCCTGTGCTGGCGACGCTCGACGAGCTGGACGAAGCTGCGCTGATGCAGATTCTGACCGAGCCGAAGAACGCCCTGACCAAGCAGTACGCCAAGCTGTTCGAAATGGAAGGCGTGGACCTGGAGTTCCGCAGCGATGCGCTCAAATCGGTGGCTCGCAAGGCCCTGGAGCGCAAGACCGGGGCTCGTGGCCTGCGTTCGATCCTCGAAGGCATCCTGCTCGACACCATGTACGAGATTCCTTCGCAGAAGGATGTCAGCAAGGTGGTGATCGACGAGAGCGTCATCGATGGCTCCTCGCAGCCGCTGTTGATCTATGAGAACAGCGAGCCGCAAGCCAAGGCTGCACCCGACGTCTGAGTCGCCCTGCGGCTCGATTCAAGCAAGGGGCCTTCGGGCCCCTTTGCTTTTCCTGTCGCAGCGCTTGTTTTTTTGCGGGCCTGCCCCCACATTAACTCCACGCTCAAATTCCATCGGTTTCCGGCCATAAGGCCGCTGTAGAGGCGAAATCATGAAGACCACCCTCGACTTGCCTCTCCTGCCATTGCGTGATGTCGTCGTCTATCCGCACATGGTCATCCCACTGTTCGTGGGGCGCGAGAAGTCCATCGAGGCCCTTGAGGCCGCGATGACGGGCGAGAAGCAGATCCTCCTGCTGGCCCAGAAGAACCCCGCTGACGACGATCCAGGCGAAGACGCCCTGTACCGCGTCGGTACCATTGCCACCGTCCTGCAACTGCTGAAACTGCCCGATGGCACCGTCAAGGTGCTGGTCGAAGGTGAGCAGCGCGGTGCCGTTGAGCGTTTCAACGAAGTCGACGGGCACATTCGTGCCGAGGTTTCGCTGATCGACGAGTCCCAGGCTGCCGAGCGCGAGTCTGAAGTCTTCGTCCGTAGCTTGCTGTCACAATTTGAACAATATGTTCAGCTGGGCAAGAAAGTCCCGGCTGAAGTCCTGTCGTCGCTCAATAGCATCGACGAGCCTGGGCGCCTGGTCGACACCATGGCAGCGCATATGGCGCTGAAGATCGAGCAGAAGCAGGAAATCCTCGAAATCCTCGACCTGTCGGCCCGTGTTGAACACGTGCTGGCGCTGCTGGATGCCGAAATCGACCTGCTGCAGGTCGAGAAGCGCATCCGTGGCCGGGTCAAGAAGCAGATGGAGCGCAGCCAGCGCGAGTACTACCTGAATGAGCAGATGAAGGCCATTCAGAAAGAGCTTGGCGACAGCGAAGAAGGTCACAACGAAGTCGAAGAGCTGAAAAAGCGCCTCGACGCCGCCGGCCTGCCCAAGGATGCCTATGCCAAGGCCCAGGCCGAGCTGAACAAGCTCAAGCAGATGTCACCGATGTCGGCTGAGGCCACTGTCGTGCGTTCCTACCTCGACTGGCTGGTGCAGGTGCCGTGGAAGGCCCAGAGCAAGGTGCGCCTGGACCTGGCCAAGGCCGAGGAAATCCTCGACGCCGACCATTACGGCCTGGAAGAGGTCAAGGAGCGCATCCTTGAATACCTCGCCGTGCAGAAGCGGGTGAAAAAAATCCGTGGCCCGGTGTTGTGCCTGGTGGGCCCGCCGGGTGTGGGTAAAACCTCCCTGGCCGAGTCGATCGCCAGCGCCACCAACCGCAAGTTCGTGCGCATGGCCCTGGGTGGCGTGCGTGATGAAGCCGAGATTCGCGGTCACCGTCGTACCTACATCGGTTCGATGCCGGGTCGTTTGATTCAGAAAATGACCAAGGTTGGCGTACGCAACCCGCTGTTCTTGCTCGACGAAATCGACAAGATGGGCAGCGACATGCGTGGCGACCCGGCCTCGGCGCTGCTGGAAGTGCTCGACCCCGAGCAGAACCACAACTTCAACGATCACTACCTGGAAGTCGACTACGACCTCTCGGACGTGATGTTCCTCTGTACCTCCAACTCGATGAACATCCCGCCAGCCCTGCTGGACCGGATGGAAGTCATCCGTCTGCCGGGTTACACCGAAGACGAGAAGATCAACATCGCGGTCAAGTACCTGTCGCCCAAGCAGATCAAGGCCAACGGCCTGAAGAAGGGCGAGCTGGAGGTCGATGTCACGGCCATTCGCGACATCATTCGCTATTACACCCGCGAAGCCGGTGTGCGGGGTCTGGAGCGCCAGATCGCGAAAATCTGCCGCAAGGTGGTTAAAGAGCACGCCGGCCTCAAGCAGGTGGCGGTGAAGGTCACGGGCGAGCAGCTCGAGCACTACCTTGGCGTGCGCAAGTACCGCTACGGTCTGGCCGAGCAGCAGGATCAGGTCGGTCAGGTCACAGGCCTGGCCTGGACCCAGGTGGGCGGCGAATTGCTGACCATCGAAGCGGCAGTTATCCCGGGCAAGGGTCAACTGATCAAGACCGGTTCGCTCGGTGATGTCATGGTCGAATCGATCACCGCCGCGCAAACCGTGGTGCGCAGCCGGGCGCGGAGCCTGGGTATTCCTGCCGACTTCCACGAGAAGCGCGACACCCATATCCACATGCCCGAAGGTGCTACGCCCAAGGACGGTCCAAGCGCCGGTATCGGCATGTGCACCGCCCTGGTTTCGGCCCTGACCCAGATTCCGGTGCGTGCCGATGTGGCCATGACCGGCGAGATCACCCTGCGTGGTCAGGTGCTGGCGATTGGCGGTTTGAAGGAAAAACTGCTGGCCGCTCACCGTGGTGGAATCAAGACGGTGATCATTCCGGAAGAGAATGTGCGCGATTTGAAGGAAATTCCTGAGAATATTAAGCAGGATCTGCAGATTAAACCGGTCAAATGGATTGACGAAGTCCTCCAAATTGCGCTGCAATACGCCCCGGAGCCCTTGCCCGATGTGGCTCCGGAGATTGTCGCCAAGGATGAAAAGCGCGACAGCGATTCCAAGGAAAGAATCAGCACGCATTAGTACGTATTTGGCTGGGGGGCTTTCTTGACAGTATTTTCAGGCCCTTGTTATAAAGCGGCACTTAAGTGTCAACAGGCCACCCAGCGCTCGTTTAGCTTTTCATTACATACTTAGAAACAAACTCAATAGAGATATAAGGGGACTTAGAGTGAACAAGTCGGAACTGATTGACGCTATCGCCGCATCTGCTGATATTTCGAAAGCTAGCGCTGGCAAAGCGCTGGACGCAGTAATCGAATCCGTCACCGGCGCCCTGAAGGCAGGTGACTCCGTGGTACTGGTAGGTTTCGGTACCTTCTCCGTCACCGACCGTCCAGCGCGCACCGGCCGCAACCCGCAAACCGGCAAGACCCTGGAAATCCCTGCCGCCAAGAAGCCTGGCTTCAAGGCTGGCAAGGCTCTGAAAGAAGCCGTCAACTAAGTCGCTTCCTTCAGGCACACGCCTAACCGAGCCCGGTTCACGCCTGGCCCGGCTGCCGAGCGTCGGGAGGCCTGATACCAGGTTCCCGGCGCTCGGCCAGTTACGAGAAGGCGCATCCTCGGATGCGCCTTTCTTCTATCAGGACTCTACCCACGCTCCACGGTTGGTTCATTCAGTACAACCGTTTCTGGGGGACGCATGCTGCAGAATATCAGGGACAATTCACAAGGTTGGATTGCCAAGACCATCATCGGTGTCATCGTAGCCTTGATGGCACTGACCGGCTTCGATGCCATCTTCCAGGCCACCACCAACAGCCAGGACGCTGCCAAGGTCAATGGCGACACGATCAGCCAGAACGAGCTGAGCCAGGCCGTCGACATGCAACGTCGGCAGCTGATGCAACAGCTGGGCAAGGATTTCGATCCGGCCATGCTCAACGAGCAAATGCTGCGTGAAGCCGCGCTCAAGGGGCTGATCGATCGCAAGTTGCTGCTCCAGGGCGCCGAAGACGCCAAGTTCGCTTTCTCCGAGGCAGCCCTCGACCAATTGATCCTGCAAACGCCTGAATTCCAGGAAGATGGCAAGTTCAGCGCCGAGCGCTTCGACCAGGTCATTCGCCAGATGGGCTACGGCCGTCTGCAATTTCGCGAAATGCTGGCCCAGGAAATGCTCATCGGCCAACTGCGCACCGGCCTTGCCGGCAGCGGTTTTGTCACCGACGACCAGGTCAACGCTTTCGCCCGTCTGGAAAAACAGACCCGTGATTTCGCTTCGCTGACCTTCAAGGCCGATCCGGCCGCGGTCAAGGTCACCGACGAGCAGATCAAGGCGCACTACGACCAGCACGCCAAGGAATTCATGAGCCCCGATCAGGTCGTCATCGACTACATCGAGCTGAAGAAGTCCGCGTTCTTCGACCAGGTTGAAGTCAACCAGGACGAGCTCAAGGCGCTGTACGAGAAAGAAATCGCCAACCTCGCCGAGCAGCGTCATGCCGCGCATATCCTTGTCGAAATCAACGACAAGGTGAACGAGGGGCAGGCCAAGGCCAAGATCGAAGAGATCCAGGCGCGTCTGGCCAAGGGCGAAGACTTTGCCACCCTGGCCAAGGAGTTCTCCCAGGACCCGGGCTCGGCCAACAACGGCGGTGACCTCGGCTATGCCGGGCAGGGCGTCTATGATCCGGCCTTCGAAGAGGCGCTGTACGCGCTGAACAAGGACCAGGTTTCGGGGCCGGTGCGTACCGAGTACGGTTTCCACCTGATCAAGCTGCTCGATGTCCAGGCGCCGGAAGTGCCAAGCTTCGACAGCCTGAAAGACAAGCTGACCCGCGAGCTCAAGGCTCAACAGGTCGAACAGCGCTTTGTCGAAGTGACCAAGCAACTGGAAGACTCCGCGTTCGAAGCCTCCGACCTGGCCCAACCGGCTCAGGAGCTGGGCCTGAAGGTGCAGACCTCGCCGGCGTTCGGTCGTGAAGGCGGCGAAGGCATCACTGCCAACCGCGCCGTGATCCAGGCTGCGTTCAGCACTGAAGTGCTGGAAGCGGCTGCCAACAGCACGGCCATCGAGCTGGATCCGGAAACCATCGTTGTGCTGCGCGTCAATGAACACCGCAAGCCTGTGCAACTGGGCCTTGAAGTCGTCTCCGAGAGCATCCGCAAGCACCTGGCCAAAGAGCAGGCGACTGCCGCACTGAAGACCAAGGCCGATGCCCTGATCGCCGGTCTGCGTGATGGCAAGACTGCCCCGGCGGCCAGCCAGGACGGTCAGGCCTGGAAGGTTCAGGAAGCGGTTTCGCGCAGCCAGGAAGGTATCGACCCGGTCGAGCTGCAGGCGTTGTTCCGCATGAGCAAGCCAGAAGCCAAGGACAAGCCGGTGTACACCAGCGTTACCCTGGCTGACGGTAGCCTGGTGGTGCTGCGCCTGAACGGCGTCAACGAAGGCGCTGCGGCCACTGAAGAAGAGAAAGCGACCTACCGCCGCTTCCTCGCTTCGCGTGCTGGCCAGCAGGACTTCGCGGCGTACCGCAAGCAGCTGGAAGCCAAGGCGGATATCACTCGCTACTGAGTGCTTGATGCTTGAAACAGAAAAGGCCGCTTATGCGGCCTTTTCTGTTTTTATCGCGGGGCAAGCCTGCTCTCGCCGGTTTATGGGAGCGGGCTTGCCCCGCGAAGAGGCTACTGAACGGCAGCTGGCGCCAGAAACGCCGCCTCCAGCAACTGCCGCGTATACGCATGCTGCGGATCGGCAAAGATATCCGCCGCCACCCCTTGCTCTACCACCTGGCCCTGCTTGACCACCATCAACTGATGGCTGAGCGCTTTGACCACCGCCAGGTCGTGGCTGATGAACAGGTAGGTGAGGTTGTACTTGCTCTGCAATGAGCGCAGCAGCTCCACCACCTGGCGCTGCACGGTACGGTCCAGTGCCGAGGTTGGCTCGTCAAGCAGGATCAGGGCCGGCTTGAGCACCAGCGCCCGGGCGATGGCTATGCGCTGGCGCTGACCGCCGGAGAACTCGTGCGGATAACGATGCCGCGCCTGCGGGTCGAGCCCCACCTCATGCAAGGCGGCAATGATTGCCTGCTCCTGTTCGGCGGCGCTGCCCATGCGGTGGATGCGCAGGCCTTCGCCGACAATATCGCTGACGCACATGCGCGGGCTGAGGCTGCCGAACGGGTCCTGGAAGACCACCTGCATCTGCCGGCGCAATGGCCGCACCTGCTGCTGGGTCAGGTTCTCCAGGGCCGTGCCCTGAAAGCGGATGCTGCCCTGGCTGCCAAGCAGGCGCAGGATCGCCAGGCCCAGGGTCGACTTGCCCGAACCACTTTCGCCGACGATGCCCAGGGTCTGGCCCTGGGGCAGGCTGAAGTTGATGCCGTCCACGGCCTTGACGTAATCGACGGTACGCCGCAGCAGGCCCTTCTTGATTGGGAACCACACGCGTAGGTCCTCGACCTGCAGCATCGGTGCGCCAGGCGGGTTACCGGCCGGGCCGCCGCTGGGTTCGGCACCGAGAAGCATCTGCGTGTAGGGGTGTTTGGGGTTGCGGAACAGTTCTTCGCAATCGGCCTGCTCGACGATCTGGCCCTTTTGCATCACGCAGACCCGATGGGCGATGCGCTTGACCAGGTTGAGGTCGTGACTGATCAGCAGCAGGGCCATGCCCAGGCGCGCCTGCAACGATTTGAGCAGTTCGAGGATTTTCAGCTGCACGGTGACGTCCAGCGCGGTGGTCGGCTCGTCGGCGATCAGCAGGTCCGGCTCGTTGGCCAGGGCCATGGCGATCATCACACGCTGCCTCTGACCGCCTGAGAGCTCGTGTGGCAGCGCTTTGAGGCGTTTGTAGGGCTCGGGTATGCCGACCATCGCCAGCAGCTCCAGGGTGCGCTCAGTGGCCGCCTTGCCGCGCAGGCCCTTGTGCAGCAGGAGGATCTCGTTGATCTGCTTTTCGATGTTGTGCAGCGGGTTGAGCGAGGTCATCGGCTCCTGGAAGATCATCGCGACACGGTTGCCGCGGATGCGCCGCATCTTTTTCTCGTCGAGGGTCAGCAGGTCGTTACCTTCGAACAGGATGCTGCCGCTAGGGTGGCGGGCCAGCGGGTAGGGCAGCAGGCGCAGGATCGAATGCGCCGTCACCGATTTGCCCGACCCGCTTTCGCCGACCAGGGCCAGGGTTTCGCCGCGGCGGATGTCGAAACTGACCCCTTCGACCACTCGCTGGCACTGATCGCCGGTGACGAACTCGACGGCCAGGTCGCGGACTTCGATCAAGGTTTGCTTGCTCATCTCATTTCCTCGGGTCGAAGGCATCGCGGGCGGATTCGCCGATGAACACCAGCAGGCTGAGCATCAGCGCCAGCACGGCAAACGCGCTCATGCCCAGCCAGGGCGCTTGCAGGTTGGACTTGCCCTGGGCCACCAGTTCACCCAGCGACGGCGCCCCCGGCGGCAGGCCGAAGCCGAGGAAGTCCAGGGCGGTCAGGGTGCCGATCGCGCCGGTGAGAATGAACGGCATGAAGGTCATGGTCGAGATCATCGCATTGGGCAGGATGTGCCGGTACATGATCGCGCCGTTCTGCATGCCCAGCGCCCGCGCCGCACGCACGTACTCCAGGTTGCGCCCGCGCAGGAACTCGGCGCGCACCACATCCACCAGGCTCATCCACGAGAACAGCAGCATGATCCCCAGCAGCCACCAGAAGTTCGGTTGCACGAAGCTGGCGAGGATGATCAGCAGGTACAGCACCGGCAGCCCCGACCAGATTTCCAGGAAGCGCTGCCCGGCCAGGTCCACCCAGCCGCCGTAAAAGCCCTGCAGGGCGCCGGCAATCACGCCGATGATCGAGCTGAGGATGGTCAGGGTCAGGGCAAACAGCACCGAGATACGGAAACCATAGATGACCCGCGCCAGCACGTCGCGGCCCTGGTCGTCGGTGCCCAGCCAGTTCTGCGTCGACGGCGGGGCAGGGGCGGGGACCTTGAGGTCGTAGTTGATGCTCTGGTAGCTGAACGGGATCGGCGCCCACAGCACCAAGCTGTCCTTGGCCGCCAGCAACTCGCGGATGTACGGACTCTTGTAGTTGGCCTCCAGCGGGAATTCGCCGCCAAAGGCGGTTTCCGGGTAGCGCTTGAGCGCCGGGAAGTACCATTGGCCGTCGTAACGCACCGCCAGGGGCTTGTCGTTGGCGATCAGCTCGGCGCCCAGGCTCAGGCCGAACAGGATCAGGAACAGCCACAGCGACCACCAGCCACGGCGGTTGGCCTTGAAGCGCTCGAAGCGCCGGCGATTCAGAGGTGACAGGTTCATCTCAGTGCTCCCGGCTGTCGAAGTCGATGCGTGGGTCGACCAGGGTGTAGGTCAGGTCGCCGATCAGCTTCACCACCAGCCCGAGCAGGGTGAAGATGAACAGGGTGCCGAAGACCACCGGGTAGTCGCGATTGATCGCCGCCTCGAAACTCATCAGGCCCAGGCCATCGAGGGAGAAGATCACTTCGATCAGCAAGGAGCCGGTGAAGAAGATACCGATGAACGCCGAGGGAAAACCGGCGATCACCAGCAGCATGGCATTGCGGAACACATGACCGTAGAGCACGCGGTTGGGGCTCAGGCCCTTGGCCTTGGCGGTGACCACGTACTGCTTGTTGATCTCGTCGAGGAAGCTGTTTTTGGTCAGCAGGGTCATGGTTGCGAAGTTGCCGATCACCAGCGCAGTGACCGGCAGCGCCAGGTGCCAGAAGTAGTCGAGCAGCTTGCCGGCGGTGCTCAGCTCGTCGAAGTTGTTCGACGTCAGGCCGCGCAACGGGAACCAGTCCAGGTAGCTGCCACCGGCGAACAGCACGATCAGCAGGATGGCGAACAGAAACGCCGGGATGGCGTAGCCGATGATGATCGCCGAGCTGGTCCAGACATCGAAGTGGCTGCCGTGACGGGTGGCCTTGGCGATCCCCAGGGGGATCGACACCAGGTACATGATCAGCGTGCTCCATAGCCCCAGGGAGATCGATACCGGCATTTTCTCGATGATCAGGTCGATGACCTTGGCGTCACGGAAGAAACTGTCGCCAAAATCCAGCCGGGCGTAGTTCTTGATCATGATCCACAAGCGTTCCGGCGCCGGCTTGTCGAAGCCGTACATCTGCTCGATTTCCTTGATCAAGGCCGGGTCCAGGCCCTGGGCACCGCGGTAGTTGGAGCCGGCCACCGAGACTTCGGCGCCGCCACCGGCGATGCGGCTGGTGGCGCCCTCGAAGCCTTCGAGCTTGGCGATCATCTGCTCCACCGGGCCGCCCGGGGCGGCCTGGATGATGATGAAGTTGATGATCAGGATGCCCAGCAGGGTTGGGATGATCAGCAGCAAACGGCGAAAGATATAGGCCAGCATGCTATTTCGCCCCTTCGGCCGCTTGCGCTTCGGGCGCCGGGTTCAGCGGCACCACCGGCTCGACATCGGGCTTGATCCACCAGGTGTTGATACCGATGTCGTACTTGGGTGAAACCTTGGGGTGGCCGATGTGGTTCCAGTAGGCCACGCGCCAGGTCTTGATGTGCCAGTTGGGGATCACGTAGTAGCCCCATTGCAGCACCCGGTCCAGGGCGCGCGAGTGCTCGATCAGGCTTTGTCGCGAATCGGCGTTGATCAGCTGCTCCACCAGGGTGTCGATGACCGGGTCCTTCAGGCCGATGAAGTTGCGGCTGCCGGGATTGTCGGCGGCGGCGCTTTGCCAGAACTCGCGTTGCTCGTTACCCGGGGAGTTGGACTGCGGGTAGCCACCGACGATCATGTCGAAATCCCGCGAGCGCAGGCGGTTGATGTATTGCGAGACGTCAACCCGGCGAATCACCAGGTCGATACCCAGGTCCGCCAGGTTGCGCTTGAACGGCAGCAGGATGCGCTCGAACTCGGTCTGTGCCAGGAGGAATTCGATGGATACCGGCTTGCCCTGGGCGTCGACCATCTTGTCGTCGACAATGCGCCAGCCGGCTTCCTGCAGCAGCTTGTAGGCCTTGCGCTGTTGTTCGCGGATCATGCCGCTGCCATCGGTGACCGGGTTGGCGAAGGCCTGGGTGAACACCTGATCGGGAATCTTGCCGCGCAGCGGTTCGAGAATCTTCAGTTCAGCGGCGTCGGGCAGGCCGCGGGCGGCCATGTCGGAGTTCTCGAAGTAGCTGCCAGTGCGGGTGTAGGCGCCGTTGAACAGCTGCTTGTTGGTCCATTCGAAGTCCAGCAGCAGGCTCAGTGCTTCACGCACCCGGATATCCTGGAACAGCGGGCGGCGGATGTTGTAGACAAAGCCCTGCATGCCGGTCGGGTTGCCGTTGGGCAGCTCTTCGAGGATCAGGCGCTTGTGCCGCACTGCCGGCACGTCATAGGCAGTGGCCCAGCTCTTGGCTGCGGTTTCCAGGCGGTAGTCGAACTGGCCGGCCTTGAGTGCTTCGAGGGTGACCGCACTGTCGCGGTAGTAGTCGATGGTCATCTCGTCGAAGTTGTAGAAGCCGCGGTTGACCGCCAGGTCCTTGCCCCAGTAGTCCTTGACCCGCTCATAGCGGACCGAGCGCCCCGGCTTGACCTCGGCGACCTTGTACGGGCCGCTGCCCAGGGGGATTTCCAGGTTGCCCTTGGTGAATTCGCGGTTTTCCCACCAGTGCTTGGGCAATACCGGCAGCTGGCCGAGGATCAGTGGCAGTTCTCGATTGTTGCTGTGCTTGAACTTGAACAGCACCCGCTGCGGGTCTTCGGCGATCACCTCGGCGACATCGGCGTAGTAGCCGCGGTACAGCGGTGCGCCATGCTTGATCAGGGTGTTGAAGGTGAACACCACGTCGTCGGCCTGGATCGGCTGGCCGTCATGAAAACGCGCTTCGGGGCGCAGGTAGAAGCGCACCCAGCTGTTGTCCGGGGCTTTCTCGATCTTGCCGGCGACCAGGCCGTACTCGGTGAAAGGTTCATCCAGGCTCTGGGTCATCAGGGTGTCGTAGATCAGGCCGATGTCGTCGGCCGCTACACCCTTGTTGATGAACGGGTTGAGGCTGTCAAAGCCGCCGAAGCCGGCCTGGCGGAAGGTGCCGCCCTTGGGCGCGTCGGGGTTGACGTAGTCGAAGTGCTTGAAATTTGCCGGGTACTTCGGCGCTTCATCGTAGAGGGTCAGGGCGTGTTGCGGTGCAGCCAGTGCCTGGCTGCCGAGGCAGGCCAGCAGCAGTGCGCAGGCCTTCAGGCGCAGGCGGGACATTGGCATCATTGGGCTTTCTCCGAAGGCTTGATCCACCAGCTGTTGAGCCCCAGGGTGTAGGGCGGCGTGGCCACAAAGGCAAAGCGATTGCGGTAGGCCAGGCGGTGGTTGTCGAGATACCAGTTGGGAATCATGTAGTACTGCCACAGCAGTACCCGGTCCAGGGCGCGTGCCGCAGTCACCTGGTCCTCACGGCTCTGGGCGGCCAGCAGGGTGTCGAGCAGGTGATCGACCACCGGGTCTTTCACGCCAGCATAGTTCTTGCTGCCCTTGGTCGAGGCCTGGCTTGAATGAAAGTACAGCCATTGTTCAAGGCCCGGGCTCAGGGTCTGGTTCAGGGTCATCAGGATCATGTCGAAATCGAATTGGTCCAGGCGTTGTTTGTACTGGGCCCGGTCTACCGTGCGCAAGCGTGCTTCGACGCCAATGCTGGCAAGATTTTCGACATAAGGTTGCAGGATCCGCTCAAGGTTCGGATTGACCAGCAGCAGCTCCAGCTTCAAGGGTTGCCCGGCGCTGTTGAGCAGGCGCTGGCCGTTGAGCTTCCAGCCGGCCTGGCCGAGCAGGTCAAGGGCCTGGCGCAGGGTCTGGCGGTTGATACCACGGCCGTCAGTGTGGCTGACCTTGTACGGCTCGGTGAACAGCGCCGCCGGCAATTGCTTGCGGTAGGGCGCCAGCAGTAGCCATTCCTTGCCCACCGGCAGGCCGCTGGCGGCGAACTCGCTGTTGGGGTAATAGCTGCTGGCACGTTGGTAGGCACTGCTGAACAGGGTGCGGTTGGTCCATTCGAAGTCGAGCATCAACCCCAGCGCCTGGCGCACCCGCGCATCGCTGAAGGTCGCGCGGCGGCTGTTCATGAACAGGCCTTGGGTCTGGGTCGGGATCTTGTGCGGGATCTGCGCCTTGATCACGTCGCCGCGGCGCACCGCCGGGAAGTTGTAGCCGTTGGCCCAGTTCTTCGCCTGGTGCTCGATGTAGATGTCGAACTCGCCGGCCTTGAAGGCTTCGAAGGCCACTGCGCTGTCACGGTAGAACTCGAATTCGACGCGGTCGACGTTGTACTTGCCGCGGTTGACCGCCAGGTCCTTGCCCCAGTAATCCCTCACCCGCTCGAATACCAGGCGCCGCCCAGGCTGGACCTGGGTGATGCGGTACGGGCCGCTGCCTAGCGGCGGCTCGAAGGTGGTGGCCTTGAAGTCACGGCCCTTCCAGTAGTGCGCCGGCAGCACCGGCATCTCGCCCAGGCGCAGGATCAGCAGCGGGTTGCCGGCGCGCTTGAAGACGAAGCGGATGCGTCGCGGGTTGAGAATGTCGACGCGCTTTACTTCCTGCAGGTTGGTCCGGTAGATCGGGTGACCTTCCTTGAGCAGGGTGCGATAGGAGAACGCCACGTCGCTGGCGGTTATCGGCTTGCCGTCGTGAAAGCGCGCCTCGGGACGCAGGTTGAACACCACCCAGCTGCGGTCTTCGCTGTACTCGACGGAGCCTGCGATCAGGCCATAGCTGGACGTGGGCTCATCACCGGACGGGTCGTATTGGCCGGTGCCGACCATCAGGGTTTCGTTCAGCTCGCTCACCCCGTACTGCAAGAAGTTCGGCGTGGTGACCGGGCTTGAGCCCTTGAAGGTATAGGGGTTGAGGGTGTCGAAGGTGCCAAATGCCATGGCCCGCAAGGTACCGCCCTTGGGCGCTTGCGGATTGACCCAGTCGAAGTGGGTGAATTTGGCTGGATACTTGAGCGTGCCGAACTGGGCGTAACCGTGGCTTTCGCTGATTGTTGCGCCCGCGGGAAAGCTCAAGGCCAGGCTGAGTGACAGCAACAGGAGGGGACGTATCAAGTCGAGATCCGATCCAGGCGGCTTGGGCTTTATTCCGGCTACAGTAACAGCTTGTATCGACTGGAAAAAGAGTGCCGCATGGGGCGCTGCAGGGCGCTCCGGTCAGCGACCGGAGCGCGGACCTCAATGATTGAGGTAGACGGTCAGGGTCTGGCCCGGCTTGAGGGCGTGGCCGCTGCGTGGATTCCAGCGCTTGAGGTGCTGCATCTCGACGTTGAAGCGCTTGGCCACCAGGTACAGCGAGTCGCCTTTGCGCACCTTGTACTGGGTGGATTTTTTCTGGTTCTTCGCGCCAGCCGGCTGGGTGCTCTGCATCACCAGGGTCTGGCCGGTCTTCAGGCGTTGGCCGGAGAGCTTGTTCCAGCGCTGCAGGTCTTTGACGCTGACCTTGTTGGCCTTGGCGATGCTGGCCAGGTTGTCGCCACGCTTGACCCGGTAGCGGCTGTTGCGGGTCGTGCTGGTGCGCGGCGCGGCTTCGGCCATGGCAGCTTCGAACACGGCTTTTTTCGGCTGCAGGGTCAGCAGCTCTTCAGGCTTCATGTTCGACAGCGAGGCGGTCAGCAGCTGTGCCTTGGCGGTCGGCACCAGCAACTGCTGCGGGCCGTCGACAGTCATGCGCTTCTTGAATGCCGGGTTGAGCTGGAACAGCTCGTCTTCGTCGATTTCGGCCAGGGCGGCGACCCGCGACAGATCGAGGCGGTCCTTGATCGCGATCGCTTCGAAGTAGGGTTCGTTGGCAATCGGGTTAAGGTTGACGCCATAGGCCTGCGGTGTCATCACCACCTGCGACAGGGCCAGCAGCTTGGGCACGTAGTCGCGGGTTTCCTGCGGCAGTGGCAGGTTCCAGTAGTCAGTTGGCAGGCCCAGCTTCTCGTTGCGCTCGATGGCGCGGCTGACCGTGCCTTCACCGGCGTTGTAGGCCGCCAGGGCCAGCAGCCAGTCGCCGTTGAACATGTCGTGCAGGCGGGTCAGGTAGTCCAGCGCGGCGTTGGTCGAGGCAGTGATGTCGCGACGGCCATCGTAGAAGCGGGTCTGGCGCAGGTTGAAGTAACGACCGGTGGAGGGGATGAATTGCCACAGGCCTACCGCATGGGCCCGTGAATAGGCCATTGGGTTGTAGGCGCTTTCGATCGCTGGCAGCAGGGCCAGCTCCAGCGGCATGTTGCGCTCTTCGAGGCGTTCGACGATGTAATGGATGTACAGGCTGCCGCGGTCGCCGGCGTTTTCCAGGAACGAGGGGTTGCTGGCAAACCACAGGCGTTGCTGTTCGATGCGTGGGTTGACTGCAACGCCGTCCTGCAGCACGAAGCCCTGGCGCATGCGTTCCCAGACGTCCTGAGGCGCTTGCTCCACCGGTTTGACCGGTACGATCAGCGGTTTCTGCTTGGCCCGAGCCTGGTAGTTGTGCGCGCGAACGCTGTCGGATTCGTCGACTTGACGGGTGCTCTGGCAGCCCACAAGGGTGGCGGCCAGGGCCAGCGCACTGGCTTGGGCCAGGCGCGTCAGGGCGACGGAATTGAAGGTTCTGCGGCTAGTGGACGACATTGGCTGGGACAAAGTTCCGGGCAAAAATGTCGGGGGATTCTAGAAAGCGGCCCCTCAACGGTCAACCTTTCAGAACTTTCCGTCACCAACAGCGGCTGTTTAGAACCGATCTTTCCAAGCGCGCAACCCAGCAAAAACAGCACTTGGCGTGGGGTTTATCGGGCCATTCCGTTCGTCTAGTTTTTCTTTAACGGATGTTACGGAGGTCCGCAGAAAGGGGTTGGTGAGCTTTTCCAGGGCCAGGGTTGAAGGCAACGTGATGCGATCTTGTGACCTTAGCTCGGTAACGTCGGCGAAGCGTTGGGCAATGTGCGGGTTTTCAGGCTCGACGGCCTGGGCGAAGCGCAGGTTGCTCAAGGTATATTCGTGGGTGCAATACACCAGGGTTTCGGCGGGCAGGGCGGCCAGGCGCTGCAGGGAATGGTGCATTTGCTCCGGGGTGCCTTCGAACAGACGCCCGCATCCAGCGGCGAACAAGGTGTCGCCACAGAACAGCACGGGTGTGGCCGTTTGCTGGCAATAATAGGCAATGTGCCCCAGGGTGTGTCCAGGGACGGCGATGATCTGGAAATCCAAGCCCAGAACGCGCACGCTGGCGTTGTCGTCCAGGGCCTGGTCACGACCGGGGATGCGCTCCTGGGCGGGGCCGTAGACGGTCGCGCCGGTCCGCGCCTTGAGCTGCTCGACGCCACCGACATGGTCGTGATGGTGGTGGGTGATGAGGATATCGCTCAGTTGCCAGCCGGGATGGCGTTCAAGCCAGGCCAGTACCGGTGCTGCATCGCCCGGATCGACCACCGCGCAACGCTGGCTGGCAGAATCTTGTAACAACCAGATGTAGTTATCGTTGAAAGCGGGCAGGGCATCGATCTGTATCATGGTGCGATTCGCCAAACGGTGGACATGGGTGCATCTTAGTAGCTATGCGCGCTGTCGAGAACCTTCAAGGGAGACTGCAATGACCGATCAAGCCTTCGCCCAGGCCGATCCGCAGTGGCTGGAGCTGATCAGCCTGGCCCGCGACTGGTTCGCCGGCCCCCTCGGGCAACTCATGCTCAAGGAGGAACAACGCCTGCTCGAAGAGGAGCTGGGGCGTTACTTCGGCGGTTACCTGGTGCACTACGGCCCCTGCGCCGAAGCGCCGCCCAAAGCCCCGCAGGTGCAGCGCAACGTGCGCTTGGGTGCGCCGCTGCCGGGGGTCGAGATCGTCTGCGAAGAACAGGCCTGGCCACTGAGCGAGCACGCCGCCGACGTTGTGGTGCTGCAGCACGGCCTGGACTTCAGCCTGTCGCCCCATGGCCTCTTGCGCGAGGCCGCCAGCAGTGTGCGCCCGGGCGGCCATCTGCTGATCGTCGGTATCAACCCCTGGAGCAGTTGGGGCGTGCGTCGGGTGTTTGCCCATGATGCCCTGCGCAAGGCGCGCTGCATTTCCCCCTCAAGGGTCGGCGACTGGCTCAACCTGCTGGGCTTCGCGCTGGAGAAACGCCGCTTCGGGTGCTATCGTCCGCCGCTCGCATCCCCCGCCTGGCAACAGCGCCTGGCCGGTTGGGAGCGGGTCGCCGGTGGCTGGCAGAGTGCCGGTGGCGGCGTTTACCTGCTGGTGGCGCGCAAGATGGTGGTGGGTTTGCGGCCCCTGCGTCTGGAACGCCGCGAACCGATGGGCAAGCTGCTGCCGCTGCCGATGGCCAAGGTCAACCGGCGCCATTCCGAACCCTGAGTTCCGGGCCCCAAGGGCACGGGGTCAAATCATTGATGAAAAGGCTGTAAATGAGCGATAGCGTCGAGATCTTTACCGATGGCGCCTGCAAGGGTAACCCTGGTCCGGGTGGCTGGGGTGTGCTGATGGTCTGCAAGGGCGTCGAGAAGGAACTGTGGGGCGGCGAGCGCGACACCACCAACAACCGCATGGAATTGATGGCCGCGATCAAGGGCCTGGAAGCGCTCAAGCGTGAATGCGAAGTGCTGCTGGTGACCGACTCCCAGTATGTGATGAAAGGCATCACCGAGTGGATGGTCAACTGGAAGAAGCGTGGCTGGAAGACCGCCTCCAAAGAGCCGGTGAAGAACGCCGACCTCTGGCAATTGCTCGATGAGCAGGTGGGCCGGCACAAGGTCACCTGGAAGTGGGTGCGCGGGCACGTCGGCCATCATGGCAACGAGCGCGCCGACCAGTTGGCCAACCGTGGCGTTGACGAGGTCCGTGGTCTGCGTTGAGCACAGCGGCCGCCACTCATCCTTGAGCTGAGGTAGAATGGCCGGCTTTTCACCAGACTGTACGCGGCAGGAGACCCCCGGCGTGGAGATTCAGAACAACAGGTCGGTCGTCCTCGACACCGAAACCACCGGCATGCCGGTCACCGACGGCCACCGAATCATCGAGATCGGTGGTGTCGAGTTGATGGGCCGACGCTTGACCGGGCGGCACTTCCACGTCTACCTGCAACCGGACCGCGAGAGCGATGAAGGCGCCATCGGCGTCCACGGCATCACCGATTCCTTCCTGCTCGACAAGCCGCGTTTCGGCGAGGTCGCCGATGAATTCTTCGAGTTCATCCAGGGCGCCCAGCTGATCATCCACAACGCGGCGTTCGACGTTGGCTTCATCAACAACGAGTTCGCCTTGCTCGGTCAGCGCGACCGCGCCGATATCACCCAGCACTGCACCATTCTCGACACCCTGATGCTGGCTCGATCCCGGCATCCGGGCCAGCGCAACAACCTTGACGCCCTGTGCAAGCGCTACGGCGTCGACAACTCTGGCCGTGAGCTGCACGGCGCGCTGCTCGACTCGGAGCTGCTGGCCGACGTCTACCTGAACATGACCGGCGGCCAGACCAGCCTGTCGCTGGCCGGGCACGGTGCCGACGGCGAGGAGGAGGGGCAAGACAACCGTGCCAGCGAGATCCGCCGCCTGCCCGCCAGCCGACAGCCAGGGCGGATCATCCGCGCCAGCGAGCAAGAGCTCGAGCTGCACATGGCACGCCTGGAGGCGATTGCCAAGTCCGCCGGTGGCCCGGCACTGTGGCAGCAGCTGGCCGACGCAAACTGAGGCAATTTGCCGCGCAGAGGCGCTGGCGACCTTCTACCCTGAGTTGACGCAGCTGTCACTCGGAGGAAGCGCCCGCCCATGTACAAGGACCTCAAGTTTCCCGTCCTGATCGTGCATCGCGACATCAAGGCCGATACGGTCGCCGGCGAGCGTGTCCGCGGTATTGCCCAGGAGCTGGCCCAGGACGGTCTCACCATCCTGCCGGCGATCGATTACGCCGAAGCTCGCCTGGTCGCCTCGACCCACCATGGCCTTGCCTGCATGCTGGTTGCCGCCGAAGGCGCAGGCGAAAACACCCATTTGCTGCAGAACATGGTCGATCTGATTCGCCTGGCCCGGGTGCGTGCCCCGCACTTGCCGATCTTCGCCCTCGGCGAGCAGGTGACGCTGGAAAACGCCCCCGCCGATGTGATGAGCGAGCTGAACCAGCTGCGCGGCATTCTTTACCTGTTCGAAGACACCGTGCCGTTTCTCGCCCGGCAAGTGGCACGGGCGGCGCACAGCTACCTGGATGGACTGCTGCCGCCGTTCTTCAAGGCCCTGGTGCAACACACCGCGCAATCGAATTATTCATGGCATACGCCCGGTCATGGCGGTGGCGTGGCCTACCGCAAAAGTCCGGTCGGCCAGGCGTTCCATCAGTTCTTCGGGGAAAATACCCTGCGTTCGGATTTGTCGGTGTCGGTGCCCGAGCTCGGTTCGCTGCTCGACCACACCGGCCCCCTGGCCGCCGCCGAAGCCCGCGCGGCAAAAAACTTCGGCGCTGACCATACCTTCTTCGTGATCAACGGTACCTCGACGGCCAACAAGATCGTCTGGCACTCGATGGTCGGCCGTGATGACCTGGTGCTGGTGGACCGCAACTGCCACAAATCGGTGGTGCACGCGATCATCATGACCGGGGCCATCCCCTTGTACCTGTGCCCGGAGCGCAACGAGCTGGGCATCATCGGGCCAATCCCGCTGAGTGAATTCAGCCCGGCGTCGATCCACGCCAAGATTCAGGCCAACCCCCTGGCCCGGGGCCGGCCGGCCAAGGTCAAGCTGGCGGTGGTGACCAACTCCACCTACGACGGGCTGTGCTACAACGCCGAACTGATCAAGCAGGAACTGGGCAACAGTGTCGAGGTACTGCATTTTGACGAGGCCTGGTACGCCTACGCGGCGTTCCACGAATTCTTCCGCGGGCGTTACGCCATGGGTACTTCGCGCAGTGCCGGCAGCCCGCTGGTGTTCAGCACCCACTCCACCCATAAGCTGTTGGCAGCCTTCAGCCAGGCGTCGATGATTCATGTGCAGGACGGTGGCGCCCGGCAGTTGGACCGCGACCGCTTCAACGAAGCCTTCATGATGCATATCTCCACCTCGCCGCAGTACAGCATCCTTGCCTCGCTGGATGTGTCTTCGGCGATGATGGAAGGTCCGGCCGGGCGCTCCCTGCTACAGGAAATGTTTGATGAGGCGCTGAGCTTTCGCCGGGCCATGGCCAAACTGCGCGAGCATATGGACAAGGACGACTGGTGGTTCAGCATCTGGCAGCCGCCGCTGGAGGAGGGCGTACGCCGGGTGGCGACCGAAGACTGGCTGTTGCAGCCTCAGGCCGACTGGCATGGCTTTGGCGATGTCAGTGATGATTACGTGCTGCTCGACCCGATCAAGGTCACCCTGGTGATGCCGGGGCTCAGC
This sequence comes from Pseudomonas sp. SBB6, assembly GCF_024213215.1. Classification (NCBI taxonomy): domain Bacteria; kingdom Pseudomonadati; phylum Pseudomonadota; class Gammaproteobacteria; order Pseudomonadales; family Pseudomonadaceae; genus Pseudomonas; species Pseudomonas sp. SBB6. The sequence continues at coordinate 42,254 of NZ_JANAVH010000006.1, read as the reverse complement.
GCCGGCGGAGCCTTGAGCGAGCACGGCATTCCAGCGGCAGTGGTCAGCAAGTTTCTCTGGGAGCGCGGCCTGGTGGTGGAGAAGACCGGGTTGTATACCTTTCTGGTGCTGTTCTCGATGGGCATCACCAAGGGCAAATGGAGCACGCTGCTGACCGAGTTGCTCGAGTTCAAGCGCAACTACGACGCCAATACCAGCCTGGTCGAAAGCCTGCCGTGCATCGCTCAGCTCGATCCGCTGCGCTATCAGGGCCTGGGCCTGCGGGACCTGTGCGACCAACTGCACGCCTGCTACCGCAGCAATGCCATCGCCAAGCAGCTCAAGCGCCTGTTTACCCGCTTGCCGGAAGTGGTGATCAAACCCGCCGATGCCTATGACCGGATGGTGCGCGGGGAGGTCGAGGCGGTGCCGATCGGGCAGTTGCTCGGGCGCATCGCCGCAGTCATGCTGGTGCCCTATCCGCCAGGAATTCCGTTGATCATGCCGGGGGAGCGGTTTACCGAGGCAACCCGCTCGATCATCGATTACCTGGCGTTTGCCGCCGCCTTCGATAGCGGTTTTCCCGGCTTTGTCGCCGATGTGCATGGGTTGCAGCACGAAACGACTGCGCAGGGACGGATCTATACCGTCGATTGCATCAAGGTGTGAGCACGGTCAGGGAATGCGGATGATTTCCACGCCACTTTGCACCAGCTCGAAGCGATCCTCACCCAGATGATTGACCCGGTCGCCGATTGCCAGTTTATAGGTAGTAATCGGCAGGGATGCGCCACTACCGTCGGCCTGCAGGGTGGCTTCCTGGAACTCATGAACGGGATAGATGCGGCCCTCTGCGTCCCGTGCATGAAACTGTCCGACCAGTACTGCTGTCATTTACCGTGCAACCTCTGAAGAAATAAGGATCTGTCAGGCATAGACCACTGTTTTGCCTGGTAAGTTTTGCCCGAACGGAAAAAAACTTCAGACCCGGGCGGGATCATCTATACCTACAACTCCCTTTCTTCTTCACGTCAGGAAATTGCCATGAGCCAGGTGTATTCAGTCGCCGTCGTCGTCGGCAGCTTGCGCAAGGAGTCCCTCAACCGCAAGGTCGCCCGTGCGCTGGCGGAGCTCGCGCCGTCCAACCTCAAACTGCACAGTGTCGAAATCGGCGAACTGGCCTTGTACAACGAGGATATCGACGCCAATCCGCCTCAGGCCTACAAGACCTTTCGCGAGCAGATTCGCAGCAGTGATGCGGTACTGTTCGTCACCCCGGAATACAACCGATCGGTGCCGGGGGTGTTGAAGAACGCCATCGATGTGGGCTCGCGGCCCTATGGTCAGAGCGCCTGGAACGGCAAGCCGGGGGCGGTGATCAGTGTGTCGCCCGGCGCGGTGGGCGGCTTCGGCGCCAACCATCATCTGCGCCAGTCGCTGGTGTTCCTCGATGTGCCGTGCATGCAGCAGCCGGAGGCGTATATCGCAGGGGCGGCAACGCTGTTCGATGAGCACGGCAAACTGTCGGAGAAGACCCGGCCGTTCTTGCAGGCCTTTATCGACAAATTTGCCGTGTGGGTCGAGCGGCATCAGAAGTGAGGCAGCTAATTGCGGGGCAAGCCCGCTCCTACCTGTAGGAGCGGGCTTGCCCCGCGAGGGTGGTTTTACACCGCCTGCGGCATCTCGCCTCGTGCCAGGCGCTTGTTGATATCAGCAATCACTTGCGGCAATTCGTTGATGGTGTCGATCAGGTAGTGCGGGCGCGCGCTTTCGAACAGGGCATGAATGCGCTTGCGTTCGCGTTCGAGCGTGTCCGAGGCCAGGGCGCGGTAGCCTTCGTAAGTCAGGCCCAGGGCGTTGCCCGAGCACACCAGCGCTACCGTCCACATGCCGGCACGACGACCTTCGAGGATGCCTGGCACGGTGTCGTCGACCTTGACACAGGCGGCGACGTCATCGATCCCCAGGGCAATCACGTTGGCCAAGGCCTGGGCCGGCCACGGGCGCCCGTTCGGGGTTTCGTCGGTGGCCACCACGTGATCGGCCACATAACCGTTCTGCGCCGCCAACGCCACCACCTTGTCCATCACCACTTTCGGGTAGCCCGAGCACGAGCCGATCTTCAGGCCGTCCTGGCGCAGCCCGGTCAAGGTGTCGAGGGCACCGGGAATCAGCGCCGAGTGTACGGCGATCTTCTCGATCTGCAGCGGCATGAAGCGTTCATAAATGGCGGTGACGTCGGCATCGCTCGGGGTGCGGCCAAACACCTTGCGATAGCGCTCGGCGATTTGCGGCTGGTCGCACAAGGTGCGGATGTGGTCCCACTTGCCCATGCCCATCGGGCCACGGGCTTCCTCAATGGACACTTCGACGTCGAACTCGGCGAAGGCCTCGACGAAGATCTGCGTCGGGGCGAAGGAGCCAAAGTCGACCACGGTGCCGGCCCAGTCGAGGATCGCGGCTTGCAGGTGGGTCGGATTGCTGTAGTTCATGTTCTGGGTTCCTTGAGCGGGTGGTTGCGCTGGTCAGGTAAAAGGAATTCGTGGTGTCAGATGTCCAGCACTTCCATTTCCTGCAGGACGTGGGCGATGGCATTGACCGCAGCCTGCATGCCCTCCGGGCCGACACAGCCGATGCAACCGACGCGGAAGGTCTCGACCTGGGTCAGCTTGCCCGGGTAGAGGATGAAGCCCTTGGCCTTGACCCGCTCGTAGAAGTCCTTGAACTGGTAGCGCGGATCTTGCGGGGCATGGAAGGTGACGATGATCGGCGCCTGGATCTCAGCCGGCAGGAAGCTGCGCAAGCCGATCGCGGCCATGCCGTCGAGCAGCGTCTTGCAGTTGCTGGCATAGCGCTGATGGCGGGCGGGCAGGCCGCCTTCTTCGGTGTATTGCAGCAAGGCCTCGTGCAGCGCCGCTACCACGTGGGTGGGCGGGGTGAAGCGCCATTGGCCGGTCTTGGCCATGTAGGCATGCTGGTCCTGCAGGTCCATGGCCAGCGATGGCGAGTTGCCTTCGGCGGCGGCCAGCGACTGTTTGTTGGCAAACACGAAGCCCATCCCGGGCACACCTTCCAGGCATTTGCCCGACGCGGCGATCAAGGCATCGAACGGCACGTGGCGGGCATCGATCGGCAAGGCGCCGAACGAGCTCATGGCGTCGATGATCAGACGCTTGCCGTGGCGGGCGATGACCTGGGCGATCTGCGCCAGTGGGTTGAGAATGCCAGTGCTGGTTTCGCAGTGAATCAGCGCCACGTGGGTAATGCTGCTGTCGGCGGCCAGCAGGCGATCGACGTCGGCGGCGGTGGTCGGCTGGTCTTCGGCGGTTTCGAAAATGCTGCAGGCACGCCCCAGGACCTTGCAGATCTTCGCCAGGCGTTGGCCGTAGGCGCCGTTGATCAGCACCAGGACCTTGCCATCGCGAGGTACCAGGGTGCCGATGGCGGCCTCCACGGCAAAGGTGCCGCTGCCTTGCAGGGGCACGCAGTGGTGGCTGTCGGTACCGTTGACGATGGTCAGCAGTCGCTCGCAGAGGCTGGCGGTCAGCTGGTTGAAGTCGCGGTCCCATGAGCCCCAGTCGACCATCATCGCTTGGCGGGTACGGGCTGAGGTGGTCAGGGGGCCGGGGGTCAGCAGGAGAGGGGCGTTACTCATTCCGGTAATCCTCACAAGCGGTGGGCTGAATCTATGGGGCCTAAGTTGCAATTACGTGCGCCATCAATCAAATTGTTTGTTGTTATGCCAGCCATAAGTCAGGCCGATAGATATGAACCTGTTCCAGCTCCGCGCTTTCGATGCCGTGGCCCGTGAGGGCAGTTTTACCCGCGCCGCCAACCGCCTGTTCATCAGCCAGCCGGCGGTGACCGGGCATATCAAAGCCCTGGAGGAGCATTACCAGATCACCTTGCTGCGTCGCACCGCCCGGCGGGTCGAGCTGACCGAGGAGGGCATTCGCCTGGCGGCGATTACCCGCGCCATGTTCGGTTTGGCCGAAGAAGCGCAGGTGATGCTCGAGGCCAACCGGCAGTTGCTCACCGGGCGCTTGGAAGTGGCGGCCGACGGCCCGCACCGGGTCATGCCGATGCTGGCGCAGTTGCGTGCGGCTTACCCGGGCATCACCGTCAACCTGCGCCTGGGCAACGCCCAGGAAACCCTGGCAGCGCTGCTCTGCGAGCATGCCGATGTGGCGGTCCTGACCGAAGTCGAACCGCGCAAGGGCCTGTACCTGCAAAGCCTTGGTGATTCACGGATCTGCGCTTTGCTACCGGCCGGACACGTTTGGGCGGGCAGTACAGGTGAGCTGCAGTTGAGGGAACTGGACGCACAGATCATGGTGCTGCGCGAACCCAGCTCGATCACCCGCCGCACGTTCGATCAGGCCTGCAGTGAGGCCGGTGTTCAGCCTCGGGTCCTGCTGGAGCTCGACAGCCGTGAAGCAGTGACTGAAGCCGTGGCTGCGCAGCTTGGCATCGGCATCGTGTCTTCGGCGGAAATCAGCCATGACCCGCGGGTGGTGGCACGGCCCATCGCCGGATCGGGGCTGGTCAACCAGCACATGATCGGCTGCTTGCAGCGGCGCCGCGAACTGCGCCTGATCCAGGCTTTTCTCAAGCTGGCTCCGGTACGCTGAGCCAGGGCTGGTTTTTTCCCGGCAGGCTCCTAAGATGGCGATCAAATAACACAGGCAAGGCGAAATACTGCTGATGACGGAGAAAGACACCATCTCCATGCAACTGGTGCGTGAAGCGCTGCTGCAGAGTTATGCCCCGGGTGCACCCAGCCAGGCCTTGCTCGGCCGCGTGGGGATCGATCCCGGGCAACTGCACGAAGCTGATGCACGGGTGCCGGCCAGTGCCTACGCGCAGCTCTGGCGCTTGCTCGCTCGCCGTTGCCACGATGAATTCTTCTGCATGGACCCGCGCGGCCTGCGCACCGGCAGCCTGGCCTTCCTGTGCCGTTCTTCCATGGCCCAGCCAACCCTGGGCGCCGCGCTGGAGAGCGCCCTGGCGTTTCTCGGGCTGATGCTCGAGCACCTGCAGCCGGTCCTGGTGCGCCAGCAGAGCCTGGCGGAAATCGTCATCGGCGAGCCGCTGGATGAGCCGCGCCGGGCCTTCACCTATTTTACTTTCTGGATGATTGTCCATGGGGTTGCCTGCTGGCTGGCCGGGCGGCGCATTCCGATCCTGGCCATCGAGCTGCGTTGTGCTGAACCGCCATTTTGCGATGACTACCGGGTAATGTTTTCGGAGAACCTGCAGTTCTGCCGCCCGCGTACGCGGATGATCTTCGCTGCCGATTGCCTGGACCTGCCGCTCAAACGTACGCCGGAAGAGTTGCAGCGCTTTCTGGCCGAGGCGCCGGCCAACATTCTGGTCAAGTACCGTGACCCGGCCAGCCTCGCGCGACGGATCAAGGAAACGTTGCGCCAGCTACCCGCCGGCGAGTGGCCGGAAACCGAAACCCAGGCCCAGCAGCTGTGCATATCGGCCTCGACCCTGCGTCGCCGTCTGGCCGAAGAAGGCACGACTTACCAGGGCCTCAAGGACAGTGTGCGCAAAGAGCTGTCGATTGCCTGGCTGGCAGAGGCGCAGGTGAGCTTCGCCGAAATTGCCGAGCGTCTGGGGTTCGCCGACAGCAGCTCGTTCTACAAGGCATTTCGCAAATGGTATGGCTGCAACCCCGGCCACTATCGGACGCTGATCGGGCAGGGTGAAACCCATCCACCGGCGCGATGATCGCGGCTGCGGCAACGTTGGCAAACGGTCCACGCAATCCTTGAGGCCAAACCAGTCATCCAGATTGACAGCTTTGGCCATTGTCCCGTAACGGCTCTGGCGCGACTATCTTCAGATCAATCGTTTTATTCCAACAATAAAAAACGAGGAGTCTGGCGATGCGTGATTACCGTGCCGCGGCGCAAGGATTCAACTACCCGCATACCGCTGCGGCCGCCCTGCAAGGCAGCCTTGGTTTGCCGACCAAGGCCTTCGTGGTGCTGGCCAGCGGCACACAGCCCTGCGAGGAACTGGCCGAGGCGCTGAAACAGCATGTCCGCCAGCGCCTGTACGCCCACGCCTATCCACGGGAAATCGAATTCGTCAGCGAACTGCCCAAGACCCCGAGCGGCAAGCTGCAGCGTTTCATCCTGCGTAACCAGGAAATTGCCAAACAACAAGCCGCGCAGGCTTCGACCGCCAGCGCCTGAGGAAAGACCATCATGCAGATTGCCAACAAGAACTTCATCGTCAGCGGCGCAGCCTCCGGCCTGGGCGCCGCCACCGCACAGATGCTCATCGAGGCCGGAGCCCAGGTGATGCTGGTCGACCTCAATGCCGAGGCGGTCGCTGCCAAGGCCCAGGCGCTGGGCACCAAGGCACGCTTTGCAGTTGCCGATATCAGTCAGGAGGCCGCCGCCAAGGCCGCGGTCGATGCCGCCGTTGCCGCCTTCGGTAGTCTCCATGGCCTGATCAATTGCGCCGGTATCGTTGGCGCCGAAAAGGTTCTGGGCAAGAACGGCCCCCATGGCCTGGACAGCTTCAGCCGGGTGATCAACGTCAACCTGATCGGCAGCTTCAACCTCTTGCGCCTGGCCGCTGCGGCCATGGCCGAAGGCGAGGCGGGCACCGACGGTGAGCGCGGGGTGATCATCAACACCGCGTCGATCGCCGCTTATGACGGCCAGATCGGCCAGGCCGCCTACGCCGCCTCCAAGGGCGCGATCGCCAGCCTGACCTTGCCCGCCGCCCGTGAACTGGCACGCTTCGGCATCCGTGTGATGACCATCGCCCCGGGCATTTTCGAAACCCCGATGATGGCCGGCATGACCCAGGAAGTACGTGACTCGCTGGCCGCCGGAGTACCGTTCCCACCACGCTTGGGCCGTCCGCAGGAATACGCCGCGCTGGCCCGCCACATCATTGAAAACAGCATGCTCAACGGTGAGGTGATCCGTCTCGACGGCGCCTTGCGCATGGCTGCCAAGTAATTTTCGGAGTAGACAATCATGACCCTTGCCAATGATCCGATCGTAATCGTCAGCGCCGTGCGCACGCCCATGGGCGGCCTGCAGGGCGACCTGAAAAGCCTGACCGCGCCGCAGCTGGGTGCTGCGGCTATCCGCGCTGCTGTCGAGCGTGCCGGGGTAGCGCCTGACAGCGTCGAGCAGGTGCTGTTCGGCTGCGTGCTGCCGGCAGGTCTGGGCCAGGCCCCGGCGCGTCAGGCGGCGCTGGGCGCCGGCCTGAACAAGGCCACCACCTGCACCACCCTGAACAAGATGTGCGGTTCGGGCATGCAGGCGGCGATCATGGCCCACGACCTGCTGCTGGCCGGCAGCGCCGATGTGGTTGTGGCCGGCGGCATGGAGAGCATGTCCAATGCTCCTTACCTGCTGGACAAGGCCCGCAGCGGTTACCGCATGGGCCACGGCAAGATCATCGACCACATGTTCTTCGACGGCCTGGAAGATGCCTACGACAAGGGCCGGCTGATGGGCACCTTTGCCGAGGACTGCGCCCAGAGCAATGAATTTACCCGTGAGCAGCAGGACGATTTCGCCATCGCCTCGCTGACCCGCGCCCAGCAAGCGATCAAGGACGGCAGCTTTGCCAGCGAAATCGTTCCGGTGCAAGTGACCGAGGGCAAGACCCAGCGCCTGGTCAGCGACGACGAGCAGCCGCCCAAGGCTCGCCTGGACAAGATCCCGCAGCTCAAGCCGGCTTTCCGCGACGGCGGCACTGTGACCGCGGCCAACTCCAGCTCGATCTCCGACGGTGCTGCGGCGCTGGTGCTGATGCGCCGTTCCCAGGCGCAGAAGCAAGGCTTGAAGCCGCTGGCGGTGATCCATGGTCACGCGGCATTTGCCGACACCCCGGCGTTGTTCCCCAGCGCACCGATCGGTGCCATCGACAAGCTGATCAAGCGCACCGGCTGGAGCCTGGCCGAGGTCGACCTGTTCGAAATCAACGAAGCCTTCGCCGTGGTCACCCTGGCGGCGATGAAGCACCTGGACCTGCCGCACGACAAGGTCAACGTCCATGGCGGCGCGTGCGCCCTGGGCCACCCGATCGGTGCTTCGGGCGCACGCATCCTTGTCACCTTGCTCGCGGCCCTGCGCCAGAAAGGCCTGCATCGCGGGATTGCCGCCATCTGCATCGGCGGCGGTGAAGCCACGGCCATGGCCGTCGAGTGTCTGTACTGAGGTGCACCATGCTAATCAATGACGAACAACAGCAAATCAGCGATGCGGTGCGCCAGTTTTCCCAGGAGCGCCTGCGGCCATTCGCCGAGCAGTGGGACCGCGAACACCGCTTTCCCAAGGAGGCCATCCAGGAGATGGCCGAGCTGGGCCTGTTTGGCATGCTGGTGCCGGAGCAGTGGGGCGGCAGCGACACCGGTTATGTCGCCTATGCCATGGCCCTGGAAGAAATCGCCGCCGGCGACGGTGCTTGCTCGACCATCATGAGCGTGCATAACTCGGTGGGCTGCGTACCGATCCTCAAGTTCGGCAATGAGCAACAGAAACAGCAGTTCCTCACGCCGCTTGCCAGTGGCGCGATGCTCGGTGCCTTCGCCCTGACCGAGCCGCAGGCCGGCTCCGATGCCAGCAGCCTGAAGACCCGCGCCCACCGAGATGGCGATCACTACGTGCTCAACGGCTGCAAGCAGTTCATCACCTCCGGGCAGAACGCCGGTGTGGTGATCGTGTTTGCCGTGACTGACCCCAAGGCCGGTAAACGCGGCATCAGTGCCTTTATCGTGCCCACCGACTCAGCGGGTTACCAAGTGGCGCGAGTCGAGGATAAGCTCGGCCAGCACGCCTCCGACACCTGCCAGATCGTCTTTGACAACGTGCGCGTGCCGGTGGCCAACCGCCTGGGCGAGGAGGGTGAAGGCTACAAGATCGCCCTGGCTAACCTTGAAGGTGGTCGTATCGGCATCGCCTCGCAATCGGTGGGCATGGCCCGTGCGGCCTTCGAGGTGGCCCGTGACTATGCCCGCGAGCGCGAAAGCTTCGGCAAGCCGTTGATCGAGCACCAGGCCGTGGCCTTCCGCTTGGCCGACATGGCCACCCGCGTTGCCGTGGCCCGGCAGATGGTCCTGCATGCCGCGGCGCTGCGCGATGCCGGGCGCCCGGCGCTGGTCGAAGCGTCGATGGCCAAGCTGTTCGCCTCGGAAATGGCTGAAAAGGTCTGTTCGGATGCCTTGCAGACCCTCGGCGGTTATGGCTATCTGAGCGACTTTCCGCTGGAGCGCATCTACCGCGATGTGCGGGTCTGCCAGATCTACGAAGGCACCAGCGACATTCAGCGCATGGTCATTGCGCGCAATCTTTGAAGGGAGCAGCTTGCATGTCATTTGAAACCATTCTGTTGGACATCCACGGCAAGGTCGGCCTGATCACCCTCAACCGCCCTCAGGCGCTCAATGCCCTGAACGCGCAGATCGTCGGCGAGATCAACCAGGCCCTGGACCAGCTCGAAGCCGACCCGAACATCGGTTGCGTGGTGCTGACCGGCTCCGCCAAGGCGTTTGCGGCTGGCGCCGACATCAAGGAAATGGCCGACCTGCGCTACCCGCAGATCTACGTCGATGACCTGTTCAGCGACGCTGATCGCATCGCCAACCGGCGCAAGCCGATCATCGCCGCCGTGTCGGGGTTTGCCCTGGGCGGCGGTTGTGAGCTGGCGATGATGTGCGACTTCATCCTTGCTGCCGATAACGCCAAGTTTGGCCAGCCGGAAATCAACCTCGGTGTGCTGCCGGGCATGGGCGGCACCCAGCGCCTGACCCGTGCGGTAGGCAAGGCCAAGGCCATGGAGCTGTGTCTTAGCGGCCGCCTGATGGGCGCCGAGGAAGCCGAGCGCGCTGGCCTGGTCGCACGGGTAGTACCGCAGGCCGAGTTGCTGGAGGAAGCGCTGAAAGTGGCCGCGACCATCGCCAGCAAGTCGATCCCGATGACCATGATGGTCAAGGAAAGCGTCAACCGAGCCTTTGAGGTCAACCTGGCCGAGGGCGTGCGTTTCGAGCGCCGGGTGTTCCATGCGGCCTTCGCCACTGAAGACCAGAAGGAAGGCATGGCGGCGTTCATCGCCAAGCGTGAGGCGCAGTTCAAGGATCGTTGAAATGCACCGGGCGCTGCTGCCAGCGCCCGGTTTTCTCCCGTCACTCCTTGAAAAACCATTGCCGAGCCGCCGCCAGGCTTATCGGCCCGCGGTGCACCACCTTGTTGCCTTCGACGAACTGCCCGCGGTCATAGCGCTGACTGGCAAGCTTCAGGTGCGCGGCCTTGAAGTCGTCGACCGGGGTGTTCTCGGCCGCGTAGTGAAAGTGCGCATACCACAAGGGTTTGTTGGCGTGCAGCACCACGTACTCATCCAGGTACTCCTGCGCCCAGTCCCGGGTACTGGCCAGCGGCTTGCGCTTGACCAGCCGCTTGAGTTTCACCTGGCCCTTGCCCAGCAGGTACTCCAGCTCGCGCATGCTCGGCGCTTGCGCCAGGGCGGCCTCTACCCTCAGTTGCTCGCCGGTGTGCAACAGTTCGTCAGCGACTTCATCCAGCAGCTTGATCTGCAATGCTGCATCCGTGTTACCGGCCGCCTGATCGGTCTGGTTGTTCCGCGTCAGCGCCCGTTCGATGGCCTGGCGCTGCGCGGTCAGTGCACGCCGTCGGCGACCGGCTATTTCCTCGATTTCGATTGGCAGGTAGGTGCTTCTGCCCTGGTTTTTAAGGCGCTGGATATCTTGCCTGGCGAGTGCAGCAAGGCGCATGCCTTCACGCAGCAGGGCACTCAGATCGGCGTCTGCGACCTGTGGGGGCAGCGCTTGCTCGGGGGATATGGGCTCCCAGGTCCCAGTAAGCGGATCTTCACGGTAGGACGCACGGATACTGTCGTCCTGTGGGTTGTGGATGTCGACGATACCTTCACTGTCGCGCCGCTGTTGTCCTAGCAGCACGCCCTCATCACGGGTTTCGATCAGCCCTGGCACTTGCCGGTGCAACTGACGCAGGCTGCTGCGCTCAAGCAGCGGTTGCGGGTATTCGTCAAGGTCGGCGCGGGTTTCCTTGAGCATCAAGGTCAGGTCGGTTTCGAGCCTGGACACCAGGCTGTCGGCGGCCTGCTGACCGGGCAACAGGTTTTTCAGATTGCCCAGCTGGCGCAGCGCCGTGCTGAAATGGCGCTGGATGTTGTCCAGCACGCGGGCATGAACCTCTGCCTGCTCACGGCTCAAGGCCTGCAGGTTCATGCGCTGCAGCATGCCCTGCTCGATATTGCGCCAGCTGTGTTCGAGCCAGTAATCGCTTTCGCTGGCATCCTCGCTTGCCTCCACCAGCCTCAAGCGGTTGCTCATCACCTCGCTGCGCAGGGTGTACCAGTACAACCGCGATGCGGGGCGGGTGGCCGGTTCGTTGAGGCTCAGTTCCATCATCTGGATAGTGGGTTGACGGATGCTGGATAGCTTGTGCAGTTGCTCGCGGGTAGCGGTCAGGGTTTCGCTATGGCTGATCAGTTTGCCGAGCAAGTGGTCGATCTGGTCGAGCAGATCGACCTGCATTGAATGCTCGCTTGCGCCTGGCTCAGGCAAGGCTCCGTCGGTTTCCCTGACCGACTGGACAAAGCGCTGGCGCAACGGCTTGTACAGTTTGCCCAGGGTCGAAAGCATGGACAGCTGGCAACGTGCTCGTTCAAACAGGGCTTTTGCCTGCAGTGTCTTGTACTGATTGAGGGGGCGTTTTTCATTGCGTTCACGCAGCGTCTCTCGGTGTCGTTCGAAGTCCTGGGACAACGTTTCCATCTTGCCCAGATAGCCTTGCAGGATGCGCGGGTCGGTGTCGTCGGTGAGCTGCCGGGCAAATGCCTGCAGACGTTGCTGGCTGGCCAGTGCCTCGGCTTGCTGCGTGCGTAATGTCTGATCCAGGCTGTCGATCGACTGCTCCAGGTCAGCGGACTTGAGGCGATTGCGCAGAGGCTGCCCGCCGCGCAGGCGCAAGCGCAGATCGAGTGTCCAGCGCAGGGCCTCATCTCTTCTCAGCCAGGGCCCGGCGATAATGCGCGGTTGGTCGACGGCGGCATCGAATTGCACTGGATAGGCGCGAGCGCCCTGGGCGAAATAGAGTTGTTCGTTGTGCAGGTACAGGCCCTGCAGCGTGCCGTCCGCGATGGGGGAACCGAGCATTGAGGGCGACAGCGGGCTGGCCAGGCTTTCCAGGCGGTTGCTCTGCTCGGCTGTGAGGCGGTGGTCGGGGCGCGCCCAGCTGAAGGTCAGCTCGGCCTGCGGTTCGGGTAGCGGCGGGGTGACTGACGGCTTTGCCGGCACCCGTGCATAGGGGGGGCGCGACGGCGCCTCTGGCCTGATGCCCAGCCGGCGGGTGGCGTGCACGAACAGGACCATGGCGATGTTGATCAGCAGGTCGGCGAACGCCTGGCGATGTTCACCGGGACTGTTTTGTACATCGCTCACCAGCAGGCGCTCGGCACTGTCGAGGACCTGGATCATCCAGGCAATCTTGGCCACACTGCCCTCGAACAAGGGCAGCAAGGTGTTGAACATCAGCCAACCCAGTTGCTTCCAGGCGTCCCAACGCGATTGTGCGGTGCTGGTCGAGTGGCGTTTGGCCCGATCGACCAGCTCCTGGGCGCTGGCCTGGTAGATCAGGTCGTGCACTGCACCTTTGGCCAGGGCCACACCCAGGCTGGCAGGCGCAGGTATCTGCAGTTGTTCGAACTCGGCGCCAGGGACGAAGCGGTGAATGTGCGGCTCACGCAGGCCGCCCTTGGCATAAATCGGACGCGTACGTTCAGGCAGGCGGTCGAGCAAGTCATCCTGCAACGGACCGGTGCCGGCGAGCGCGTCGAACAGGGCAATCCGGTCGTGAAACTCCAACAGCGGTTCAGTATGCAATGGGCGATACAGCACGCAAGGGCCTTGCCTGATATCGCCAGGTTCGATCAGCCAGGCATTGAGTGGCGTATCGGCAGTAGCGCCGCTTGCGCGCAGCAGCGTCAGGGGCCTGAGTACGAAGGCCCCTGGCGATGCCTGGGCGAACAGAGCGTCCACCGCCTGGCAGGCCGGCAGGCTGATGCGCTTGTCGCGCAGATGCAGCTCCAGCGCCAGCAGCGGCAATTGCGTCTTCAGTTGCGTACTGAACAGCGCCCGCCGCGCCTGCACCTGATCGGGGTCGTCGAGCAATTGCCGTTGCAAGGTCTGCGGATACTGCCCGCCGATGTCCAGCTCACTCACCAAGGTGCGCACATAGGCTTCATTCATCCACTCGGGCAGGTGGGCACCGCTGAGTAACTGCAGGCTCACAGTGCCTGCGGCCAGCACACCGAGGTTGTCGATGGCCAGCTGTGCGAGGGAAAAGTTGACGACCTTGACGACACCATCGGTGATCAGGCTGCCTTGCCCGGGGATGGCGCTGGCGATGACTTGATGATTGGTGATCATTACGTCGCTGGCATTGAATCCCGCACCGGGGTGATCGTGCTCGATCCTCGCGTCCAGGGCCTTGCAGGCGAAGACCTCGGCGGTGTCGATGTCATCACGCCAGGTTTTACCGGCGGCCTCTCGATGTGATTGCGCCTGATTGATCAACAAGGTGCTGTAGCGGATGGCCAGTTCGCTGTCGAGTAGCCATGCCGGCAGCAGCAAGGCGATCTTGTTCTGTCGCTCCAGCTCCTGGGCGGTACACAGGTCCAGCATCGAGGTCGAGCGATCGATGATGGCGTTGAGCGCTGCCGCCTGCTCAGGCGTTCTCGATGCCAAGGCGATGACTTCGATCAAGCGCAAATGTTGTTTGAGAAAGCCGGCGGCCTGGGCCTCGAAGGCCGATGTCGGCGGTTGGCTGAATTGCGCTTGTGGAGCCGTGGATAGCAACGACCTGGGCCAGTTCATCGCTAGCATGTCGAGAAAACCCTGGGTTGACTCGAAGGGCGCCAGCGCACCCACCAGGGTAAACAGCATGGCCACTTGAGCTTTTGGTGGATCGGGAAAATCTTCGATCAGCAAGGCACTGGACAGGTCGGCATCGATAACCTGTGCTGGCGTCAGGTCTACCGTCACCTGCTGGACGCTCAAGCCTTGCAGATTGGCAAACCGGCTGCGTTGCCACGGTGTCGGAAAGGCCGCAACGATGCCGGCGGTAGCCGCTTGAGCCAGGGTCAGCTTGCCGGCGTTGACACTGACATCGATCGCATTCTTCATCAGCCTTTGCAGGTAGCTGGCGTACCAGCCCCAGGGCGTTTCACCGCGCTCGTCACTCAAGCTCCAGAAATCAACCAGCGCCTGCAGGAAGGCTTCGACGATCAAGGGGCCACACTCGTTGATCAGCAGTTCAAGGGTATGCAGGTCGACATTGAGTTGTACATCCTGGCCCTGTTGCGGGTAGCGGCTGAGATAGTCCTCGCCGTCATTCAGGTTCAAGGTGCTGCCCAGGCAGTATCGCTCGATCAGGACTTGAGGCAACTGGCGGATATGAACATGAGGTTCGGTGTGGCTGATCAGATAGAGCGTCAGCGGATTGTGTTGCAGTGGCAGTCGCCGTTGGCCCCAGTGCTCAAGCAGGATCTGGCCGGCGATTTCGAGCAGGGCGGGACGCTTGACGAAGCGCTTGGCAACCGCGCAGCTCAAGGTCGCCTGCTCGGCAATGGACTGATGGAGGGAAGGGACGGTCATCTGGCGAGGCTTCCAAAAAAGAAGGGGGGCCACATAAGACGATTGCGCCCGCATGAGCAGGCGGTAGCCGGTTACCACCCAGGCGTTACTACCAATTGACGAGACGGCACCTGCCAAGGACCGATTCGCGCCTGCCGTGCGGCTGCTTACCATCGGCTCAACTGCCTGTCATGCCGACAGGCCCGCACCGCACATGAGGCCCCCCATGATCTACGCGCCCCCTGGCTCACCTGATGCCTTGATCAGTTTCAAGGCTGTCTACGGCAACTACATCGGCGGCGAATTCGTGGCCCCGTTGACAGGCCAGTACTTCAGCAACAGCTCGCCGGTCAATGGCCAGGCCATTGCCGAGTTCCCGCGCTCTGCTGCCGCTGACATCGACCTGGCCCTGGATGCCGCCCACGGCGCGGCGCCAGCCTGGGGGCGCACATCGGTGCAGGAGCGCTCGCGGATCCTGTTGAAGATTGCCGATCGCATCGAACAGCACCTCGACGTGCTGGCCCTGAGTGAAACCTGGGACAACGGCAAGGCCATCCGCGAAACCCTGAATGCCGACGTACCGCTGGCCGCCGATCACTTTCGTTACTTCGCCGGCTGCATCCGTGCCCAGGAAGGCAGCGCCGCCGAGATCAACGAGCACACTGCCGCTTATCACTTCCATGAGCCGCTCGGCGTGGTCGGGCAGATCATCCCCTGGAACTTCCCGTTGCTGATGGCCGCCTGGAAACTCGCCCCGGCCCTGGCCGCCGGCAACTGCGTGGTGCTCAAGCCGGCCGAGCAGACGCCGCTGTCGATTACCGTGTTTGCTGAACTGATCGGTGACCTGTTGCCCGCTGGCGTGCTCAACATCGTCCACGGCTTTGGCCGCGAAGCCGGTGAAGCCCTGGCCACCAGCAAGCGTATTGCCAAGATTGCTTTCACCGGCTCTACCCCGGTGGGCTCGCACATCATGAAGTGCGCTGCCGAGAACATCATCCCCTCGACGGTGGAGCTGGGCGGCAAATCGCCGAACATCTTCTTCGAAGACATCATGCAGGCCGAGCCCGCGTTCATCGAAAAAGCCGCCGAAGGCCTGGTGCTGGCGTTCTTCAATCAGGGCGAAGTGTGCACCTGCCCGTCGCGGGCATTGATCCAGGAGTCGATCTACGAGCCGTTCATGGCCCAGGTCATGAAGAAGATCAGCCAGATCAAGCGCGGCAACCCGCTGGACACCGAGACCATGGTCGGCGCTCAGGCCTCCGAGCAGCAATACGACAAGATCCTTTCCTACCTGCAGATCGCCCGCGAAGAGGGCGCCCAGGTACTCACTGGCGGCGATTGCGAACGCTTGAGCGGTGATCTTGCCGGCGGCTATTACATCCAGCCGACCCTGCTCAAGGGCCACAACCAGATGCGCGTGTTCCAGGAGGAAATCTTCGGCCCGGTGGTCGGCGTGACCACGTTCAAGGACGAAGCCGA
The DNA here is from genome assembly GCF_024213215.1 of Pseudomonas sp. SBB6. Classification (NCBI taxonomy): domain Bacteria; kingdom Pseudomonadati; phylum Pseudomonadota; class Gammaproteobacteria; order Pseudomonadales; family Pseudomonadaceae; genus Pseudomonas; species Pseudomonas sp. SBB6. The sequence goes on along the minus strand of NZ_JANAVH010000006.1, from coordinate 26,143 downwards.
AGCCCTGGCGATTGCCAACGACACCGAGTTCGGCCTTGGCGCCGGGGTCTGGACCCGTGACATCAACCGCGCCTACCGCATGGGCCGCGGCATTCAGGCCGGGCGGGTGTGGACCAACTGCTACCACCTGTACCCGGCCCACGCCGCGTTCGGTGGCTACAAGAAATCCGGGGTCGGCCGCGAGACCCACAAGATGATGCTCGACCACTACCAGCAGACCAAGAACCTGCTGGTGAGTTACGACGTCAACCCGCTGGGGTTCTTCTGAAGGCCCGGATAACCTGAAAGAAACGGTTCCAAAGTAGCATTCGACCCGCACCGGCAACGGTGTATTAATAGGCGCACCGCAATCCTGTGGTGCCAGAAGAGGATGGACCTATGTGGAAAAAGCCTGCGTTCACTGATCTGCGTATCGGTTTTGAAGTGACCATGTACTTCGCCAATCGTTGATCCCTCTTGCGCCGGTCGCTGCTTGCAGCGGTCGGCGCTTCTGTTTCTGCCCGCCGATGGTCTGATTGCAATCGAAGGGGGATGCTTTAGGCTGGCGCTAATACAACAAGAATAGAGGCGTCCCATGAGCCCGAAGCTGAGCCAGTTGCGTAAGTTCGTCTCTCCGGAAATCATCTTCGGCGCCGGTTGCCGTCATCATGTCGCCAATTACGCCAAGACCTTTGGCGCGCGCAAGGTGCTGCTGGTCAGCGACCCAGGGGTGATCGCCGCCGGCTGGGTGGCCGATATCGAAGCCAGCCTGCAGGGCCAGGGTATCGATTACTGTCTGTTCACCGAAGTATCCCCCAACCCTCGGGTTGAAGAGGTCATGGCCGGTGCCGAGCGCTACCGTAGCGAACAGTGCGATGTGATCGTCGCGGTCGGTGGCGGCAGCCCCATGGATTGCGCCAAGGGTATCGGCATCGTGGTTGCCCATGGTCGGCACATTCTCGAGTTCGAAGGGGTCGACACCATCCGCGTGCCGAGCCCACCGCTGATCCTGATCCCGACCACCGCCGGCACCTCCGCCGACGTTTCCCAGTTCGTGATCATCTCCAACCAGCAAGAGCGCATGAAATTTTCCATCGTCAGCAAGGCGGTGGTGCCGGATGTGTCGCTGATTGACCCAGAAACCACCCTGAGCATGGACCCGTTCCTCTCGGCCTGTACGGGCATCGATGCGCTGGTGCATGCCATTGAGGCGTTCGTCTCTACCGGGCACGGGCCGCTGACCGACCCGCATGCGCTGGAGGCCATGCGCCTGATCAACGGCAACCTGGTGCAGATGATCGCCAACCCCGCCGACATCGCCCTGCGCGAGAAGATCATGCTCGGCAGCATGCAGGCCGGGCTGGCGTTCTCCAACGCGATTCTTGGTGCGGTGCATGCCATGTCCCATAGCCTGGGCGGCTTTCTCGATTTGCCTCACGGGCTGTGTAATGCGGTGCTGGTCGAGCATGTGGTGGCGTTCAACTACAGCGCCGCACCGGAGCGCTTCAAGGTCATCGCGCAAACCCTCGGTATCGATTGCCGAGGCCTGAGTCACAAGCAGGTCAGCCAGCGCCTGGTCGAGCACCTGATTGCGCTCAAGCATGCCGTGGGCTTTCACGAAACCCTTGGCCTGCATGGCGTCGGCATGACCGACATTCCCTTTTTGTCCCAGCATGCCATGGATGATCCGTGCATCCTGACCAATCCGCGCAGCTCCAGCCAGCGTGATGTCGAGGTGGTGTATGGCGAGGCCCTCTGAGCCAGCGGGCGACGCCCTGGCCGGGCTGCTGGGGCTGAGCAACCACACCGTACGCAAGAGCCACTACCCGGAACTGGCGGTGCGCCTTGAAGAGCTGGAAGCCGAACGCAATCGCTACAAGTGGCTGTTCGAGCATGCGGTACATGGCATCTTTCAGGCCAGCCTCGAGGATGGCATGCGTGCGGCCAATCCGGCGTTGGCGCGCATGCTGGGTTACCCGGACGCCCAGGCACTGGTGTTGTCGCGCAACGATCTGGCCAGCCATCTGTTCGCTGGCGGCCAGGATGAGCTACTGGCCATCGCTCAGGTGCTGCAGCGCGAGCAGGCGCTGATTGGCTATGAAACCCAGTTGCGCCGGCGTGATGGCAGCCACATCGATGTACTGATGAACCTGTTGTTGCGTCCGGACGAAGAGGGGGTGGTCGAGGGCTTTGTCGCCGACATCACCGAGCGCAAGCTGGCCCAGGAGCGCCTGCAGCAACTCAACGACCAGCTTGAACAACGGGTCGCCGAGCGCACCAATGAGCTGATCGAAGCCCGTGACGCCGCCCAGGCGGCCAACCGCAGCAAGGACAAATACCTGGCAGCGGCCAGCCACGATCTGTTGCAACCCCTTAATGCTGCACGGCTATTGATCTCGACCTTGCGCGAACGGCCTCTGCCCACGAGCGAGCAGCAGCTGGTGGAGCGAGCGCATCAGGCCTTGGAGGGCGCCGAAGATCTGCTGACCGACCTGCTGGACATTTCCCGTCTGGATCAGGCGACGATCAAGCCGGACCTGGACCTGTACCGCCTGGATGACGTGCTGGCGCCATTGGCCTCGGAGTTCCAGCCGGTCGCCGAGGCCGCCGGGCTCAGCCTGCGCATGCGCAGCGCGCGCCTGGCAATACGCACCGACCTGCGCCTGCTCACGCGAATCCTGCGCAACTTCCTCAGCAATGCCTGCCGCTATACCGAGCATGGACGCATCCTGCTCGGTGCGCGGCGGCGCGGCGAATCCCTGCGTCTGGAAGTCTGGGACACTGGCCGGGGCATTGCCGCCGACCGTCTTGAATCGATCTTCCTTGAGTTCAACCAATTGGACGTCGGCCGCGCTGCCGACCGCAAAGGGGTGGGGTTGGGCCTGGCAATTGTCGAACGGATCGCGCGGATACTCGATTACCCGGTCAGGGTCCGCTCCTGGCCGGGGCGCGGCTCGGTGTTCAGTATCGATGTGCCGCTCTCGAACGAGGCGCCGAGCGAGGCGCCCCTGTCGGCGCTGGCACAGCCCAGCGTGGGCGATCCGTTGCCCGGGCGCCGCCTGTTGGTGGTGGACAATGAATTGACTATTCAGCACAGCATGGCCGCACTGCTGCGCCAGTGGGGCTGTGAAGTGCTCACCGCCAGCGATTTTACCGGTGCCCTGGAGGTGCTCGAAGGCCGGGCGCCGGAGCTGATCCTGGCTGACTTTCATCTGGATCACGGCGTGACCGGCTGCGAAGTGGTGCGAGATTTACGCCGGCATTTCGCCCAGAGTATCTTTGCCGTGATGATCACCGCCGATCGCAGTGACCAGAGCCGTCGTGCCATGCAACGCCTGGGTGCGTCGTTGTTGAACAAGCCGGTGAAACCGGGCAAGTTGCGTGCGGTATTGAGCCAGTTGCTGAGTTGAAAGGGATCTTTGTTACAAGGTTTTTGTCGGAGAGTTACCGTTTGTCCCCGGGAAAGCGCCTACGGCGCAGTTTTTTTGTTATAAACCAGCGCCGGGGGAGGGCCATTAGCGCCTTTTCGGTCAAATCCACCGTCATTTCTGTTGCCCAGTGTGAATCTCGGCCTTAGACTGCCGCCCCCTGTAAATTGAGTGCCGGATGGTGCTTGAAGAATTCCGCTGCTGGCGAGCTGTTCGCCAGGAGCACCCGATTCGCCTTAATGCACGTATTTTTTATAGAGAAATCAATGACAAAGGAAAAGTTGCTGGCCATGCCGGCCGATGACTACATGAACGCTGAGCAATTGGCTTTCTTCACCGATCTGCTGCAGTCGATGAAGGTCGAGACCCATGAGCGCATCGAGAAAAACCGTGTAACCATCGAAAGCCTGGACACGCCTGCCGATCCTGCCGACGCCGCCTCGGTCGAAGAAGAGCGCCATTGGCTGGTCAACGCGATCGAGCGCGATCAGCGTCTGCTGCCACAGCTGGAAATGGCCCTGGGCCGGATTGCCGACGAAAGTTTCGGCTGGTGCGACGACAGTGGTGAGCCCATTGGCTTGAAACGCCTGCTGATCAGCCCGACCACCAAGTACTGCATCGAAGCTCAAGAGCGGCACGAGCAAATCGATAAGCACCAGCGTCAGGCCTGACACCGCGCAGGTGTCCGACAAAACCCCCGCAGAGCGATCTTCGGGGGTTTTGTTTTTCTTGCCCTGTATCAACAGCGGCAGTCTTACATCCAAGGAAGCATGGCTAATGGCCTAATAGTGGCGTTTAATGGCCGCACAACAAGATGTGTTGCGATGGAGCCAAAACATGATGCGAGAAGGATCTCTGCCCGGCGCCGTGGTTGAAGGGCAAGCTGCCCCGGACAACGATGTGCGGTGGTCAGACTCGGTTTTGCAGAGCCTGGTGCTGGCAGGGTTGCTGGCAGCCATGGCGTTTGCCGAGCTTTCGTTCTATATCTGCCTGCCCCTGGCCTTGCTGGCGCTGTGGTTGCCGCGCCTGCGCAAAGCCTCGGCCGCGCCGCAGATAACCAACGAGCCGTTGGCCGAGCTGACCCGCGACCTTTCCCGCACCACCAGCCACAACGCTTTGTCGGCAGCTGGCGTGGCGTTCTCGGTGCAACAGCTGGCGGACAAGCTGCAATCGCAACTGAACGCGGCAGCGCAGATTGTCAGTAGTGCCGAAGTGATGATCGGTACCGAGAAGGCTACTTCACAGTTGAGCCAGCAGGCCCTGGTCGCTGCCCGCAGCGCCCACGAAAGCAGCGCTGCCGGGCGTACGGTGCTGGCCGAGTCGATCCAGCGCATGCATCACCTGAGTTCACGGGCCACCGCCAGTCGCGAGTTGATCGAAGCCCTGCACCAGCGCAGCGAGGACATTGCCCGGGTCACCCTGGTGATCCAGACCATCGCCAGCCAGACCAACCTGCTGGCTTTGAACGCTGCGATCGAAGCGGCCAGGGCCGGTGACCATGGGCGCGGCTTTGCCGTGGTCGCCGACGAGGTGCGTGGGCTGGCTGGCCGTACTGCCAGCGCCACCGAAGAAGTCGGGCAGATGGTTGCCGACATTCAGCAACGTACGGCTCAGGTGGTCGAGCAGATCCGTGAGCTGTCGGATGACCTGCACAGTGGCGTGGACCAGGTCGAGCACACCGGAGAGCAACTGGACAGCATCGCCGGGCTGGCCGCCGGGGTCGAGCAGCAGATCGGCGAGATTGCCGAGGGCACCGAGACCAATCGGCTACAACTGGACAGCCTGTTCGAGGCGGTCGCACGGATGCGCAGCGACCTGCAGGTCAGCGACCAGCAAACCCAGTGCCTGGCCCAGGCTGCCGTGCAATTGGAAGGGCAGGCCGAAAGTATCAGCGAGCGCCTGGCCGAGGTCGGCCTGGATGACTATCACCAGCGCGTTTACGACCTGGCCCGCCAAGGCGCACAGCAGATTGGCGCACAGTTCGAAAACGATATCGCTCAGGGCCGGATCAGCCTCGAAGACCTGTTTGATCGTCATTACCAGCAACTGCCGGGCACCTCACCGGCACGCTACCGGACCCGCTTCGATCAGTACACCGACCAGGTCCTGCCGACGATCCAGGAGCCGCTGCTCAAACAGCATGAAGGCCTGGTGTTCGCCATAGCCTGCACCCAGCAGGGCTATGTGCCTACTCATAACAACGCCTTCAATCAGCCGTTGACCGGAGATCAGGCCCTGGACACCGCGCACAACCGCAGCAAGCGCAAGTTCGACGACCGAACCGGTATTCGTTGCGGTAGTCATCAACAGGCGGTGTTGTTGCAAACCTATACCCGCGATACGGGCGAGCTGATGCACGACCTGTCGGTACCGATCCAGGTACAAGGCAGGCATTGGGGTGGTTTGCGCCTGGGCTACCGGCCTCAGCAGAATTGACAGGGCTTTGTTACCTGCGATGTAAAACAGCTGTGCGCAGGCTGGCTTTTTCTGCGCACGGGCAGGTCTTATCATGCGTACATCGTTAGGTTGCTAATAAATTCCGGAGGGATTGATGAATAGCCAAGTCGATGTGGCGGTGATGATTGGCAGCGGCGTGCCAACGTCGCTACAGGCGCAGGGCAAGCGCGTGTGTTGGGTCGTGCTGGTCAACGGTGAGCGGCGCGGCACTGCCTTTGCCTGTCGCAATGAGGCCCAGGAGTGCCGTGCTGCCTGGCTGGAACAGATGAACATTGCGGGCCGGCCTGACGTCGCGCGTCAGGCCGGGTGAGGCCGACAGGGTTCAATTTTCAAGGTGGCGGGCCAGCGCGCAGGCTTCAGTATGCTCACGGCGAAAGCCTTTGACCCGACCGGTTGCCTGTTCGGTGATATGAAAGAAGCCGATGCCGGCGGGGACCACGACAAAGCGCGGCGGCCTGTTCAGGTTGTACCCAGCTGCATATTCCGTGTAGGAAACACCTCTAGCCTCTCGACGGAATTCAGTGTTTTCGTGCATATTCGCTTCCCTGTGTGCGATGGATGATTTCCTGGGGTCTGCCCTGTCGAAGGGCTTGCTCTCATCTATCGCACTTTTGTTGCGATAGTGCTGTCAGAAAAAGCGTTTCCGATTAAGGAAATCCGCTGAAAATCTGCAAACGGGCCAAGGCTTGCAGCAATGGGTAAGTATTCCTGCGCCTTGCTTTGCCTCTCTGCACAGACTTTTCACGCACTAATCTACTAGTCTTTCAGACTTCGAATTGAAGTACCGCTGCCTTGCGGGCGCCTCGTGGCCCGGTGGGGGAGTGGCGTGTAATCGGTTTTGAGGAATTCTTCTTTGGCAGTCAGCAATCTGGATACACATGCCCTGTTTGTTCTGGGCGACCTCAGGGCGAAACTGGTCAAACAGTTTCAATCGCGTTTTGTTTATGTCACCGAACAGAATGCGGAAGGCCTGTACATGTCCGAGATCGATACTGAAACCGCCTTGGTGGTGGATGACAAACAGCGCTTGGAGCTCAAGGTCGGTGATCATTTTCGCGCCGCCGTATTGCCCAGCCGTGAAGGTGGCAAGCTGGAAATTCGATTTCGCGAGATCAAGCTGACGGTGTACGGCCTGGGTGATTACGCCTTTGTCTCGGTACCGGAAGGCGAAGGCATCGTCTTCAAAGAAGGGCAGGGCGTAGTCTTGGTATTCGCCGCCCATGAGCAGTTGCAGGAGGGCCTGAGCAAGATCCTCAAAGCCGTGACCCGCAAGGTTGCCAAATGGCAGAAAGGTGAGTTGACCACCTTCAAGGCCAGCGAGTGAGCGAGCCTGTCGAACGCCCCAGTCGTGCCGACTTCCATGTCCGGCACCAGGCGCAAGCACGGGCCCTGGCCGAACAATGGCTATCGCAGCGCCCACAGATGCAGGCTGCCTGGTTCGATTGGGTGGCCACTGAGCTCTACAAACTGAGCCCGCCCGAGTATGCCGCTATGGTCCGCCGCGAGCTGCAGCAACTCAGCGGTTGATCCTGGGGTAGACCCTAGTTGCCACGATCGCGGCCACTGCTGACTTCTTCAGGTACGTCATCGCCGGACATGCGTTTGCGAAACAATGCGGCGCGGGCCAGCAGCAGCGTGGTGACCGGTACAGTGATCGACAGCAGGATCGGGATCAGCCAGGCATGCAGCACCGGCGACTCCTTGAGCATCGAGAAGTACAGGATCGAGGCCAGGGCCACGCACCAGGCGCCCAGGGTCGATGCCAGCGCCGGTGGGTGCATGCGCTGAAAGAAGTCTTTCAGGCGAATCAGGCCGACGGCACCGCTCAGGGCGAACAGGCTGCTCAGCAACAACAACACGGCGACCAGCACCTCTACCCAAAACGGCAGTTCATTGGCATTGATCATTCAATCACCTCGCCACGCAGGAGGAACTTGGCCAGGGCGAAGGAGCCGACAAAGCCGAACAGCGCGATCAGCAGCGCGCCCTCGAAATAGGTGTCGCTGGCGTAGCGGATGCCCAGCACCAGCATCATCAGCATGGCCAGGATGTACAGGTAATCCAGCGCCAGTACCCGGTCCTGGGCCGAGGGACCGCGAAACAGCCGCACCAGGGTCAGGGCCATGGCCATGGCGAAGATGAACAGGCTGGCGAGAATGGCATTGGCAAGCAGGCCAGTCATTCGAAAATCTCCATCAGCGGGCGTTCATAGGTGTGTTTGAAGTGCTCGATGAAGCGGGTCTCGTCGTCCAGATCGAACACGTGCAACAAGAGGATGCTGCGGTCCAGGGCCAGCTCCGACCAGATGGTCCCGGGGATCACCGTGGTGATCATCGATAACGCCGCCAGGCCGTGGGCGTCGCGCAGGTCCAGGGGAATATGCACGAACCGCGAGCGTGGTGGCCGGCGCTTGGCTGACCAGACGCCGCGGGCGACCTGCAGGTTGGATACCAGCACATCGACGCCAACCCGCAGGATCAGGCGCACGATGGTGCCTGGATGACGTATGCGTACCGGCAGTGGCCGCAGCGGCGCCATCAGCAGCGGCGCGACGACGCCCAGCAAGGCACCCAGCAGCAGATTGCCGGGGCTGATCGACAGGTTCAGGACCAGCCACAGCAGCCACAGCGACAGTGACAGCAACGGGGCAGGGAACACACGCTTCATGGCTGCACCTCGCTACTGGCCGCCAGGGTGGTGGGCCCGGGTACTGGTCGGGTGCCGAGTACGGCGCTGACGTATTGCTCAGGGTCCTGCAGGCCGGCCGCCGTGTCCTGGGTGTAGCGCAGCAATGGTTCGGCGCGCAGGCTGAGCAGCACGCACAGGCCCAGGAGCACCACGATGGGTATGCACTCATAGCGGCGCAGCAGCGGCGACGGGCGCTCCTGGGGGGTCCAGAAGCGCTGGATGCCGACGCGGGTCAGGGCGATCAGCGAGGCCATGCCAGAGAGCACCAGCAACGCCACCAGCATCCAGCCGGCGACACTCAGTGGTTGCTCTGGCGATACACCCAGGCCTTGGGGATTGAATAGCGCACTGATCAGGCTGAGTTTGCCGATAAAGCCCGACAGCGGCGGCATGCCGATGATCAACAGGGCGCAGGCAATGAAGCTCAGGCCCAGGAACGCCATGGTCCAGGGGATCACCTGGCCGATCACTGCCTTCTGTTCGTCATCGAGGTTGATGCCTTTGGGCGGGTGCAGTGATTCTACGCAGGAGGGCAGGCCGTCACCTTCATCGTCCAGGGGGATTTCGTTGGCCGAGCGCGAACGCTCGATCAGTTCGGCCAGCAGGAATAGCGCACACAGTGCCAGGGTCGAGCTGACCAGGTAGAACAACGCTGCTGCCGTCAGGGTTGCCTGGCCGAAGCCGATGGCCGCCAGCAGGGTGCCGGCCGAAACCAGGATGCTCAGGCTGGCCATGCGCTCCAGGCGCTGTGCCGCGAGTATCGACACCGCCGCGCAACCCAGGGTGGCCAGGCCGCCGTAGATCAGCCAGTCGCCGCCAAAGAACGCCGAAGCACCGGCCTGGCCGGAGAACAGCAGCGTCCATAGACGCAGTACGGTGTAGAAGCCGACCTTGGTCATGATCGCGAACAACGCGGCCACTGGCGCACTGGCTGACGAGTAAGCCGGCACCAGCCAGAAGTTCAGCGGCCAGATCCCGGCCTTGGCCAGGAACGCCGTGGCCAGGATCGCCGCGCCGGCGTGCAGCAGGCCGCGATCGGCCTCCGGCACCAGCGGGATCTTCAGTGCCAGGTCGGCCATGTTCAGGGTACCGGTGACACCGTAGAGCATCGCCGCGCCAATCAGGAACAGCGATGAAGCCAGGAGGTTGATGGCGATGTAATGCAGCCCGGCCTTGACCCGGGCACGACCCGAACCGTGCAGGATCAGACCGTAGGACGCCGCCAGCAGGACCTCGAAAAACACGAACAGGTTGAACAGGTCGGCAGTGAGGAAAGCCCCGTACAGGCCCATCAGTTGAATCTGGAACAAGGCGTGGAAGCTGGCGCCGGCGCGATCCCAGCGGGCCATGGCGAATACCAGGGCGCTGACCCCGACGATGCCGGTCAGCACCAGCATCAGGGCCGAAAGGCGGTCGACCACCAGCACGATGCCGAATGGCGCCGGCCAGTTGCCGGGCAGGTACACGCCAATCGAGCTGGCTTGCCCCTGGCCCTGCACCCACAGCAGCAGGGTGATGGCGATGCCTAAGCCGAGCAGGCTGGAGATCAGGTTGATACGCGCCTTGAGCGGCCGGCGTTTTTCCCCGAGCAGCAACATCAGCGCCGCGGTCAGCAGCGGCAGCAGGATGGGCGCGACGATCAGTTGGTTCATCGCACTCATTCGTTAGGCTCCCGGCCATCGACGTGGTCGGTCCCGGTCAGGCCGCGGGAGGCCAGCAGCACCACCAGGAACAGCGCGGTCATGGCGAAGCTGATGACGATCGCGGTGAGCACCAGGGCCTGGGGCAGCGGGTCGGTGTAGTTGAGCAGGTCCTGGGGCACGCCGTCCTTGATGATCGGCTCCTTGCCGATGAACAGGCTGCCCATGCTGAAGATGAACAGGTTGACCCCGTACGACAGCAGGCACAGGCCCATCACCACCTGGAAGGTCCGTGGCCGCAGGATCAGCCAGACCCCGGAAGCGGCGAGCACACCGATGGCGATTGCAATGACTTCTTCCATCAGGCGGCTCCTGCTTGAGTGGGTTTCTGTTGGCTGCCCGGGCGATGACCGCGCACCGACTGGTGAGCCAGCGCGGTGAGGATCAGCAGGGTCGAACCGACCACCACGGTGAACACGCCGATATCGAAGAACAGCGCACTGGCCAGGTGAGTGTCACCCAGCAATGGCAAGTGCAGGTGCGCGGTGTGAGTGGTCAGGAACGGGTAGCCCAGCAACATCGCCCCGACGCCGGTCAGGGTGGCGCACAGCAGGCCAGTGCCCATCCAGCGCAGCGGCCGCAAACTCATCTGCGCCTCGACCCACTGGGTCCCGGCCACCATGTACTGAAGAATGAACGCCACCGACATCACCAGGCCGGCAACGAAGCCGCCACCTGGCTGGTTGTGGCCGCGCATGAACAGGTACATCGATACCACCAGGGCGATCGGCAGCAGCAGGCGCACCAGCGCCGCCGGCACCATCATGAAGCCCAGCGCGGTGTCGGCCGCGTGGCGCGGGTTGACCAGGTCGGTGACCACGTCCGGTGCCAGCAGGCGCTGCTGGGCCGGCAACTGCATGCTCTCCTTGGGCGGGCGGAAGCGTCGCAGCAGGGCGAACACCGCCAGGGCCACGGCCACCAGCACGGTGATCTCGCCCAGGGTATCGAAACCGCGGAAGTCCACCAGCATGACGTTGACCACGTTGCTGCCGCCGCCCTCGGGCATGGCCCGGCTCAGGTAGAACGAGGAGATGTCGTTGGGGGTCGGGCGGGTCAGCATGGCGTAGGACAGCAATGCCATGCCGCCTCCCACGCCAATTGCCAGCAGCAGGTCGCGCAGACGGCGCAGCCGTGCACGTTCCTGGGTCCCCGGCAGCGGCGAGACGCCTTCGATTCGCCGAGGCAGCCAGCGCAGGCCGAGCAAGATCAGCACCGTGGTAACCACTTCGACCACCAGTTGGGTCAGGGCCAGGTCCGGTGCCGAGAACCAGACGAAGGTAATGCAGGTCATCAGACCGCAGACACTGACCATGGTCAGGGCCGCCAGACGATGATACTTGGCCTGCCAGGCGGCGCCCAGGGCACAGGCGATGGCGATCAGCCAGAGCATGACGAACACCCCGGAGCCGGGAATCTTCGGCCGGTCACCCCAGCTCAGGCCGCTGTGCAACATCGGCAGCAGGCCGGCCAGCAGGGCGATCAGCACCAGCATGAACAGCTGCTTCTGCAGGCGCCGGGTGGTGAACACCCGTTCGAAGCGGCGGGCGGCTCGCATGATCAGCACCTGGCCGTGTTCGAACAGGCGCTTGCCATTGAATCGCTCGATCAGCGGTGGTGACGGGAAGCGCCCGAGTTTGAGCTGATTGCGCAGCAGCAGGTAGAGCACGATGCCACCGCTCATGGCGATCAGGCTCATGATCAGCGGGGCATTCCAGCCGTGCCAGATGGCCAGGCTGTATTCGGGCAGGGTACCGCCAACCACTGGCAGCGCTGCGGCGGCCAGCAGCGGGCCGACCGACTGGGCCGGGAAGATCCCCACCAGCAAACAGGTCATCACCAGCAACTCGACCGGCGCGCGCATCCAGCGCGGCGGCTCGTGGGGCGTGTGCGGCAGGTCCGTGGCCGGCGGGCCGAAGAAGACATCGACGGTAAAGCGCAAGGCATAGGCGACGCTGAAGGTGCCGGCGAGGGTGGCGATTACCGGCAGGGCCGCTTCGACCCAGGCCGTGGCGCTGATGAACACGGTTTCGGCGAAGAACATCTCCTTGGACAGGAAGCCGTTCAACAGCGGCACCCCGGCCATCGAGGCGCTGGCCACCATGGCCAGGGTCGCGGTGAAGGGGATCAGCCGGAACAGGCCGCTGAGGCGGCGAATGTCACGGGTACCGCTTTCGTGGTCGATGATCCCCGCGGCCATGAACAGCGATGCCTTGAAGGTGGCGTGGTTGAGGATATGAAAGACCGCTGCAACCGCCGCCAATGGGCTGTTCAAGCCCAGCAGCAGGGTGATCAGGCCCAGGTGGCTGATGGTTGAATAGGCCAGCAGGCCCTTGAGGTCGTTCTGGAACATCGCCGTGAAGGCGCCGAGTACCAGGGTGGCGGCACCGGCGCCGCTGACGATCCAGAACCACTCTTCGGTACCGGAGAGCGCTGGCCACAGCCGCGCCAGCAGAAATACCCCGGCCTTGACCATGGTCGCCGAGTGCAGGTAGGCCGAGACCGGCGTGGGCGCCGCCATGGCATGGGGCAGCCAGAAGTGGAAAGGAAACTGCGCGCTCTTGCTCAACGCGCCAAGCAGGATCAGGGGTAACAGGACGGGATACAGGGCATGGTGGCGAATCTGCTCGCCGGCAGCGAGGACCTTGTCCAGGTCGTAGCTGCCGACCACATGGCCGAGCAGCAATACCCCCGCCAGCAGGCATAGCCCGCCCGCACCGGTAACCATCAGGGCCATGTAGGCACCGCGCCGGGCGTCGGCGCGATGGTGCCAGTAGCCGATCAGCAGGAACGAGAACAGGCTGGTCAGCTCCCAGAAGAACACGATCTGGATCAGGTTGCCGGAGATCACCAGGCCGAGCATGGCGCCCATGAACGCCAGGAAGAAGGCAAAGAAGCGTGGCACCGGGTCTTGCGGGGACATGTAGTAGCGTGCGTACAGCGACACCAGGGTACCGATGCCCAGCACCAGTAAAGAGAACAGCCAGGCGAAGCCGTCCATGCGCAGGACCAGGTTCAGGCCCAGGCTCGGCAGCCACAGGAATTCTTCTCGGATCACACCGCCATGGGCGATCTGCGGGTACATCAAAGCGACCTGGACAGTGCCCACCAGGGCGACCAGTCCGGCCAGCAGCGATTCGCTGTTGCGTGCGTTGTGCGGCAAGACAGCCGCCAGGCAGCTGCCGATAAACGGCAGAAGCAGTAGCACTATCAAGGACATAGATTTCTAATCTGCAGGAGTTTGTAAGGGATCATACGTGGCGACCGGTCGATCACCAACCCGCAAGCTGTCGCAGAATCCTACAAGAGCGCTGTATCAATCCTTTTTTTTATAACAGTTTTTTTCAAAGGATAGCCTGCATTTGCCAATCAGAGACCCGCTTCAGGTTCTTCGGCGTCAACCGCCAGGGACTGCTCTTCGCCACGGCGACGAAACTTCAGTTCGCTGACCACCACGGCGACGACAATCAGCAAACCACCGAGCAAGGCCACGCCCGGCAGGCGTTCGCCGGCGATGCGCCCGACGATGCCGGCCCATACCGGCTCACCGGCGTAGATCAGGGTGGCGCGGGTCGGCGAAACCGATTGCTGTGCCCAGTTCATCGCCACTTGGATCACCGCGCTCATCGCGCCCAGGCCCACGGCGCTGAGCAGCAACAGCCAGGAGAAGTCCGGCAGGCGTTCCTGGGTCGGTACCACCAGCATGAACGACAGCGCCGATGCGGTGGCCAGCTGCACCACGGTTACCCGGCGGACATCGACCTGGCCGGCATAACGGCTGATCAGGATGATTTCCGCGGCGATGGCCACGGCACTGACCAGGGTGGCGATTTCGCCGGGGCTGAACTGCAGCGAACCGCCGCCGGGGCCCGCCAGCAGCATCAGGCCGGCAAATGCCAGGCCAATGCCCAGGCTCGGCATCAGGCCGGGGCGGCGGCCCAGCACCAGCCATTGCAGCAAGGGCACGAAGGGCACGTACAGGGCGGTAATGAACGCCGACTGGCTGCTGCTGATGGTTTGCAGGCCCACGGTCTGCAGGCCGTAGCCGAGCATGATCGACACGCCGATCAACACCCCGGCCTTGAGTTCGGTGGCGGTCAGGCCGGGCAACGTACGGGCTGAGACCAGGCCGACGAACAAGGCTGCGGCGGCAAAGCGCAGGCCGACGAAAAACATCGGTCCGCTGACCGTCATCACGTTGTGTACCAGCAAGAAGGTGCCGCCCCAGAGCATGGTGATAAACACCAGCACCAGTTCGGCCTTGCTCAGCCGGAAGGAAACGGAAGGGCGTTCAGCAGCGTTCGTTGGAGTCATGGCCTTGCACACGGGAAAGGGTCGACGCACAATTGCGGCGAAAGTGGGCAGTATACTGCGCAACCCCTATTGATGAGCAATATAGTGCACAAAGATTCCAGTCAACGCGCTTCGGTGCTTCAGCACGTCAGCCAGAACATTCGTCGCCTGCGTCATGCTGGCGAAATGAGCCAGAGCACCCTGGCGCAAAAGTCCGGCGTCAGCCGCCGCATGCTGGTGGCTATCGAAGCCGGCGAGAAAAATGTCAGCCTGACCACGCTGGATCTGATCGCCCAAGCCCTGCAAGTCGCCTTCAGCGACTTGATCAAAGCGCCAGACAACCGCGACCCGAGCCGGATCAACGAACTGGCCTGGACCGGCGTGCATCCGGGCAGCAAGGCCGTGCTGCTGGCCAGTTCCGCTGCCAGCCGTGAAGTTGAACTCTGGGAGTGGCGCCTGGAGCCTGGCGAGGTCTACCCCTGCGAGCCCGATGCCGATGGCTGGAGCGAGCAGTTGTTCGTGTTCGAAGGTTGCCTGACCCTGCAGGTCGAGGGGCAACAACACCTGCTCAATGCCGGCGAGTTCTTCACTTTTGCCAGCAACCGCCGCTATGCCTATAGAAATGACGGCGAAGTGGCGACCCGCTTTGTGCGCAATGTGGTGATCTGAGCACGCAGCGGGTCGGCGCAGTTAGTGGTTGGCGCCGCTCAGATAGTCCTCGGTGGAGATCACCTGGGCGTAAGCGAAGGCCAGCGATGCCATGTAAGCGGCATGTACATGGGCCGCCGGAACCGTGACACCGTTGAACTCCAGGGCGCGGGTAGCGCAGGCATCGTGAACCACCGTGACGCCATAGCCGTAATCGGCCGCCGCGCGGCTGACGGCATCGATGCACATGTGGCTCATGCTGCCGATCACCGCGACGTTGCTGATTTGCCCGTCATCGAGCAGGTGCTTGAGTTCGGTACCCAAAAATGCATTGACCTTGTGCTTGAGTACCACCGGCTCACCGGTGCGGTTGGCCGCCTTGGGGTGAATCTGCGCGCCTTCGGAGCCCGGGGTGAAGAACGGTGCATCGCTGGACTCGAACTCGTGGCGCACGTGCACGACCAGATCGCCGCGGGCACGGGCGGCTTCAAGGATGCTGGCGGCATTGTCGGCCGCAGCATCGGCGCCATCCAGGGTCCATTTGCCGCCGGGGAAGTAATCGTTCTGGATGTCGATGACGATCAGTGCCTGTTTGCTCATTGTAAAAGCCTCGTGTCGGGAGTGGTTGTGGTGTGGTGATAGTTATAGGCTTGAGCGATGCGCTTGCGGATTGGCGCGAACGACAAAATGGCGGGAAAAACTGACAATGGCGACAGCGCGGGACACTCTGGAAATTGGCGTACTGATGTATCCCGGTGCGCAGCTGGCTGCGGTCCATGGCCTGACCGACCTGTTTGCCGTGGCCAATCGCCTGTGCCATGAACTGGGAGCGCTGGACCGGCCGGTGCTGCGCGTAAGCCATTGGAGCGAGGGCGCTGATCAACAGTTGCAGGTTTCATTCGACACCCATCCGGGCATTGCTCATCAACTTCGCGCGATGGTCATTCCACCGAGCCTGACCCAGGCCCCGTCGCCGGAATTGCTCGCGCGCTATCGTGGCAACCTGCGTCAATGGCATGGCGATGGTGCGTTGCTGGTGTCGGTCTGCGTCGGGGTGTTCTTCATCGCCGCCAGCGGCTTGCTCGATGGGCGCCCGGCGACCACTCACTGGAATTTTGCCCAATCACTGGCCGAGCGTTTTCCCCGGGTTCAGGTAGAAGCCAACCTGCCGCTGCTTGATGACGGCGACATTATTACCTCGGCCGGCTTGATGGCCTGGACCGACCTGGGCCTCAAGCTGGTCGAGCGTTACCTGGGTGAGACCCTGGCTGCGGAAACCGCGCGTTTTCTTGCGGTGCAGCGGGTCAGCGGCGAGCAGCGCCCCGGCAGTGTTTTCAGCCCACGGCTGGATCACGGCGACGAGGCGGTGCTCAAGGTCCAGCACTGGTTGCAGGGCAGCGGCGCGCGCGACGTGTCGCTGGCAACCATGGCCGATTGTGCCGGCCTTGAGCCACGCACCTTCCTGCGTCGCTTTCGCAGTGCTACCGGCCTCAAGCCAACCGAGTACTGCCAGCAGGTGCGGGTGGGGCGGGCTTGCCGAATGCTCGAGTTCACCAACCGATCTATCGACCAGATCGCCTGGGGCGTCGGTTATCAGGATCCGGGCGCCTTTCGCAAAGTGTTCTTCAAAGTCACCGGGTGTGCTCCCAGTGATTACCGGCGACGCCTCTGTGCGCCTGGAGGCTGATCCTACTTTGGTACGGGGCCGGCTGCGCTATGGGTGTTTTGCTGCTTATTATTGCGCGCAAACAAGACGGAGAAGCCGATGAGCGCGCAACGAGAAAACCTGGCAAGCGATGTCCTGATCATCGGCGGTGGCTTGAGTGGCGCCATGCTGGCTGCCCAGTTGTTGCGTCAACCGGGGCGACGCCGCGTATTGATCGTCGAGCCGCGCCGCGAGTTGGGCCGTGGTGAAGCCTACAGCGCCACACACCTGGGCCACACGCTCAATGGCAATGCCGCGCGCATGAGTGTCGATCCGGACAACGCCGATGACCTGACCGCGTGGCTAGGCCACTTTGTTGCCGCGGGCGGTTGGCCAGAGTCAGCCGAGCAGCAGGTACCCGTGGCTGAGCTATTTCCGCCGCGCGGGCTGTTTGGCGTCTATGCGCGCCAGCGCCTGGCCGAAGCCGAGGCAATCGGTTCACAACAGGGCTCGAAACTTGAGCATGTGCAGGCCGAAGCGCTTGACCTGACAGCGGACGAGCAGGGCGTCAGCGTCAGTCTGGCCGACGGGCGCATCTTGCGCGCAACCAGGGCTGTGCTGGCCACCGGCATGTTTGCGGCGGCGCGTACCACGCGGCTCAGCGACAATGCATTGAACACCGCAGCGGTCGATCCCTGGGACATACAGGCCATGCAGTCGATTGACGCCGATGGCCGGGTGATCATCATCGGTTCCGGTTTGACCATGGTCGATGCCGTAGTGTCGCTGCAGGCGGCCGGGCATCGCGGGCTGATCGAGGTGTTCTCCCGCCACGGCCTTTTGCCCCATGAACGCCGGCAACCGCCGGCCTGGGAAGATTTTCTGGCAACTGACCCGACGCTGCGCAGTCCCTTGCAATTGTTACGAGCCTTGCGCGGGCAATGCCGAACTGCCCAACAACAGGGGATCGACTGGCAGGCACCGCTCGATACCGTGCGTGTGCATATCGCCAGGCTCTGGAGCCAGGCCAGCGAGCGTCACAAGCGCCAGTTCGTACGCCACGTCCGACCCTGGTGGGAAAGCCATCATCATCGTTCGCCGCCTCAGGGCGCGGCATTGCTGGCGCGCCTGGTCGAAGAAGGGCGGTTGCGTATCCATGCGGCATCACTGCAGGGGGTCGAAACCGGCGTCGACGGGCAGCCCGTGGTAACGCTGCGCTTTCGCGGGCAAGCGCAGGTCGAACGGCTAACGGCTGCCGCGTTGATCAACTCCACCGGTATCGAATACGACTGGCGCCGGGTTGCCCGCTCGTTGCCGCAGAACCTGCTGCAGCGCCGCCTGGTCCAGCCAGGGCCTCTGGCCCTTGGGATCGCCGCCGACGAGGGAGGGGCGGTGCTCGATGCCGAAGGGCAGGTGAGCCGTCGCCTGTTTGCCATGGGGCCGCCCTTGCGCGGCCTATGGTGGGAGAGCACGGCGGTCACCGATGTCGCCTTGCAAGCCAAGGCGCTGGCGCTGCGTTTGGCAGGGGCTGGCGACTAGTCGCTACGTTCGGGGCCAGGCTCGAGCAATTGTGGGCCCGGGCCCTGTTCGCCAAGTTGATCGTCACAGTTACGCAACGGGCAGCTTTGCAGTGACATGCAGCCGCAACCAATACAGCCGTCGAGCTGGTCCCGCAGTACCAGCAGCGTGTCGATGCGCCGGGTCAGGTCCTGGCGCCATTGCTCCGACAGCCGCTGCCAATCCTTCACGCTGGGTGCGCGTCCCACCGGTAACGTTTGTAGTGCCGTATGAATGGTTGCCAGGGGAATGCCCAGGCGCTGGGCCATCTTGATGACCGCTACGCGGCGTAGGGTCTCGCGTGGATAGCGCCGTTGGTTGCCGGCGCTACGGGTGCTGTGAATCAAGCCCTTGCTTTCATAGAAGTGCAGGGCCGTCACGGCAACGCCACTGCGCGCGGACAATTGGCCGACACTGAGGGCGCTCGGGGCTGAATCGGGCATCGCGGAATTTCTCTTGACCTCTAGTTAACTGGAGGTTTTACCCTGCCTGCCATCACACCGCAAGTGCAACGGCAGAGGGAGCATGTCCATGCTGGTTTCAGACAACAGCCTGTGTTTTACCCAGATGATCGAGTTCGAAGTCGCGCCGTCTCGCCAAGGCGCCCTGGCTCAGGCGCTGGTGGTGCGCAGCGAGCGCCTGGCCGAGCAACACAGCGGCCTGATAACGGCCAGCATCCAGGCCAGCGATGATGGCAGCAGGGTCTTGCAATACTTGCAATGGCAGTCGCGAACCGCTTGGGAAGCCGCCGTCAGCAGTTTCGAACAGGAGCCTTTTTTGCAGTTGATACGTCAGCACCAGGCCAGGAGTGTCAACTTCAATACCTTCCATACCCTCAGCAGCCTGGCCCGCGGCCCCGAACACGGGCTGCACTGCCAACTGCCGATGGCGTCAGGAATACCAGGGTGAATGGTGTGGGTAGCGATCGAGGCGGGCGCCAATGACCATCTCACTGATCCAGGCGCTGAGTATCGAGCTGTAGGCCTTTTGGCTGCGGTCGCTGGAGAGCGCGTGATCGGCGCCGTCGACAATCCTGTGGGTCAGCGAATGGGCACTGACGAACGCTGAGCGGTAGCTCATCAGGGTGCTGTGTGGCACAAAGTCGTCTTGTTCCGATTCTACCAGCAGCACGTCACCGGCAAATTCGGCGCAGACTCCCAGTGCACGGTTGTCAGCCGGGCCCAGGGCACGTTGACGGTAGTCGCTAAGGCGTTGACGGTTGAGCGCTTGCTTGGGCACGTCCCACTCAGTGTCCCAGTACAGCGCCGGTACCCTTAACGCCAGCCATTTGACCGGCCGCAATGCCGTCAGCAGGGTCGCCAGGTAACCCCCGTAGCTGCTGCCGATCAGGGCGATGGCGCTGGTATCGACCGCCGGGTGACTAACGAGCCGATCATAGGCGGCGACCAGGTCGGCCAGGTTCTGCTCGCGGGTAACGCTCAGGCGCTGGCTTTCGGTTTTCTCGTGGCCACGCAAGTCAAAGGTCATGCACACGCAGCCCAGCCCGGTGATCTGCTTGGCCCTGGCCAGGTCGCGTTGCTGACTGCCGCCCCAGCCGTGCACAAAAAGGATCCCGGGAACCTTGGCGCCGGGGCTGACGATGGTCCCGGCAATACTTTCACCATCAACCGGGATTTCGATCGGTTCGCTATGGATGGTCATAGTCGCGGATCCGGGTGTATTTGCAGACGCTTCCGATTTCACTGTCGTCCCCCTGATAAAAAACGGTGGCATCGGCGGGCAGTTCAGGCGCGTCAAAGGCTTCGTGGGTAGAGGCGCGTACCCGTGTCAATGCCGGGTCGGCGGCAAAGGCCTGTAGCGCCAGAACCTCGGCACTGCTGGCACCGCCGATGCGCCAGGATTGTTCGAGTACGCCGCTACGCAGCTTGCCCTGGCTGTTCAGGCCGCGCGCGACGTCATAGTTGCGCCGTGAAGCGATAAAACCGGGGAAGGCCTGCAGTGCCGCTTGTTCATAGGTCCTGGCCTGGGTGATGGCCAGGCGCAGGTGATCCTCCAGCGCCAGTTGCAGCAGGGCGTCGTAGTCTCCGCGCACCAGTACCAGATCGGAACCACCGTAGATGTCTGCACCCTGGTGGTCGCGGGTCAACTGCTGGGTACCGTAGTAACTGCAAAGGATGCCGGCGACCAGCGCCTGACCGACACTGAAGGTTTGCACCTCGCTCAGGTTTTCTTCCAGGGTCAGCCCCCAAAGGGCGATCTCTTGCGCATCCATGCTGGCCAGCGCTCGCTCCAGCTCTTTCATATTGTTGACTACCGTTTGCCCGCGCCCCGCGGTCGCGCGCACCGGTTTCAGGCGCAGGGGCCCTTCACGCAAGAGCAGCTCGGCGGCCCGAATCGCATCGTCCAGGCTGAATACGCTATAGCCCCGCAACAGCGCGTCGCTGGCAAGACGTGCAAAATCATCGGTCCAGCCCAGCGGAAAGCGTGCATCGGCGGGCAGCGGATGGGAGATCGCCTTGGTGGCCATGTAGGGCTGGCTGACCAGGCCTCCATACAGATCCGTAGGTGCACTGATGCCCATCGCCCGATAGCGCGCGAGGCCAATCAAGGTTTCGGTGGGCAGGTAGTAGAAGTTCTCCTTGGCCGTGGGCGGCTGTGCGGGTGTTACCACCTCGGTGTGGAATAGCTGCGCGAGCCGTTCGGCGAGCTTCAGGTGCACGCTGTGCTCGTGCGCGGGTGTGGTTTGACGCGTATCCAGCAGCACTACGCCTTGCTTGCGGTCGGTCGAGCGGAGCATGGGCAGGTCCTCTGCGGTATTCAGGAGGCGTGCTGCAGGGCATCGCTGGTTTTGGCGCGCGAGCCACCGGCGCGCTCACCGCCGCCAGACTGTTTGTCGGTGTAGTTGGCTTTGCTTCCCAGTGGCATGGCGATTTCTCCTGTGCGGGGCTCTACTGATTGTGAAGTCCTTTAGCGGCAGAAGTTCAGCAGCGGTGATTAGTGGATCCGATATCGGTTATATAAATATAAATATTAATAATTTATTGTTCTAATCAAGGCTGGTGCAGTATGGGATCGCACTTTACCTACACGGATTTAGGAAGCGCCTGCTTTGCACGGCGACAACAACCCGAGAGCCTGCCGTCATGAATAATCTTCCGCTGTATTTCGACTACGCCGCCACGACACCGGTCGACGAGCGAGTCATCCAGGCAATGGTCGAGTGCCTGGGCGTTTCCGGCACTTTCGGCAACCCGGCGTCCAGCTCTCACTGCTATGGGCAGAGCGCCCGTGCGGCCGTGGAGCGTGCCCGGGCACAGGTTGCCGGGCTTGTCGGCGCGCAAGCCGAGCAGATCATCTGGACGTCGGGAGCCACCGAATCGAACAACCTGGCGCTCAAGGGCCTTGCCCAGGGGCGCCGGGGTGGCCATATCATTACCAGTCAGATCGAACACAAGGCGGTGCTCGACACCGTGCGTCAGCTGGAACAGGACGGGTTCGCCCTGACCTTGCTGACGCCCGATGACCAGGGCCTGATCAGCCCGCAAGCACTGCGCAACGCGTTGCGCGAAGACACCTTCCTGGTGTCGTTGATGTTGGTGAACAACGAACTGGGGACCGTCAACGATATCCCCGCGTTAGCTGAGGTGGTTCGCCAGCATGGTGCGCTGCTGCATGTTGATGCTGCCCAGGGGGCGGGCAAGTTACCGATCGACCTGGCGTGCTGGCAGGTGGACCTGATGTCTTTTTCTGCACACAAGGTCTATGGCCCCAAAGGCATTGGCGCCCTGTACGTCGGTGAGCGTGCCAGGCCCTTGTTACAGGCGCAGATCCATGGCGGCGGGCATGAGGGCGGCTTGCGCTCCGGCACCCTGGCAACCCATCAGATCGTTGGCATGGGCGAGGCCTTTGCCGTGGCCGGGGCGCTTTTGGTTGAGGAAACCGCACGCATCCGCCAACTGCAGCAACGCTTGCTGGAACAGCTATTGACGGTGCCGGGGGTTCAGCTCAATGGCAGTGTCAGGCAGCGAATCGCCCACACCCTGAGCCTGACCTTCAGCGCTGAGTGTCCCGACTTCGCGCAATTGGCCCGAACCCTGGCATTCTCCTCGACTTCCGCCTGCAACTCGGCGGCCAATGCTGCTTCCCATGTGCTTCTCGCGCTGGGGCTTGCCCCGCAAGCGGCGCGTCAGACCATTCGCTTGAGCCTGGGGCGCTATACCCAGGCGCAGGATATTGATGAGGCGGTTCGGGCAATAAAGGCCTCGTTACACTCGCAACCCTTCTGGGCGGTTGCCCATGGCTGAAGGCTGATCCATTATCTGCGCCAACAACAATGGATATCGTGGTAGCAGGAGTCAGCATGAACACACAGTCTTCAACGCAGGGAGCGGTGAATACGCGTCTGGCACGTATTCGTGAAGTGATGCAGCGCGAGGGTGTCGATGCCTTGCTGGTGCCGTCGGCTGACCCGCATCTTTCCGAGTACCTGCCCGGGTACTGGCAGGCCAGGCAATGGTTGTCCGGTTTCCACGGTTCGGTCGGTACCCTGATCGTTACCGCTGATTTCGCCGGTGTGTGGGCGGATAGCCGTTACTGGGAGCAGGCCGAGAAGGAGCTGGCGGGCAGTACTATCGAGCTGGTGAAGCTGCAGCCGGGTAAACCTGGTCCACTGGAATGGTTGGCCGATCAGGCTCCGGAAGGTGGTGCGGTAGCGGTGGATGGCGCAGTGATGGCGCTGGCATCGGCGCGCCAGCTGGGTGAGCGGCTCAAGGCTCGCAATGTGCGCTTGCTGACCGAGAAGGATCTGCTGGCACAGGTCTGGGATGACCGGCCGGCATTGCCCGGCAACCCGGTGTATCAGCATTTGCCGCCCGAGGCCAGCATCAGCCGTGCCGAGAAGTTGGCCAACCTGCGCCTGACCTTGCGCGAACGCGCTGCCGATTGGCACTTCATCGCCACCCTGGACGACATTGCCTGGTTGTTCAACCTGCGCGGCAGTGACGTTTCCTATAACCCAGTGTTCGTCTCCTTCGCCTTGATCAGCCAGAACCAGGCAACCCTGTTCGTTGCCTTGAGTAAGGTCGACGAGCACTTGCGCCATGTGCTGGAAGCCGATGGCATTACCTTGCGCGACTATGCGCAGGTGACTCAGGCGCTGGCCGCGATTCCTGCCGGTGAAAGCTTGTTGGTCGACCCGGCCCGGGTTACCAGTGGTTTGTTGGCCAATACCCCCTCTGGGGTTCGCCTGATCGAAGGGTTGAATCCGACCACGTTGTCGAAGTCGCAGAAAAGCGAGGTCGACCTTGAGCACATTCGCCAGGTCATGGCGCAGGACGGCGCGGCGCTGTGCGAATTCTTCGCCTGGTTTGAAGCGGCCCAAGCGCGTGCAGAGCCGCTCACCGAATTGACGGTGGATGAACAGCTCAGCGCCGCGCGCGCGCGCCGTCCCGGGTTCGTCTCGCTGAGCTTCTCGACCATTGCCGCCTTCAATGCCAATGGTGCCATGCCGCATTACCGGGCAACCGAAGCGTCTCATGCGCGTATCGAAGGCAATGGCCTGCTACTGATCGATTCCGGCGGGCAGTATCTTGGTGGCACTACTGACATTACCCGCATGGTCCCCATCGGTGAGCCCAGTACTGAACAGAAGCAGGATTGCACCCGAGTGCTCAAGGGCGTCATTGCATTGTCGCGGGCGCGTTTTCCGCGGGGCATCCCGTCGCCGCTGCTCGATGCCATTGCCCGGGCGCCGATCTGGGCTGACCAGGTCGATTACGGTCATGGCACGGGGCATGGCGTCGGCTATTTCATGAATGTGCATGAAGGGCCGCAGGTCATCGCCTATCAGGCGGCCGCGGCGCCACAGACGGCGATGCAAGCAGGGATGATCACCTCGATCGAACCGGGTACCTATCGCCCGGGCGAGTGGGGCGTACGTATCGAGAACCTGGTGTTCAACCGTGAGGTGGGTAAAAGCGCGTTCGGCGATTTTCTGGAGTTTGAAACCCTGACCCTGTGCCCCATTGATACCCGCTGTCTGCTGCCGGATCGGCTGAGCGCCGAGGAGCGTGCCTGGCTCAATCATTACCACGCACAGGTTCGTGAGCGCCTCGAACCCTTGCTGGATGGTGCGGCCTTGCAGTGGCTGCAGGCTCGAACCGGGGCGATCTGAGTCCAGGGTCACGCACCAACAAAAAGGGCAGCCTGCGGGCTGCCCTTGTTATTGGATCAGGTTACTTGCAGATGACGATCATGCTGCGACTGGTGTAGCCGGCCGGGTTGAGGCCAAACGGGTAGTCACCAGGTTCGGCGTCGCCGTCACCTGAACGGGCAATCACCTTGTAGCCTTTGCTGCCGCAAGAGGCGTCGGCCTTGGCGTAGCATTTATCCCAGGATGAAGACAGGCCGGAGCAATTGATATGCAGGCCTTTCTTGCCTCGTTTGACTTCGGTGTTCGCTGTCGCCGCACACCCCGCGATGGTCAAAATGGCTAGGATGAGCAAAATTCGTTTCATTCCTGTCCTTAATGCGTACCGGGTCTATCGCCCGTGTCTAATTTCCCGTGCTTCGTCCCTGATGCCTCTTCGCGTCCCTGTCTTGTCAATTAGATATCTTTAAGGTTGACGTTACGTTACAGCTTAAAGATGGTGGATGTCCGGCACAATGACCAGTGTCTATTTAAATGCAAATATTTCTCAAATCAGTCAGCGGCAACCAGGGCCGGGCTTTCCTTGCGCAGCGACAGGGTGGCACCGACAGAGGCCGTGATGATTGCAGCGATCGCCAGCCATTGCGCTACGGTCAGTACCTCACCCAGGAACAGCAGGCCTGAAAGTGCACCGAATGCAGGCTCGATACTCATCAAGGTACCGAAGGTGCGGGCAGGCATGCGCGTGAGAGCAACCATCTCCAGGCTGTAGGGCAGGGCTGTGGAAAGTATCGCCACGCCCAACGCGATAGGCAGCAACGCCGGGGTAAGCAACGCGCTACCGGCGTGAGCGATGCCGATGGGGGCGACGAACAGCGCGGCAATCATCACTCCCAGGGCGGCGGTCTGGATGCCGTTCTCGGCCCCGGCCTTTTGCCCATACAGAATGTACAGCGCCCAGCACACGCCGGCGCCCAGGGCATAGCTGGCGCCAACCAGGTCAATGCCAGCGCTGGTCTGGCCAATCGGAATCAACAACAGCAAACCAATGACCGCCAGGCCGATCCAGAGAAAATCCACGGCCCGTCGTGAGGCGTACAGAGCAACGGCCAGTGGCCCGGTGAACTCCAGGGCAACGGCGATACCCAGTGGCACGGTGCGCAGTGACATATAGAAGAGGAAGTTCATGCCGCCCAGGGCCATGCCATAGATGATCACGGTGCGCAGGGTGCGGGTGCTGAGCTTGGCGCGCCATGGGCGCAACAGTAGCAACATGATGATGCTGGCGAAGATCAGTCGCAGGGTGGTGGTGCCTTGCGCGCCCACGATTGGGAACATGCTCTTGGCCAGCGAGGCGCCGGACTGGATCGAGGCCATGGCAATCAGCAGCAAGCCAATAGGGAAGAGAGTGGCGGCCAGGCTGCGGGGTTGGCTGTTCATCGCGGGAGGGCGTTCCTTATAGTAAGAAGAAGCACGGGCGGCCTATGATGCGCAAAGGCTAAAAGATGAGCAATATACTGCGCATTATTCTTTTATTCGGGGTTTCCTGAATTAAGCCTTGACGGCCGATTTAATCTCTCTATAATTCGCCCCACTTCCGGCGCAGTCGGAACTGAAAACTTCTTGAGTTTCAAAGAGTTAG
>NZ_JANAVH010000005.1:202100-391805 GCF_024213215.1 Pseudomonas sp. SBB6 | reverse complement strand
AAGCAAGCAAGCAAGCAAGCAAGCAAGCAAGCAAGCAAGCAAGCAAGCAAGCAAGCAAGCAAGCAAGCAAGCAAGCAAGCAAGCAAGCAAGCAAGCAAGCAAGCAAGCAAGCAAGCAAGCAAGCAAGCAAGCAAGCAAGCAAGCAAGCAAGCAAGCAATTATAAGGCAAGGGCATTAATCTACGCAAGTACTTTAATCATATTGAATGGCTGTACGCCGCTATTTACGTCTGCAGACACCTCCCTTTCGGAGAGCGACAAAGATAAAACTGAACTCTCAATCTTGAACAACGATTCTTATAAGAATCTCAAGTCCAACCACCCAGATTATTACTGGGAGTTTATTGAGAGGCCACATTCAAAATGACACGCATCAGAACACGTCTAGCACTGTTTTTATATTGGTTCGCCTGTGACACTTCTGCGACCCCTTTGCCAACCTGTATCAACATCAATATGGACGCTCCAAGAAAAAAGGGCCGACTGCGTTCACTGCTGAGCGTTGTTGCCGCGATGGCGCTTGTGTACGCGTCGGGCGCAATGGCTGCAAACTGCACTTTTACCTTTTCCGACTCCGGTAACAAACCCGCCACTCTGAATTTCGGCTCTAGATTGACCTCTGACAGCCTGACGATCCCGCAGGACGCCCCCATAGGCACAGTCATTTACGAAGAAAGCCTTCAAAAGGAAGAACTTATCTTTACCTGCACATCGTCGTTTCGCTACGGACTGGTCATGTCGCCTGCACTGGGCGTACCTTCCGGCAATACGTACCCCTTGGGCAAGACCGGACTGTCATTCCGTATAAAGTCACCTAACCCGAATATCCCAGATATGCCGCCACCCTTCACCATTAACAAAGGTACTTACACAACCAGCGGAGGAACTTACACGCTTCAAATTTTCAAGTCCGCTGAATTGTCAGCAAATAGTGCGGTCGCCGCCGGCGAATTGGGGCAATTCAAGGCCGATGACTTGCTGTTCATCAAGTTTAATCTGGCCAATCCAGTTTATCTGAATTCCGCTTCCTGTCAGGCCCCGGCAGTGTCGGTTCGAATGGGCGACGACTATCGCCTGGTCGAGTTCGACAAGGTCGGTGCCACCCCTCGGGTAATCAAATTCAACCTCGCGCTGCACCAATGCCAGCGCGGCATCAAGAAGGTGACCTATCAACTCAAGGCCACCACCCAGGTCCTCGACGCGCAAAAGGGTCTCGTCGCTCTGAACACCAATTCGACGGCCAAAGGCATCGGCCTGCAACTGATGGATGAGGCGGGTAACCCCATCGCGCTGGATACCACGTACCCGTTCAACGCTTTCAACACTACCGGTACCGACTTCTTCATACCGCTGTCCGCTGCTTATTACCGCCTGGCCGGCAATACACTTGAAGCGGGCACCGCGAACACCGAAGTGACATTCATCATCAGTTACCTGTAACGAACCAGGAGCCGATAGCAGCCAATGGTTTTTGTCCGCTGGGTCGCCCCGTCGCAGACTGGGAAGCGCTCTGGGCCATCTCCAATGATGTGTGAATCCCCGCTGCTATCGGCTTCGGCAAGCACCGTGGCGCCACGTTTCCCGACCTTCCCGCCGACTACTGCCGCTGGCTGCGCACCCTCAACCAGTACCGGTGCTACACCGGTCGCGCAGAAGGCCTGTCGATCAGCTTCGAATCGCATCTGCTCGGCTCCAAGATCGAGTTCGACCAGGCCAGCACTAGCCTCACCATCAGAGATCTGCCGACGCAGCTGGTTGACCGGCTCAAGCGCGAGGCTACTTAACAGCGCTCAAGTGTCTACTCTCCGTGTGGCGGCAGCTTTATCGTGGATTTAAGAGGCACCGTAGCATCACGAATTATACTTCCATCTATTTCTTTAACTTTGGTCGTCCCATTACCGTAAACGTCCGCTGTAAGGATATAGCATTGATCGATGGCCTTTCCTCTTGCCACCCCGATGCTGCCACTGTCTGCAAAAACCTTGTCCAAGTCTCTTTTTTGCTGGGCGGTCAGGTCAAGTCCTTTAACTTTGTCAAGAACCTCTGCCGACTTTAGCGTTCCGGACTCGTCAAACTTGAAAGATGAGTTAGCAACCGTCAACTCCGTAACACAATGCGTGTAGACGGCCATGATTTCCGGAAGACAAACACCGACATCAGCATCTCTATAATAGTAGACACTATACCCCGGATTACATTTATCAGTTTTTGAGTCCTCCCCAAGCACAGCGACTTGCCTCGGCAAGAGGTAAGAGCACCCTGTCATTACCACTAGAATGCACACTAATGCGAAACCCGATAATCCCTGTTTCATCCTATGCTCCTGCTGCCAAAGTGGCGTAAAGCCATTATTACTTCAATTCGACTATAGATCAGCTTGAAAAAGCTGCCAGAACAATCCCCTTAATAATTCTTTGCCGCATCCGACCATGGAGGGCGGCGCATGCATGGAGAAAGCCATGAAGGTCGAGACCTCGATAGTCACCAAGCTGCACATCACAGGCATCGAAGGCCTGGACCCGATCACCGTATTCCTTGATGACTTCGAGCCGAATCGCGGCAAGATCACCGTCAGTTGCTACGACAGAGCTGGAACGCCTCCAGGGGAGGCATATGGGATGGCCTGACCACCGCGCAGTTCTTCTGCCAGCTCAATGCTTCCTGCATCATCGGGTTCTTCGACCGGCCCCTTGAGTCGCGGCGATTCAGTGGCAGAAAGTTATTGAGTTTGTGCATTAGCGATAGATTTCCAGCATCCAATGACGAGGCCTATCCACGTCATTGGGTGCTACCAATCCTCCGCTAGCCCACAGGCCTCTTGTGGGCTTTCCACTCACAGCCAGTGTGCGGCAACAGCGCCAGCCCACCGCCGATGGCTGCCCTGGCTAGGGCGAATGATCCATGGAGGGTGGCTGAACGGCTATCGATAGCCGCTTAAGACTCATCAGCGAGCCGGAAGCGGAACTGCGCGGGCGTTCCCGGAGCCTTGAAATAGGATTCCTCGACATGCAAGGCACCGCAAAGTTGGCAGTTGAACACTTGCCAATCGGTTTTGCTGTCGTGACGTAGCTGAACTTCGGTTTCCTTGCCACACTTTTTACACGTCAGTTTTGGATTCATCGCATCGCTCCAAATCCCCATCCCTTAACTGTAGCCGCGTCTTTCTCAAGCGCAGATAGGTATCCCCATGCCTACAGAAAACCAATCCAGCAACACCGAACAGATGGTCAGCGTGCCGCTCTATCGCAGCTACGACGTGCGGGCCGCAATGCTCCTGACATTCAACACCCGCAAACAGGAAGGTAACGACCAAGACGATGCCCTTGAGGCTGGTAGTCGAGCGCAACAAAACCGGCAAAGACCGCTTCGTGCAGCTCAACCAGAGAGCCTTGCATGCACTCGAATTCGCCAGGGGTTACGCCGAGCGACGCAGGAAGGGAAAGGGGCGGGTCAGGGAGTCACCGTTGATTTTCCCGCCATCATCAGTGGCGGCCGGCGCTGAAAGAACTGGGGATTCCTTACCGCCCGCCATACAACTGTCGTCACACCTATGCGACAATATGCTTAATGTCTGGCCTCAACCCCGCATTTATCTCCCAACAGCTCGGCCACAGCGTGCAAATGCTGCTGTCGACGTCTGCGCGTTGGATTAACTCAAGCTCCGACTGGAGCGAGCTGGAAAGCTGCAAATTGGTATCAAATCGGTATCAACCGTAATGCCGGCGACGTAAGCTATTGATAGGTAAGCCCTTTGATCTGCACCGCTAACATCACCATGCGATGATTTTAGCGTTTTTAGGCGGTCTCAAGTGCAATGTTTCCGGGGGGTTCAGCCTCTCAAGCACGCACCAAAACGCATACATTGGCCCAAGAATTGGCCCAAGCGTCATGCCCTCCTCCGGCGTACTGCCGACCGAACATCATCCCCTTCCCCCCCCTGCAGCTCGTCACCCTGAGCTGGCCAGAATTACCTTGCCTCGATTACTGTGTATCCAAACAGTATTGGTAGGCCGCACCGTGATCATCGAAGACGACAGCTTCGCGCTGGGCATGCCCTCGCCTGTTCAAATGTTGCGCCAGCATGCGCGCCTGGTCGAAGCCGAGTGTGATCAGTTGCGGCACGAGCTCGATCGGGCCAGAGATAACATCAAGAAGCTGGTGGCCATCCATCAGGCCCAGGCCGCCGAGATCACCAAGTTGAACGCCAGGATCGAGCGCATGACCTGGGAGCTGTCCGATGCCTTGGTAGAAAACACCGAACTGAAGAATCGACATATTGGGGGCTGCCCAGCCACCTGGGGTGCAATGCCTCCTTCTGGAGACGACTTGCTGAAGTGATACAGGCTGCTGTGTAGCCCCGCGATTTCTGAGCCATGACTCCAGATCGATGCGAACGGCCTGCCGGTACGCAGAATTCATTTAACGTTCATTGCTCTGTGCTATTTTTCGAACCCAAGACACTCTGCGTCGAGAAGGAGAAAAAACGCCATGAGGGCTCATGTGATGGCCGCCGCGGCCGGATTATTGGTAGTTTCAACGGCGATCGCTGGCAATGAAACTGAAGCACCTAAGTCTTGGGTATTCGAACCAAGCACCTTTATTGGGATCAACCTCGGTGGTGATTTTTTAACCGAGCTCCCAGAGTGCAGTGCAGATTCGGAAACTACCGAACCACGGAAGCTATGCCGGATATCAACCCCAATCGAGAACAGCTACCGAGTTGATGGCATACCATACCTTGGGTTTGGTGGAAGGTGCGATGTTGAGGTCAGATTACTTGGAGCTAAGGTCGCGAGCATACGCCTCTCAGGGGATTCCGAGGACATCAGCCGGGTTACCCAGTATCTGAGAAAGAACTATGACGAACCAACCTCCATTGAATCCTCTCAATCCACAACGGCGTCCGGGGCTTGGTTTACCACTGAAGTCCTGCGGTGGGACGGCAGTAGTACCTCAATTGAGCTCAGGCGTAAGGAAGACGACTTTGGCGTCTATCAAGTGACACTTACTAACCTGAGGACAGCTCCCAAAATTGCCGACGAAGGCGCCACACATCCTAGCGACGGGACCTGATGTTCATGTGCTCATGCAACACGGGCTGGCTCAGTGTTGGGTCGCGCCTTCCCGCCCAGAGACCTGAGCTGATACTCGGTGACCGCCTGGTACAACAACTCAGCGGGAAGGCGCAGATGCTCAGTTTCCTCGATAGGCCTATCAGGATCCTGCGCTGCGTGAAACATCCACTATGCATCGATAGCCTGCTGAATCAGCCGCTCGCCCGCCGCGATAACTCCCGCCAGGGTCTTCTTCACGCTCTTCCGCTCCAGTCATTGGTGAAGGAAGTATAAGGCGGTGCCTAAGTCGAAGTTGTGGCATGGATTTCGAATCCGCTTTCGACTTAATCCTGGCCAAGATCTAACGCTAGGCATACCCCGCCTACGGGCAGGGTAGCCGATCTACCAGCATTTAGATGTGGCGGCCCACCGCGGCACTACTACCTCCAGCGCGCGGCAAGGCACCCGCGCTGGCTCCTCGGCACGAACACATCCGCGCTCGAGCTCGGCGGCTCCCGCGCCGGTAGTATGCAACACCTCGAGCTGCAACCCGCCGCCAGTGTTTATGTACACGGAGATGGTCATTCCTTAGGCACCGCCAGAGATTCCAGTTCATCACCTTCCCTTGGGACACCTATTTAGAACGCTCTCAGGCGCACGTACTCTTGACGAAATAGTAAAAAATTGGATCCAGATACTTCCAAATTGCCACCACATTGATAGAATCCGCGCCAGACATTCAGATTCGACACCCAGACTGAACGCATAACTAAAACTTACATTAGATCCCACTCCGGACAGCTTATGAACAATGGACTATTCAAGAACACATACAGAGCAATATTCAACACACCCTGGATGCTTAGCGAACACAAGTCTATTGATAAAGACATATCACCGCAGCTAGATACCGCACGTGGCTGGTCGGCCATTCTGGTACTGATAGCGCATGCACAGCAAGTGTTTATCGCTCCTCTATACCAAAGCCTTCACCCTGTTTTCTTATTATTAGCGCAAGCCTCGGTAATGGTATTCTTTGTGCTTAGCGGATTTTTAATCTGTAAATCTGTTACTCGCAACAACAGAGACAACGGCCAGTTCGCGACATCCATTTACGCAACAGACAGAGCGAACAGAGTTCTACCGCCTTTTCTATTCGCCTTAGCCATTTTATTTTTACTCAACATTGCAGCCCCTTTTGTTTTTCCGAGCGGAACAAACGAGTTCTTAAACGCAGGGAAATTCATGGCCAGCACTGGATTTATTGTTGAACCCGAGAATATGATAGGCACGCTGTTATTTGTAAATGGTTTTTTGACCGAAAATATAACAGCAGGCTATCCTTTCTGGAGCCTTTCGTTTGAGGTGTGGTATTACTTTGCGCTAGCCCTAATGGTGTCAATCAAAGGCATTCGAGGTTTCTTGATTACCTTAATATTTATGATTTCTATGGGACTACTAAACAAATCTTTCCTATTCAGCTCCATCGTTTGGTTTGCGGGAGTAGCAATAGCTATTCTTCACAACAAAAACGCGATCAATGCAAAATTATTTACGTCTGTTTCTCTCGCGGCTGGAGCCACAGCAATCTCTTTCGCTATTTTTTTCTTCAACTCCCATATCGGAATAGCCTCACCTGATCAAGCAGACTGGAAAATGATGTCAGGCTGGAAAGTATCCTCCGGCATATTTTTCGCGTCAATCCTTGGCCTATTACTTATAAAAAAAATATCGATTCCAACGCTATACCCTTCCTCATCAGGTTTTTCCTACACCCTGTACGTTATACACTTCCCAGTGCTCCTGTTTATTTATGGCTGCATACAAACCCATATACTCGCCAGCATAGAAGCATCAGTAATAGCCGCGATCACATCGACTCTCTCCTGCCTTATCCTTTCATCACTTATTGCAAAATCAGTTGAATCAATGAGGCCATTCAAGAACAATATAAAGCAAATCGCTTGAACGATAAAACTGTGATGATGTAGAACATTAGCGAGGCAGAAGATGGCAGCCTTTTTCTGCCTCGCTAATTCTTGCTTCATCGTAAAACTGCGCGTACGTAGGCCTGACAGGCCTTGAGGGCGATCAATCCTTAGTCGCCGGCATCAGTGACTGCGACAATTCGTTGAGCATGCGCTGGGTCAAGTTCGCCTCGCGCGGCTCCATGAACCACGCCGCCGGCGCTGTGGTGGCTGGCAACCCACAGCCACTACCCTGGACTGGGCTGGCGAGTTGGACTGACAGCCGGAGGTCAGAAGTAGCGAGGCGATCGCGCAGGAGCGCTGGCGATACCCACCAAGTAACCGAAGTATTGTCAGCGCTGACAAAATAAACCCTTCCCATGGGTGATTTTTCTATGCCTCAGAAACGCAAAAAGCCCTGACTAATCAGGGCTTTAAAAGTGGCGGAAGCGTAGAGATTCGAACTCTAGGATAGTTGCCCATCGACGGTTTTCAAGACCGATACGAAGACGCCGAGCCGGCGCACCCTTGCACCACATTTCAGCTCCAAAACTTTCGAGTTACCGCCTGGCTACAGGCCACATTCTGCCGCGGTACGTGCCTTGAGTTTTGGAACTGATTTTCACCCCTCCTCTGGCGTCCTGCCGACCGAACACAATCACCCTTCCTCCTACAGCTCATCGCCCTGATCTGGTCAGAATTACCCTGCCTCGATTACTGCATATCCAAACAGTATTGGTAAATTAGGTGGACATCATCGCCGTTGGGGGGTGGGATGAAGAAGGTGTGTTGGCCGGGCGCATACCTTGTGCCTGAGGGATCGGCTATCGCCAAGGCGTTGGATTACAGCCTCAAACGCTGGGTAGCGCTGACGCGCTATCTCCATGACGGTGCTGTGCCCTTCGATAGTAACTGGCGCGAGAATCAAATCCGTCCGTGGGCTCCTGGGCGCTCGAACTGGCTGTTCGTGGGCTCGTTACGCAGTGGTCAACGTGCGGCGGCGATCATGAGTTTGATCCAGTCGGGCGGCTCAACGGTAAGCGCCTGCCTAACCCACCCTCCTGATGCCTACGCTTAGAGCGATGGAATCCATCTATTGAGATGCCCTCTCCCATCGGGCAAACTCCGGTCGCTTCATTGGCCGATAACAGGAGTTTACGGATGCCATTTCCACCGACGGAATACCATGCTTTATTAGCCCTAAAGGGCGTGGGGCCGGCCGTGATCGCTCGCCTTGAGCAGATGGGTATTGACTCGCTAATTGTGCTCAGCACAGCGAATGCTGGCGACATCTTGGCTCAGGCATCGGCAGCAGCAGGATCGACTTGCTGGAAAAATAGCGCCCAAGCCCGGGCTGCCATCAACGCGGCCATTGAGTTTGCAAAAGACGCCCAGTTGAGCACACCTGGTGCGTAAAGCTGATCGCTTGTTTCAATTGGTAAATCTGATTCGTGTCCATCAGCCAATCTCTGCTGAACGTCTAGCGAACCGAATCGGCGTTTCCGTTCGCTCAATCTATCGATACATCGACGACCTTTCCTTCAGCGGAATCCCAATCTATGGCACCGCTGGCGTTGGCTATGCGCTGGATGACGATTTTGAGCTGCCGCCGTTAACGTTGAACAAACTCGAACTGGATGCATTGATGCTCGGGATGGAAATGCTTTCAGCTTCCGCCGATAACGATCTAAGTGCTGCTGCAAGGACGTTGTTGAGCAAGATTTCAGCGTCCATCGTCAACCACAAAGTCGACCCCGGCACGGCAACCATCAGGGCACTTGGAACAACACCTTCCTTGACGCGTGGCCATCTGGCAATCCTTCGAAATGCCATCGAAAACGGTCAGGCGCTGAAGATAATTTATACCAGCTTGGACGGTGTGGTTTCGCAACGTCTCATTTCTCCCCTTGGCCTTTTCTACTGGGGAGGAAAGTGGACGGTTGGAAGCTGGTGTAGTGCCAAGGCGGCTTACCGCGATTTTCGGGTCGACCGCATAGCCTCCATCGCTATTGCCCAACAACCATCACCCAACAATCCTGCCCTTGATCTACAAGCGTATATGAGGCACCAGGCAAGCCAGTGGAAAGCGATCACTGCTACTGACACTACGCTGTCAGTATGAGGCACTGATAATTGGGACTCCCTAACACACAGAAGGTCATCCCTATGCAGCACACATCTCATGTACTCGAATTAGCCATTTTCAAGGTCAAACCGGAATGCGTTGCACAAGTGTCTGTGCTCCGCGCAGGGCTTCGTGAAACGTTAAAGACCTTTCCTGGTTTGATCGAGTACCGTGCCTACTGCCCTATGAGCGACGACCGAGTCTTCGCGGACTTAGCAATGTGGGACAGTCTTGAGAACGCACAAAAAGTGGCAAAGGCCTTCAACGATGGAGATCCGCGATTCTCTGAGTATATGTACGCTATTGAAAACCTGACGTTCATGAGCCACCTTGTTCCAGAGATGAGTTGACCCCGACGGACTGCTAGAGCAGGCAAGAGACACCGATGCCTTTGCTGTCAGGCATCGGTGTCGTCACTTCCAGTGTAAGTTTTC
Source organism: Pseudomonas sp. SBB6 (assembly GCF_024213215.1). Classification (NCBI taxonomy): domain Bacteria; kingdom Pseudomonadati; phylum Pseudomonadota; class Gammaproteobacteria; order Pseudomonadales; family Pseudomonadaceae; genus Pseudomonas; species Pseudomonas sp. SBB6. The sequence continues at coordinate 382,226 of NZ_JANAVH010000005.1, read as the reverse complement.
TCAGATCACCTATTGCTAGGTTTGCGCAACCTGATGCCTGAGAACACTCTCCCTGCTCAATGCTGCCGGCGCCAGATGGCCGGAGGCGAGTCGAGCTCAATGCAGTGTGCGTGCAGGCCCGCCGAGTGAACGCAGCTGATACTCGGTGACAGCTTGGTACAGGGATTCGGCCTCTAGGCGCAGGCGCTCGACTTCCATCGCTGGCCGACCTGCGTCCTGGCCTGCTTGGTAGCGCCGCTGCGCATCGATGGCCTGCTGAATCAACTGCTCACCAGCCTCGATAACTCCTGCCAGGGTCTTCTTCACGCTGCTGCTCCGGCTATTTGACCAGAGCAGTATAGGCCAACAGCTATTCGGGCCTGGTCGCAGAGCAGCCAAATCGGCGGCGACCACCAATGTCACCTTCCGACCCATAGCAGACGGTCAGCACAGACAACCTTTCAAGTACACCAGGCACGGCCCCAGAACAGGTTGCCACACGATCTCATGCACAGACAGATCAGGTAAGGAGTTCGCCTGTGTCGTAGTCAAACCGGTAGACCGATTGATCGAAGTCTACGGCTCTAATATGGTCGTGCAACAAGTCAAAGCCTTCAGTAAAGATGTCTGCGCCCCACGCTTGCCAGATGAGTCGGCCATCTGTAGAAAAACGAGAGATCGCTAACTCTCCGTGAGCAATCAGTGCTCCCCGCTGACTTTGCCAATAGATACCAAAGCACGTGGCGACGTCGACCTGAAGGGACCAGAGAAGACGATAGGGATGCACGATTGAAATGCAGGCAATGTGATTGCCGACGGCCAACAGCATAGTGTCTTCGATAACCAAGGCCGAGTGTGCGTGGACATCGGTGGCACCACCCCCTGCACCCACTACCACGATCAATTCCCCGTTTAAGCTCACCCCATGGTTAGACCCTATCGAGTCCGTAAGTGGGATTTCAGATGCGTAACAGCGCCTGTTGTCAGTAGAATTGAACGAATGAGTCGGCTCATTAGTAACTGTGATCAATCCGTAATCGGTATGCAGATTCATTGGTTTCATCATCCGGAAGATCGATGATTATGCCTGTCCAGGGTGCTTGAGGGCGATGCACTGTGAGTGACGCCACTCTTGGTCATTGTCGACTGACACCTTTGGGTCGATGGCAGCCGGTCACGGATGACCGCACTCGACCCAAAGCGGCCTCTCAGAGAACTAAAACTGAGGCTGTCACTCGTCAAACAGAGTCCAGCCATGGCAAATGCCGTCAAAGTCTTTTGCCGTAAAAAATAATACAAGCTCCCCTGGATCAAATTCTTTGTAAAGCCAGTGCCCAAACACAGGGCCTCTCGTTATCACGTATTCCAAGCGGTACTCTTGAACAGATCCAGAACTGAAGGAGGCTGAATTCAACTCAAATCTGTCACCTCGGTTGAGCGCCCATAGCTTTCCAACAAGGTTATCATCAAGCACCACTTCTTCAGCTGTCGCCATCAGATGCCGTGTATGAAGTTTTTTTTGAAGCCTAACGCTTCTGGCCATAGATCAACCTACCTATCAATTGTCCGGGCATCGGCATAATAATACCGGAACACAGAGATGACCGCTTTGGGTCGAAAGCAGCCTTCTGGGCTTGGTTTTTCCAGATCACTGCTCGATGCCTCGGACGTAGGCCTGGCACGCCCGCAAGGCAATCAATCCTTGGTCGCCGGCATCGGTGACTGCGACAATTCGTTGAGCAGCCGCTGGGTCAAGTTCGCCTCTCGGGGCTTCATGAACCACGCCGCCGGCGCCGGTGGTGGCTGGCACCCCACAGCCACTACCCTGGGCTGGGGCGGCGAGTAGGACTGACAGCCGGAGATCAGAAGTAGCGAGGCGATCGCGCAGGCGAGCCTGGGTTGTTTGAGCATTGGTCAGCTCCTGGTGGTGGATTTTGTCTTTGGCCAGCAGTTGATCTTCAACGGCTCGGCGCCGGGCCTGTTCTGCGCCCTGCCAGTTGATCACCGCAACTGCAGCGGCCTCTCGCTCCAGCTGGAATTCGTTGGTCTTCTTCGCGCTCTTCGCCTGCCACTCCGCATCCATGGTCGAGCGACCGTGCTCGTAGGTGCCCCAGAAAGCCCAGGCCACCAGCGCCAGCGATACCGCCGCGCCGATCGTGCGCGCGCTGATCACGCCAGCACCTTCAGCGCGCGGTCATACAGGGCCTTTCGCTCAGCGGCGCCGTGCGGCACCTGGCCAGGCTTTCCGGTATTGATCACACTGCCGATATCCTGGAAGCGGCCGGCGTCGGCCAGTTCGTTCAGGCCGTGGGTCGACCACCACCAGGCGGCGGACATTGCGGCATGCTCCGGCTGCTCAAGCAGCTCGGGGTTGTCCTCCAGCGGCAGAGCCAGGCCGGCGCCGGCGGCGACATAGTTCGCCCGGCCGGTGAGCTGGATCAGGCCACGGCCTCGATACCGCCAGCCGTCCCCCAGGCGGGTGTTGCTCATGCGCCCGCTGTACACGATGTTGGCGATCTTCTCCGGCTGTCGCGCGCAGGCGGTTGCCGACTCCGTGGTAAACCGGCTGGGCCAGGTGCGCACCAAAGCCTCAGCGCTGTAATTCAGGTTCTCCACCAGGTTGCGCATCTGGCCCGACTCATGCCCGACCTGGGCCAGGAACGCCGCCACGCGCACCGGGCTGTCGATCTTGTGGCGCGCCATGGCCCGGTTCAGCGCAGGCAAAAAAATGCCCGCAACTGGGCGGGCGTTCGGGAGGATCTGCAGCAACTGCTGCTCAGTGAGTGGCAGCATCAGGATTCCCCTTCGACGGCTTCAGCAGTGACAGTGACCTCGGCGCTGTAGCGCTTGATCACCTTGGCGGTGAGCAGGCTTGCCGTGGGCTGGGCTTCAAGCAACGCGCGGGCCGCCGCATCAGCGGCTTCCTCGGTCGCGTGCTCGACGTCCTTGATGGGGTCGAAGGCGTTGCTGCGGTTGATGACGACGTAGGGCATGGGTTTCTCCAGGCAAAAAAATACCCGCAGTAGGCGGGCTGTTCGGTTCGGGCAGATCAGCCCTTCAGCGTTTCAAGCTCAGTTTTGAGCGTGGCGACTTCCGCTCGCAGCTCCTTCACCGCGCCGATCAGGTCGGTGATGAAGGCCATGTGATTGAGCTGCTGAATCCATGGGCGGCCGGTCGCATCGACGCCATCCTTCTCGCCGGAGACAGCGAGCGGGTTTACTGCCTGGGCCTCGTGGGCGATTACCCCCTGGAAGACCGTGCCGTCGCCCTTCCAGATATCGAAGTCGCCGATCTCGTATCGAACGATCCGGTAGTTGCTGATGCGGTCCAGGAAAGAAACGTCTTCAATGGTCTCGATGTTCTTCTTGATGCGGTAATCGGAGGCGGTGACTTGAAGCGTACCCAATCGGGTGAAGTCCACCCAGAGGTCACAGACGCCATTCCCGAAGCTGATGTTGTAGCAGTTGGTCGAAACGGTTCCTCCCTCCCCTGGCTTACAGATAACGCCGGCGGGGCTAAATCTGCTGGTACAGCGGAGCACGGTCGGCGACAAGGTTACCAGTCGGGAGGTGTAATCCTCCGTCGAGCTGCCGTGGTGGAAGTCAATGAAGGGGGTTGAGGCGCTTAGCTCAATGCCGGAAAAGGCTGGGTTCTGCGCAGTCCCCAGCCCCAACGCATTGCGTGCCCCATCGAGGGTTGTCGCGCCGGTCCCTCCCTTCGCCACCGGCAGAGCTGCGGGCAAAGTAACGCCACCCAGCACGCCGGTGAGGAAGCTATAGAGCTCGTCGAAGTTGTTGATGTTTTTTAATGCAGCGCTACGTCGGTCATCACCGCCAGCGCCGCTGGGCGCCGTGCCCAGGTTGATAGTTTGTTTTGACATGGTCTTCCCATTTTAGGAGTTCGAATAGTTGAGGCCCGGCCAGCTGCCGGCTCAGGCGGTCAACTTTGCACAGAGGAACGGGCGATGGCCCTGGTCGGTCCAGGCGCTGTGAGAAAGGCTGTACATCTTGATCTGGCCGTTCGCGTAATCGACGCCGATCGCGCAGCCGCCCCCCGTGCCGGGGTTGTGACAGTGCAAAGCGAACGGGTTGATCGAGATGAACTCACCAGCAGCCAGCAGCTTGTTGATGCCCCAGATGTACCGCTCGCCGATGGCCAATGTTTCCTTGCCCAGGTACGTCCAGTTACCGGCGGCGAACGTCACCACCACAGCAGGTGCGCCGCTGTCATAGACCAGGTTGCCGCTGCCATCCCAGATCCGCATGCCGTAGGGGCTCGTGCTCATGGCGGCCCAGGCCGCTACGAAGTACTGCCCGCTAAGCACGCCGTTGACGTTCGAGGCCTTCATCGAGAAGCCTGTCCAGTTCCCCGGCCCACCGGTGAACCACACCGAGATCGGCACCTGGATCGCCCCGGCATCAGGACGGATGAAGACCAGCGGCGGGTCCTGACTCGTCACTGGCCGCGCGAACACCCCGGAGGCGTCTCCGTTGCCCGAGTAGCTGCCCTTGGTCAGCACGCATAGCCGCGGCGCGTCTGAATCAATTTGGACGTAGCCGTTGTCGTTGATGCACAAAACGCCATAGCTCATGATCCGTACCTGATGGCGTACGCCTTCGCCACGATGCGCGTCTGGCTGGTGCTGTTCAGGTCGGCCGAGGGATTGGCAGACCTGACCACCACTTGCCCTAAGGAAGTCGTGGCGTAGGGGTATGACTTGGTGTTTCCCGTCGCGTCCCCCTCAGACAATTGCACGTCCTGTGCTCTTGTCGGAATGACCATGAAGACGCAGTTGGCGGGGTTGAACCCTGGAATGTTCAGGGTGTAGATAACCGGCGTGTTTCCCGTGGCCATGCTGAAGTCAACGACACCCTGCCAGATCACTTGGTAGGTGAAGGTGGTGGTATCCATGACCAGGTTGCCACCTTCATCCCAGACTCTCGCGCCATAACTCATACGCTCAAGTCCCCCCATTGATAGCGTTTTTGGTTGTTCTGATCGAATACCTTGCCGCCCGCGTTGTTGATCAGCTGCCGGCCGCCGCCACCAAACGGCGAGTTGATTTCGAACGTCCCGTTGAACCACAACCGCCAGCCTTGCAGGCCTTCGACGTAGTTGTTCGACTGGATGTAGTTGCCGATCATGGCGTTGGTGATCCAGCCATTGCCGATCAGAGCCTGGCTGATGAACACCTGACCGTTCTGCACCACGAACGGCACTATCAGCTCGCCGCTGACCTGATCAACAATTGCGAATCGCTGGGCAAAGGCCAGGATCTCCGAGGTTTCGCCGTCGCTGCCCAAGGCCAAACCAGCCAGGACCGTCCTGCCGTCCACGGTGGTTTGTGCCTTGATGGTGGTTTGCGCCGACACCTTGCCGTTGATGTCGACCATCACCTCGCTCAACTGCTGGACAGAGGCGCTGTTGTCGCCGATCTGCGCCTGCAGCATGTCGTTTCGCTTGCCTTCGGCAATGCCGTCCTCGACCCTCGCAGATTGCTCAGTCCATACCCCGACCAGACCGCCTTGCTGGCCAGCCATGCCCGAGGTATCCCCTTCCATCTCCGGGTTCACCTGGACAAACAGGCCGTCCAGGCGCTGGGCCTGAGCAGTGAGCTCGGTGCCCTGCTGGCTGACGGTTGAGGACATCTGCTGCACGACGCTGCTCGAAGCCGAAGGCCCCAGACGCCCGACAACAATCCAGTCGACTTCAAATGCACCACCAATCACCGCGCCCAGGTCGAGCCTGATCCGGGTGATCGTGCTGGTGATCCAGTCGTTACCACCAAGCTGCAAGTTGGCCATGTCCCACTCGACGATTGCCGACTCACCAACAGCAAGGTTGGGGTTGGCAGCGCTGGCATAATAGCTACCAGACACTGGGTGAGCGGTGGTCGAGTAGAACAACCTGCCATCCCAGTCTGAAGGTGCCCCTGCGCGACGGGTGATCTTGGTCTTGATTCGGGAGAACAGCGAACCGTTGACGCTGATTATCGGACTGAAGATGTTCGGATCACCCGTCGTCGCGGTTACGGTGATGCTGCCGGCAGCCTGGCTGATGGTGGCGTTGGCCGCTCCCCAGCCCTCTACGCCTGTGTCGAACTGCCACTGGCCTGCAGGCGCTGCATCCATGCCGGCGGCGCCCAGGTTGCCGATGCCGCTCTTCAGCTCGGTGATCGCCACGCTCTGCGAGCTCAAGCCCTGCTCTGTCTGCTCGACGCGCGTGCTCAGCGCCTGGGTAGCCGCTGCCTGCGCCGCAATCGACTGCTCGGTTGAGGCCGTATAGGCCGTGGCCACCGCACCTTCCTGCAGCTGAACGTTGTCCACCTCGATCCAGATGTCGGAAACCGTGGCCGAGTTGTTCACCACCCGGCCGACATACGGACGCGCTGAGACCGCGCCAGCCGGGGCCGTGGCGATCAGCGTGTAGCGCTTGAAGGTATCGGTGATGGCGATACCCTGGTTCACCGCGGTGCTGATCACCTCGCCAGCAGCGTTGATGAACTGCATGTACTGGGCGAAGCCTTTGCCATTGGTTCCCCGCGCGTAAGCGCTCAGCACATAAGAGGCGCCCTCCCGCACCTTGATGTAAGGCAGGCCATCGGTAGGGGTGTACGTCACCTCAGCCAGGTCATTGAGAGCCGCACCGACCCGGTACACCCGCTGCGCCTTCTTGCTCTGCGCCAGCGACGAGTCGACTAGTGAGCCGGTACCGCCACTGGCCAGCCAGTATTTGGCACGGCCAGCCGAGCCCACCTCTTCAAAGGAAGAGTTCGGCAGCAGGTTGTCGCCGCCGATGTTGTTGACCTGGTTGGTCAGCCCGGTGATTGCCGAACCCTGGCTGGTAAGCCCCTGCTCGGTCTGGGTGACGCGGTTGCCGATCGAGTCGACTGTCGAGGCGTCGGCCTTACCGTTCAGGCTGGTCTGCACGCCATCGATGCGTTCGGATTGAGCTGTAAGCTCGCCGTCGTGCTCGGTGACCGTGACCTCCACCAGGGTGACCCGTGCGGCGGCGCCGTTCTCGGTCCTGGCCACCTGGCCGATGTCGAGCCAGTAGGCTGGGTTCGGCGGCGCATTACCACCGCCGACTGCCGCTGGCACGTTCTGGATCGCCACATACAACCGCTGGCCCTGGCGCACGTTGTCGCCCGGGACGTAGGCCTTGGCCGGGTCGTACTCAAGCGCGTCGACCACGTCGCCGATAGCGTCGATCTGCTCCAGCAGCTGGTCGTTGATCTCCTTGAGGCGCTCGTTGACTGAGCCAGGCATCGTTGGCGGCCCAGAGATCAACGCAATTTCCTCGCGCAGCTCTGGGTACAGCGCGCCGTTGCCGATCTTGTCCTTGAAGTACTCCTCATACTCGCTCTGGTCAGAGCTGGACTGGCCGTTGACGCCAACGCCAGCCGGAAACCACGGGCCGATGTTGCCGGTGCGGTCGATCAGGCGCGCCCAGAAGAAGAACGAGACCCCGGCGGCCAAGCCATGCATTTCGTGCTCAGCCTGCGGATAGGCGAAGTCGCCCAGCTTTATTGCGTCGTCGCGCGAGGTGGTCTTGCTGTACCAGATTTCCGTACGCTGGGTGTCCTCGGCGCCAGCAGGGAAACCCCAGGCCAGCTTGATACCGTAGACCAGTGGCGTGGTGTTCAGGAACGACACCGCCGGCGGCAGGCCAGCCTTGCCGGTCAGCTGCGTGAGGCTGGAGCTCTTCCAGATCGACGAGATATCGAAGGCGCTCACCGCCCGCACCCGGGCCAGGTAGGCGCCGGCATAGATGCCGGTCACGTCGACCGAGGTCGAGCCCGTGCGCTGCAGCTTGATCCAGTTGCCGTTGTCCTTGCGCCATTCCACGTCGTAGGCCACAGCACCGTTCACAGCAGGCCAGGCGATGGTCATGGTGCTGACTGCGATACCCTGGTCTACGGCGTAGTTCGAGGTCAGGGTTACGCTCGCCGGTGGCGGAACGACGGTGATCGGGATCACGCTGATCGGCCGCTCCTCAAGGCGGGCGCCGGTGTCGATGTGCGCGAATTTGCTCGGGTTGAACTCGAGCGCTGTGATCTCGTAGTCGCCCTCAGTGGTGCGCCCTGTCCTGAGCACGCGGAACAGCTGGATAGCCAGGTCGTCGGCGTCGATTGCCCACTGCAGCTCCGGCTCCGGCGCAACGCTGTAGGCCGTGGTCACCGTGACAGCACGGCCACTGACCGACTCGACGGTGCGGCCCTGGGCGCGACCGTTGGGCAGGTTGATGATCAGGCGGTCTCCAGCCTTGATCTGCGTATCGCGGTCGAGCGTGACGACTCTGCCCACTGCAGCGGCGATCCGGCCGCCGTTCGGGCGCCCTGCGATCAGTTCGTCAGCCACAGGAATCACATGGCCTGGCAGAGGGATACGACCCTCCATGCCGGTCTTGAACGTCACCGTGCGGTCTTGGCTATTGCTGAGCAGAATCCACTTACCGCGGCGCTGGGCCTCTGATGCCCGGGTGCAACCAATGGCCGAGATCTCGATCGGCCGGTCACGGTACCGACGCTGCAGGGCCAGGTCGGTGACTGGGATTACGTCGGTGTCATAGTTGTTGGCCGGGTTATCGTAGCTGACCAGCGCCCGACTGTAGTGAGTGTTCTTCTCGGCGCCACCGTAGGTGAACTCGCCATCGATCACGTTGAAACGGGTGAACACGTAGTCGATGTCCTGCGCGCGCGGCATGTCGGCCTGCATGAACAACGAGCCTTGGGCCCAGTAGACCATCCCCCGGTAGATTGCCGACAGATCGCGCAGCAGCGTCCAGGCTTCCGCCCGCCCCTGCAGGTTCATGTCGCACAGGAAACGTGGTTCCTGTCCGCCAATGCCGTCGGGCACCAACTGGTCACAGTACTGGGCGATGCGGTACATCTCCCACTTGTCGACCATCCACGACTTGATACGCTTGCCCAGGCCGAAGCGATCTTCCACGCACAGACCATAGGTGACGAACGCCGGGTTGTTGGTCCAAGCCTGCTTGAAGCTGCCGTCCCAAACCCCGGTGTAGGTCCGGGTCAATGGGTCGTAGTTCGCCGGCACCGGCCACTTCCGGGCCTTGCACTTCACCGTGACGGCCGGGATGTTCTGGAACTGCTGGGCGTCGAACTCGATGTAGAGCAACGCGGTGTTCGGGTAGCGCAGTTTGCGGTCGATGATTTCGGTGTAGCCCGCGACGGTCATCGTGTCGGCGATGGTGCCCGAGTTCTGGTTCGGGGTGATCCGGCGAACGCGGATCATCCAGCCGCTGGTGGCTTTCGGCAGGTCCACCCGCACGGAGCGCTGGTAACCGTTGGTGGTCTTACCGTCCACGGCTCCCAGCTGCACCTGCTGGTAGGATCCGCCGTCGGTGGCCACATCAATTGCATACTCGATGCGGTAGCCGTTGGTGTTGCCGCCTTCGTCCTGACTGGCCAGGCGTGGCCAACTGAAACGCAGACGCACGGCCGACAGCTGAATGTTGCTCAATGCCCTGGACCACGGATTATCACTGCGCAGTTCGACGTTGACGGTGGTCTCGTTCTCGATCGCAGGGATGCCGGGGATGTAGGTCTGCTCGATGCTGCCCGACCGCCAATCCCATTTCACGTTCGGGAAGTTGACGTTGCCGCTGGAGTCCTGAATAGGCGTGTTGTCTAGGTAGATGTCCTGGGCAGTGGGCGTGCCTTCAAACTCCCCCTCACCCACTGCAATCAGGATCTTCGCCAGGTTCGTCGACTGCAGGCTGTCCGGCGCTTCGGTCGGCTGCTTCGGCTTGCTGCCGCCGCCCTTGGCGCCGCGGATATCCAGTTGTTGTGCTGCGCCCATGCTTTCCTCCAGGCAATAAAAAGCCGCCCGAAGGCGGCCTGCTCTACTCGTTCACGCTATGCCTTGTCCTCGGCGTAGATGGATGCCGAGATGATTGCGCCGCCCCAACGGCGCTCGCCGATGCAGATCGGTACTGGGTTGCCACTGGCAGTGGTGTTCTTGGCGCTACCGAAGGCGTAGGACGGAAGGTTTTCCGGGGCGCCGCTCTGCGAAAGGCCTTTGGCCTGCGGGCTGAGCATCTGGATTACCCCGCCAGCAACCAGGCCAATGCCTGCGCCAATCAAGGGAGCACCAAATGGAGTGGCTGAGAGGAACACACCGGCAACGATCATTATCGCTCCAACGATGGTCTGCAGTATCCCGCCACGCTTGCTACCAGCAACCACCGGGACGATTCTGAGCTCACGAGTACCTCCTCGCTCGAAGTCATCAATCCCAACATTCCGGCGATTCCTGAAGACCGCGAAGCTCATCCCAAGTCGGTCAAGGCGCTGAATCTCTTCTTCAAAGCCTGGAAGCGTAGCCTTGAGAGCCTTGAACGCCTCCCATGATTTGCCGGTATCAAGCAGTCGTCGATGTATCCGGCCAAATTTTCTGGCGAGGGTTCCTGAGAGTTTGATTATGGTGAACGGCTCATAATGTGTTGCTGTAGCGGCCATGCTTTCTCCAGGCGCAAAAAAGCCGCCCGGAGGCGGCTGGATCAGTTGTAATTGACGTAGGGGCCTATATAGATGCCGCTCATGTCTCCGCTAATTCGGTAAATACTCTCTTTACCGTTTTGCACGTTTCCGACGATCGTGCGCACCGCCATGCCGCCGCAAAGCCCGGAGTTCGCCAACCCTATACCAATGCTTGGCTGGCCTGGTGGCAGGTGGAAACTGGCTCGCTGGCCCGTACCAAGCTTGGCGGCTCTTTTGCCGTCAATGTACACAACCACATCACAACCAGAGCCTACCGCCCCTGAGTCCCGAAGAACGATAACAGTGCCGCTATCCCCTCGCGGCTTTATCTGAAATGCGTAAAGTTCATCTCGCGGGACCGGCGCTGCCTCGCGGACGGAGATCGCAGATGATGCGCACCCCGCCAGCAGCGCCACCGCCACCGCCCCAATCAGAATTCGCATGTGATCCCTCCCTTGAAATGGGTGACTTTAGCGCGGACCTGGCCGGGCATCCAGTGTGGATAAATTCTCAGTACTCTATCTCTGCAGCGCCGTAGTAGCGTTACGCCTGTACGGTCCCAAAAGCGGGCGGTGTTGCATTGGAGCTGAAAATGGAATTTGTAGAGCGGTTAAATGTGATGTCGGCCAAAGTAAAACAACTGGCATCGACGATCCAAACAGAAGAAGCCACAAAAACAGCTTTCGTGATGCCGTTTATCCATACTGTTCTAGGCTACGACGTCTTCGATCCTTCGGAGGTTGTGCCAGAATACGTGTGCGATATAGGCACCAAAAAAGGTGAAAAGATCGACTACGCGATTCTGAAAGGTGGGGAGATTCAGATCCTTATAGAGACAAAAAAAGTAGGCGAGCCACTTAACATCAACCATGCAAGCCAACTATTCCGATACTTCCATGTAACTACCGCAAGAATATCCATCCTAACAAACGGCCGACTGTATAAGTTTTTTACCGACTTAGACGCCCCTAATAAAATGGATGAAAAGCCATTCTTAGAAATTGACCTACTGGACATTGATGAGCATGTAATACCAGAATTACAGAAGCTTACAAAGTCAGCCTTTGACGTTGACTCCATTATCAATGCAGCAGGCGAGCTTAAGTATGTCGGCCAGATAAAGCGAGAGATGTCGACTCAATTCAGTAACCCTGATGATGACTTCGTACGCTTTTTCGCTTCTCGAATATACGATGGTGCGATAACCCAAAAGGTAAGAGAACAATTTTCGCTACTCACGCGAAAAGCCGCCTCACAGTTCATAAATGACCAAATCAATGATCGGCTGAAATCAGCAATCAGCGGAGTTCCCTATCCGACCCCTGCCGAAAACGTTATAAACGAGACTCAGGCAGACTCCATCGAAGCTGCGGAAGATCGAGTTCTCACCACAATGGAGGAGCTTGAAGGTTTCCATATTGTAAAAGCAATAGTTCGGACTGTAGTTGACGCAAAGCGCATTGCTCACCGTGACACGCAAAGTTATTTCGGAATTTTACTCGACGACAACAATCGAAAGCCAATCGCAAGACTTCATTTCAACCGATCACAAAAATATCTAGGAATTTTTGATAAGGACAAAAATGAAACCCGGCACCCGATCAACTCTCTCGATGAGATTTACGAATTTTCCAGCTCTTTGAAAGAAACAATTAATTATTACCAAGAGCAAGCCTGAAACTAACCCAGTCCGTTGCCTGCAAGCCCATGGACTGGGGCATTGATGACCTAGGAGGTCAATGTGAGCAAAACCGGACTTTCATCGTTTGAAGCAGGCGTTATATCGGCGCTTGGTGCCATTTCGCTTTACCTGCGCTCCCGCCCCGACTACGACCAAGCGGAACTGGCCAAATATGTGGACTTTTTCAAGAACACTCGCCAGCCAGATGCCGAGTCTGCCGCCTTCAACCTGCCACTGGATGCTGTTGGTGGTGATTTGAGCAACGTTCAGGAGGCGGTCAAAAACGGCGTGGGTGCTACTCCACGCTAAGTTGAGGGCGCGCATTGTCACGTATCACAGCGCCGACAATGCGCACTTTTCCTTCTTTGGTTACTTCGAACGGTTGCTTCATAGCTCTCTCCGACGGCACAGCCGCTTCACTTCGCGTCCCGATGACGCAACACAAGGCGTGTCCTGGCAAGCCATGGCCCGCCGAACACGATGATTTCTGATGGTCTGCCGTACAGGTGGTGCAGCAGGAATGGGCCCTGGCCGAACACCTGAACCTGCTCGTCAGGCAGTCCCGGGTCGGCACCCAGGTAGATCCCGGCATGGTTCGGGTGCTCCGTGCGCCCCACCTCCATGACGATCATGTCGCCGCGCTGCGGGCGGTCGACCTGGTAGAAGCCTGCCGCCTCATAGGCCTGCTCGTACAGGCTGGGCCCGGCGGCCTGCTCCCACCAACCGTCTTCCCGGGCGTAGGCTGGAAACTCCAACCCCCACTCCCGCCGATACCAGTCCGCGCAGGCCTGCCAGCAATCCCAGGCACCGTGCACAAATGGCCGGCCCAGCAGCGGCGTGCTGCCGCACGGTGTGATGGTGCGCAGATCGCCCTCAGGCCAGGACAGGATGTGCCAGGGCAACGCCGTGGCCTCGCACATGGCCAGGTCACGCGGCGATGGCCGACTGGTGGCGTCCGGGTGCGAGTGCACGATGCCGATCACCTGGCCCTGGTCTTCCGCTGCAGCGTATTCCTCCGGTTCAATCCGGAACTCTTCGCCCGGGTCGCTCGCAGTGTTGGTGCACGGCACGTAGATATGCTTGCGGCCTACAGCCAGGATCAGGCCGCAACACTCGCGCGGGTACTCTGCCGCGGCGTGCGCTTGCACGGCAGCCAGGATGTGTTTGCGCATGGTCAGCTCCGTGCAATGAGAGAAACACCGGGGAATCCCACGAACGGCAGTTCGTTCTCTGCGCCCCAGCGCGCTTCGCAGCCTGTTCCAAGGCAACCACTACACACATCCTTGACCGGATCGTCGGTAGGGTTACCCTCTTCATCGAAGTAGGGCCCGGTGTAGCCGCAGACGGGACCGCGATAGCCGCCGGTCATTGCCTCATGGCAAAGCGTTGTCATCTGGCGTCCGATCGTCTCGCCGCCAACATCCCCCGGGCTTGCCAGCTCCCAGGCCACCATAGTGCCGTTCTCGCTGATCTTCTGGTCGATGTACCAGACCTCGATCGCCTCCTCAGTGGGGTCAGCGTCGGGGTTGCCGCCGGGGAAATTCGCGGCGTCCAAATACCGGCCCAGTGTTTGCCGGATGGTGAGCTTGAACTCAACGAGGTTTTCGAAGGCGAGGCAAAGCGCGGTAATGCGACCGTTGACGTTACCGACAGACAGAGTCGGACGTACCGCTGTGCCATCCGAGTTGGCTTCGATGCCTTCGATCTGCATCGGCCAGGCGCCATACTCGTTGCCCTGCCACCAGATTGGCTTAGCTGGCAGTTGGTCAGCGTCGGCGCCAGCAGACATCAACTCTTCAGGAGAGTGTGGGATCGCATGCCCATGAAAGCGGAGGATGTCAGCACCGAAGTCCGAACCGTCCAGTTCGAACAGCAGCACTTCACTGCCAGGCGCAAGCGTCTGGATATCGCTAATGAGAGACATGGTGATTTCCTACGGGTGAAAAGACCGCACGAATGTGGCGGTGATCTTGAAGACCCCGCCGCCGACAGGGATGGGAGCTGGGTCACTGCATGTGAAAAGGCCCAATTGCCCCATGGGCGTCGTCCAAAGGAATGCCTTCGCGCCGGCATGCCGGTCAAAGAAAGCCATGACTGCCAATGCCTTCTGCTTGGGTCCGGTGAAGGTTACCGGGTAGGAGTCTTCCTTGTTGTTTGGTCCATCGCCGACGGTTTGCTTGTACCCACCGCCGAATCGAGACTCCCTTACCCGATATTTGATCTCGGGCTTCTCTCCGCGCTCAGTCACCCAGTTGAAAGTCTCGATTGCCATCAGCGCCTCACGTTTGTATTTCGATAGCTGATGCCACCAGGGCGCCAGGACTCAGCCACAGCGCGCTCAGCAGCGGTCTTCATCTGTTTTTGCATGTTCTGCTGCAGCAGCTCCTGATCCAGCTCCATGCCTTCACCGCTGCGATCTGGAACAACGACGCTCACCGGTGCATTGATCTGGATTGACGACCCGCCACCCGCTCCTGCTGCTGCAGCGGATACCGGACCGGCCCCTAACGGTGTGATCGTGCCGCCCTCAGCGCCCATCATCAGGTAGGTCTTCCCTCCCTGATTCAGCAGCTCCGGGCCCAGCTCGTTGACCTGGTAGAGCGAGTTCGCCGCTACTGGGCCGCCAGCGGCACGTCTACCAGTGACGAAGTTGTCCATGATCTCTGGGCTGTAATCCGCTGCACTGGAACCCGGCGTGGTCGACGCACTGCCGCCGCTGAACCAAGCGCCCAGCGCGCTGCCGGCAATGCTCGACAGCAGCCCTGAGGCAGCCTGTCGGGTGGCAATCCGCGCCATGTCCGCCAGGATCGACTTGGTGAAGTCTGCGAACGAGAACTTGCCGGATATGGCGAAGTTCGCGACGGCGTCTTCCATCGAGCTGAAGGCGTTAGTGAACAGGCTCTTGGTTTGCCCGGCGACATCTCGGGCCGACTCCAGGTAGTTCTGGAAGGCCGACGATGCGCCACTGCGCCAATTCCCTTGGGCATCTGAGATCTTGGCGTAGTTGTCGACCACGGTGTCTCGGTACTTGTCCTCGGCCTTGCCCAGGATAGCCAAGTCACGCTCGTAGTCATTCTGGCTGTACTTGTCCGGAGCTGTGCGGCGACGGTCTAGCAGCTTGGCGCGCTCATCGTTGAAACGATCAGTGGCCCCATCTAGGTCACGCTGCAGTCCGGCTTGGCGATCACCAAGTCCAAGAGAACTTGCAGCCCTGGTACCGGAAGTCGATAGTGCGGCACGTTGGCGCTCCAGCTGATCGACGTAGGCCTGAGTGGCTGCCTTCTGTCGTTTCAGCCGGCCCTCCTCGTTCGTGGCCAGTACGGCCAGCTCCGAATCAGCGTCCTTCTGCGCCTTGACCATGTTGGCCCGGGCATCAGCGATCTTCTGGTCCAACTGGACCCGCTGGGCGGCCGAGGTGCCGGCCTTGCCTTTGGCAGCTTCAAGCGCCGCGATCTCCGCCTGGTAGGCGTTGCTCACCTCGCCTTTCTGCTGCTCGATGATGGCCGCGCGTTGGGCTGCGTACGACTCCTGGGAGATGATGCCAGCCTTCTGGGCTGCATCCAGTTCCTTCTGAGCGTTTTTGTACTCGCTGACAATCCCCGCCAGGTTGTTCTTGGTTCCGTTGAAACCGGTCAGGTCAACTGGAGTGCCTGCAGCTTTCGGATCCTTGAACTTCGCGTTGATGTTGGAGATGTTTTTGTCGATCGCCGCCTGGTTGAGCCGGGAGTCGTTCGGATTCTCCTTGCGGATATCGTCGAGCTGCTTCTTGTACTCCTTTAAGGCGTCCGTGCGTTTCTGCTCGTTGGTCCAGGAGGACTTGGTGAGAGCATCGACCTTTTCCATCGCTGTGACGGCGGCCTGCTGGGACTTTCTCCGCTCGCCAACATATTTTGTCTGCCGTTTTTCGATCTCGATGTACATTTCGAGCAAATCGAGCTGCTTTTGATCCTCGGCAGTATTTCGGGTCTCAATCCCCATGGCAGCGGCGCGCCCTCCACGCCCCTGGTTCGTCTGCAGCCGCTGACGAATCACCTCCGCCTGCTGCTCCAAGGTCTGAGCCCGGCCGACACTTAGTGTGGCGTCGAGAGCCTCAGCAGCCGCACTCTTGATCCCTTTCCAGGCGCTTTCGATCAAGCCGAGGTTCTCGGTGACTTCGCCGCTTCTGGTCCTGATGGTGTCGGCGTAGGTGTCAGTCAGCAGCTTGGCCGCGCCGATAGTGTCGCCCTGGTCCTTCAACGCCACGATTTGCGAGTAGACCGACGCCGTCAGGAAGTTGTACTGGTCGTTCAGCTCTTTGGCGGCTGCGACCGGGTCCTTGGCGATCTTGGCGAACTCGGCAACCGTTTCATCGATGGAGCGGCCAGTGGCCTTTTCCATACTGAGCGCTGCTTCAGTGATCGCTTCGAAGCTGCCGCTGGCGATCTTGCCGCTACCGGCGAGCTTGGCAAGCACTTCAGCTGCAGCACCGGTAGTGCCGATGGTGGCGCTGACCTGCTGAGCCATGGACGCCAACTGCCCAGCGCTGGTGCCCGCGGCGTTGCCAGTGAAGATGATCGCCTTGTTGTACTCGTCGGCCTCCTGGCTGCCCTTGTAGTAGGCCAAGGCCAGCGCACCGGCTGCAGCTGCAGCCACAGTGAACGGGTTGACCAGGCCCAGTACATAGCCGCCCAGGGCCTTCGCCGCCGGCGCGATGCCGCCGAACATATCCTTGAGCTGCCCACCCTGTTGCAAGGCAACCATCATGATCGGCTGACCAGCGACGATCGACGTGAAAATATCAGTGAACTGAGCCGGCACACCTCGCAGCGCTGCAGCGGTAGCCTTTGCAGTCATGCCAGTGCTGCTCAGTGCAGCATCTGCACCGCCCAGAGCTGCCCTCGCCTGGTCAACCTTCCCCTTGTACTCAGCGAAAGTCTCAGGGTCGAGGGCGCCGCTGGCTTTGAACCCCTGCAGCTTCTGCTCCATCTGATCCAGACGGCTCATGGCTGCGACCGTAGGGTCGATTTTACCGAGCAGGTCGTCGAGAGCCTGGCCCTGATCGCGCTGGGCGGCGGTTGCGGTCTTGGCGGATCCAGCCAGGCGCTCTTCTGTCGCCAACAAAGCTTGTGCACGGGTGTTGATGGCGGCCTGCCGGCTGGCGTTATCCGACAGCACGGCATTCGCCTGGCTGGTAACTTCGGCGGTTTGAGCGGTTGCACGGTTCAGCGATTGAACGTACTCACTCGCCTCCAGCGAAGCTCGTGCCATGGTCACCAGCCGTGCCTGCTGCTCATCAGCAGTTTCGGCAGCACGGCGGCTGGCCTGGGCCCCGGCGTCCGTGGCAGTGGTCAACGCAGCCTGCGCTTGCCCGGCCTGCTCAGCCCCGGCTTTGAATGCAGTCATGCTCGCCGCGGCGGTGGTCACGGCACGGCCGACCGTGATCATCTGCTGTGCCAGCTCAGCCTGCTTGGCGTTGAGAGCCTGCAGCTCCTGAACAATCTGCCGGGTATCACCCTGCATCCCGCTCAGCGCTGACTCCCAGGCGCGCCCGGTCTTGCCCGCCGATTCCTCGCTACGCTTGCCAGCGTCTGCCAGCTTGTCGAGGTCGCTTGCAGCCTCGACAGCATCGCCGGAATCAACCTTGATCCCAAGTTCGGCAATGGTGGTCATGATCTACTCCACGGATTCGGCCATGACGGCCAAGGCCTCGGCCTCCATTACACGGAGATCGGGAAAAATATCGGGAAGGTCGCGGCGTTTGATGCCAAGCATCGAGGCGGTGAGCGGGATGATCGAGTAGTCCAGGCCTGAAGCACCGCCTATGCCCGTCCGCCACTGGGTGGACATCGCTTCGAGCAGGCGGAAGGCTGGCCAGGCGTCCGGCCAGACCTCTACCTCTTCCTCATCGATGTCGTCTGGCGTAAGCCCCAAGGCCGCTAGCTGCTCGGCGGATGGGCCACGCTCATAGCAGGCGCGGGCCGCCGCCCTCAGTTTCCCAGGCGTGCCGGGTTGTAGGCGTTCTGGAAGGCGTCGATGACAGCTTTTGGCGCACCAGTGCAGGTGCGCACCAGATTGAGGATGGCGTCGTCGCTGAACTTGTCGTCGAGATCCCAGCCAACCACGATGTCCTTCAGCTGCTCTGCCTGAAGCTCGATCTCGGCGGTGGTGGCGTCCTTCCAGCTGACACCCTCTTCCTTCGCCTTCTCCGCCCAGGCGTCACGCGCCTTGTTCCACCGATCGAACATCTCGGACAGCGCGATACGGTCCAGGTAACGGAACTCGAACCCAACCTCCACCGGATCGGAGCCCACCCGTGGAAGCTGCACAGCTGCGCCGAACGTTGGGTTCTGCGCGATTTTGATCTTTGCCATGGGATCTCCTTACGCGCCAGCCAGGTAACGAAGCGAACGAGCAGACAGACCGACGCTGATGGTTCGGGTCATGACGTTGTTCCGCTCCATGGTCGGATCAGGGGTGATGCTGACGTAGCCCGGGTACAGGATCTGGTCACCGTTGCGTAGCTTCATACGGATCACCGCGAGCTCTTTGGAGGTGTCGTAACCCTCAACAGCCTGCACGTAAGGCGCAGTAGGCTGGTCTTCCACCACGATCGACAAGGTGGTCGGGTTGCGGTTGGTAGGGAACTGCTTGTCGTCGTCATCTTCCAGATAGCCGACGGTCGCATACTGCTGCTCACCACCGGCCGAGTTGAACGACGTGACCTTCGAGATCTGAACCCAGTCGGAAACCGGGTACACGGAACCCACGCCCGCGCCTGCGGTGAATTTTTCTACGTCGCTGGTATCGAGACCAGCCATAGAGAACGCGTCATCGGCGACGTTTGAGGCCTTAACGGCGCGGTCGCTGATGAGTGCCCAGCCGGAGTTGATCAGCAGTACGTCGCCGTTCTGGATAGTGTGACCGGCAGCGGTCGCCACCGGCGGCTTTGCGTTGGTGAGTGCCGTGAACGCTACGGCGGCGCCAATGACTCTGGCGATCTCGAGCGTAGCTCCGTTCGGCAGCGGGAAGCGTGCGGCCATGGTGTATTTCCTCATTGATGCCCGCCGGGCGGCGGTTAGTTATGCCCCAGCGGGCGGTTGGTCTGCGACACCCTGGTAGGTGAAGCTGGCCGGGACCGTGTAGGTCGCCGGCTCGGTGATGGTGGGCCCCTGCTCCAGCGGCTCGACGATCAAGCCTTCGAAGCCGCTGCGGCTGAGTTCGGTGTCGACGCGGAACAGCGTGCTGAGCTCGTCGACCAGGGCATCGGCAGTAGCCAGGGCCTGGCCTGCCGGGCAGACGATGCTGATCTGGTAGATACCCCGGTACTCATAGGCCTCGGCAGCCAAGTAGCGGGTCGTGGTGCTGGCCGGCAGCAGGAAGGCCCGGAGGTAGGTTTCGTCCGGAGCGGCCTCGAAGTCTTCCTCCATGTGCGCGACCCGGATCGGGCGCGCAGCTGCCCAAGCCGCCAGCTTGATCTCAATCGCCTGGCGGGCGCGTGCGTGGCTCATACCTGGTTTTTCCTGATCTGCTCTTCGACAATTCGTTGAAACTTTTCTAGGGTCACCCGAACCATGCCGTGAGGCGCCTGGGTACTGTGGCCATACTCGAGCGGGATTGCGTATTTCAAGTTGTTCACGATGTAAGCCGTCTGGCCTATGGTCAGGGCCTGCACCTGGGCCAGCAGGTCAGCGATCGCCTGATTGCCCGATGGGTCGATGCGATCAAGCTCACCGGTAGCCGGCGTATCGATCGAGAACTGCCAGTTGCCGCGGAACCTGCCGCCGACATAGCCCTGGCCCGCCACCAGGCCGTTCACGGCGAAGTTCTGCTCGCGCTCGGTCTTGGTCAGGGGTTTGGCGTACTTCACACCCTTGCGCAGCTTGCCTGCCTTGGTGAAGTTGTCCTGATTGAGATTGATGATTGTGTTCCGGATCGCCACTCTGTAGTCGTAGTCATCAGCGGCCCGGACATTGGACTCTTGGTGCGCTACGTTGGCCGCCCAGATCTCTGGATTGCCGACTGGCGACATTGTGATGACGCTGGTGCCGACCTCAATCACGATTCCTTGAAAAGTGGCATCCAGAGCCTGCTGCGCCTGCTCTGCGAATGATCGAATGCTCTCGGCGAATCCGCCCTCCAGCCCGCCATATCGCTGCGTCATGTGTGAACCGCGTGGCATGGTCACTTCCTCAACTGAATGGTCCAGGTAGCCCGAGCAGGGTCTTCAGACACGTTGAGTGCTCGATAGCCGCTAACTTGGTCGCCAGTTTTGGGCGCCGCAGGGGTTTCGCTAACCTCCCCACCCTGCTCTTCGAACAGCTCGTTCTGCAGCACAAGCAGCTTCACGTCCTCAGTCTGGATACGTGATCCATCAATTTCCTTGGCCAAGTAGCTGCCGAACACCCCGCGACCGGTGTAGCGAATGGTCGTGGCAGGCGCTGTGCCGCCGATCGCCGGGTCATAACCACCCTTAATGGTGCGGCTGCCAGCTACAGGCTTCACTGCGTCGGCCAGGCCGTCGGGATCGCTAAACGCCTCGGCCAGCTCCGCCTGAATCTCTTCGCGCATGCCCATGGTCAAATCCTCTTGAGCATGAGGGTCCCGGAACGACGCATCCAGGGCGCAATCAGGTCCAATGCGAAGTTCTCAGCCGCGGACAACTCGACTGAGCCCTCGGCGTAGGTCTTGCTGGTTGAGGTGCCAGCCTGAGCTGACACGGTCTTGCTCAGCACCTCTTTGCCTGTGTTCTTGTAGAGCTTGTTCTCGGCAGCCAGCTTGGCCACCTGTGCACCGGCGGACACGATCGCGTCCGGCACCGGGTCTGGCACCGTCCGCCTGATCTTGGCCGTGAGCCAGGCATTGGCCATGGCTACGGCAAGAACCGCATCACCGGAGCCCGCCCAACCCGGCCCAAGCTTCTGGTCGACGTCAGGGACGGTGATGAAGTCGGTCATGGCTTATTCCTTCGGGATCAGGGCCTGCAGGTCGGGCTTGTTGAGGGCGGCGTCGAAGGTGATGCCCTGGGCCGTCAGCCACTCCTTCAGCTGCGGGACCTTCATTTTGTGCGGATCGGTCTCGTCGTCGCCGCCCTCTACCTCAATCGCTTTGTCGATCTCGGCTTGGCTGCTCACAGAGGCATAGCCAGCCGGCGGGTAAGCAGAAGCCTTGTAGCCCTCCGCTACCCACTGGGCGATGGTCGGGCCGTCCAGCCGTAGGCCTTCTTCGATCTCGCTGACGCTGATGCCTTGTCGCTGGTACGCCTCGCCGATATGAGGGGCATCGCCCTGCACAGAAACCGAGGTGGCGCCGTCGATGACGCCAAAGAACTGATCCAGGCGGCGATAGCAGGTGCCGCGCTCGCTGCCCGGGGAGTTGGTGTAGATGACTTTCATGGTGAGCTCCTGCGCAGGGCGCCATGCCGGCGCCCCACATCATGGGGTCAAGGGGTGGCAGTGCCGCTGATGACAGCGGCGAACGGAACCTGCTTGCGGTCGAACACGCGCTTCCAGTTCGCTGCGGCGGCGTACTGAGCCGCGGTCGGGCTCAGGTTGCGGTTCTCGCTGCCCTGCCAGCTGAAGCCGGCCGGCTGGAGGATGTAGGTCTTGCGCTCCCACAGGACCTCGGCGCCACCACCGTTGCCGCCATCCGGCTTGCGCTGCATCTCGACTGGCATGTGGGGGGTGCCCTCGCCATAGCCGAAAGCACCCTGGCCGAAGAACAGCGACAGGTACTGGCCTGGCGCGTAGGTCAGGGCGTCGTCCATGAATACCGGTTTGCCCAGATAGGTCGCCAGGATGATCTTGCCCTGCGAGTCGCGCAGGTACTCGATCATGTCCTGCTTCACCATCTGGTTCATGACGACCGAGTGCACACCGATGGCGGCGAACATGTCGGCGGCGTCGCCGGCGGTGAAGGCGGCGTCCTGGAAGGCATTGGCGCTAATCGAGGCGCCTGAATCCTTGACCATGTCGCCGCCGTTCTGGGCGATGTTGGCCGCGATGATGCCGCGGCCGGCGCCCATCAGGTAGCGCTGCCACTGGCGGGTCCAGTAGGTGCCGAAGCGGTTGCGGATGTGCTGCATCGGCTCGGAATTGGCCAACTCGGCAGCCAGGTCGGAGACACCGTAGCCTTTGTTGAGGTACAGGGTCCGGGCGCGCATGCTGCCCTGCTCGGCCTTGCCAACTTCCCCCTGGTCATCGGGGTTGTCGTTGGAGATGTTCGGCGCCTCGTCGGCATCCAGGTCCTGCCAGTAGCTGATCTCGGACGTACCCTGTCCGTTCTTGGCGATGTCGTCCAGAGTGGCCGAGCGGGTGATGATGCCCGACTCGAAGACGGCGGTCTTCTCAGGGGAATTCACCGCTTCGAGAGTGCCGTAGTAGTCGGACACGAAGATGTCCGAAAGTTGGGTAGATGCCATGGGTTAGGTTCCTCGGGTGGCTTGGAGTTTTTTGAAAGCGTCGGGGTTGTCACGAGCCATCGCAGCGCGCTCGGTCTCGGTGTACTCGCCCCATTTCTTCGTGGCCTTGCCACCGTTGTCGCCGGTCTGCCCGGCACCCTGAGCCCTTGGCCACAGGTGGGTAGCGGTTTCGCGCAGCGATTCCGCCCATTCGAGAGGAGACAGCGGGGTCTTGCCGTCCTTCCCGTACACGACTTCGCCGGCACGGTCGGTGGCAACGGGCTCGCCGTCTTCGCTCAATTTGAAGGTGCCCCGGGCGCGGAGGATGATGTCCTCGGCAGCCTCGGGCAGCGCGCCGGCCTTGATGGCGGCAGCGCGGATGGAGTCGGCCAGGACCTTGTCGCTGTACTTGGCAGCGAAGGCCTCGGCCTTGTCCGCACGCTCGTTGGCGGCCTTAACCTGCTTGTCCAGGTCGGTGCGCAGGCGCTCGGTGCGGCGACTGATCACTTCGTCCAGCTTGCCCTCGGCGATCAGCTTGGTCTCTTCGTCCTGGCCAACTTTGGCCAGCAGGCCCTTAACCGCTTCGATATCCAGGCCGTCGAACTGGCCTTTCAGCTTGTCCAGCTCGGTCTTGATGGTCTTGTTGGAGCCGATCAGCTCTTGGTTCTTGGACTTGAGGCCCGAGACCTCGCCGTCCAGGTATTTCTGCACCTCGCCGCCGAGCGCTGCCTTGAGCGCCGCAACTTGAGTGTCGTCGAGGGTGAGGCCGTGGGCGGCCGGGTCGAAGTCAAAAGGCATGTGGCTATCCCCTTGGGATTAATTGACCCGCCTTGCGGGCATAAAAAAACCCGCCGAAGCGGGTTTGTCAGAAATTAGCGTAAGGGTATTCGTTGCTCAGTGGGTACAGTGCTATTCAGGCGGCGCAACTGCCCCATCAGATTTCCATGAAGTCCGTTCTGGGTAGCTTTTGCTCGCCTACTGAGCTCAGCAGCAATCAGCTGCCCTGGTCCGTTGTAGATTTCCTCGTAAGAGCCATCTACGAACATTTTGATACCAAGATAGTATTCAGGTACATGTTTGGTAGGGAATGTTAGGTGATTACTAAACGTAGTCTTGATCTGGACAAGACGACCATCTTCAGCAACGGCGTCGTGATGCCTTGTTAGGCCTGGGTTTAACGTCAACCTGTAATGGAGCTGCGCTACTACCTCACCAATGTCTCCAACCAACCGGCCATCTGGAGTAAATGGTTTCTCAGGGAACGCTTCTCTGAGCATCGCTACCGATTGAAACAGAGCATCCAGCGCCGCCTGGAGCTTAACTTGTGCCTCCATGGATCAATCCTCTCCAAATCATGGGAGAGTACCTCAAAGCTCTGCCCGTTCGAATGCTAAAGGCTCTAACTCTTTTAGCTGTTTCAGCGTGAGCGGCTTGAAGTTCTTGTCCAGTTGCAGCGCGGCAAAGCGCTCGGCTGTCAGGCCGCCATCGCGGAATAGCTTTGCGCGGACGGGGCCCAGCGCGGCGTCTTGAAAAGCCGCTGGCTGCGTTTTCAGCCATTGGTAGTAGCCGAGCCCTGCCGATACCTGCGCACCGCCGCCAGCCCCCACAGATGCCCGCGTTGCGCCTTCGGCAAACAGCGCCGACAGCCTGGTTACCGGCACAGTAGTCGAGCGGCAGTTGACGTGCGCCGGCGGCAACGGGCCCTTCCCTACCTCGAACACCCGACCGTCCAGGCTCTTGCAGAGGGTGCTGGTTTTGCGGTCAAGCGTTGACACCCAGCGATAACCCGGGATGACATCGGAGTTCGCCTTGAGCGTCTCCATGCGCGCCGTGGTGGCCACATGCTGGACTGCGGTCTGAACGATCGAGCGAGCGTTGCGGTTGCTTACAGCCAGGACGCCGTCGGTGAAGTTCTGTACCGCGGTACCGCGAATGGCCTGGGTGATCTCAGCGTTGGTCTGACCCTGCGCGACGCCGAGCCGTATGGCGTTCGTTACCCGAGTCGACTCCGTGCGTGTCCAGCCGTTGAGGAAGGATTTCAGCAGCGTGCCGCCGTCAATCCCCGACACCTGCAGCGGCTGCGTGTTGATCGCCGTTCGGATCAGGGCATCGGTCGGCATGATCGCGTCGATCAGCAGCGCTTTGGCCAGGCTCCGGCCTTCGAAGGCCGCCTCATACAGCGCGATGTCCACCAGGTCGGACTGCATGCGGTCGCCGAATGCCTTGTAGATCTCCAGCAGCTTGCCGCCCACCCGCCCCAGGAACTCCTCAAGCCGGCTGCGGCTGTATGTCGTCAGCTCCTTGCGGGTGAGCTGGTCGCGGACGTGGGTATCAGCCCTGCGCAGGTAGGTCTCGAACTTCTTGACCTCGCCAGCCTTGAGTCGCTCAAGCAGTACCGAGTGGCGGCTTACCTGCTCCAGCAGCTTCTCGTCCGCCGTTTGCTCCGGTTTCGTCGCCATCTTCTTTGTCCAGGTTGACGCCGCCCGCGCCGTGGTCGTCGCCGATCAATTCGGCCTCTTCGTCGTAGGGGCGCTCGGGAAGCTTTCCGGTGGTGAGGTACTGCCAGTAAGTCTCGGCGCTGATGGTGCCGGCCATGACACTCTTCTGCAGCTCGGCCAGGACCTGGGCGTTGACCTCTGGGATCACGAACTCAGGCTTGACCGTGAAAACGACCTCATCCGGGTTGTAGCCAGTCCACTCGGCCGCGTAGCGCAGGGCCTGCTCAATCGCAGCGGCCGCGGTGATGACGATGCTGTGCAGCGTGGCGTGCTGGTCGTTCTGGCGCGTCTTGCGCGCTTCGCCGGACTCGGTGCCGGACACGTCCATGACCTTGGCGCCAGCTTCAAGGGCCGCGTTCTTCTGGTCTTCCATTGCCGTGCGGACGGCCTGGATGCCGGCGCCCTGAAACTCGAGGTATCCGCATGATCCGCTAGGGCCGAGGTCCCACGCAGCAGACGGGCCGGTGACGCTGAGCTCCACGCTATCATCCAGGCCGGAGACCCACGGTTGAGGGTGGCTGGTCTGATGTAGCGCGGTGAAGTAGTCGGCGCTGAGCTGATAGGACTTCAACGCGGCCCGCGCCATGGTCAGCAGCGGGATCTCGTCCACGTCCGGTGAGTTGTCAGTCGATCCGCAATAGATGACCGGGATGTACTCCAGACCGCGCACCAGTTGATTGTCGGTACCGACAGTACCCAGAGGACGCGCGTTCTCGACCAACTCGCCGGCCTCGTTACGCACGGCGGTGTAGCAGACCTCGCCTTCCATGTAGAACTCGCGGAAAACCGTCACGCACTCATGGCTGTAACGGTCCTCTGCATCCTTCTTCCTGAACTCACGGAACACCGAGAGGACCAGGTCCTGGCGACCACCCTGATCGGCGGTGTCCCAGTTGATGGCGTTGCGCACCGCGTAGGTGGAGAAATACGGCTGCCCCGCGTCGTCGACGTTGACCACCAGCGGCACCCGGCCATGGGATATGGCCTGGCGCACGATACGCAGGAACAACTGAATCAAGCCGAAGCCGTCGGCGGTAGCATTCTCCTCCAACTGCTTGAGGCCGGCAGGCAGTTTCACCTCAGGAATCAGTCGTGAGACCAGGCCCATCATCGAGCGCAGCGAGTCGCGCACCCAATGCTCGTACTGGGCGCGGTCAGTGTAGTTACGGTAGAGGTATGCGTTACCCGCGCCGTCCAACTTCTCTGCCTCGACCATACCACTCGGCTTTGGCAGATTGCGCGGACTGCGTTTGATAGCGCCCTCGCCCTCAAGGGCATCATCCATCATCCGCCACTCAGCAATGTGAGCGTCGTAGTCTGGGTTGGTTGATTGAACAGGCATTACGCCAAACCTCCGATGCGGCGGACACCGCCTGTGCGTTTACGTCGCGCCATGGCAACGGCGAAATAGCGGAAACCGTCGGCCGGGTGGGATGACCAGTCATGAAGCGGCTTATCCTTCCAGCACCCACGCTTGTCGTCCCACTCCTTGCGGTAGCTCTCAAGGGCGGTAATGCCCTCCTCACACTTGGCTTCATCGAAGGCGCAGTTCGGGAGGATCTCCCGCGCCTGCTCGATGCCTTCATCCACGCCAAGCTTAGGGACCACCTTGAACGTCATGCAGTACTTCTGCCCGTCGATCTCGTAGCCCTCGCGGGCCAGCTCTCGGCGGGTCTTGCCGTCGCTGCCGAACTCGCGGTTGTCGATGTCGTGCGGGCCCCAATGCTCACCGTAGGTGTAGCCGCGATCCTTCAGCACCTTCATGTAGTGCCGCAGGCCTTCGCCGCTGTTCTGGTAGAAGTCGACTACGTGGTATTCCTCGCCAACGATCCGGACAAACCAGATGGCCGTGGAGTCGCCCACGCCGATATCCCAGAACGTGTGCACCGGCAGGTGGCTGTTGTCGGGCAGCTTGCCGATGCGCTGGGCGGCGTACAGCTTGGTGAACTGCTTGGCGTAGTACGCGCCCTCGATCGTCTGCTGGAATGCTTCAGCAGGGATCGACGGGTACTCACGCTTCATGTCATCGCCGAGGGTCTTTTCCTTGGCGCTGTACCAGGCGCGCTGGCCTGGGTTGGTGACGATGCCGTGCTTGGCGGCCAGGTCGTCGAAATACTTTGTCAGGCGGTCCGGGATGGTGACATCAGTCGGATCAAGCCAGTACAGCGGGTTCCGCCACCAGCTGAAGAAGAAGAACTTCCAGTCCAACAGGCCCAGGGGCACGCCGGAGAGCTGCTGCTTCTCGGCTGACTGGCTGTAATCGAAGAAGTACCCCGCCCGGCCCTCGGCAGTCGACTCGATGGTGACGAAGCACTCGGCGGCCACGGCCTCAAACGCACCAGTGACGATCTCACGCGCCTTGTGTGGAAACTTGGCGCAGATCTTCCCGAACTCGGAAACGTGCAGGTAGCGCAGCGTACCGCCCCGGAACGAAGTGGAGACGTAGAGCGATCCGCCCTTGCTGAACACCAGCTCGCCCGCGGCATCGTTGCGTGCCGGGTTGGCCGCCTTGATCTCCTTGGGCAGGTGGTCATAGGCGTACTTCACCTTCTCCCGGAACAGGCGCTTGGCGTCGTTCAAGGTGTGGGCGATCAGCGCGCACTTTGCCGCCTCGAACAGCGCTGCATCCAACTGGACGATGCACACCAGGGTAGTGAACCCGAGTTGCCGCGCCTTCAGGATGATGTTGCGGGTATGCATCCCCTGGAAGTAATCGATCTGCTCCTGCGTCATGCGAAAGCGGACCTTCTTCCCCTGCTTGTCGGTAATGAAGTACAGGTTGTTCAGCCGCCAGAACCGGTCCCGGAGCAGTTTCAGGTGCTCGGGCTTCATGGGTCAGGCTTCCTTCGATAGTTCATCCATCAGCTTGGACAGTTCGTCCGCTTCGTCTGTCTTCTCCTTCTCGTCCAGGCCGAATGCCTGGCGCTCGAGCACCTGGAGGTTCTTCATTGCAGCTGACAGTTGGAACAGGGTCTTGGAGTTACTTGGGAGGGCCACCGCGGCAAGCATCGAGGCGCGGCGCATACCGTTGCTGTCCTCGGCGGTCTCTTCGTCGATTGCCTCCTCAATTTCCTCCCGGCGCTGGATGGTGGTCAGCAGATCATCCATCAGCAGGTTCGCAAGGTTCGTGGCCTTGCGGATGTCGCGGCGGTGGCTGCGAACTACCTGCGCGCCCTCCTCTGCGGCCTCTTCGATGATTTCGGTGTCGAGTTCGCGGTTCGCGCCTTGATCGTTGCGAACCTCACCGCGAACCAGCTTGCTGCGAACCTCTTTACGCACCTGGTCGGAAAGGTCACGCGTCCAGTTCAAGGCCTTGGCCTTCTTCCTGATCGCGGTGTCGCTCACGCCCTGGCGCTCTGCGATGGTTCTGATGGAGAGCGCCCCGGCCCGGTAGGCTCGTTCGATCGCCTCCCAGTCGGGTTGCTTAGTTGTCATCTGGTTTCCTGGCGCTTGAAATGATTGGGTGTTGCCGGTATTGGTGTAGTTTTTCCATTAGGACGTTTATGGAAACTTCAAACATTGGGCACTTCGATAATACCGTCGGCCTTGTCTTTGCCCGCTTGTATCAAGACTTCCCAATCCGGCAGGTCATCGACCCGACGATCTTGGCCCCTCTAGTCAGGCCTAATACGGATGGCTGGGAAGACCGATATCAGCACCATCAGAGAGTTTTCATCGCCACAATGATCTGGCTCATAGAGGCAGGTTACGTATGGGCATCACCCGTTAGGGACGAGAACGCTGGCGTGTTTTTGGAGTGTGTACTTTCGGCCAAAGGGCTAGAAGTGCTCAATACACCGTCAAGCCTCGGCCCATCAATTGGCTCAACCCTGAAAGACGCAGCACTATCAACGTCCAGCGATACAGTGAAGGATCTTGCCAAAGAGGCCCTTACCGCAGGCGCCACACTTGCTTGGGGCTTCGGTAGATCACTCCTAGGCGCCTAGTCGGAAACCGCGCCCGAGCAAATGAGTCTGACCCCGTTGCGCTCTACGCACTTCTCGTAGTCGTCATAGGTGATGGTGTTGCCTCGGGTGATCTGGGAGTCGTAAGCAATTACGCCGTCCTTGTAGGCAATAGTGGTCATGTGTTGTGCCCTTCCAGCGGCTGAGCAAAGGTGAACTTCACACCTTCTTCCGGGTAATAGGTGGAGTAACTGGCGTCCTGGAGGATCACCCCCTCACCCAGTACCTCCACCGCAGCACTGCCATACTTGGCGACCAATGCAGCCTTCAGGTCATCCTCTGACAACGTCAGCTTGATGTTATGGAAGTGGACAAGCGTCTTCTTGATGCTCATGTGGGCTCCAGTTTCGCGCCACGAAACGGCGCACCTTGAATTAGTGGCGCGGGTTACTGATTCGCGCCATTCAGGTTGCGGCGAATCTCAGCCAAGTCCTGAGCAATCTCCCCCAGGTCCTTATCCCGACGCTTCTCAGCCCATTTGAACCAGGCGCGCACCAAGACCCAGGCGGGCAGGCCGCAGACGAAGATCAGGCCGCCGATAGCGATGATCCCCACGTCATCGTTGGCCCAGTTGCCTATCTCCAGCCAGCGGACAATGAAGGCGCCACCGCAGATACTGGAGACAGTGGTACTGATCATGGCGACGACAAACTCACGCACCGTCTTAGGCAAGGTCATAGCCATGACGACAACGGCAGCCAATACAGCTACGAAGCCGAAGGCGCCAAGCTTGTACAGCGCAATCCCACCAGCAGCAGTGAGCGGACCGGGTTCGGACATAGTGGTGACTCTCATAGGCACTCCCGGCGTGAGCCTGGTGGTGGCAGGGATAGATCCGGCCCCAGCAGCACTCCCAGCTCGGAGCAATGGGTGTGGTGGAGCCGAAAACGAAAAAGCCCAGTTCAATGACTGGGCCTGGAATAAATACCACAAAAACGTTGTAACACCACAAATTAGTAGTATACTGGACTCATCCAAACAACGAGGCGAGGTGATGAAGTACAGCGAGTTCAGACGATGGTTGAAGGCCCGAGGGGTGATCTTCGAAGCAGGTAAAGGAAGCCACTTCAAGGTCACCGCCCCAAACGGCAAGCAAACGGTCTTTGCGGACCACGGCTCAAAGGAAATGAAAGAGCCAACCCGCAAAGGAATCATCAAACAGCTGGGGCTTGAATGAGCCCCAGCTCACTCGCATTCATCACCCGCAAACATTCAACAGAGAGCCGCCGAGTGGAGGGCTAGCAATGTTTGATTACCCCGTGACTATTCACGAAGACGAAAACCCAGGTGTCGCTGTTACCTGTGACGACCTGCCAGAGCTCAACAGTGCCGGCGACGATATCGCCGATGCGCTGCGGGAGGCCGTGGACGGGATTGAATCCGCGTTGTCGCTCTACGTGGATCAACGTCGCGCCATTCCTGCCGCGTCCGAGCCAGCACCTGGTCAGCACGTTGTGCGGCTACCAGCGGTGACTGTGGCGAAGATCGTACTGTGGAACGAGATGATGGCCCGCGATATGCGCAAGGCCGATCTGTGCCGTCTGCTGGGCCTGGCCCAGACTCAAGGCGATCGCCTGGTCGACTTCCTGCACACTTCGAAAATGGAGGCAATCGAGAAGGCTCTGGCTGCTCTTGGCAGGCGCCTAGTTGTCACTGCCGAGTCCTACACTAACTACGAAGTCATTTACACCCAAAACGGGGAGCGGAAGTCCTTGTCGCTTTTGTTCAACGATGCTCTTGACCCATGGACTGTGTTGCTTGCGAGACTCAAGCTGGAGACTCCCAAAGACTTAGAATCACCTTCGCCTGAGCAGGTCTGTCGAGCACATGGGATATCCGAAGCTTTTGGAATCGCCAAGTAAGCATCACAGCTCTTTGCGAGGCGCTGAATAGGTATGCGGTCTTTCCCGCCGTCCGCCAAAGACCATCACGACGCTGGCACCCAACTGCACCAGTCTCGCCGATCCGGTCTCGCACCACCCATGAAGCGTACATGGCATGAGTGCGCGGGCTGCCGGTGTTATTCCGTAGCACTGTACTACCGGCTAATCAGTGTCCAGGCCTCCCGAAGGCTGCCCTGGCTGCAGTGAATTCAAATAGCTGGCGAGATCTCCACGTAGTAGGCCTTGCCTACCTCCATCTTCTCGGCAACCTCGGTGACGATACCGGCGCGGAACTCGCCATAAGGCGTGTACTTGCCGTAGATCGCGTCTTCGGTATCGGGATTGCTGGAGTAGACGGCGCCGAGGCGAACAGTGCAGAGCTGGCCCTGGCTGTGCTCATTCGGCGCCACTTCGTGGCAGATCATCTTGCAGCGCATGCGATGCGACATAGCGGTTCCTCTGATGAGAGCAGGTTGGCCTATCAGTCTTTCGCCTGCTGAGAACGAAAAAACCCGGCTCAAGGGCCGGGTTCTTCGGGATTTTTGCCAAAGGCAAAACTATAACAATGGCGAAATCATGCCACTACGCGTGCGGGAACGCAATAGGCCCTCAAGCGGCCTCCTTCATTTCGTACAAAACCGCCCCGATCGGAGACAGCGCCTTCTTGTCGATGTCCTCGCACACCTCGAAGCAGATATCCACGAAAGGCTCCCAATCCCTGGCCCATGCGCACGATGGAAGACTCACGCCGTAGACATCATCGATCCATTTCTTGAACCACTCAGGGCTTGCGAATGGGTCTTCACAGGAAGACTGCCCGCCCTGGTGCATGCGGCGGTACCGGAACATGACACCCTTGGCGACGTACATGCACCGCTCACGCTTGGCAGCAGTCATGCGTGGTGACCGACTCACTGCCAGACTGAAAACCGTTTCCTCGGCCGACTCACGATCATCATCACTGCAGTGCGGCGCGTACATGAAATTGCCGAAGGTTCGCACCTGGTCATGAAGTCGGCCGATAGCGGCTTGCACCTGTCCAGCCAGCGCCTGGTGCACTGCATGGCTCGCGCTGCGCTGCTTGTCAGTGGTCTGCACCATGGCGCCCAGCAGGCCCAGTTGCTCAATGAACGCGCCTTGGCTGTCCCAGGCCGTGTACAGGCAGTCATGCCATGCTTGGCGTGCGCTGTTCAGTTGCATGGGCCGCCCCTCCGCTTGGCCTTTCTCAACAGAAACTCCTCGTAGCTGCGCTTGCGGGCGACTGCGGCACCCCAGGTAAGCACGGCGCCGGATGCCACAAGCATCGCGGCCAGAATGAAAAACGCCCATGCTGGGGTCATGCTGCAGCCCTCCGATTTAGTTGGTGTTCGCATCGCTTGCAGCGGGTCCAGTTTCCAGCCTCAAACATCGGCACCTTCTCCGTGCTAACCGCATCGATCCCACAGAGCGATTCCCAGTAGTAGGCCCGCCCTTGGCTGGTAATGGCGCCGAAGCCCTTGATGCGCGCGAAGTGGTGAGCCTTGCCCCTGATCGGGAACATCGGCTTCAGCCAGCCGCGTTCGGCTGTACTCGCAGGCCCGGTGATCATCACTACCTGGTTCATGCAGCCTCCTTCAGCTGTTTGATCTTTGCCCGGTACTCGGCCTTGATGGCCTTCAGGTCTTCGATGGTGTACTTGCAGGCCTGATGCGGCCCTTCCAGCCAAGCCACCCGGTCGGCTCCAATGCGCTGAACCAGCCGGATGCGGTACTCGACCGCGTTACCGGACAGGTTGCGATTGCACTTCACGCACTGGCGATGCACGTTGAGCGGCTCGAAGCGCAGCTCCGGGCACGCCCCTACGGATCGATAATGGCCGGCGTCCCAGCGGCTGCCGGTGATCAGGTCGTGGTCGCTGGGCAGCGAGTCGCAGCTGATGCACGGTAGGTGCTGGTCGCGCAGGCGGATGTAGGTGTTGAACTCCGCCTGGGCCTCGCGCATGTAGTCGCTGCGGCTCTTGAGCTTCTCCTTGCGGACTTTGATCTCGCGGCGCTTGCGCTGGTCGATGGCCTTTCGGGCTTTGTCGTGATTCGCCGGCGCCAGGGCCAGGGCACACTTCACGCTGCAGGCCTTCTGCGTCGACAACGATGGCCGGAACTTCTCGCCGCAGGCCTTGCAGGTCTTCTGCTTCACTTCCTTGAGGGCAGTTCGTGTCATGCAGCCCTCCCGCGGCGCTCGCCGTAGATCGCCATCATCAGGTCCTCTGGATGCGGTAGGAGCAACTGCAGGCTCTCCGCGCAGTAGGCGTCCAGCAGCTCCAGGTATTGGGTCATCTGCTGGGTGCTGAACTTGCGGGTCTTGGCACGGCCAACGCGGTACCGGGTGCCGTCGGGCAACTCCACCGGGTGGACCTCGGCCGGCCACAGTTTGGCGACCAGGATCTCGTGCCACTCTTCGCTGCTTGCTGCCTGGCCGTAGGAATCGCGCAGGTGCTCCTGGATTAGGCCATTCCACATCCACAGCAGACGGTTCTGGGCATCGCTGCGCTTGTTCCGCACCTCGACGATGGTCAAGCGTCGCGGCTTGGCCAGGTCCAGGCCGGTGAGGTATCCGATCAGGCGAGCACGGTCTTGCTCGGTGCGGAGCATGAGATCAGCCATGGGATGCCTCCTTGGCCATGACCGCATCAAAGCTCTCAACCCGGGTATCGGTCTGCTGGTCGAACTGCGCGTCGGTGAATCCCTGGCGATTTGCTACGCGGCGCACACCGCGATACCGCTCGGCATCCTTGCGCAGCGCCGCAGCCTCTGCCCTGGCATCATTTAGCGCAAATGCCAGCCTCTTCTTGTCAGCGGCGTAGGCGTCGTGCGCTTCGCGGGCAAGACTCAGCTCTGCCAGCAGCTGGAGGGCTACCTCCTCCACGGTGTGCCCCCCAAGGAATCCATCCAGCGCATCAGTGCGCAAATGCAGATCCTGGTCGCCAGCCCTCCAGGCGCCTACCACTGCCCACAGCAGGGGCTGCAGCTTTGATTTGTCGATATTCATCAGAATCGTTCCTTCGATTGCGCTGCGGCGATTGCCTCGCGAGCCTTACGCTTGCGCAAATACGTATTGACCCGATCGGTCTGCGCCTTCTTGCGCTTTTCACGGTCCTGTCGGGCCTTAGCGGCCTCAACGATTGAGCGGACTTCAGCGAGCTTCTCGCGCAGCTTCGGGGATGCCTGGACGGTACTGCCGGTGAGCAGCCCGGCAATGGCTTGGCCGTCGGCGGTAACAGGGGTGATGCGCAGATCGGCCAAGTACTTGGCGCCCGACTCTTGGGTGATCAGTTGCATGCGCACAGCCGATTCGATGGATGTCACTCGACGAACCGGATCGAATCCGAGGGAAACACTCCAGGCAGCTGGTTTCGCTTCAGCCCGCGCCCCGGCAACCATCCGTTCGTAGGCGCTCATGAACGCCATCCGGGCACCGACCTTATCGCCCAGCGCAAGCACCGGTTGCGCCGCAGCCATGGCCTGCTGAATCTCGGCAGTCATCACCACGGTCTCGCTTTCATCGCTGGCGGTCAGGGCAATGGACCACGCCTCATCCTTGCCAGGGCGACCGTCAGCGGCCTGCACTCGCTGCAGGATGTCGGCCATGGCGAGCTTGCCCTTCACTTCCAGCCGACAGGCCTTCAGGGCGGCGCGGACGGTAGCTACTGGGTAAGCGCAGAGGTCCTCAGCCATCATCGCGGCAGTGCCTGGGTTCATTTCCTGCCCCATGGCTTCTGCCGTAGCGCAAATGGCAGCAGCCAGCCCGGCAACCTGGGCATCGTTCATCTCACAGGTACTCATTGCGCTCCCCTGCCTGGCGCTTGGCCAGAACCAGTTGAGCCGCCTGTTCAGCTGCGGACAGGTTCGCCTCAGTGCGCTCCATCTGGCGCGCGGTGGTCCCGTTGACGCGCTGACCGGTCATCCATTGGGTGTGGTAGCTCTCAGCATTCACCAGCAGTTCGTTGAGGCTGTGGCACTTGCGCAGAACCGCCGCGTCGCTGGTTTTCAGGTAGTGGGCGGCGACGTGGTGGGCGACGTCAGCACCGAGGCGGTCTACCAGTTGGCCGAGCTGGCCACCGACCTTGGCGTTCCACACCGGCCAGGTGCTGTAGCGCTTGCGGTAGGCCATGGCGTAGTTCGCCCAGACCTTAAAGGTTTTGCAGGCCTGGTCTTTGGGGCCCGGCATGTCGGCCGGGATCTCAACCCGGGGGGCATCGGTGCGATCAACAACCAGCACCAAGCCGCGGGACTGGTTCGGCTTGTCCGAGCCGTCCTGCAAGCTGTGACTGGTACCCTGATTGGTATCCTGATTACTGGTATCCTGATTTGTCGGAGATTTTTCCGACCCTGGCACGGATTTTTTTCCGACCTTGCTCGGAGATTTTTCCGAGGTAGATCGGATTTTTTTCCGACCCTTGGTTTGTGGTGGGGTCGGATATTTTTCCGACCCATCCTGCTTCTTGTTCCACTCAGCTGCCTTGTCGGTCAGGCGGAAAAGGGTGATGTTCGAAGTGCTGGAAAGCTCGATCAAACCGGCTTCTTCCAAGGCCTTAAGCATCCGATAGGCCGTGTCGGGCTTGTCGGTCAGCAAAGGCAACTCTTCCACGATCTTGGCCTTGCTCAGTGCAAAGAAGATCCCGTCATCAGTCTTCAACGCTTTTGCCCAGCTCGGGCAGCCGTAGACGAACGCGAACAGCAGCGCTTGCTGGGAGTTCAAACCCCACTCAAGAGCCTTCGCCTGGTTGATCGTCACGGTAAATTGCATGTCAGATCTCGCCCAGGTTGTACTGAGCCCACAGGCCGGCCACCCAGGTGACGCCCTTCGGGGTAAATTTGGTTTGGTTGAATGCATGACCGCCATCGGTGGTGCCGGTCTTGATATCGAACCGGCCGGCGTCAATGTGCTGCTGGTACGCCTGCCACTCCCCGCCCATGCGGTACATGATCTTCTTGTCGAGCAGGAACTCACGGAAGCGGGCCTCGTTAGCCCGCAGCAGCTTGGCGGTCTGGCGAAAGCCCTTCAGGCCTGTGGCTTCGACATAGCGGTCGACGAACTCAACCTTTGGCGCAGCAATGGCCAGGGCCTGGTTGGCGGCCTGCTGCAGTTCGTACTGCTCAGCCCAGGCTCGTGCGGCGGCAGCCGGGCTGGAGAAGTCTGGCAATGTTGCAAGCAGACGTGGAGTGGTGGCCTGCTCCAACTCATGCAGGCGATGAATAACCTTCCGGCGCAGCGGAATGCTGTAGCCAGTCAGCAGCGTTTCGGTGAGCTCGCGATCAAGGTGGAATTCAGCGGTATAACCACGACCATCCTTTGCCTCCAGGACATGGCTCAGATCTGAGCCATCCCGCTGCAGTGCGTCGAGCATCTCGCGAATGTCACGAATCACGTTCTTGTGAAGCTTGCCGGTAAGCTCGGCAATTTCGACACTGCTCATCGTGACTGTGCGCGCCACGAAATCGTGGTTCGCATTTTGTGGCGCGGCCAGCTTGAGGGCCTGTACACTTTGGGTCTGCATATGCATAATTCCCCTACAGAGTTTTGTATTGCAGAGAGCTGGGCCGCGAACCCGGCTTTTTTGTCTCTGCGATTTGGCGCCCCTTATGAGGGACTGGTGACCGGGTCCCTAATCAGGGATCAGGCGGTTACCTCGGAGCTGCGAACGGCACCACGTTGTTGCGCTTGGGTTTCACGCGCTGCGACAAGAACTGCGCAGCTTTCTTCAAGATCTGCTCGGCCAGTTGGTCGGTGCTGATCCCTACCTCTTCGGCCCAGGCCTCAAGGTCCTCGAAGTCGTGCGCCCTGAAGCGCGCAACCTCTACGTCCTGCTTCGGTACTGCGTCATTTGCAGGTGGCATTCGCCCTCCCCTGACCTATTCAGGCCCTGGCCTTCTTCTCGTTGATCAGCGGCAGATGCCCGTGCTCTTTCTTGAACGCCAGCGCGGCCAGAATGATTTCCCTGGCCAATACGCTGTGCTGAGCCTTGAGCTCCAGGGCATACCCCTTCAACTCGTTGAAATCCTCGTCATCCAGACGGACCTTGACCTGGTGGTCGTGGCGGTGGGTTTTGTCGTCATAGGCCATCAGGTGTACCCCTGGTTGCTACGTGTCCGGATGAGGGCCTGTTCAGGCCTTTCGGTGAAATGGTGTAACGGTTCCCCGCGGACTGCGGGGTTTAGTTCGGTTGGCCAGTTCACGACGGATCAACTCAGCGGCGAGCGTCTCGGGACTTACGCCCCGTCGCATCGCTTCTCGCTCCAGCTGTTCCATCTGCCCCTGGTCCAATCCGATTTCTTCGCTCGGCATGGGGCCTCCTGCGGGCCTTCAGGCCACGTGCTGATCGCCGTTATTCTCCGAAGCCAGGGCGGCCAGCTGAGCCTCCAGCAGTTCGCGGCAGAGCACTGCCCGCTGGGTGCGATGGAACTTCGCCAGCGCCTGGATCAGTTCAAACGTGTCCTCATCGACCCGGACCTTGATCTCGCGGTCATGCAGGTGCTTAGGGTTGGCGTACATGCGGGGACAGCTCCTTGTTGAGGTAATGGGTTAAGCGGCTGACTTCTTGAGAACCACTTGGCACGGGAACGGGCGGATCTCTTCAGCACTGAAGGTTCCGTCTGAGTTTTCGGTGACAAAAACAACCCGACCTACTCGGATGGCTTTGCTCAAGGCGCCCTGGGTCATCCCCAGAAGCGCAGCGGCCTCTGCTTGTCCACGCTGGCTGGCGAACTGCGTGATATGTACTCGGCTCATGGGGGTCTCCATGGGTTTCTCTTGAGAAGATATTACCTATGGCATTTTTATATTTCAATACCGGCGGCGTTTGTCGTGTATTACCGCTGGGAATACGATTCGCCACATGAAAAAACGCCCGCTCCCCGACGCCCGAAAAGATGAGTGCCTTCGGCTGAAGGCAATCTTCAACGCCAAGAAAAAGGACCTAGGCCTGACTCAGGAGAAGCTGGCTCACCAGCTGGAAATGAATCAGAGCTCCGTGAGCCACTACTTAAATGGGATTAACCCGTTAAACGCTCACGTTGCGGCAGCGTTTTCGCGAATCCTCAAGGTTCCCGTTCGTGAGTTCAGCGAGAGGCTGGCCGACGAGATCGAAGGGATAGCAGCTGCCGCTTCAATTACGGTGATTACAGGGCCTGTTGATTCAGCGCCTCGGGCGAACGCCACAATGCTCGGCCCGATTTCCATATGGGACGACGACACGCCGCTGGATGATGATGAGGTGTATGTGCCGTTCCTCAAGGAAGTAGAGCTGTCGGCCGGATCGGGCCGGACGGTGATCGAGAAGTCCAGCACCCGTAAGCTAAGATTCGGGAAGCTGACCCTGCGCAACCAGGGCGTCCAGTTCGATCAGGCCGTGTGCGTTACCGTACGCGGCAACAGCATGGAGCCGGTCCTTCCAGACGGCAGCACTGTTGGAGTGGATAAGGGCTCAACCGCGGTTAAAGACGGGAAAATGTATGCGGTCGACCACGGCGGCGAGCTGCGCGTGAAGACGCTGTACCGGATCCCTGGCGGCGGCCTGCGCTTCCGCAGTTTCAACCAAGACGAGCACCCCGATGAGGAGTACACCGCGCAGCAGCTGGCCGAGAGCGGGATCAGCGTACTGGGCAAGGTGTTCTGGTATTCGGTTTTGCTGTAAGGCACAGATCTGACCGGTTCAATGGAGCGCACTTATGGACAAAAGCGACGAAATTAAACTTAACCTTCAGGTATCTAGGTTGAGTAGGCTTGCCATCATCAATCTTGAGACGGTAATGCGATTGACCACCGCCATTGAGAGTATGCCTAACGCCCCAGACCCCGTTCTGCTTGAGGCCAGAAACTCTATCAATGAGCAGATCGATTTGCTCCGGGAGATTTTCCAGCTGGAGGCGGATCATGCCGAGCAATGAGCACCCGAATGATGGGCTGCCTGAGGCATGGGCGAGGAACTTAGACCGGCTACTGACTGCCCAAATGATCTCCAGCCGTAATGACAATCTTAGGGATAAAGCCGATACTGCTGTCATGAACGACATAACGCGCGAAGAATTCAACGCCAGGCTCGAGACCATCGAGGTCAAGATGGATGCTCGTGTTGAGGCGATTTCGTCCAAAATTGATGGCTTCCTCGCTGCTCAGGCTGAACGTGATCGCCGCCTAGATGATTCGATTGCAGACGTTCGCCGCGATCTCGGTCGGCTTGGTAGCCTTAAGCTGAATATCTGGGGAGCAATGGTCACGGCCGTTACCGTCGGGATCGCAATCACAGCATTGAGCCTGACCTTTTATCAGACTGGGAAAGCCGATAGTTCGGCTGCCGCTAGCGCTCCGCCGGCGATATCGGCACCTCCCGCCGCAGCCCCCAAGAACTGATCAAGCCCGCTTCGGCGGGCTTTTTCATGCCCGCGCGCCGGCTTGGCGCCTGAAAACCTCCCTCCTGTAACTCGCCACTGAGCGGGATTTCTTCGTCTTCACGAAATAATATTACCAATGGTATTGACACATAAATAATGCCATTGGTAATGTTTGCTCCATCGCAGTCACCCAACAGGGACTGCGGAGGCCCTCAACCGGCCGCCGCTCTTTAACAGCCAGACGTGACCACCGCGACGTACCCAGGCCATTACCTGGGTCGGAAGAAGCTAAACCGCCGCCCAAGCAGCCTCTGGATAGCTGCCGGCCTCCGTAAGGGAGGACGCCAAACCATGCAAGCCAGCCGGGAAGAACACCGAACACGAAATGTGTGACCCGGCCAGGTGGGGAAACCGCGGCGCTGCGCATGGAATGGAATGGAGAACAGATTTCACTGGCTGGCCTTGGCGACAGGGCCAGACGGGAAATCAAACGGAGCACCGCCCATGAACAAAGAAGAGATCTACGACGAGCAGATCAGCCCACTGATGCGGCAAGTGATTCAGATCGCGAGGGATAACGGTATCGCCATGATCGCGAGCTTTGCCATTGGCCATGAAGACGGCGGCCCCAACGGCGAGGATGCCACCAGCCTGACCGTGACCACCCACTTGCCTGATGGCGACGATCAGTTCGACGCACGCTTCAGCAAGTCGGCGAACACCATCCGCAACGGCCTCCCTCTCCCCGGCAGTTTGGGCTCAGTTATGCACATGACTACAACCAAGCCTGACGGCAGCAAGATCCTGACCGCGGTTATCTGATCAACCAGCGCCACGTCAGCCTGACGCTAACTGCCCGATCCCTCGAAAGAGGCTGCATCGGAATGTCGGCGGGTCATGAAAAAAGCATCTCCAGAGCAATCGGATTGTGGCGAATACCCGGACGTCGATTGCAAAAAATGGTGTGGACCGACATTCCAATGCAGCTTCGATAGGTGGCCACTGCCTTTCCAGTGAGCGAGCAACGGAGGATTCGCCCATGAAGCCTTAACGCACCGTCGCCGCGCGACAGCCTACCTGGCCGCTACAGAGTCAGACGCTTTGACCGACGAGAGAATATCGGTCACGGAGCGCGCGCTTTGTCAGCGCCCCGCAGCGGGTATAGCCCACAGGATCTGCTGGTGACATCAGCGCCGGACAAGTAACCGGCACCGCAGGCGAGTCCGAGGGCATCAGCTGGCCAGACTCGACGCATCCCGGGCAGCGCCGGGCGCCTGCATCCCCTTCCCTTCAAATCGACCGCATCGGCAGGTGCCAGGCCAGTCTCAAGGCTGGGTTTGGTCACCCGCGCCTGGCATCTGGCCAATGCGATCGAATCACCGCCAACTTGGAGTCGACCATGTCAGCACTACGCAAAGCCCAGTGGCTCTACGACAACGCCGAGCCTGAAGACGATTCAGCGCATCAAGAAACGATCCAGGCATGGATTGAAGACAAGGCCGAGCAGTTGATTGGTGGCGCTGACGTTCTGGTCCGCCAACGCTTTGGCTCACCGGTGGGCATCCGCCAAGACCAGTTCGTTGCCAAGGTCGCCGAGCACCTCAGGGCATTGCAGGAGGCCGAGCAAGACGACCTCAACGCCCTGGCCCTCCTCCTGCTTCAAGCGGAAACAGGCGGCGCCGTGAAGAGCATGGTCGGGGAAGTCGTCGGCCAGAGCGACCACCGCCGCGGCAAGCTCTACGAAATCGCCGAGGCGATCCTTGAGCAGTATGCGCAGGCCGGGGTCGAGGCGGATGCAGAGGATGCTGCGCTATGAGCCCGCACGTTCTCATCGGTGAAGCAATAGCGCAGCTGGAGCAGCGCTACACGCTCCGCGCAGATAAGCGGCTCGAGTCGCTGATCGTGAATCACTTCACCGCCGGCGCTCTCGATTCCGACGAGTTCAAACACTACTGCGAGCGCGTTCGCCGGGTTGCCGAGCGGCGCAAGGAGGTTGCATGAGCACTGCACCGGTTAAATCGCTCATCGATGAGCAGATCGAAGAACTGCCGAGTGACCGCATGATCCTGGCGTTCACGCATCCCAAGTGGCTCGGCGCCCTCTCATTGGCCCATGACGCTGGAATCCCGAACGTGCACGCCTGGAGCGGCCGCGCTTGCCTGTGCGGTGAGTGGACGGTCGCCTATGAGGTGAAGGCGTGACCTGCTACCAGCGCGCCAAGCGCGTCGCCTTCTGGCGCGGCTCTGCCATCACCCTTCTCGCCTGCACCGCCTTCATGCTCGCCAGCTCGCTGGCCGGCGCCATCACTCAGTAACCCCTTCATCAGCGCCCACCGCAGGGATGGCGCGGGAGATTCGTATGTCCGCACAAAAGCAGCTGATCACCATCGACCACATCAGCGAAGAAACCGCCCCAGTCGTCTATGTCCAGAACGGCCTCAAGCCGTTTCTGCAAATGATCAAGGATGAGGTCTGCGGCGAGGTTCCAGACCTCACCACACGCAAGGGTCGAGAACGCATTGCTAGCCTGGCAGCGACAGTGAGCAAGCGAAAGGCAGCTGTCGAGAAGCCGGGGCGTGACTATCTCCGCAAGATCAAAGAACTGCCAAAGGTTATTGAGGCAGAGCTGCGCGAGTTCGTGAAAGAGTCAGACGCTTTGCGCGACCAGGTGCGCCAGCCGCTGAACGAGTGGCAGGCCGCCGAGGATGCTCGGGTAGACGGGCACAACAACGCCATCGCCCACCTGAAGCTCCACGCCGAAGCGCTGGAAGGAATCACTGCCGAAGACCTGGCCGATCGCATCGCCAAGGTTGAGGCCGTCGCCCTGGGCGAGCAGTGGGAAGAGTTCGAAGCCGAAGCTGCCCGGGCCAAGGACGATTCGCTGAAGGTGTTGCGCGCCGCCCTTGCCTCCCGCCAGAAGTACGAAGCCGAGCAGGCCGAACTGGCCCGCCTGCGTGCCGAAGCTGAAGCCCGCGAGCAGAAAGAGCGCGAAGAACGCATCGCGCGGGAAGCCGCCGAACGCACCCGGGTCGAAGCCGAGCAGAAGGCCCAGGCCGAGCGCGAAGCCACCCAGCGCCGTGAACTTGAAGCCAAGGCCGCCGCCGACCGCCGCGAATTGGAGCTGAAGCTGAAGGCCGAGCAAGCGGAACGTGCCAGGGCCCAGGCCGAAGCCGATCGGGTCGCCACAGAGCAGCGCGCCGAGCAAGAGCGCCAGGCCGCCGCCCGGCGGGCCGAAGAGGCTGCCGAGCAAGCCCGCCTGGACGAGCGCCGCCGCGCCGATGCAGCCGCCGCCGAGATCCTCCGTCAGCAGCAGGCCCGGGAAGCCGACAAGGCCCACAAATCCAAGGTCATGGGCGCCGCAAAAGAGGCCTTGATGTCGATGAACATCACCGAGGAACTGGCCAAGGCCATTGTGCTCAAGATCGCCCGCGGCGAAGTCCCGAACATCACCATCAACTTCTGAGGCCCCACTATGACCAGTCCAATCATCGTGCCGGAGCAGCGCCGCCAGGTTGCCGCTGCAGCACCTGCCGACAGCAGCATCCTGGCTGTCATCAGCCGCGTAGCGTCCGACCCGTCCTGCGATATGGACAAGTTTGAGCGCCTGATGGTGATGCATGAACGCATGCAGGCCCGGGACGCCGAAACACAGTTCAACGCGGCCATGGCCGCAATGCAAAGCGACATCCCCAGTATTGCGGAGCGCGGCGCCATCGTTGTGAACGGGCAGAAGCGCAGCGACTATGCCACCTTCGAAGACATCAACGACGTGATCAAGCCGATCATGCAAACCCACGGCTTCGCCATCACCTTCAAAGTCGAGAACACGCCGGGCGGCATGAGCGTCACCGGGATCCTGATGCATCGGGCCGGGCATCGCGAGAGTACCTCTATGTTGCTGCCCCTCGACACCAGTGGCAGCAAGAACGCAGTCCAGGCGGTCGGTTCGTCGGTCAGCTACGGCAAACGCTATGTCATGAGCGCTCTACTCAACCTCACCACTCGCGGTGAGGACGATGACGGCCATGCGGCCGTGCCAACGGCCAATGTGACCACCATCCAGGCGGCAGGAATCAATGCGCTGCTGGAGCGCTGCACGGAAAAAACGCGCGACTGGTTCATCGGCGAATACGGCTCTGCCGAGGTTGTGCCGAAGGGGGCACATGATCGCCTGGTAGCTCAGTTGAACAAGGCCATCAAGGCCTCGGAGGCTGCAAATGCGGATAGTCACTGACATCGAGCAAGGCACGCCGGAGTGGCTGGCCCTGCGCCTGGGCATCATCACCTGCTCGGAGCTGGATTGCCTGCTGGTCAGCGGTAAGGGCGAAGCAGGCTTTGGTGTGGCCGCCTTCACCTACATGGACCAGCTGATCGGCGAGCGCATCACTGAAGAGGCAGCCGAGATCCCTTTCCAGACAAAGGCAACAATCCGGGGCCACGAGCTTGAGGGTGTCGCGCGCGGGCTCTACGAGGACCGCGAAAGCCTCAAGACTCGCTCAGTCGGGATCATCCTGAACCACGGCATCGGCTACTCGCCTGACGCCCTGGTCGGCGACGATGGCCTCACCGAGATCAAGACCAAGCTGCCAAAGTTTCAGGTTGGCGTGATCTTGGCCGGCGATGTTCCAAAGGAGCACGTCGCCCAGTGCCAGGGCGGCCTGTGGGTATCCGAGCGCGAGTGGCTGGACTTCATCAGCTACTGGCCGGGCATGCCGCTCTTCGTCAAGCGCGTGTACCGCGACGAAGCCATGATCCGCAAGCTCACCGAACGGGTAAAGACCTTCTACGAAATCCTCGACGAGCGCATGCACAAGGTGCTCGGCCTGGCCGCATAACCAAGGAATCACGATGCCTACTCTTACCGATATCGGCCGCCTGGGCCGCGACGCTGAACTGCGCTACACGCCTGACGGGAATGCCGTCTGCAACCTGGCCCTGGCCTGCGAATATGGCCGCAAAGGCCAAGATGGCAAGCGCCCCACTCAGTGGGTCGACGCCACGCTCTGGGGCAAACAGGCCGAAGCCATGGCACCCTACCTGCTCAAGGGCCAGCAGCTGCACTTCACCATCGACGACGCCCACGTCGAGACCTACACAAAGGCCGACCACTCCCAGGGAGTGAAGCTCACCGGCCGCGTGATCATCATCAAGTTCGCCGGCAGCCCGCCGCAGCAGGTGCAGCAAGGGAGCCAGCAGCAACAGGCTCGGCCCCAGCAGCAGCGCCAGCAGAGCCGCCCGCAGGCCCAGCCGCAGAACC
Source organism: Pseudomonas sp. SBB6 (assembly GCF_024213215.1). Lineage (NCBI taxonomy): Bacteria > Pseudomonadati > Pseudomonadota > Gammaproteobacteria > Pseudomonadales > Pseudomonadaceae > Pseudomonas > Pseudomonas sp. SBB6. Next base: position 337,719 of record NZ_JANAVH010000005.1, on the reverse strand, counting down.
AGCAAGGCGCCCCGGGCCCCGACTACGACAGCTTCGACGACGACATCCCCTTCGCTCCACTGCATCACCTGGCTGGTGCGTAGCAATGAAGGCTCGACGGTTCCGCCTCATCTACCCCACGGCCTACTACCAGGGCCGGGCCTGCCGCCAAGACGGAAAGTGCCGCCTCTCCCAGCCCTACGGAAACATGACCGTCGACGGCGGGTGGTGGCTTGCAGGCTGGCACGACACCGATATGGAGCTCACCCATGAAAATCAAACGAATGGCCCTGCAGCGCCACCAGCGCCGGGCACAAGCTCACTTGCCGCCTAGCGGATAGAAGGAGGTGGTGTATGGCGATGGACCAGGCCGAGCGCGACCGGCGCAGGCGCGAGAAGTCCGCGAAGGTGCAGGAAGAAGATCTACGCTTGAAGGTTCGACCAGGGACTAAGCAGGCCCTGCTGGAGCTGATGGCCTGGGGCGGGATTGAGGAACAGGGCGAGGCGATGACGCTGATGATTCATCACCTGCATGGGCTTGGCCCGGGCGGAGCGCTTCCCCTACTTACTCCACCGCGCCACAAATACGAGATCTCGCAATCTGTGGCGCTGGAGTTCAGCCGCAAGAGCATGCTGATGATTCAGCAGAATCCAGGCGATGAGGTGATCACGCCGACCTGAGGTACATCACAGTTCTTTTATCGCTGTGCGGACAATGTGTCAGCCTCTTTAATCGCCGCCTCGAGGGTGTGAAGCCAGGTCGGATCCGACTTTGGACCAACCACGTTATAACCCTGAACGTTCGTTTTGTTGTTCATGAAAGTTTCGACGACTTCGTAGACTTTGTACTCACCAGCCTTGTGCACGACATTTCTTCGATTTGCCATTTTGACCTCCTAGAACCGGCCCAGTGCCGGAACCTCTTCATACCGCGGAAGGTATGACCGAAAAAAGCTTTTTTAGATATTTATGCCCTCCTGCGCTGCCCACCAATACCCTGCCCCGCAAACGAAAACGCTGCCCGAGAAGGCAGCGCTTTCTGACAAAGAACGGGTATTACCAGGTCTTCGGCTCTGATTTCTTGTACGAGCCACCAGTCATGCACTTCTCGACCAAGTCTTCGCGAGCCTTATTGTCTGGGAGCGTTTTCAGGTAGTCAGGCTGACAGTGTTCGGTCGTCGGCTCGTAGGCGGCGGTGTCGACGGCGTCTTCTTTGCAGCCAGCCGAAATGGCTGCAGAGGCTGCTACGAGGGAAATAAAGAGGAGGGATTTCAGAGACATGAGCTCATTCCGTTGAAGTGGCCGGGATTTATAGCAAACCTCGGCCCGCGTCGCAAAGACCACTCAGCGCTGCCCGCCAGCGCCACAGGTCAGTTCAACTCCTCAATTACTTCCGCTCGTACTTGAACTTGCCAAACTCGATTTTGGTACCGGGCTGAGTGAGTCGGTAAATTCCATAGCCCACGGTCGCGGCCGCAGCGACAGACGCTGTGATCTTCGGGTTGGCAACAGCCACTCCAATCACGGCAGAGCCCGCTGCTGCAATTGCTTCTTTGTTCTGAATCGCCAGAGTTATCAGCGTGGCGGTACCGGCGCCTGCCGCTACAACGTCGGCGTCGATCGTTCGGCCTGACTTGTGATCTATGGTATCCGTCATCTGCTTTTCTCCTGGGCATTAGATTGCCAGCACATAAAACACTAGTCGGTGGCTGCTGACTAGCGGCCCCACTCTCTTTTTTGAATACGCCACCCTGGCGAGGGCGGCGCCTGCCTGGAGGCATCCATGAAAATTCAGGTCAAAGCTCTCTACAGGTGCTGCTCCTGTCGAGAGATCCATGATTGCGAGGATGGCGCGCTCGAGTGCTGCCGCCCTGGGATAGAGGAACTTTACGAGTGTCCAGTCTGCAAGACCGTGCATGACGACGAAGATGTCGCCATCAGCTGCTGCGGAGTCGATGCAGTTCAGTGCCCATCCTGCCGCCGGGACTATCCATCGATCACGCTTTCCTTCCAAGCCATCAAGATCGCCGGACACTGCACCACCTGCAACCCGATGTTCACCATCGACCAGCAACAGGCCATTCAGGACCTGCACTACCACGAAACCGGGCGCCGAGAGCACCTGTTCGACTGAGGACGCCAAATGTCACCTTACCGCCTGCGCGGCAAGACCGTCCTGAGCTTTTCAGGCGGCCGCACCAGCGCCTACATGCTGCGCCAGGTGCTCGACCACAACGAGGACTTGAGCGATCTGCTGGTGCTGTTCGCCAACACCGGCAAGGAACATCCCGCCACCTTGGAATTCGTCCGCAAGTGCGCCGAGCGCTGGGCGGTGCCGATCACCTGGCTGGAGTATCGCGACGATGAGCAAGGCTTCGCCGTGGTGGATTTCGACACCTGCAGCCGCAACGGCGAGCCGTTCGAGGCGGTCATCCGCAAGCGCAAGTATCTGCCGAACCCGGTGACCAGGTTCTGCACTGTAGACCTGAAGATTCGGATCATTCACAAGTACCTGCGCACCCTGGGCCTATCCACCGAGGAGGAGCCGGTCGACATGATGACCGGCATCCGCGCCGACGAACCACGCAGGGTCGTGAAGATCCGGAACCGGGGTAGCACCAGCGAGAGCAAGCACGCCACGATGATCATGCCCCTGGCGGATGCCGGCGCGGGCGTGCAGGACGTGACGGACTTCTGGGCAGCCCAGCCATTTGACCTGATGCTGTCCACCGTCAACGGCCGGACACTGGAGGGCAACTGTGACCTGTGCTTCTTAAAGCCGCTGAACCAGGTCTACTCGATCATTGCCAGTGACCGCAGCCGCGGTGACTGGTGGGCGCGCCAAGAGCGGTCGACCGAATCAACCGGCCCGTTCGCCGGGGACGGCGCCCGCTTCCGAAAGGACCGCCCCAGCTATCAGCAGATGATGGATTACGCGGAGATTCAGTTCGACCTGTTCAGCGAGACACATGAAGCTATTGAGTGCTTCTGCGGAGATTAAAAGGTAAAGAACATTTATCCAATCTAAGTCGTAACGCTATCGTCTCGCATAAACGAAATACTTCCCGGCTCAGGGTCGCAGTCCATAACAAACCTGCAAAAACCTTTAACCGTATCACGCTCTGTGTAAAACACAACTATGGCAACATCTTCACCCGGGGAGTCGATATGCCACATGCATTTAGCATCAACACTTTCCCCTCGATCCAGAGTACGAACGACATGGAAATAGTGCTGATTACCACCCTTTATGAGCGCAAAGTTCAAACTATAGATTTGAGCACCATCGTTAAAAAGCCTGCATGTCGCGACCCACCTGCTATCTAGAAACTCAAGATTGATTCCAGTTAGGTGCAGAATCGGACGGAGGCTTTGTCGATATCTTACATTCTGCTCTTGCCTTTCCTTGTGTTCCAACTCTAGTGCCTGCAGAGAAATCGAAGCTAACTTTCGCTGCTGCTCGACCGAGTTCCTGAGCTCTTCCCCTTGAAAATTGAGAGCGGCCGTACCTTGCCTTAATTCGATGCCTTGTTGGAAGAATCCAAGTACAAGCCAAAGAATTGCAAGAGGACCAAAAGCCCCTGCCAAGAAATCCCCAACTTCGTTTAAGTCCATCCCCTTGAGGTCGGCGATCCGATCCCCAGTCAGCCACCACACAAATCCTAAGTACACCAGCGAAAGGACTATCCCCAAGACAGCCAACAACCTTCCCATAGAAACAGCCCTCAGAGGTAAGTCGTTAGTCTATCGGTCAAATCATAAGCGAGGTATCCCCATGCCCACAGAAAACCGATCCAGCAACACCGAACAGATGGTCAGCGTGCCCGAAGGCTACATGCTGGTTGAGCGCAGTATCTGGACCGAGCAGCAGGTTGAAGCTGCCACTGCCTGCATCACCCGCCTCAAGGTCGTTCCCGGCATGAGTGACCGCGACCTGGCAATGGCCGCAATTGACGCCGCTCAGTGCAAAGCACCTGATGTAACTCTCGCTGACCTCCAGGCAGCCGCCAGGGTTGACGAACTCGACTGCAAGGAGTGCGAAGGGGCACAGCGCCTGTGCTGGTCCTGTAATGCAGCCGCCCAGCCCCAGGGCGAGCAATTCACCTACAGCTCAAAGCAAGCAACCAATTGCGCTGGCTGCGGCACTCGCAAGCACACGCCGTTGCGAGTGGATGAGATGGGCGGATATGTGTGCTTGACCTGTATCGACCAGAAACTTGAATCTCTGCTGTCGTCGCAAGAGCACCAGGGCAAGCCGGTGGCATATCTCGTCACTGATGTTCACGGTCAAAAGAAGGCTCTCCGCGCCGGAGCCGAAGGCATTGAAAGGCATCGCCATTCAGGCTCTATCCTGGTACCGCTCTACACCCACGCCGATGCTGGCGAGGTTGAGCGGCTGCGCGCCCAGCTGGCCGGGCTTCGGTCTTCAGTGCATGAGTTCGTGCGGGTTCTTGGACTGTCGGTTGACGGCTCGGCAGCACGAAACAAAGCTCTCATCGAGCTACAGGCCGCTGTCGAAGGCTGAAGCGGACAAGGAGTACATTTGTACTCCAACTGATTATCAGCATCACAGCCGCCTGAGCATCCGGACTGCGCTTTCAATCTCATCGATAGCACCGGGCACGTACTCAGCTGTTACCCAGCGCCAGGAGACGTTGCCGATCAGGCCGCCAGTGGCTTGCCTTCGAAGCTCATCAGCATCGAGCCCCTTCTGCTCAGCTGCAGCCAGGATGGCCACAAGCGCCTGCTCTAAATGCACAACCCGTTCTGCGGACATGGCTGCTCTCCGGTTGAGAGATTCAGCCTAGTTCCTCTCCCCTCCATTGAACAGCCGCAATATGGCGGCCAAGGACGAAGTCATGCCCCAACAAAAGCAACAGGCCGCACCGAAGGCATGCACCTTCCAGCGCGGCACCTGGGAGTGTCGTGGTGACGGTTTTCTGTGGGACGCGGATAGCGATGGCTGGGACCCCAGCGAAACAGACAATCCCTGCCCATGCTGCAACACGCTCGAATACCTGGAGCGCGCAAAGGAAGAGGCCGAGAGCTGTAGCGCTTGGTCGGATGGGTATTCCTCAGGCACGGGCGAAGACATCTGGCTCAATTGCTTGAGCTGGGCGGAGGCGGCAAACCCTGAAGGGCTTCCGGCGATCCTCCAGCAGATCGGCCCGGTAGAAGCCCTGGTCAGTGATCCAGGGTCGCCCGACGGCTACTTTGTCCGCACCAACAACGCTGAGGTGCGCCCATGACCCGCCTCGCCCTCTGCCTCCTACTGCTGGCCACCGGCGCCAGCGCAACCGAGAACGTCATCGAGGTGCAGCACGACAGCCAGCGCGGCGTCACCTGCTACCTGCTGAACGGGGTCGGCATCAGCTGCATCCCCGATAGACAGTTGCAGGCCGGCAACGAGCGCCAGCTCTCCCCGCACGAACAAGACACCCCTACCCCTGCAAAGGCGCCAGTGCGCTGGAATGAAGAGAGGTATTCGCTGTGAGCATATGGATTAAGTGCAGTGACCGGCTGCCGGAAGCAAAAGACGACACAGATACTCAAGTGATATTGGCCGTGAAGCGAGCGAACGGGAAGACCTACGTCTTTGCGGCAAGCTTCCTGCAGAACAAAGAGCTTTACAGCGAAGGTGACGACGCAGACGAAGAAGGTCGCATCTACGTTACGGGTTGGTATGAGCTACGCGACGACCCTGAATACGATACAGCTTGGTATCAAGTGCTGAACCCAGGTGATGTGGTAACGCACTGGCAACCGCTCCCCGGGCCACCGGAGGTGGCGCCATGATCGTCCTAAGCATTCCTGCTGCGATGTACATGGCCTGGATGATCTGGAAGGGGCCAAGGCCATAACAGAGGTCAGCCTTCACCACGGCGACTGCCTGGAGGTGATGAGGTCGATACCAAGCCGGATCAAGAGCCATCCTTTTTGCGAGCAAAGGCTTCGTCCAGCAGCTTCTGAACCTCCTTACACTCCTTCAAACTGTTTTTTCGGACAGTGTCTATATGCTTAGACATAGCACGCTCAAGGGGCCCTGGCTGTCGTTCTTTGTTTGCAGGATTTTCTTCAGGAAAGTCTTCAAAATAATCAGACCAATCACCCATCTTGTGCTCCTCCAAGTGTGAGCTTAATTAAAGCTCACATTCAGCACCGTCGAGACCCTACACCCCACAACAATCAAGCCTGCCGATAGGCGGGCGAGGATGAGCTATGTCCGCAACAACCCGTTTTCACGAAGCCGCCAACGACGCCCTGGTGCAGATCAGCAACAACCTGTGGCCCGAGGCCAAGCTCGCCCTGGTCATCTACACGCCTGGCGAGCCCGGCAAGGACATCGTCCTGAAGGACCAAGGCATTTTCCTTGATGAAGTGCTCAGCACCCTGCGCCGGTCCGGCTTGAGCATTGACGGCGACAACGCCTACAAGCAGGACCTGTGCGACTCGATCATTGGCTCTTTAGCGCTCGGCAAGCAGGGCAACAATCCGCCACCCAAGGGGCACTGGTGCCAGGAGTTCTGGGATATCGGCCGGGCCGAAGGCGCTCGGCAGGAAGAGTTGTTGGAGGCGCTGGCCCAAGCGCGCGAACAGCGGGATGCCCTGCTCAGCGCGGCACAAGAAGCCCTGAGGGTGATTGATCGAATCAAGCCCGCAGGAAATGGAAACGGAACCCAGGTGCGCCTCGCAACAGCCATCGAGAAAGCCACCGCCTAACCCCTCCCCAACTCTGCCGCCATGCGCGGCGTGGAGACAATCATGCAAACCATTAGGAAAAAGCCCGGCGATGAACACGCCGAACAGGAACAGGCCGTTGCCCAGGGAATGGACAAGGTCACAGAAGAGAAGATGGCCGAACTACTGGGGATCACGCTGCGAGCGCTCCAGACCAGGCGCCAGCGGGGAAAGATCCCTGAAGGCATCTGGAACCGAAACGGCCGCAGCATCATTTACAGCAGATGGAGGTATGAGGAATGGCTCGAAAGCCTGTGGGTTTGCCCCCTGGAGTTGAAATCAGAGGGGACGCGCTCCGGATCCGTTTCACTTGGAACGGTGAGCGCCGCGGGGAAACACTTGCCCATCCCCCGACAGCGCAAGGGATCAAGGCGGCCAGCCGTCTACGTGATCAAGTAGTCAACCTCATCAAACACGGCCTGCTGGATGACGAGAAGTACGCCGACCTGTTCCCCGGGTCGGACTTGGCGCTCTCGGCCCAGGCCGCGATACCGAGCTTTGGCGAGTACGCCCAGCTGTGGCTGAACAGCCGCCACATCGTTGGTGGCACCCGCAACAACTACAAGAGCAGTTTCAACCTCTACTGGATGCCGTACCTGGGCCTGCGCCGGATCGACATGATCACGCCGACCATGCTGCGCGGGATCATCGCCAGCATTGAGTGGTCCTCCACCGGCGTGAAGCGCAATGCAATCATCAAGCTCGCCAGCGTGTTCAAGACAGCGGTGCTGGATGGGCTGATCGCCAAGAACCCCACCTCATCGCTCGACAAGCCAAAAGCAGTGAAGAAGGTGGTTGACCCCTACACCAGGGATGAAGCCGAGCGGATTATTGCCCACCTATATAAGACGCTGCACAAGTACTCACAGATCTATGCCCCCTTCTTCGAGTTCGCTTTCTTCACGGGGCTGCGTCCAGGTGAAGCCATGGGCTTGCAGTGGGATGACATTGACCTGGAGGCGAGAACCGCGAACATCCGGCGTATCATCGTCGATGGCCAGCCAGAAGACCGGACCAAGACGAAGCACCACCGGGTGATCCTGCTCAATGAGCGCGCACTTCACGCCCTGCGCCAGGCCCGGCGCCTGGCCGATCTGCGTCGGATCGCTTCGAAGTCCGCGACTCCCACCAGCCCATTTGTGTTCCAACCGGGCAAAGGCGGGATGTGGATCAGAGAGCCAAGTGTTACAATCAAGCACTTCAAGCTCGCGCTCAAGGCGCTGGGCATCCGTGAACGTCGGCAGTACGACACGCGCCACACCTACGCAACCATGTGCCTAATGGCTGGGATGAACCCCGCGTTCATCGCGAACCAGCTCGGCCATAGCGTCGAGATGTTGCTCTCTACTTACGCAAAATGGATCAGCTCCTCCTCGGATTGGAGGGAGCTGGAGAAGCTGCCGGCTAGAGTCTGATTGGCCCAAAATTGGCCCAAATCAGGCGACGGCACCTAAACACACCTCTGGAACCCCCGCAGGATAAGCACTTGATTTCTACCGCTAACATCACCATGCAGTTCGGCGCCAAGCCCTTGTTCGAGAACGTCTCGGTCAAGTTCAACAACGGCAACCGCTACGGCCTGATCGGCGCCAACGGCTGCGGCAAGTCGACCTTCATGAAAATCCTCGGCAACGACCTCGAGCCGTCTGCCGGCCAGGTCATGCTCGAGCCGAACGTACGCCTGGGCAAGCTGCGCCAGGATCAGTTCGCCTACGAAGAATTCACCGTGATCGACACCGTGATCATGGGCCACGAGGAGCTGTGGAAGGTCAAGGCCGAGCGCGATCGCATCTACTCGCTGCCGGAAATGACCGAAGAAGACGGCATGGCCGTGGCCGAGCTGGAAACCGAGTTCGCCGAAATGGACGGCTATACCGCCGAGTCCCGCGCCGGTGAGCTGCTGCTGGGCCTGGGTATCCCGCTGGAACAGCATTTCGGCCCGATGACCGAAGTCGCACCAGGCTGGAAGCTGCGCGTGCTGCTGGCCCAGGCGCTGTTCTCGGACCCGGAAGTGTTGCTGCTCGACGAGCCAACCAACCACCTGGACATCAACACCATCCGCTGGCTGGAAAACATTCTCACGGCGCGTAACAGCACCATGATCATCATTTCCCACGACCGGCACTTCCTCAACAGCGTCTGCACGCACATGGCCGACCTGGACTACGGTGAGCTGCGCCTGTTCCCGGGCAACTACGACGAGTACATGACCGCCGCGACCCAGTCGCGCGAGCAGCTGCTGTCGGACAACGCCAAGAAGAAAGCCCAGATCGCCGAGCTGCAGACCTTCGTCAGCCGCTTCTCGGCCAACGCCTCGAAAGCCAAGCAGGCCACCTCGCGGGCCAAGCAGATCGACAAGATCCAGCTGGCCGAGGTCAAGCCTTCGAGCCGGGTCAGCCCGTTCATCCGCTTCGAGCAGACCAAAAAGCTGCACCGCCAGGCCGTGACCATCGAGAAGATGTCCAAGGGTTTCGATGGCAAGACCCTGTTCGAGAACTTCAGCTTCACCGTTGAAGCGGGCGAGCGTGTGGCAATCATCGGCCCCAACGGCATCGGCAAGACCACCCTGCTGCGTACCCTGGTCGGTGAACTGAGCCCGGATGCCGGTGCGGTGAAATGGACCGAAAGCGCCGAGCTTGGCTACTACGCCCAGGACCACGCCCACGACTTCGAAGAAGACCTCAGCCTGTTCGACTGGATGGGCCAGTGGACCCAGGGCGAGCAAGTGATCCGCGGCACCCTGGGGCGCATGCTGTTCTCCAACGACGAGATCCTCAAGTCGGTCAAGGTGATCTCCGGTGGTGAGCAAGGCCGCATGCTGTTTGGCAAGCTGATCCTGCAAAAGCCCAACGTACTGGTGATGGACGAACCGACCAACCACCTGGACATGGAATCGATCGAGGCGCTGAACCTGGCGCTGGAAAACTACCCGGGTACGCTGATCTTCGTCAGCCACGACCGTGAGTTCGTGTCGTCGCTGGCCACCCGCATCATCGAGCTGAGCCCGAGCGGTGTGGTGGACTTCAGCGGTACCTACGATGACTACCTGCGTAGCCAGGGTGTGGTGATCTGATCCAGACCTGATCGCGGGGCAAGCCCGCTCCTACAATCCTGTAGGAGCGGGCTTGCCCCGCGATGCTTGAAAACCCGTTAGCCTGCTTCCTTTTCTCCTCGCACCCGGCGATCATGGGCCCTCTCCCACCGCCCGCCAGCGAACGAGCTCATGTCCGCGCAACAACCCGCTCCCGTCGACACCGGGTCGATCACCCGGCAAATCCTTTCAGTTGTCTTCTACACCTTCATCGCCTTCCTCTGCATCGGCCTGCCGATCGCGGTGCTGCCCGGCTATGTGCACGATCAACTGGGCTTCAGTGCGGTCATCGCCGGCATCACCATCGGCCTGCAATACCTCGCCACCCTGCTCAGCCGGCCGTTTGCCGGGCGCGCGGCCGACAGCCTGGGCAGCAAGCGGGCAATCATCTACGGGCTGCTGGGGATCGCCGCCAGTGGCGTGCTGACCGTTGCCTCAGCGTTGACGGTGAGCGTGCCGCTGCTGAGCCTGCTGGTACTACTGGCCGGTCGCGTGCTGCTGGGGATCGCCCAGGGGTTGATTGGCGTGGGCACGTTGAGCTGGGGGATCGGCTCGCTCGGCGCCGAACAGACCGCGCGGGTGATTTCCTGGAACGGTATCGCCTCCTATGGCGCCATCGCCATCGGCGCGCCGCTCGGAGTCATGCTGGTTGCCGAGATCAACTTCGCCACCTTGGGCCTGGCCTTGAGTGCGCTGGCGCTACTGGCGTTGCTGGTGATCCGCAGCAAGCCCTCAACACCGATAGTGCGTGGCGAACGCCTGCCCTTCTGGGCCGCATTCGGCCGCGTGGCGCCGTGCGGCGTCAGCCTGACCCTGGCGTCGATCGGCTATGGCACCCTGACCACCTTCGTCACCCTGTTCTATCTGGAACAAGGCTGGAGCGGCGCCGCCTGGTGCTTGAGTGCCTTTGGCGTGTGCTTCATTGCTTCACGGCTGCTGTTCGTCAACGCCGTAAACCGTTTTGGCGGTTACCCGGTGGCGATGGCCTGCATGGCCACCGAAGCCTTGGGCCTGGCCTTGCTGTGGCTGGCGCCCAGCCCACTGCTGGCACTGATAGGCGCAGGGCTTGCCGGTTTCGGCCTGTCGCTGGTGTACCCGGCGCTGGGCGTGGAGGCGATCAAACAGGTGCCCAGTTCCAGCCGTGGTGCCGGCCTGGGCGCTTATGCGGTGTTCTTCGACCTGGCCCTGGCAATTGCCGGGCCGTTGATGGGCGCGGTGGCCCTGCACCTGGGCTATGCCTGGATCTTCTGTGTGGCGGCCTTGCTGGCGCTGCTGGGTGTCGGCTTGACCCTGCTGCTGTCACAACGCCCTCGCGCTTACTGATCAGCCATGTGCAGCCCGCTTTGTTGCCGGGTAGCCAAGGTGTGGTTGAAAAAACGCGCAGCCTCGGCCTGCAAGGACAGATGAATATCCTCACGATCGACGCCGTCCGGGTCGTTGCACAGGGCCGCCATCTTCTGCCGCTGTTCGTCGTCGCAGGGCGCCATGAAGACGAAATGCCCGGCACCCGCGAGCAGTGTGTAGTTGGGCGTGAGCGGCAGCTTGCGCGCCAGGGCCTGGGCGTTTTTGTCGATGGCCAGCAACTGGTCCTTGTCGCCACTATAGATAAGCGCCGGGACCCTGACCTCGGCCAGGGCGTGGCGGCCGAACATCAGGCTCAGGGGCGCCATCAACAGCAGCGCCTTGACCCGTGGATCAGGCACGGCGCGCAGGTCGGCGCGATCAGCGATCAGCACACCCTTGGTCTTGCAGGCATCGGCATCCTGCGGCCGCTCCTGGCAGTAGCGCTGCAGGCGCTCCAGGTCCGGTTGCGCGCCCGACAGGATCAGCGCCGTCTCGCCACCGGCCGAATAGCCAATCACGCCCACCTGCGGGCCGTTGATGTACGGGGCGAGAAACCCATCGTCGAGGCTGGCGCTGATCGCCGCGCTGATCTGCAAGGGGCGGCCGTAAAGATTACTCAGAGTTCCCAGGCGGCTGTGGTCACGGGCGTTGTCACCCGGATGGGTCACGGCGACAACGATAAAACCGCGACGCGCCAGGGCCGTGGCCAGATCGTGCAAGGCCAGGGGCGTGCCGGTGTTGCCGTGGGAAAGCATCAACAGCGGATAGCGGCCCATGACCATGGGCGCGCCTTCCCAGGCCTGGACCCGATAGCCGTCGATACGGCTGCTGCGCTCGGGGCCGCTGGACGGATAGAACGCCAGTGCCTGCACCGGTTGCGCATCCAGCGGGTCGGCGAAGCTCAGCCGGTGCACGCCGACACTCCAGTGCGCAGCCGGCTCGGCGTGCACCGTCAGCGGGCCGCCCAGCAGCACAAGCAGGAATAACACGCCAAGACGCCGCATCGTTTTGCACCTTACCCAACGCTGTCGATCAATGCACACAGTGCGCAGCATAGAACGGGCCGGATCGGCGCAGATGAAGACTCCATGAAAAAACCGACTGCAGGCCATGCCTGCAGTCGGTCTGGGTGACGCTAGCGCTATCAGGCAGCGGCGAACAGGTCGTTGCTGATCTGCAATTGCGCGGCGTTCAGGGCCTTGACCCGGTGCTCATCGCCATAGGCCAGGCCATGGGCGCGGACGATTTCCAGGTCGGTGATGCCGATGAAGCCGAGGAACACCTTGAGGAATTCTTCATGGCCGACCGCCGTTGGCTGGCCAGCGTGCAGGCCGCCTGCGGTCGATACCAGGATCACTTTTTTGTCGCCGCACAGGCCTTCGGGGCCGGCTTCGGTATAGCGGAAGGTCTTGCCGGCAACCGCGACGCGGTCGATCCAGGCCTTGAGCTGGGTCGGCACGGTGAAGTTGTACATCGGCGCGGCCAGCACCACGGCATCGGCGTCGAGGAACTCCTGCAGGGTTTCGGCGCTGAGCGTGGCTTCATGCTGTTGCGCGGCATCGCGCAGTTCTTCCGGGGTGCCCGCAGCGACCAGGGTCGCGGCCGAGAAGTGGCTGATGGCGTCGCCAGCCAGGTCACGGTAGGTCACCTGCAACGATGGGTCGGCGGCTTTCCAGGCTTCAACCACGCTGCGGCTCAGCTGACGGGAGGCGGAATTGTCGCCCAGGATGCTCGAATCGATATGCAACAGTTTCATGGGACTCTCCTGAATGAAGACCGCGAGTGGGCGATCACGATGGAGAGAATCCTACCCGGGTGACGAATAGCTGATAAGTCAGCAAAAATGCGTTAGTTTGTCCTACTGGCAGGACAATGGTGGCACGCATGCAAGACCTCAATGACCTTTTCTACTTTGCCCGAGTGGTCGAAGCCGGCGGTTTCGCCGCCGCTGGCCGCTTGCTGGGCATCCCTAAATCACGCCTGTCGCGGCGTATCGCCGAGCTGGAAGAACGTCTGGGCACGCGCCTGCTGCAACGCACCACCCGGCAATTGAAGCTGACGGCCGTGGGCGAGCGGTACCTGCGCCACTGCCAGGCGATGCTGCTGGAGGCGGAAATGGCCGACGAAGCGGTCGCCAGCATGACCAGCGAACCACGCGGGCGCTTGCGGGTGTCGTGCCCGGTGGGCCTGGCCCATGAATTTCTGCCCGATGTGATCAGCCGCTTCCTGCAGCAATACCCGCAGGTGCAACTGGACATGATCCTGCTCAACCGCCGGGTCGACCTGATTACCGAAGGCGTCGATGTTGCCCTGCGCGTGCGTGACCTGGGTGATGAAGACCCAGCCCTGGTCACCCGCCGCCTGCGTCAGGCGCAGATGCTCCTGGTGGCCTCGCCGCCATTCGCCGCCGCGCAGGCGCTCAATCATCCGCAAGACCTGGCCAGCCTGCCGGTACTCGGCGCGGTGGATGCCGACCGCCTGGTCCACCTGCGCCTGCTCGATGCCCAGGGCCATAAGCACGAACTGGCGCTGGAGGCGCGCCTGGCCATCGACGACTTTGTGGTGCGCAAGGCCGCCGCCGTTGCAGGCCTGGGCTTTACCGCGCTGCCGATCATGCACTGCGAAGCGGAACTTGCGCGTGGCGAGTTGGTGCGCGTACTGCCAGACTGGTCGCTGCCCGGCGGTTATCTGCAGGCAGTCTACCCCCATCGGCGCGGGCTGTTGCCGGCGGTACGGGTATGGATCGATCATCTGGTGGCGGAATTCGCCCAATGCGGGGAGCGTTATGTCTGAAGGGAAAATCACCGAAGCCCAGGTTGCGGCCTTCTGCCTGAGCCTGCCGGGTGCGCAGGAAGACTACAAATGGGGCGGCGTGCGGGTGTTCTCGGTGGCCGGCAACAAGATGTTCGCGGTGCTTGACCTGGCCGGTGCCGGGCTTTCGTTCAAGGTCGATAACGAGCTGTTTCTGGGCTATGCCGACCGCCCCGGCGTGCGCCCGGCGCCCTACCTGGCGCGGGCCCACTGGATCAGCATGGCACCGCCCTACCCCATGGGCCGGGCTGAACTGACCGAGCTGCTGCAGCGCTCGCACCAACTGGTGGTGCGGCGCCTGCCCAAGCGCCTGCAGCCGGGGCTGCTTATCTGAGCACGGGCGCCAACGCCGCCCCCAACCAGCGGCCACCCAGCAGCAGGTGGTCGACCCAGAACAGCTGGTGCACAGCGACAATGGCCCAGAAACTCAGCTGGAACGACAGCTTGCGGGTCTTGTGCCGAAAGCGTTGCTGGGCCAGCAAGGCGCCCGGCCAGCCGCCACACAGCTCACTGGCGTGCAAAACCTTCTCCGGCGTGCGCCAGGCCTGACTGCGGGCCTGCTGCTTGTCGCGCCAATACAACACAAAGCTCACCAGGCTGGCCAGCGGGTAGGCCAACGCCGGCACCCACGACTGCGCGCTGAGCAGCATCTGCAGGGCCCCGCCCACGGGCAGCAGGCACAGGGCGACAAAAACCAGCAGCTTGCTGCGCGGGTTTTGGATGGCGCCGCTGGCAGAGGCTGCGCGGCGCTGTTGGCTCTGACTACGGCTCATCTCAACCGTGCGCCGTGGTCCAGTCGACCCAACCGAACAGCCAGGTGCCGAGAATGATCAGGCCGAACCCGATGCGGTACCAGGCGAAGGCCGCGTAGCTGTGGTTGGCGATGAACTTGAGCAGGCCGCGCACGGCGATCATGGCGAAAATGAACGACACCACGAAGCCAATGGCAAATACCGGGAAGTCGTCGGGCTGGAACAGCTCGCGGTACTTGTAGCCCGAGTACACGGCGGCACCGACCATGGTCGGCATGGCCAGGAAGAACGAAAACTCGGTGGCCGCCTTGCGCGACAGGCCGAACAACAGGCCGCCAATGATGGTCGAGCCGGAGCGCGAAGTGCCCGGGATCATCGCCAGGCACTGGGCACAGCCGATTTTCAGGGCGTCGGTCCAGCGCATGTCATCGACCTGATCGACGCGGATCACATGCTGGCGGCGCTCGGCCCAGAGCATGATCACGCCACCGACCACCAGGGCGGCGGCCACGGTGATGGGGTTGAACAGGTATTCATGGATCAGGTCGGCGAACAGCACGCCGAGCACCACGGCCGGCATGAAGGCGATCAGCAGGTTGACGGTGAAGCGTTGTGCTTCGCGCTGACGCGGCAGCCCCACCACCACGTCGAAGATCTTGCGGCGAAACTCCCAGACCACCGCCAGGATCGCACCCAGCTGGATGATGATATTGAAGGCCATGGCCCGCTCACCACCGAAGTTGATCAGATCGGCGACGACGATCTGGTGGCCGGTACTGGAGATCGGCAAGAACTCCGTCAAGCCTTCGACAATACCTAGAATGACAGCCTGCAGGCCGGTCCAAAGATCCATGCTTCCCCCGTGGAGCGATGCCTGCGGCATGCCCCTTTATAGTCTTTTGATTGCCAATGGCTGTTCAGCGCCTGGCCGTTTTACAGCGACAGTTGGTCGCAAAGCCAGCAGAAAAGTTCACGCGGCCTTCAGGTTTACCCCGTCGAGGCCGAAATCCTATCAGACCTCTCGAATAAACGCTGCCGGGACGATGCAACAGACCTCAACGAATCAAGCACTTAGCCCTTGGTCGAGTAGGTTCGGGGGGCAAAGCATGCTTGGATGTAGGCAACAATAAAAAGAATTCGGGGTAAGCATTCCATGAAAACTCTTCGCAGTATGTCGATCAGCCGGCGCTTGTGGCTGATCCTGGTGGTGGCAGTGGTGATGCTGGTAACCCTGGGGCTGCTGATGCTGCGCCAGATCCACGGTGACCTGTACCAGGCCAAGGCCGAAAAGACCCGCCACGTGGTCGAGACCGCAGCCGGGGTGCTGGCGTATTACCAGGGCCTGGAAGCGGCCGGCACCCTCAGCCGCGATGCCGCCCAGCAACAAGCCTTGAGCGCGGTGCGCGGCCTGCGTTACGACCAGAATGACTACTTCTGGATCAATGACCTTGGGCCGAAGATGATCATGCATCCGACCAACCCCAAGCTCGACGGCCAGGACCTGTCGGCGATTCGCGACCCGGACGGCTTTGCCCTGTTCAACGAAATGGCCGCCCTGGCCAAGGCCAAGGGTGCCGGCAGTATCGACTACCGCTGGCCGAAGCCGGGTGCCAGCGAGCCGGTGAAAAAAACCTCCTACGTTCAACTGTTCAAGCCGTGGGGCTGGGTGATTGGCTCGGGCGTCTACATCGATGACATGCAGGCCGAGTTCATCCGCCAGTTGCGCGACGCCTCGATTCTCGGCCTGGGCATCGCCCTGGTGATGACCCTGCTGGTGGTGCTGATCGCCCGCAGCATTGCCCGGCCGCTGCAGGAAGCGGTCGACGCGATGGCCACCATCGCCAGTGGCGAAAGTGACCTGACCCGGCGCCTGGATACCCATGGCAGCGATGAAGTCACTCAGTTGGGCAGCCACTTCAACAGCTTTACCGGCAAGTTGCAGGGCGTGGTCAGCCAGTTGCAAGGCGCGGTGCATGCCTTGGGACAATCGGCCACTGATGTTGGCAACAACGCCGGCCAGGCCCAGCAACGCAGCGAGCAGCAGTCACAGCAAATGGAACAGGTGGCCACGGCGATCAACGAAGTCACCTATGCGGTGCAGGATGTGGCCAAGAATGCCGAGCAGGCTTCCAGCGAGATGCGCGATGCCCAGTTGCGCGCCGAACAAGGCCAGCAAAGTATCCATGGCAGCCTGCAACGTATCGATCAGCTGTCGGCGACCATCGATGAAGCCGTGCAGGTCATTCGTGCCCTGGCCGGCCAGAGCACACGCATTGGCAGCGTGCTTGAGGTGATTCGCTCGATTGCCGAGCAAACCAACCTGCTGGCCCTCAACGCGGCGATCGAAGCGGCCCGCGCCGGCGAACAAGGTCGAGGGTTTGCCGTGGTGGCCGACGAAGTACGCTTGCTGGCCCAGCGCACCCAGCAGTCCACCGCAGAAATCCAGAGCATGATCGAGCACCTGCAGGGCCAGTCCGAAGCGGCCGTCAAGGCCATCGACGCCAGCAGCGAGGCCTCGCGCCAGACCGTCGAGCAGGCCAGCGAAGCCGGGGTGAGCCTGGACGCCATCAGCCAGGCACTGCACAACCTGACAGCGCTCAATGCCTCGATTGCCAGTGCCACCTTGCAGCAGTCCCATGTGGTCGAAGAGATCAACCGCAACGTCACCGAAACGGCGGACCTGTCGCAGCAAACTGCCCTGGCGGCGCAGCACTCCAGCGACTCGGGCAAAGCGCTTACGCGGTTGAGCACGCAGCTTGAGCAACTGCTGCGACCGTTCCGGGTTTAGCGCAAATCATGTAAGACTTTTGCCAATAGACTGCCTGACGAAAATGCACCTAAGGTAAAGCCTCCCCCATGGAAGGAGGCTACACCCATGCACAAGCACCCCTTGGCAATCGCCTTGCTGCTTTGCCTGCCGGCAGCACACGCAGCACAATCCGTTACCAGCGCACTCGATCCAGCCCAGACCCTGGAACGGATCAACCGCAACTACAACACCGTCATCAGCGCCGCAGTCCCGTGCAAGGAGCCCGATACCGGCGCACCCCGCGGGCACAACTACTGCAGCGGCGTGACCGTGCGCATGGTCGACGACGGGCCGTTCAACTTCTGGGATTACAGCGAGTTCGCGAAAAAGCTCGGCGCCAGTTCATTCACCTGGATTCGCAAAGACCTCAGCATCAGCAAACTGGTGCGCCCGGCCGGTTTCATCCTGCGCACCCCTGCCGATGCCTGGGCGTTGAAGCTGCCCGTGATGGAAACTGGCTACCTGTGCATCTTCAGTTTTGACGGCTACACCGGTACCGAACGCCAATGGCACGGTTGCGGCCTGTACAACCAGCCGATCCCGGCGGGTGCGGCGCCGACCCCCAACCAACCCAACAAGAACCGCAGTCTGGCATTTGGTAGCTGCGATATCAGTGGCGTCGACACCGCCGGCCAATGGCGGGCCAAGTACCGCAACGGTATCCAGCAGGGGCAATGCTCATGGAACGCCGAGCAGCCGGCCGACTGGGACGCGATGATCGATGTCCACCAGAACCCCGGCAAGCAAGGCGAAGCCTGGATCGCCAAGGACCAGTTCAACGAGTTCCTGATCCGTACCGCCACCGACACGGGTGACGGCAGCGCGCGCCTGCCTCACATCGACGCGTTAGTGTACGACCCCAACAGCACCTTTGTTGCGCCCACCCGCGGCGACGTGAAAAGGCCGGTGCCCACCAATGGCCTGGAAGTGGCCCGCAGCTTCCAGCGCAAGCTGTTCGCCCAGGGCTATGCCGTGCCCGTGCTCAGGATGGACTTTCAGCAGCCTGCAGAAAACCGCTTCGCCTATCTTGCCAACGACCAGGTGGTCAGCCTGGGTATCAGCGGCGTGATCGAGCAAACGTACATCCAGGCGGCGAACTGGGAACTGCGCCTGGACCCGGGCAGCGGCCGCCAGGAGTGGACCCTGGTGGTCATCCCCACCGCGCAGGGCAAGGCCCGTCAGGCCAGCGACCAGCAGGCGCTTTATGACGAGCTGTTCAGCTTGCGCGGCGCCGACCCGCAATGGCAGCAGCACGAAACCAGCGCGGGCAGCATGCGCCAGCAACTGGCCTGCCTGATCGGCAACTACCCGGCCAAGACGCAGTGGAACGTCGAGCCCTTCCGACCGAAGGTCAGTGACAGCGAGGCCGCCAAGGCGGGCTGCAACCCCATCGCCCCGACAACGTCAGGGCTGATTGCCGCCTCGTCCTGGTCGCAGTTCAAGGACTCGGTCAGCGGCAGGCAGGTCTGGGGCTTGCGCGTGGTGCCGACCGCCGCGGGACGCACGGCCCCTGGCGAGCAGCTCTACGCTGAACTGCTACGTCTGCGTGGCAACGACCCGCAGTGGCAGGAAGGCGGCCCGGGCAGCATGCGCGAGCAACTCGATTGCTTGCAAAACAACTACCGGGCCAAGGCGGAGTGGAACCTTGAACCCTATCGCCGGGCAGCCGGCAAGGAGCAAACCAGGGCGCAGGGGTGCAATCCGGTCTAGGCAACAGCGCCTGAACGGCTGCGCCTGCGAAAAAAAACCTGCCGACACCCCTGAAGGGCTCGGCAGGCAGCAGCGTTCAGGCTGAAAAAACCCGGCTTATGTCAGTCAACCCGGCTCAGTACGGGTTGCACTGCATGGCCACGGCTTTCTGCTGATCGACATAGGGACGCGCCGGCTCCAGGTTCCACTCGGGCTTGTTGCGTACCGGCCGGCCATCGTAGACCGCCGCCAGATGACAAACCAGTTGCCGGCGGATGGAGCCACCATTGATGCTGTATTGCCGCCATTGATCGTCGTTTTTGTGGGCGTTGTACAGTTCGGCAAACATCCTGTCGGTTTCATTATCGGCGATCTGGCGTCCGCACTCGGTCGGTACTACCTGCAGCGACCAAGTGTTGGGGCCAAGTTTCGGGTCAGGACGTTGTACCCAACTGCTGGACTGGATGTACTTGTCACAGAACGGCTTGGCGGGCGGTTGCGCAGCTGCGGCGCAGGAGAACGTCGCCTTGCCATTGGGGGTTCTCGGAAAGTCGATCTTGATGATGTTGCGCTGCTTGCCGGTCTTGTTGAAATAGTCCTGCTGGTTGAGCTGCGCATCCCTCAAGCCGCGATTATCACTGTAGAAAAAAGCCAGGATCGGCAGTTCATCTTCTTTCGGGTTGCCCAGGCGAAACTCCGTCTGGGTCTGGAACTCGCGGGTATTGATGACCTGACGGGCGCCCATGAAGTTTTTAAACGCGTCCACCCGCTCCTTGCTGCTCATCGGGTTGCGCATGTTGAAGCCGCACTGCAACTGATCCTGCTTCCTGTCGTTGTTGAACCTGGTGAAATGCGCGACCCAGGCATTGGCACTGCTGATCGGTGGGTTCATGGCCTGGCAAACGGCCTCGGTCTGGGTTGTATTCCTGTTGTTGCCACAACCACGATCGTCACGAAAGTCGGTCCAGGCATCATTTGGAAAGGCGCAGTAAACGTGCACCGGGGTCTCGGGTTTGCGAACCAGGTCAACCGGTGTAATA
The DNA here is from genome assembly GCF_024213215.1 of Pseudomonas sp. SBB6. Lineage (NCBI taxonomy): Bacteria > Pseudomonadati > Pseudomonadota > Gammaproteobacteria > Pseudomonadales > Pseudomonadaceae > Pseudomonas > Pseudomonas sp. SBB6. Next base: position 317,466 of record NZ_JANAVH010000005.1, on the reverse strand, counting down.
AGGTAGCCGTTCTGCGTACTCATGCCAGGGTCTTCATAGCTGATGCCATCCGCGCGCATCCAGGAAGCGGCGAACGTGCCCAGTTCCTTGGCTTTCGGGCTGGGGTTCCACACATCCCATTGCTGGCCCTTCGCAGGGTCCGCACGGTGGGTGCCCCTGACCAACAACCCCGAACAATCCGATGCCGGGTCTTCCCCGCAGCTGGGCACGGTCTTGTTGTACAACGTCTCGACCTGTTTGAGCGTCTCTGCGCATGACTCGGCATGGGCCGAGGTCGCTTGCAAGAGCAACGGAAACACGAGTACCGGGATGATCTTGTTCAAACGTCTTTGCATGGCGTGCATCTCCCTGATTAGCCAAGCTCACAGCGTATGGGCGTGTATCTGAAGCAGCTTCAGCGACGGCGAGCCGTTGCAAACGTCAATCTGCCAAGTACGGCGTCCTGCCGAAACTGAGCAAAATACTAGTTTGAAATCAGCACGACGAACGCTGTTAGTGTTAAGAATCTCTCCAGCAGCCAATGCAATGCCCTGCAGTGCGCCCCCCAACGTCATACTTGTACGTCCCGCGCGTATGCCAGAAGTGGCGCCAACAGGTACAATCGCGCCTTTGCGCACACTACCAAGGAACGCCGATGTCCGGCCTCGAACTGTTCGCCGCCGTGCTCGGCGTTATCGCCGTCTGGCTCACTGCCAAGCAGAACCCCTGGTGCTGGCCGATTGGCCTGGTGATGGTGCTGCTCTACACCTGGGTCTTCTATGACGTGAAGCTGTATTCGGACATGCTTCTGCAACTGGTCTATGCCGTGCTACAACTCTATGGCTGGTGGCAATGGACGCGCCCCGACAGCGTCCGCGAGGCGCGCCAGGTCAGCCTGTTGCCGGCGCATTCGGTTGCTTTTGGCCTGGGCATCGGCTTGCTCGGCAGCCTGGGCCTGGGGGCGGCGATGGCGACCTGGACCGACGCCGCCCACCCTTGGCTGGACGCCGCACTGACCGGTTTCAGCCTGGTCGCGCAGCTGTGGATGGCGCAAAAGCGTCTGCAGTGCTGGCCGCTGTGGATCGTGCTGGATGTGATTTTCGTTGGCCTGTTCCTGTACAAGGCCATGTACCTGACTGCCGCGCTGTATGCGCTGTTCACCTTGATCGCGGTGCAGGGCTGGCGCGATTGGCGGCGCGATCCGGCGCTGGCCTACGCATGAAGGTCTTGGTACTCACAGGCCCTGAGTCCAGCGGCAAAAGCTGGCTCAGCAATGAAATCCAGGCGCACTTCGGTGGCGAGCTGGTGGGCGAGTACGTACGTCACTTCATTGACGAACAGGCACGCGATACCTGCTATGCCGACATCCCGACCATCGCCCGCGGGCAGTTGGCCTGGGAAGACGCGGCCCGCGCCCGGCAGCCGCATCTGCTGATTCTCGATACCCATCTGTTGAGCAACATGCTCTGGAGCCGCACGTTGTTTGGCGATTGCCCGGCGTGGCTCGAAGCGGCCTTGTTGGCGCGCCATTATGACGTGCACTTACTGCTCAGCCCCGAGTCAATCGCCTGGCACGACGACGGGCAACGCTGCCAGCCGCAACTGGCCGAACGCCAGGCGTTTTTCCAGGCTACCGCTGACTGGCTGGCGCTGCACCATCTGCCATATCAGGTGGTGCAAGGCGACTGGGAGCAGCGCCGGTGCGCGGCATTTGCAGCGGTAGAGCGCTTGCTCAAGGCCTGAATGGCCGCCCTCTGCAGGCAAATGTCCATTCCTGAAACACTAATCACTGCGCAAACCCGCGACCTAAAGCGGCCCCCGTGCGCGTACGCAACAGTGTTAAACACCTGAAACAGCCACGGTCCGGGCCCCTTGATGAGCGCAGGCGCGCGCTGGATCCATGTTTGTATGCCATCTGCGTCTCAATGGCGTTACACGAAATTTTCACAATTGCGCTCAATAAACTCAAACCGTTGTTTTTCCGCGATAAATAGAAACCGGCACACCTTCTGCTCTCTTCCTCGCACCGCTAAATACGGCCCGCGCACTCGAAGAAGGAATTGCCATCGTGGGAAAGATTGATAAGGGTATTTATCGCCTCCTGCTGGTCGGATGTGCATTGGGGTCAAGCTTGAGCTGGCCTGTCCAGGCCGAAAACGGGATCGTCGTGATTACCCGCGATGTGCAAACGCGCAACGCCATGCGCCCCCCCCTGGCTCCCGACCCCTACCCGACCACCGTCAATACCAACCCGTCGGCACAGGTTCTCAAGCAAACGAACGAGTTGAGCGATGGCGACTTTGCCTCGATCAGCAGCGGTGCTGGCATCGATGTCCTGGTCACGCAACAGACCAATAATCTGGGCGGCAACATCAACAACCAGACCCAACTGCCCAACCTGGCCGGCGGACGTTCCGGCAACGCCGGCAACGGCATCTCCAACATGGTCAATTCAAGTGTGCAAAAAGGCCTGGCGCCCCTGCAGATCCTGACCGGAGGCCAATGAGATGAAGCACTCGCTGCTGATTCTGGCCATGTTTTGCAGTGCCCCGGCCCTCGCCCAGCCCCCAGTAGTCAACAACGCCACCATCGACAGTTCCGGCACGCACTACCAAGGCAACCTCACGGTCAACCAGGCTGCCGGCGATCAACAGCAACAGGCCAACGCCCGGGCCATCGCGGTTGGCCATGGCGCCAGCGCAACCACACAGATTCGTCAACGCTTGCGCACCCATGTCGACCCGGCGATGGATGCCCAGTCCGGCATCCAGGGTGACGCCTTCAGTCACGGCAACGGTGCGCTGGGGGTCAACCAGAGCGCTGGCGCCAGTAACCAGCAAGCCAACGCACTGCGCATCAGCATCGGCGCTCAGCCGCAAAGTATCGACGACAGCGTCCTCCTGCAACAGAACGTGGCGCTGCTCAACAACTCCGATCCAACCGACTCTGCACCCGGCTATCGCCAGGTCACTACCAGTGACCAGGCTTTCACCGGTAGCCGTGGGGTGATTCAGTTGAATCAGAGTGCCGGGGTGGGAAACCGAACGGCCAACACCCTGAGCATACGGGTCGCGAACTGACCCAAACAGGTAGGAACAACACTTAACCTAAAATAAAGTACGGAGAATCACCATGAAACCCTCGATGGCACTAAAGCCTCTGGTTTTCGCAATTGCTGCGGTCATGGCTGTTGCTGTACAAGCTGGGCAGAACGATCGGCGTGGCAATGATCACCATAATAATGGTCATCATAACAACGGCCACCACACCCCTCCTCCAACCAAGATCCCTGTCTATGCGACTGCCAATGCCTACGATAGCCAGCGCAGCACCGGCAACCGCATCCACAACGAAGGGACCGAGAACTCAGCCGAGGTGAGCGAGTCCGTCGAAGGCGCAAGCGGCAACGTCGGGGTCAACGTGGCGGCCGGTAACGGCAACCAACAAGACAACGCCGCGGCCATCGCCAACGCTCAGTCCGAATCGAGCGTCGACAACACCTTCGTGTTCGGCACTGCCGAAGCTACCGCCCGCGTCACGCAATACAGCAACAACAACAGGGTCAACAACTGGTCGACGCAAAACTCTGCGGTCATGAGCGGATCAGCCAGTGGTACCAACGGCAACGTGGGTATCAACATTGCTGGTGGCGACCTTAACCAACAGAAAAACACCATGGCCATTGCCAATACCAATGCGCCACTCGGTAACGCAAGAGCCACCGCCTCTGCCAATCAAAACGGCCCTGGCCTGACTGTCAACAACTACGCCGATCGGGAAACCCGTCTGGATACGCTGACCTTTACCAAAACCATCAGCGGTTCGTCCTCTCGCGAAGGCACCTTCGACGCCAGCGTTGATAAGAGCGCTTCGTCGAGCTCCAGTGCCAGCGGTTCGCGCAGCTCTGAGGCCAGCGGTTCGAAGAGCTGGAGTGCCAGCGGTTCCAACAGCATGACTGCCAGCGGTTCCAACAGCTCGAGTGCCAGCGGCTCCAACAGCTCGAGTGCCAGCGGTTCGGGCAGCTCGAGTGCCAGCGGTTCCCACAGCTCGAATGCCAGCGGTTCCAACAGCCGCGATACCAGCGCAACCAGCAGTGCTTCGCTGGACGTCGCGCTGAACGCCGCCGCCGAGGCTGCCCGGTCCGTCACCACGGATGATGGCCGTCGCGAACGCACCCGCAGCGAAGAAGCCAGTGCATCGCTTGATGTAACGCTTAATGCATCGTTCGATGCATCGCGCGAAACTTCATTCGACTCTTCGTTCGACAGATCGCGCGACTCGTCGTGGGATAAATCGCGCGACTATGCGTACGACAAATCGCGTGATTCTTCCTACGATAAATCCCGTGACTCTTCTTACGATAAGTCCCGTGACTCTTCTTACGATAAGTCGCGTGACTCTTCGTACGATAAATCGTCGTCCTCCTCGTTCGAGAAAGCCTACGAAAAAGCTTCTGAGTCTTCGAGCTCTATCTCGAAAAGCTACAGCGAAGCCGACTCGTTTGAGCTGAGCAACAGTGTTTCCTTCCAAGTGCTGACTCCAATTGGCTGGGCCAACCCTGTCACCAACACTGCAACCCTGAGTGGTTCGGTGAATGGCGGCAGCGGCAACCTGGGCGTCAACGTAGCTGCTGGCGTGGGCAACCAACAAAGCAACTCGCTGGCCATTTCCAACACCTCGTTCTAATCGCCGTGGCTTGGAGGCCCCCTTCGGGGGGCCTTTTTCAACACCCGCAGGGGGCGTCGAACATGCGCATTATCGCCTTGGCGTTTTTGCTTTGCCTGGCAAGCATCAGCGAAGCTGCGCAATTGCCACTTTCCGTGTTGCCCGGTGGTGCGGTGATATTCAAGCCCATCCAGAGCGTGCGTGAGCGCAAATTCGCCGACCTTGTGCAACAGAAAACCGACTTCAGTTGCGGCGCCGCTGCCCTGGCGACCATATTGCGCCAGGCCTATTGGCTGGACGTGAATGAAGAACAGATTATCGAAGGCATGCTGGCCCATGCCGATCAGGACCTGGTCCGTGTCCAGGGCTTCTCCATGCTCGACATGAAGCGTTACGTGGAAAGCCTCGGCATGCGAGCCCGTGGTTACCGGGTAGCCGTCGAGACCTTGCACACCATCCGCATTCCGGTGGTGGTGCTGATGGACATCCGTGGCTACAAGCATTTTGTGGTCATGCAAAAAGTTCACAACGGCTGGGTATACATCGGTGATCCGGTGCTTGGCCATAAACGCTTCAAAGTCGACGACTTTGTCAAAGGCTGGAACGGCATCATCTTCGCCATCATTGGCCAGGGTTACGACAAGACCAATGCCCTGCTCGACCCGCCTCTACCGCTCACCGCCAAGAACCGCATCAACACCTTCACCCCGGTGCAAGACGCAGAGTTGCTGGACTTCGGATTCATCCAAAGCGACTTCTTCTAATGACAAGGGAGCACGAAGCTCCGGGAGCATCCAATGAAGACTTCAATCTGGCTCGCCGTGCTTTGCCTGGCCGCCAGCCTGCCAACCCAGGCGCAGACGCTCAAACCCATTGAACTGAAGGATCAGGAACTGGCAAACCTGCGAGGCCGCTTTGTCATGCCGGGGCGGATCATCAGCTTCGGCATTGTCATGAGCAGCACCTGGCAAAATGCCAATGGTGAGGTCATCGGCGCAACATCCTCGATGCACATTCAACAGTCGACCATCAAGCCACAGTTCTATGTGTCAATGATCGACGAAAATGGCACGGGCTCGGCGCGTTCGCAAAACACCGGGACCGGCACCGTCACCGGTGGCAGCGGCCTCAACAGCACCGAAGGCGTGACTCAGATCGTGCGTGCGGCCGGCGACAACAACAGCGCCTACAACAACGTTGATATCAACGTCACCAGGGCCAACCAGGCGCCAGCAGCCGCAACCCAACCACAGGGCCAGGCACTGGCCGCAGGCTCGACGCTGGCCGGCGCCAACGGCGCAGGCTCGCTGAGCATTTCGTCCACCGGTAGCGGTGTGCAACTGAACATCGTCGCCAGCAACAACCAGGGCAGTACCGTGCAACGCCTGGCCCAGGGCGGGCTGATGCAGAACACCACCTTGCTCGGCGCTGGCAACCAGGTCAGCAACCTCACCTCTCTCAATGTTGTGCTGCGTGACAACGTGCCGACCGCCGGAGCGCTGAACGGCAACCTCGACCAGCTCAAAGGCCTTCGCACGCTCGGATTCTGATCTACGCTCAGTCTCACCATCTGAATTCAGAAGGGACGGCTAACCCATGCACCGATCGATGACGTTCAGGGCTATCGTCTGTTTGAGTAGCCTGACTCCAGCCACATTGCTCTACGCAGCAGCCGACCCCCAGGTCGAAGCACTAAAACAAGAACTCATGGAGTTGAAACAGCGTTACGAAGCACAGCAGCAAGCGCTGATGGTCCTTGAACAACGCGTACGCCAGGTTGAAGAAGCACCTGCCACACCTGCCCCCAAACGCCTCACCAGGTCCCCCGCCGAGACGGTCAAGAGTGGCCAGACGGTGGCATCCGGTGCGCCGGGTACCACCGGCAGTGCCTACGGCCAGTCGCTCAAGGACGATTCGGAGCCTGCGCAAAGCGTTTCCAACCTGTATGACGAAGCCAGCGGCTTTTTCGGTGGCGGCAAGTTCAGCGTCGAAACCGGCCTGACCTACACCCACTACGATACTCGGGCACTGGTACTCAACGGTTTCCTGGCACTGGACTCGATTTTCCTCGGCAACATCAACCTCGACCGCATCAAGGCGGATAACTGGACCCTGGACCTGACGGCCCGCTACAACCTGGATCAGAGTTGGCAGTTCGACATCAACGTCCCCGTGGTCTACCGCGAGTCCACCTACTCTTCTGGCGGCGCAGGTGGCGCTGGCCCGGTTTCATCCGAAGCAACCGTCAGACGCGACCCCACCATCGGCGATGTCAACTTCGGCGTTGCCTACAAGTTTCTGGATGAATCGGAAAACCTGCCTGACGCAGTCGTCACCCTGCGGGTCAAGGCGCCTACCGGCAAGGACCCTTATGGCATCAAGCTGGTCAACGACCCCACCAACGACAACTTGTCCGTGCCCGAAAGCCTCCCCACCGGCAATGGTGTCTGGGCGATTACACCGGGTATTTCGCTGGTCAAGACCTTCGACCCTGCCGTGCTCTTCGGCAGCCTGTCCTACACCTACAATATGCAAGACTCGTTCAGCGATATCAGCCCGACAATCAATACCAAAGTCCCGGGTGACGTGAAGCTCGGCGACTCCTGGCAGATCGGTGCCGGTATTGCCTTTGCCTTGAACGAGAAGATGAGTATGTCGTTTTCGTTCTCCGACCAGTTTGCCAGCAAAAGCAAGATCAAACCCGATGGCGGCAACTGGCAGTCGATTCCCAGCAGCGACTACAACGCAGCAAACTTCAACATCGGCATGACCCTCGCCGCTACCGACAACCTGACCATCGTCCCCAACCTGTCCATTGGCCTGACCGACGACGCGCCAGACTTCTCTTTCAGCCTGAAGTTCCCCTACTACTTCTAAAGCTTGCGCCCATGAAAAAGCCCGCATCGGCGGGCTTTTTCATGGGCGCTCAGCGAATTTGATGCTTATGCAACAGGCGGTAGAACGTAGGCCGGGAAACCCCCAGCACCTTGGCGGCAATACTCAAGTTGTCGCTGTGTCGGTTAAGCACATCGCACAAGGCCTGGCGCTCGGCCCGGTGCTTGTAATCTTCAAGGGTACCCATGCTCGGGGCGAAAGCATGCGGGCTGAGCAGCCCCAGGTCCTGAGCCTCGATCTGCCGGCCCTCGGCCAGAACCAGGCCACGCCGGACCCGATTGGCCAGTTCGCGTACATTGCCTGGCCAATCGTGCTTGCCCATCGCCACCAAGGCATCCTCGCTGAAACTGCGCGGGCGTCGCCCGGTTTCCAGGCTGTAGAAATGCGAAAAATGACTGGCCAGCATCGACAGATCGCCGTGGCGGTCTCGCAGCGGCGCGGTGACGACCTGCAGCACATTGAGGCGGTAATACAGGTCTTCACGAAAACGCCCGCTGTCGATGGCCTTTTCCAGGTCGACGTGGGTGGCGGCCAAAACCCGCACGTCCACGGCAATCGGCTGGCTGCCGCCCACCCGTTCGATGTGCTTCTCCTGCAAAAATCGCAGCAGGTTGGCCTGCAGCTCCAGTGGCAGATCGCCGATTTCATCGAGAAACAGGGTGCCGCCGTTGGCCGCTTCAATTCGGCCGATCTTGCGTTGATGGGCGCCGGTAAAGGCGCCTTTCTCATGGCCGAACAGTTCGGACTGGATCAGGTGTTCGGGGATGGCGCCGCAATTGATCGCCACGAACGGCTTGTCGTGGCGCTGGGACTGGCGGTGCAGGGTCCGCGCCACCAACTCCTTGCCGGTACCGCTCTCGCCGCGGATCAGCACCGGCGACTCGGTGGGCGCCAACTTGCTCAGCAGCTTGCGCAGCTCGCGGATCGGATGGCTATCGCCCAACAGTTCATGCTCGGTCTCGTCGACATGCACGTTGCCCTTGCCTCGCAGGCGCGCCATGCCAAAGGCCCGGCCGAGGGTGACCTGCACCCGCGAGACATCGAACGGCAAGGTATGAAAGTCAAAAAACCATTCGCAGACAAAATCGCCGACATTCTGCGCCCGCAGCTCTTCGGCGCTCAAGACCGCGATCCATTCGGTGTTGCTGCGGCTGATCAGGTCCTTGACCGCATCCGGGTGCTGCAGGTGCGAAGCCTGCAAGCGCAACAGGCCTACGTCGCAGGGATGCTCAAGGGCCGAAGTCAAGGTACAGCTATGCACGTCCCAGCCCACACTGCGCAAGCCTGGCAACAGGCGATGACAGTCATCGCACGGATCGACGATCAGCAGGCGGCGGTTGGATGCAGGCTCTAGCATGACCTTTTCCTTGGCGCCAATAGTTGGAATTTTAAGTAGAAACAGTGTGTTGGCAGGCCCGTTTTAACAGTAGCAACGATGCGTCAATATCCCACTACCGTCTGTCTGCAAAGCATCGTTAGTTGCCTAAGGGTCGGGAATTTTTCTGCGCTTTCAACGTCTGAAGCGGCGACACTTGGTCGCGTTGTGTCACTGCGGTTAAATAATTTTCAATAGCGATGTGACTCACCTTGGTGCTGCGTGCATCAGTACAAGTAACTTACCGCTGCGCAAACAGGCGCGCGGGTTTATTCCATGTTTGGGCCCACAGAGAGACCGAACCCATGAACGCCCCGCTGCGTGTCAACGAAGCCCTGCTGATTGCCGACCACGCCTTTGAACCTTTCCAGTGTGTTGCCTGGGATGTACCCAACGGTACCGGCGAGTTGAGCCTGGCAGTCATCGACCGGACCAGCACCCGCATTGGCAGCAAGCAAGTTCCTTGCAGCACCTACTCCGACCCTGCGCAACTGGCTCATTTGATTGAAGAAGTTCGCGCCGAGTTGAGCGAGAAAGGTTATGCGCTGCAGCCTTGGTCGATGCCCAAGTAAAGAGCGGTTAATTGCCAAAGATGCTGTATTCGCGCGCGTCTTTGGCAACGTTGCTATAACACGCGTATAAACTGCGACACATAGCCGCAGTTACTCTTATGTATTCCGCGTTATTCGCCGAGTAGTGCCAGTGTCTCCAGGTGCTGGTAATCGGCATGCAGTTGTTGCGCAAGTAACTGTGCCCTTCCCAGCTTGACCGGCGAGCTTTCGATATCCACCAACACTGATTGGCAAGGCAGCGGTTGCAGCGCCTGCCAGGCCTTGAGCCGACCATCCGTCACGATCAGGCATCGCTGCAGTTCTGCCGGATAGCGTCGTTGACGCTCCTGCAGCCAATTCCGTGCCTGCTCCAGTGCCGCCAGCAATGGCGTACCGCCCCCCGCCCCCAACGCCTCCAGCCACGGCTGCAAGCTCGCCGAGGCTTTAAGCCCATGCCGCTGCCAGCGCGGCGCATTGCCGCTGGCGGTGAGCAGGGTCAGCCGCGCGCGGTTGCGGTAGGCCTGATCGAAAAACCCCGCCAGCATGCCCTTGGCCCGGCTCAGGGCCTGGTGGCGGCGCGTTGACGCCGAAGCATCGACAATCACCAGCCACAACTCATGGGCGCTGGCCGTGCGCTGCTGCCAGCACAGGTCGTTGCGCGTGCGCGGGCGGCCCTTGAGCAAGGTCGCCGGCCAGGCCACCGCGCCGGATGTAGCCTGCTTGCCACGCCCACGCGGGCCCGCAGTCAATGCACCGGGCCGGGGTCTGGCATCCGCGCTGGTGTGCCGGCGGATGCTCAGGGCTTTTTTGCCCAGCTCGGTACCTCGCGCCGGGCGCCGCTCGGTGTGGCTTGTGGCGCCAGTTCGCCCCACTGGCCCTGGCCTTGCTGGCCGGCCGATGGCGGCATCGCCGCACCGTTGTCTGGCGCTTGCGGTTGTGGCGTGGGGGCTTCACGGCGGCGATGGCGCAAGGCGAATTCGGCCACGGCATCGATATCCTCGGCTTCGATCGCCAGCGCTCCGCGCCAGGCCGCGTGTGCCCGGGCCGCCCGCAGCCAGACCAGATCGGCACGCAGGCCATCGACGCCAGCGGCAAAGCAGCGCTCGGTAATCTGCGCCAGGGCCTGGTCGTCCAGGGCAATCTGTTGCAGGCGCTCACAGGCGCCATGGCAACGCTCGCGCAGGGCCGCCTGAGCGGGCGCCCACTGGGCACAGAACGCCTCGGGGTCACTGTCGAAATCCAGGCGCCTGCGAATGATCTGGCCACGGGCTTCGGGCAACGGCTGGCCTTCGAGCACGACATTAAGGCCGAAGCGGTCGAGCAATTGCGGGCGCAACTCGCCCTCTTCCGGATTCATGGTGCCAATCAGCACGAAACGGGCACTGTGGCGGTGGGAAATGCCGTCGCGCTCGACCCGGTTGGTACCACTGGCGGCGACGTCCAGCAACAGGTCGACCAGATGATCCGCCAGAAGATTGACTTCATCCACATAGAGCACGCCGCCGTCGGCCTTGGCCAGCACCCCGGGGGAAAACTGCGCCTTGCCCTGGCCCAACGCCGCATCCAGGTCGAGGGTGCCGACCAGGCGCTCTTCGCTGGCCCCCAGCGGCAAGGTCACGAACGGTCCTTCACCGAGCAAATCCGCCAGGCCCCGGGCCAGGGTGCTCTTGGCCATGCCGCGCGGACCCTCGATCAGCACGCCGCCGATCTTCGGGTCGATGGCGGTCAGGCACAGCGCCAGCTTCAGCTGATCGGCGCCAACCACGGCGGCCAGGGGGAAGTGTGCAGGTTCGCTCATCTCAATTCTCTTCTTCGCCGTCCAGCAGTTGTTCTTCCAGGGCTTCGCGGTACTCGCCGGGCTCCTGCCAGAGCCCGCGCTGCTGGGCTTCGAGCAGGCGCTCGGTGATGTCGCGCAGCGCCTCGGGGTTGTGCTGGCGGATAAAATCGCGGGTCGGCCCATCGAGCACGTAGGCGTCGGCCAGCGACTGGTAATGGTGGTCGTCGATCAGGTGCGTGGTGGCATCGAACGCGAACAGGTTATCGACGGTGGCGGCCAGCTCGAAGGCACCTTTGTAGCCGTGGCGCTTGGCCCCGTCGATCCACTTGGGGTTCAGCGCCCGGGCACGGATCACCCGGTTGAGCTCTTCCTTGAGGGTGCGGATGCGTGGCCGGTCGGGCTGACTGTGATCGCCGTGATAACTGGCCACGCTGTTGCCGCCCAGGCTTTCCACAGCGGCGAGCATGCCACCCTGAAACTGGTAGTAGTCATTGGAATCGAGCAGGTCGTGCTCGTGGTTGTCCTGGTTCTGCACCACCGCCTGTACCTGGCTCAGGCGCCGGGCAAAATGCGCGCGCGCCGGCGTGCCGTCATCGGCTGCACCATAGGCATAGCCTCCGTGATTGAGGTAGACCTCGGCCAGGTCCTGACGCTCATTCCACAGGCGCCCGTCGATGGCATTCTGCACCCCCGCGCCATAGGCGCCCGGCTTGGCCCCGAACACCCGCCAGCCGGCCTGACGGCCCGCCTGTTCGGCGTCCAGGCCCTGGGCCAGCAACTCGGCGCGCTCGCTGCGCACCTTGGCCGCCAGGGGGTTGAGGTCATCCGGCTCATCCAGCGCCGCCACCGCCTGTACAGCAGCATCGAACAGTTTGATCAGGTTACCGAAGGCATCGCGGAAGAACCCCGACACCCGCAAGGTGACATCCACCCGTGGGCGGTCGAGCAGGCTCAAGGGCAGGATCTCGAAATCGTCGACGCGCTGGCTGCCACTGGCCCACACCGGCCGCACACCAAGCAAGGCCATGGCCTGGGCAATATCGTCGCCACCGGTGCGCATGGTCGCCGTGCCCCACACCGACAGGCCCAGCTGGCGCAGGTGATCGCCGTGGTCCTGCAGGTGACGCTCGAGGATCAGGTTGGCCGAGGCAAAGCCGATACGCCAGGCGGTGGTGGTCGGCAGGTTGCGCACATCGACGGTATAGAAGTTGCGCCCGGTCGGTAGCACGTCCAGGCGCCCGCGGCTCGGCGCGCCACTCGGGCCAGCGGGCACGAAGCGCCCGTCCAGGGCCGCGAGCAGGCCGTGCATTTCTGCCGGGCCGCAGCCGTCCAGTTGCGGTGCGACCTGATGCTCCAGCGCCTCGACAATAGCCTGCACCTGCGCCCATTCAGGGCTGTCGGCAAGCACTTTGCTGCCGTTGAGCGTCTGCTCGATCAGCTGGCTGGCATACAGTTCCAGGCGCTCGCGGGTATCGCCTGCGGTGCGCCACAGCGCCGCATCGAGGTCGGCCAGCAGCGCCGGGCGCGGGCCCTGCCAGGGCTGGCCAAGGTCGCAATCGAGTGGGTCGAAGCCCAGCTTCAGCGCCCTGGCCAAGGCCCGCAACAGGCTACCGTTGGCCCCGCGCCCATCGCCCCGCTCAACCCGCAACAGGGCCAGCAAGGTGTCGATGCGCAGGCGTCCGCTCGGTGACTCGCCGAACACATGCAGGCCATCGCGGATTTGCGACTCCTTGAGGTCGCACAGGTAGGTGTCCAGGCGTGGCAGCCACACCGCCGCGTCGTCCAGCGCGCCTTCGATCTGCAGTTCACGGTCGATATGGTTGTCGCGTACCAGCGCGAGGATATCGCGCTGCAACTCCCGGGCCCGGCGCGGGTCGAGCAACTGCGCCTCGTAGTACTCGTCGGCCAGCAGCTCCAGGTTGCGCAATGGCCCGTAGGTTTCGGCGCGGGTCAGCGGCGGCATCAGGTGGTCGATGATCACCGCCTGGGTGCGGCGCTTGGCCTGGGCACCCTCGCCCGGATCATTGACGATAAACGGGTAGATGTTCGGCAGCGGCCCGAGCAGGGCGTCCGGCCAGCAGCTGTCGGACAGGCCGACGCCTTTGCCGGGCAGCCATTCCAGGTTGCCGTGCTTGCCGACATGGATCAGCGCATCGGCGGCAAAGCCGTGACGCAACCAGAAGTAGAACGCCAGGTAGCCGTGCGGCGGCACCAGGTCGGGGTCGTGGTAGACCGCGCTCTGGTCCAGCTGGTAACCCCGGGCCGGCTGGATGCCGACGAAGGTCAGGCCGTAGCGCAGGCCGGCGATCATCATCCGCCCGCTGCGGAACATCGGGTCCTGGCTCGGTTCGCCCCAGCGCTCGCGCACGGCCATCTGGTTGGCCTCGGGCAAAGCGGCAAAAGCCGCCAGGTAATCGTCCAGGGCCATGCTCTGCATGCACGGGCGCAGGTCAAGGCTGTCCAGGTCGTTGCTGACGCCGCCGAGCAGGGCCTGGATCAGCGCCGTGCCGCTGTCGGGCAAGGGCGCCACGGGATAGCCCTGAGCCTGCAAGGCGCGCAGGATGTTCAGCGCGGCGGCCGGGGTGTCGAGCCCCACACCGTTGCCAATGCGGCCATCGCGGGTCGGGTAGTTGGCGAGGATCAGCGCCACGCGTTTCTGCGCGTTGGGTAGCTGTGCCAGGTCGCACCAACGCCGCGCAAGTTCGGCGACAAAGTCCATGCGCTCGGGCTGGGCCCGGTAGCAAACTACATCGGACTGGCTGCGCTCACTGCGCCAGGCCAGGTCCTTGAAGCTGATCGGCCGGGTGATGATGCGCCCGTCCAGCTCCGGCAAGGCGATGTGCATGGCCAGGTCGCGGGCGCCCAGGCCTTGCTCGCTGGCCTGCCAGGCCGGCTCGTTGTCCTGGGCGCAGATCGCCTGCAACACCGGGATATCGCGGCGGAACGGACGCAGGTGCGGCTGCTCGGGGCTGGACTGGGCAAAGCCTGTGGTGTTGATGATCAGCGCCGCGTCAACCTGGTCCAGCCAATCCTCGACCTGTTGCAGGCAACCTGCCTCCTTGAGGCTGGCCACGGCAATCGGCAAAGGGTTGAGGCCGGCCCGTTGCAAGCGCTGGCAAAAGGTATCGATAAAGGCGGTGTTGGCCGCCTGCAGGTGCGAGCGGTAGAACAGGATCGGCACCACCGGCTGCTCGACCTGCCACTCGTCGAACCAGTCTTGCAGCACCGCGGCGGCCTTGCGCGGGTGATACACCGCAGTGCGCGGCAGCTGCTGCGGCTCGCTCCAGGGGTAGTCGCCCTGCAGGTACTGGCTGGCCAGGCAGTTGAACAGGTTCAAGGCATTGGCCTTGCCGCCCTGGCGCAAAAAGTGCCAGAGCCGTTCGGCCTGCTCGGCCGGCACCGTGCTCAGGCGGGTCAGTTCCGGGTCCGGACGGTCGTCGCCCGGCACCAGGATCAGCTGCACGCCACGGGCGGTCAGTTCCAGCAGTTGCTCGACACCATAGCGCCAGTAACCGACGCCACCGTGCAGCGACACCAGGATGACCTTGGCATGGCGTAGCACCTGGTCGACATACAGGTCGACCGAGGCGTGATTCTGGACCTGCATCGGGTTGGCCAGACGCAGGCTGGGGAAAGCCTCGGGCAGCTGCTGGGCGGTTTCGGCCAGCAGCGCCAGGTGCGAGTCACCGCTGCAGAGGATTACCAGCTCGGCCGGGGTCTGGCCGAGGTCGGCAATACTGTCGTCCGGTACAAAGCCACCGGGCTGGGTCCGCAGCAGGTGCATGGGTCAAGCGCCCAAGGCGGCGCGCAGGCGCGCTTCCAGTTGTGCCGCATCCAGTTCCTGGCCGATCAGCACCAGGCGGGTGGTGCGTGGCTCTTCGCTGCGCCAGGCGCGATCGAAGTGCCTGTCGAAACGGGTCCCCACGCCTTGGATCAGCAGGCGCATCGGCTTGCCCGGGATCGCCGCGAAGCCTTTGACCCGCAGGATGCCGTGCTGCACCACCAGTTGAGTCAAGGCGTCGAGCAACAGGCTTTCGTCGGCTTGCGGCAGCTCGATGGAGATCGAGTCGAAGGCGTCGTGGTCATGGTCGTCGTGATCGTCGCCATCGTGGTGCGAATCATGGTGGGTACGGCGGCCATCGATGTGCGCCTCGGACTCGGCGCCCAGGCCCAGCAGCACCTCTAGCGGCAGGCGGCCGCTGCTGGCTTCGATCACTTTGACCGCCGGTGGCAGCTCTTCTTCGACTTCGGCGCGCACCTTGGCCAGGTCGTCGGCAGCGATCAGGTCGGCCTTGTTCAGGACCACCAGGTCGGCGCTGGCCAACTGGTCGGCGAACAGCTCGTGCAGCGGCGATTCGTGATCCAGGTTGGGGTCAAGCTTGCGCTGGGCATCGACCTGCTCCGGGTAGGCGGCAAAGGTGCCGGCGGCGACGGCCGGGCTGTCGACCACGGTGATCACCGCGTCGACGGTGCAGGCGTTGCGAATCTCTGGCCACTGAAAGGCTTGCACCAAGGGCTTGGGCAGGGCCAGGCCGCTGGTTTCGATGAGGATATGGTCCAGATCGCCACGGCGGGCCACCAGCTCGCGCATCACCGGGAAGAACTCTTCCTGCACGGTGCAGCACAGGCAACCATTGGCCAGCTCATAGACGCGGCCGCTGGCTTCTTCTTCAGTGCAGCCGATGCTGCACTGCTTGAGGATTTCGCCATCGATCCCCAGCTCGCCAAACTCGTTGACGATCACCGCGATGCGCCGCCCCTGGGCGTTGTCGAGCATATGCCGCAGCAGCGTGGTCTTGCCCGAGCCGAGGAAGCCGGTAACGATGGTGACAGGGAGTTTGGCCAGTGTTTTCATGTCGATGCCCTTGGCAGGATGGCGGGCATGCGGGACGAGCGCCAAAGGTGTCACGCACCTGGCCTGTTCGCCACCGGATCACCCCGCCCGGTTGAATGTCGGAAACTGTTCGAGGCAGGTCTCCTGGCTTGCATTGCACCGGCGCCGGGCCAGTCGAACGACGCCTTCCCGCACGCTGTGCAGTGGCTGTGTCGAGCGCTTCAATGCTTACAGTTGCGGGGGCAGCCGCGGCTTGAACCGCGTTCCCGTCTTAGCTTCGGCCAGCGCCGAAGAACCTCGAAGCGGCTAGGCTACGCAGTGCCCGGTGAGTGGTCAACTGCTGTCACGATTGACGCCTGCCCGCGCCCGTGATTTGCTAAGGCCATTCGTTTGGGTGCCCCTTGAGGGTGAAACTGGGAAACCGGTGCGTCATACACTTCTTTTTAAGGTGTATGACAAGTCCGGTGCTGCCCCCGCAACGGTAAGTGAGAAAAGCGTCAGAACCACTGTGCCCGCTGTTTGGCATGGGAAGGTGACGCCTGTGGTGTGGCCACCAGCCCACCCTCACCAGCCCGGAGACCGGCCCAACGCTTGACTGAACAAACCCGCGGTGGGCGGGCGCTGTTACAACCCCTGGGCGAACCTCGTGCAGGGGGTTGCTGCGCTTGCCTGTTGCCGACAACACCAAGAGGAAAGCGCCATGCGTACCAGTACCGCCAGTAATGAAGCCGTTACCCCTTCAAGCCTCAGCCAGCGCCTGCTGGTCGCCGTCGGTGCCTCGCTGCTGGGCCTGTGCCTGGTGTACTTCGCCGGTTTCTCGCACATCGAAGCAGTGCACAACGCCGCCCACGATACCCGTCACAGCGCCGCCTTCCCTTGCCATTGAGTGCTGCCCCGATGATCAAGCATATTGCCAGTACCGCAGGCTTTACCGGCCTGCTGGCCGCCCTGCTGCTGACCCTGCTGCAAAGCTTCTGGGTCGCGCCGCTGATTCTCCAGGCGGAAACCTATGAAAGCGCCGCGCCTGCGGTCGAGGCGTCCCATGAACATGCCGCCGGTACCGCCGAGCATCATCACGACAGTGAAGCCTGGTCGCCTGAAGACGGCTGGCAGCGGGTCCTGTCGACCACCGGCGGCAACCTGGTGGTGGCGGTCGGTTTCGCCCTGATCCTCGCCGCGCTCTACACCCTGCGCGCACCGAAGAGCGTAATCAGCGGCGCGCTGTGGGGCCTGGGCGGCTTTGCCGTGTTCTGCCTGGCGCCGACCCTGGGCCTGCCGCCGGAGCTGCCGGGCACCGCTGCCGCCGACCTGGCCCAGCGCCAAGCCTGGTGGGTCGGCACCGCCGCCGCCACCGCCGTGGGCCTGGCCTTGATCGTGTTCGCTCACAACTGGCTGCTGAAGGTTGTCGGTGCGGTACTGCTGGTGGTGCCTCATGTGATTGGCGCGCCACAGCCTGAAGTCCACCAGATGCTCGCACCAGAAGCCCTGGAAGCCGAGTTCAAGGTCGCTTCGCTGCTGACCAACGCCGCGTTCTGGCTGGCTCTGGGCCTGATCAGTGCCTGGCTGTATCGCCGTTCAAGCCAGGCCTGAGGATGCAGCTGTACCTCGGCCTGGGTTGCCGTCGCGGCTGCCCGGCCGACGCCCTGAGCACCCTGCTCACACGCACCCTGCTCGCCCATGACCTGCCGCCCGGCGCGGTCATGGGCCTGGCCAGCATTGACCTCAAGCGCGACGAACCCGGCCTGCATGAACTGGCCCGGCGCCTGGGCGTACCGCTGGTGTTTTTCAGCGCGGCGCAACTGGCCGCCTTCGAACAACGCCTGAGCCACCGCTCGGCCGTGGCCTACCAGCACAGCGGCTGTTATGGCGTGGCCGAGAGCGCCGCCCTGGCCCTGGCCGAACAGCTTGGCGGCCCGGCATGCCTGCGGGTACCGCGCACCCTGCAGGCCGACGCCAGCCTGGCATTGGCCAGCGCCACCGATTTTCGCCGATAATCGGCGCTTTCCCAGCAAGGACTTTCCATGACCGTCTATTTCATCGGCGCCGGCCCCGGCGATCCGGAGCTGATCACTGTCAAGGGCCAGCGCCTGATCCAGCGCTGCCCGGTGATCATCTACGCCGGCTCCCTGGTCCCGGCCGCAGTGCTGGAAGGCCACCGCGCCGAGACGCTCATCAACAGCGCCGAACTGCACCTGGCGCAGATCATCGAGGCGATCAAGAGCGCTCACGACAACGGCCAGGATGTCGCCCGGGTGCACAGCGGCGACCCGAGCCTGTATGGCGCCATCGGCGAGCAGATCCGCTACCTGCGCGAGTTGGGTATTCCCTATGAGATCGTCCCCGGCGTCACCGCCGTGGCGGCCAGCGCCGCCCTGCTCGGCTGCGAACTGACCTTGCCGGGCATCGCCCAGAGCGTGATCCTCACCCGCTACGCCGACAAGTCACCGATGCCCGCTGGCGAGCAGTTGGCCGACCTTGCCCGCCACCAGACCACCCTGGCGGTGCACCTGGGGGTCAAGCACCTGGCCAGGATCGTCGAAGAACTGCGCCCGCACTACGGCGCCGACTGCCCGATCGCCGTGGTGCACCGGGCGACCTGGCCGGACCAGGACTGGGTGCTGGGCACCCTGGAGACGATTGTCGAGCTGGCGGCGGCCAAGGATTTTCGCCGCACCGCGCTGATTCTGGTAGGCCGGGTGCTGGGCAACGACACCTTCTCGGAGTCGGCGCTGTACCGCGCCGGCCATGCCCACCTGTATCGGCCCTGAGCGTATACACTGACGATTTCCCCCTGCCTGCGAGGACCTGAGCATGCTCGAACTGCGCCCGAACTGTGAATGCTGTGGCTCTGATTTACCCGGCGATAGCCCGGATGCGTTGATCTGCTCGTTCGAATGTACCTTCTGCCGTGATTGCGACGAGCGTCAGCTCAAAGGCCAGTGCCCCAATTGCGGCGGTGAGCTGGTCAAGCGCCCGGCCCGCTCGGCGGCCAAGCTGGTGAACAACCCGGCGTCGACCCAGCGGATCGTCAAGGAACACGGCTGCCCGACACATTGAGGTGAATCTGATTGGCAACAAGGCAGGCTCCACACAGGACCGGCAAGCACCGAGATTCTGAGCCTTGCTGTATGGATTCGACCACCAAGGGGTAAACCATGGATATCTTCGAGCGCCTGAAACAGGCCGCCAGCGCCGATTGGCACAGCTATGTCGAGCACGACTTCGTTCGCCAGATGGCTGCCGGCACCCTGGCGCAGCCAGCGTTTCGCACGTACCTGGTGCAGGATTACCTGTTCCTGATCCAGTTCGCCCGCTCCTGGGCCCTGGCCGCCTACAAGAGCCGCACCCTCGCCGATATCCGCGCGGCCCAGGCAGGGCTGGCGGCGATCCTCGACGAAACCGAGCTGCACGTGCGCCTGTGCGAGCGCTGGGGGTTGTCGCCCGCGGACCTCGCGGCGACCCCAGAGCACCAGGCCACGGTAGCCTATACCCGCTTCGTGCTGGACTGCGGCGCCGCCGGCGACCTTTTAGACCTGCACGTAGCCTTGGCGCCGTGCGTGATCGGCTACGCCGAGATCGGCCGCAACCTGACGCCGAACGGTGTCCAGGCGCTGGGCGATCATCCTTATCGCGAATGGATTGGCGAGTATGCCGGCGCCGGTTACCAGGGCGTGGCCACCGCTGCCCGCGCGCATCTGGATGAGCTGGCGGCCCGGACCATGACCGAACGGCGATTCGAGGAACTGGTCAAGGTCTTCGCCCAGGCCTCGCGGCTGGAAGCAGACTTCTGGCAGATGGGGCTGGAGGCGGCTGGGCAGTAATCTAGAAGCAACTGCCCACAGGTCAGTAATCGTAGCGATCCACCGCCCGCCGCCGCTCGTTGTCATCGCGCATGTCGTAGTTGGCGGTGGTCTGGATGTTGGTGTGGTGGGCCAGCTTTTGCGCGATCGACAGGTCATGCTCCTCGATCACCCGGGTGATGAACGAGCGGCGAAAATCGTGGGGCATGATCTTTACCCCGACCTGGGTGCCGCGCTGGCGAGCAATGTAGTAGATCGCATGCTTGGTGATCCGCTCGCGGGTAATGTGGCTGCCACGGCGGATCCGGTTGAACAGGAACTCATCGTCGGCCTGCCCTTCAGGCAACTGCTCGCGGCGAAACGCCAGCCAGGCGTTGAGCTTTTCGAAAGCCCAGGGCGGTGCGTACTTGATCAGTTGCTTGTTGCCCTTGCCCAGCACCTGCAGGC
Source organism: Pseudomonas sp. SBB6 (assembly GCF_024213215.1). Classification (NCBI taxonomy): domain Bacteria; kingdom Pseudomonadati; phylum Pseudomonadota; class Gammaproteobacteria; order Pseudomonadales; family Pseudomonadaceae; genus Pseudomonas; species Pseudomonas sp. SBB6. The sequence continues at coordinate 297,143 of NZ_JANAVH010000005.1, read as the reverse complement.
TGCGCTCATCAAAGTCCACCTGGCTCAAGGTCAGGTTGACCGACTCGGACTTGCGCATGCCGGTGCCATACAGCAAGGCAATCACCGCCGCATCGCGCAGGCCCTGGGGCCGCGGGTCGGCGGCGCAGGCGTCCATCAGTTCGCGGATCAGGCTGCGCTTGAGGTTGCGCCCGGCCGGCAGTCGAGCACCTTGAGTTGGCTTGACCGTGCGGATCTTGAGCAACTGCTCCTGGCTGATCAGGCTCAGGCGCCAGGCCTCGTTCATCACCCCGCGCACCGCATTGACGTACAGCGACGAGGTGTTCGGCGCATAACCGTCGGCGCGCAAGGCCGCTACCAGCGCGGTGACATGCCCGGGCTCAAGCTGGTGCCAGGGCACCTCGGCGATGTCGCAATCCTCGAAGCCCAGGCGGTCGGCGGCATCCTGGAGGATGTACTTCATGGTCAGCTGGCTGGACGGCGCCAGGCGGGCGAGGTATTGCAGCAAGGGGTTTTGCAGTGAATCGGACAAACCGGGAATCCTGTAGAGCGCAACAGAGGTCAGGGGCCTGCAACGGGCCAGTCTGACTCGTGACAGCGCCGCGGCCACTGACCTGCATCACGATCAGGTCTTTGATTGGCAAGTCTTTTTGGCCACGGCAAGAATCCCGATAGTACCTCATCGACGCCCTTGGAATCGATTGAGGGCAATTTCATGGCACCGGCTCATCCAGGTACAACTGCACGGTCTCCGGGGTCAGCGACAGGACTTCATGGGTCAAGCCGTCGTAATCGGTCTCGCCCCGCTCCAGGTAGCCATCGCGGCGCTTGACGATGTAGGGCACATAGCCGCGCGGTTTACCGGTGTCGGTATCGATCATCTGCAGGCGCTTGCCGTACAGCGGCACAGGCTCGAACTGCGGGACCAGGGGCGGACGACCGGCATCCACCTGGTAGGGAACCCACTCCGGCAGCCGGTCGCGGTGCTTGGCCACTTCGCTGAGCACCTGGGCGACCGGCAGTTGCATGGTTTTCGAGTAATAGGCGTTGTAGGGGAAGGCGGTGATGCTCAGCTTGCAGGGGATGCTGGTCTTGCCCGCCAGCAGGCGATGGATTGCCGGCTTGAGCAGCGCCGTCTCGGTGCTGCGGTCCGGGGTGGTCTTGTTGAAACGTGCCCAGACCACATAGTTGTAGCCCTTGACTTCGGAAATGCCCTCGAAGTCCACCCCGCCGCCCAGGTTGTAGATCATGGCATGACCGACGGTGAAGTCCTGGTCGTCATCCAGGGCGCACTTGAGCCACTCACCGATCTGCCCGTCGCCGGTGTGCCGCTTGAACAGGCTGACAATTTCTTCGTCGCTGCGAAAACGCAGGTAATAGGAGCCGTCGTGATAAGTGAAGGAGCTGAATTCCAGCGGCATCGATTCGATGCCATGGCTGCAACCGCCGAGCGACAGTGCAGCGCCCAGGGCGCAAGCGGCCAGGCGTAGAGAGGGGGCAAACAAAGGCGGCGTCATCCATGAGCATAAAGGCGCGCAAGGATGCCCAAGGCCACGCCTGCCAGCAAGCATTTCCGTGCCCGGTGGCCGAGGCGATGGGCTACAGTTGCCCAGATACCCTCCCGACCTGAGGCCCCATGGCTTTCCATCGACTGACCCGCACCCACCCGCGCCTGAGTTTTTCTGCCGTTGTCGGCGGCCTGAGCGGCTGGCTGATCCCGGCCGATGGCCTGGTCCAGCACATCCTCACCGGCTGGAACATCGGTGTCTGGCTGTACCTGCTGCTGGTGCTGTGGCTGACGCTGCGCGCAAGCCCCGAGAAGGTGCGCGAAGTGGCCTGCATCGAGGATGAAAACGCGGGGCTGGTGCTGTTCACCGTCAGCATCGCGGCGATCGCCAGTCTCGCCGCAGTGACCCTGCAACTGGCCGCCAGCCGTGGTCTTGTCGGCGGCCCGCAGATGCTGCACTACGTCTACACCGGCTTCACCGTCGCCGGCTCCTGGCTGATGATCGGCATGATTTTCAGCCTGCACTACGCCAGGCTGTTCTACACCGCCGGCAGCAAGGAGCCGCTACTGCGCTTTGCCGATGGCGAGCTGAACCCCGATTACTGGGATTTTCATTATTTCTCCTTCACCCTCAACGTCGCCGTGCAAACCTCGGACGTGGGCGTGGCCGACCGGCAGATGCGCCGCATCGTCCTGGCCCACTCACTGGTAGGTTTCGTTTTCAACACCGCGATTCTGGGTTTTACCATCAATATTGCCGCCGGCCTGCTGAACTGACGGCACGCCTTCGAGCACCTGGGCGGCGCAGCGGGCAATGCGCTGGCAGGCCTGCTCCAGGCGCTCGCTGTCGAGCACCAGGCCAAAACGCAGGTGCCCGGCGGCGCTGGGGCCGAAGGCATCGCCGGCCAGCACCGATACCCCATGCTCCTCCAGCAGGCGCTCGGCAAAAGCCTGGGCGCCAATGCCGGTCTCGCGGATATCGACCATCACAAACATGCCACCATCGGGCTTGTGCACGCGGATGCCCGGGCAGCCTTCAAGGCTGGCACAGACCCGATCACGCCGCTCGCGGTAGGTGTCGCGCATTTGCCGCACCTCGGGCAGGTCTTGCTCAAGGGCCACCTGGGCGGCGTTCTGGATAAAGTCCGGCAGGCCATAGAGCATGCACAGGGCCAGGTTGCTCAAGTGCTCGGTCAACAGCTGCGGGCCGATCACCCAACCGACCCGCCAACCGGACATGGCATGGGACTTGGACAGGCTGTTGATGGTCGCGCTGCGCTCGGCCATGCCCGGCAGGCTAGCCGGGCTGAAATGCTCGCCCTCAAACAGCAGCTCGCTGTAGACCTCATCGGAGATCAGCCACAAGTCGTGTTTGATGCACAGGTGCGCCAGGCGCTGCCAGGTGGCCTTGGGCAGGCTGGCGCCGGAGGGGTTGTGCGGGCTATTGAGCAGCAACGCGCGAGTGCGCGGGGTAATCAGCCGAGCGACGTCATCGGCGTCGACCCGAAAGCCCTGCTCCGGGCGCACCGGCACCGGTACCACCCTGGCTGCGCAGGCGCCAAACACCGCCTCGTAGGTCACATACATGGGCTCGGCGACGATCACCTCGTCGCCCGGATCGAACAGGCACTGGGCCACGCCATACAGCGCACATTGCGCCCCGGCCAGCACCACCACTTCCAGCGGGTCGACCGGCTGCCCGCTATGACGGGTGTGGTGAGCGGCAATGGCACGGCGCAAGGCTTCGCTGCCGCGCACATCGGAATAATGGGTATGGCCAGCGCGCAGGCTGTCGATGGCGGCATCGACAATCGGCCGAGGCGTATCGAAATCCGGATCGCCAATCGACAGCAGGATGATGTCCCGGCCCTGGCCTTGCAGTTCGACGGCACGGTAGTGGATGTTCCAGGCTGCAGCACCGTCACCGGCGATACGTTGGGTGAGCGCGGAATAACGCATGGACGGTCTCCTTGACTGAACCCGGACGCGCCATTGGTCTGAAACTCCCTGGCAAGCATCCCAGCCGACTGCCGGTAAAAATAGCAGAACAGCGCGACCGCACGGGGGGAAATATTGTCGGCAAACGTTTGCCGGGAAAGGGAAAGTGTCCGCCCTGCCCTCAAGTGAACGTGACCTGGATCAAACAATCGGGAAACCGTCATGATCGGCGCCGGACACTGGCGCCAGTGATGCTATGGTTAGGTTTCCCGCCGGGTCCCACCGACCCGCCCACTCTTGCGTGAGGTTCACCGTACACGGAGGCCGGCATGAACAAGCTGACGTTCCCCAACGCCTGCCAGATGATGCGCTGGCATTTTCATCCGCTGGGCTTCGAGGCCAGCATGGATGCCCCACGCAGCATGGTGGCGCGCCTGTTCGACCGGGCCACCGGCGAAACCTTGCTGGCGGTTGCCGGCATTCCCTGCGCCACGCTGATGCCTGCGGCTGACGTCGAACGCATCATCGAGGCGGTGGAGGCCGAACTCGACGCCTTCCAGCCGTTCTGCAACCTGCGCGCCGCTGGCTGATCAGCTGGCGGCCAGGGGCTCGCGCCCTCGCTCGATATCGGCAATGAAGCGATCGGCCGGCTGTGGCTGGCCGAGCAGATACCCTTGCAACGAGTCACACCCCAGCCGGGTCAGGAAGCTCTGCTGGCGATCGGTCTCGACCCCTTCGGCAACAATCCGCAGGCCCAGTGCCTGGCCCAGGGCGACGATTGCCGAGACGATGGCGGCATCGTCGCTGTCCTGCTCCAGGTCACGAACGAAGCCTCGGTCGATCTTCAGCTCGTTGGCCGGCAGGCGCTTGAGGTACATCAGGCTCGAATAGCCGGTACCAAAGTCGTCGATGGACAGGTCCACGCCCATGTCCGAAAGCCGCTGCAGCACCTGCATGCTGGCGTCGGCGTCGCGCATGGCGGTGGTTTCGGTGATTTCCAGGGTCAGGCTGTTGGCCGGCAACTGATGCCGCGCCAGGACCTTGGCCACACTCTCGACCAGCCCTGTGTGACAGAACTGGATGGCCGAGAGGTTCACGGCGATGCGCCAGTTGCTGTGGCCCTGATCGATCCAGATGCGCATCTGCCGACAGGCCTCATCCAACACCCACTCGCCGATCGGGATGATCAGCCCGGTCTTCTCCGCCTGGACGATAAAGCGGTCCGGCAGCATCAGGCCATGCTGCGGGTGCTCCCAGCGCAGCAGCGCCTCGGCGCCGATCGGCTGGCAGTTGTGGGCATCGAACTTGGGCTGGTAATACAGGCGGAACTGACCCTGCTCCAGGGCCACGCGCAAATCCTGCAGCAGCTGCAGTTGCAGACGCGCGTTGCTGTTCATCGACACGTCAAAGAAGCTGTAGCCGTTCTTGCCGGCGCTCTTGGCGTGGTACATGGCCGCGTCGGCGTTGCGCAGCAGCTCATGCTGGTCGATGCCATTGCCCGGGTACAGGACGATACCGATGCTCGCCGAAATCTGCAGGTTCTGCTCGGCGACGCGAAAGCTGCGCGAAACCAGGTTGACCTGCTTGGCCGCCACGCCCACGGCGTCATCGGCTTCCTGCAAGTCGACCAGCAGCACGAACTCATCGCCGCCGATTCGCGCCAGGGTGTCCTGGCTGTGCAGATGGCCGCGCAGGCGCAGGGCGACTTCCTTGAGCAACTGGTCGCCCATATGGTGGCCGAAGGCGTCGTTGACCGGCTTGAAGCCGTCCAGGTCGATGAACATCAGGGCGAAACAACCCCCCTGCTCGGCCACCTTGCTGATCGCCTGCTCGATACGGTCGGCCAGCAGCGTACGGTTCGGCAGGCCGGTGAGCGTGTCATGCAGGGCCAGTTGGGTCAGCTCCTGGTTAGCCAGGGTCAGCGAGCGCGCAAGCTCGGCAGTACGGGCTTCCAGGCGGGCATCCAGTACCGAGGTCAGCAAGGCTGCGGCCAGCACCGCCAGGGTAGTGATCAGCACCAGGTAATCCAGGCCGTTGCCACTCAGGCCCTTGCCCAGCACCCCGCAGTAGCTGCCTTCAGGGAAGTTCGCCGCAGCCATGCCGGTGTAATGCATGCCGACGATCGCCATGCCCATGATGATCGCCGCGCCGCCACGAATCTGCCGCACGTACAGGGTTTGCTGGCGCAGGCGGAAGGCGATCCACAACGCCGCCGCCGAAGCACCGACGGCAATCAGCAACGAGGCGCTGAACAGCGCGGGGTCGTAGTCGATGCCCGGCGCCATGCGCAGCGCCGCCATGCCGGTGTAGTGCATGCAGCTGATGCCGCTGCCCATGATCAGCGCACCGAACCCCAGTTGCGGCCAGGGCAAGGTCGGCTGGCTGACCAGCCACAGGGCAAAGCCCGACGACAGCCCGGCGATCAGCAGCGACAACAGGGTCAGGGTAATGTCATAGCCCAGCTCGATCGGCAGGCTCAGGGCGAGCATGCCGATAAAGTGCATCGACCAGATTCCGGTCCCCATGGCCAGGGCCCCGCCGCAGATCCACAGGTACACCGCACGGCCCTTGGCCGTGGTGATCCGGCCGGTCAGGTCCAGGGCGGTATACGAAGCAAGGATGGCCACACACAGCGAAATCAATACCAGCGAAGAGGAGTAACTACCGATCAGCATGAGGCCTTCCACAACCCGTAGGCCGGGCACTGGCAAGGCCCGGGTAAAAGCCGATGATTGTACTCAACCTTTGGCGAAACGCACGGAGTTTTCGGTAGAAGATGGCAATAGCAAATCATCGCCACCCAGGCAGTTTATAGAATAGAAATTTCTTATAAAACAACAAGTTAAGAGATATTTCTAAAGTCTAACAACAGAAATTAGTGCAATCTGCACCGAAAGCCTCTTAACCGAATAAATGACATTAACAACAGGTTCTATCTATTTGTTTTATAACGATTTATATCAGTCATTCTGCCCAGCAAACGCTGCCTGTGAGTCCCACCCACCGCCCAACGCCGCGATCAACTGCACGCTGGCCACCAGCCGCCCCTGCAGCAGGTTGAGCACGCTGCGCTCGTTGCTCAGGGCGGTGGTCTGCACGTTGACCACGTCCAGGTAGGCAATCAGCCCGGCCTTGTACTGGTTGTTGGTCAGGCGCAGGGATTCGCGGGCCGAGGCCAGGGCTTCGCTGCGCACCCGAGATTCGTCTTCGTAGACCTTGAGCTGCACCAGGTAGTTTTCCACTTCCTTGAAGCCGTCGAGCACGGTCTGGCGGTACTGGGCCACGGTCTGGTCGTAGACCGCTTCGCTGCGGTCGACTTCGGCGGCGCGCTGGCCGCCGTCGAACAGGGTCATGGCCAGTTGCGGGCCGACCGACCAGAAGCGGTTCGGCAGGCTGATCCAGTCGCTGAAACTGCTACTGCTGTAGCCGCCGCTCATGCTCAGGGTCAGGTCCGGAAAGTAGGCGGCACGGGCCACGCCGATGCTGGCATTGGCCGACATCACATTGCGTTCGGCCTTGGCGATGTCCGGGCGGCGCTCGAGCAACTGCGAGGGCAAGGCCACTGGCACCTGCGGCAGCGCCGGGATGGCCTTGCTGTCGGCCAGGGCGAACTCGGCCGGCGCCTTGCCCAGCAGCACGGCGATGGCGTTTTCCAGTTGCGCGCGCTGCCACACCAGGTCGATCAGGTCGGCCTGGGTGCTTTTCAGCTGGGTCTGCGCCTGGGCTACCGCTTCCTTACCCGAGACCCCGGCACGGTACTGGTTCTCGGTCATTCTCAGTGAACGTTCGTAAGCCTCGACCGTCGCCTCGAGCAGGCGTTTCTGCTCGTCGATCACCCGTAACTGCAGGTAGCTCTGCACCAGCTCCGATTGCAGGCTCAGGCGGATCGCCGCCATGTCGGCGAGGCTGGCCTCGGCGCTGGCCTGGTTGGCGGCCAGGCCGTCACGCAGCTTGCCCCACAGGTCGGCTTCCCAGCTCACCCCCAACTGGGTGCTGTAGGTGTTGCGGATGCCGCTGCTGTTATTGCTCAGGCTCGAGCTTGAGCTGCCGGTGCCCTGGCTGGAGCGGGTCTTGCCGGCCGACAGGTCTAGACTTGGGAACAGTGCGCCACGGGCGCTGCGCACCAGGGCCTGGGCCTGGCGGTACTGGGCTGCATATTGGGCGACGGTCTGGTTGCTGGCATTGAGCTGCTCGACCAGGCCATTGAGCTGGGCATCGCCGTACAACTCCCACCAGGCACCGCGGGCGATGGCGTCCGAGGGGTTGGCCTGGGTCCAGCCTTCGGCGTGCTTGAACGCTACCGGCGCCGGGGTTTCCGGCCGGTGGTAGTCCGGGCTCAGGGTACAGGCGCTGAGCATTGCCAGGCTCAGCGCGCAGGCCAGCAGGCGCGAGCCGCGGGCGGCCAGCAACGGCTGCAGCGAACGGTCGGAAAGAAACGGACGTCGGGTCATAGCGGGGTTTCCAAAGTAGCGTCGGTACGCACGCCGCGCCAGCGGTTGAAGCGATGGCGCAGGCGGTCCAGATAGAGGTAGACCACCGGGGTGGTGTAAAGCGTGAGGATCTGGCTGAAGACCAGCCCGCCGATGATGGTCAGGCCCAGCGGTTGACGCATCTCGGCGCCCTCGGCATGGCTGAGCAGCAGCGGCAAGGCGCCAAGGATGGCCGCCAGGGTGGTCATCAGGATCGGCCGCAGACGCAGCAGGCAGGCGCGGCGGATCGATGCCTCCGGGCTCAGGTGCTCATGGCGCTCCAGCTGCAGGGCCAGGTCGATCATCATGATCGCGTTCTTTTTCACCACGCCGATCAGCAGGAACAGCCCGAGCAGAGAAATCAGGCTGAACTCGCTGCCGACCACGTACAGCGTGAGCAAGGCCCCTACCCCGGCCGATGGCAAGGTCGAGAGGATGGTCAGGGGGTGAATGTAGCTTTCGTAGAGAATGCCCAGCACCAGGTATACCGCGAGCAAGGCGCCGAGGATCATGAACGGCTGGCCCTTCTGACTTTCGGCGAAGGCGTCACCGGTGCCGCCGAGCTTGGCGATCACGTCCTCGGGCAGGCCGACCTTGGCCACCGCCCGCTCGACCGCGGCCATGGCCTGGTCCTGGCTGTAGCCTTCGGCGATGTCGAAGTTGATGCTCTCGGAGGCGAACTGGCCCTCGTGGCTGACGCGGTCGTCGGCCAGGCTGTTCTCGTAGTGGGCGAAGGTGGCCAGCGGCACCCGGGTGCCGTCGGCGGTGATCACCTGCACCTGCTCCAGGGTCCGCGGGTCCTGGGCGTACTTGGGGTTGATCTCCATCACCACCTGGTACTGGTTGAGGCTGTCGTAGATGGTCGAGATCTGCCGCTGGCTGTAGGCGTTGTTGAGCACCGAGGTGACCATGCTCATGTCGATGCCCAGGCGTTTGGCCTGTTCGCGGTCGACCACCAGGGTGATCTGCTGGGTACCGCCGCCCTCGCGGGCGTCGATGGCGGTCAGCTCCGGCAGGGTCTTGAACGCAGCGACCACCTTCGGGTACCACTCGCGCAGGGCCGACAGCTCGCTGCTTTGCAGGGTGTAGAGGAACTGCGAGCTGCTCTGGTCGCGGCCACCGCCGAACTGCAGGTCCTGGTCGGCCATCAGGAACAGCCGCCCGCCGGGCACCTTGGGCAGCTCTTTGCGCAGGCGCTCGATGATCTTCTGCGCCGACACCTTGCGCTCGCTGATCGGCTTGAGGCGCACCAGCACCATGGCGTTGTTGGTGCCGCTGTTGCCGCCGATGAAGCCGGCCACGCTTTGCACCGCAGGGTCGGCGAGCAAGGCACGGCGGTAGATTTCCATCTTCGGCTGCATCACCTGGAACGACAGGCCGTCGTCACCGCGGACAAAGCCCATCAATTGGCCGGTGTCCTGCTGCGGCAGGAAGGTCTTGGGCACCACCACATACAGGGCGATGTTGACCGCAATGGTCACCAACAGGCTCAGCAGGGTCAGGCGCCGATGGCGCATGACCCAGTCCAGGCTGCGCCCGTAACCGGCCATCATGCGCTGGTTGAGCTGCTCGCTCCAGCGTTGCAGGCGGGTCTGCTCGCCCTTCGGCTGGGCCTTGAGCCAGCGCGCGCAGAGCATCGGCGTGAGGGTCAGGGACACCAGCAACGACACCAGGATCGCCACCGCCAGGGTGATGGAGAATTCGCGAAACAGCGAACCGACGATGCCGCCCATGAACAGGATCGAGACAAACACCACCACCAGCGACAGGTTCATCGACAGCAGGGTGAAGCCGACTTCCTTGGAGCCCAGGTACGCGGCGCGCATCGGCGGCACGCCCTCGTCGATATGCCGGGAGATGTTCTCCAGCACCACGATGGCATCGTCGACCACCAGGCCCGTGGCGAGGATCAGGGCCATCAGCGACAGGTTGTTCAGCGAGAAGCCGCACAAGTACATGACCGCGAAGGTGCCAACCAGCGACACCGGCACCGCCAGGGTCGGGATCAGCGAGGCGCGCAGGTTGCCAAGGAACAGGAACACCACCAGGATCACCAGCACCACGGCGATGATCAGGGTGTGCTCGGCTTCCTTGAGGGTCGCCTTGATCACCGGCGAGCGGTCCATGGCCACGTCCAGCTTGACGCTGGCGGGCATCAGCGACTCCAGGGCCGGCAGTTGCTCCTTGATCTTGTTCACGGTCTCGATGATGTTGGCGCCGGTCTGGCGGTTGATCACCAGCAACACCGCATCCTGGTCATTGAAAAAGCCGCTGTTGTAGCGGTTCTCCACCGCGTCGCTGACCTTGGCCACATGGCTCAGGCGCAGCACCGCGCCGTCCTGGTAGCGAATCACCAGGGGCTCGTAGTCCTTGGCCTTCTCCAGTTGGTCGTTGGCCTGCACCTGCCAGTTGCGCTGGCCGTCCTCGATAAAGCCCTTGGGCCGGCGCTGGTTGGCATTGGCGATGGTCTGGCGCACGTCATCGAGGGCCACGCCATACTGGTTGAGCAACTGCGGTTCGAGCTCGACACGCACCGCTGGCAGCGAACTGCCGCCGATCTGCACCTCCCCTACCCCCGGCACCTGGGACAGGCTCTGGGACAGGATGGTCGAGGCAAGGTCGTACAACTGGCCCTTTTGCAGCACGCTGGACGTCAGCGCCAGGACCATGATCGGCGCTTGCGACGGGTTGAACTTCTTGTAGGTCGGCATGCTGCGCATGCCGCTGGGCAGCAGGTTGCGCGAGGCATTGATCGCCGCTTGCACTTCGCGCGCCGCCGCGTCGATGTCACGGCCCTGGTCGAAGCCGAGGATCACCCGGGTCGAGCCCTGGCTAGAGCTGCTGGTCAGGGTGTTGACCCCGGAGATGGCGCCCATGGAGCGTTCCAGCGGCGTGGCCACGGTCGAGGCCATGACCTCGGGGCTGGCGCCCGGCAGGTTGGCCTGGACGACGATGACCGGGAATTCGATCTGCGGCAACGGCGCCACCGGCAACAGGCCGAAACTGACGCCACCGAGCAGCATGATCGCCAGGCTCAGGAGCATCGTCGCCACTGGGCGGGCGATGAAGGGCGCGGACAGGTTCATGGCTTGGCCTGCACCACGGCATCAGGCTCGCGGCGCCAGCGCCGCGACAACCGATCGAAGTACAAATAGATGACCGGCGTCGTGAACAGCGTCAGTACCTGGCTGACCAGCAGCCCACCGACCATGACCAGGCCCAGCGGCTGGCGCAGTTCGGCGCCGGAACCGGTGGCGAGCATCAGCGGGATGGCGCCGAACAGCGCCGCCAGGGTGGTCATCAGGATCGGCCGGAAGCGCAGCAGCGCCGCCTGGTAGATCGCCGCCTCGGGCGCCATGCCCTGGTTGCGCTCGGCCTCCAGGGCGAAGTCGATCATCATGATCGCGTTCTTCTTGACGATACCAATGAGCAAAATGATACCGATGATGGCGATCATGCCCAGGTCATTGCCCGAGAGGATCAATGCCAGCAAAGCCCCCACCGCCGCCGACGGCAAGGTCGAAAGGATGGTAACCGGGTGGATGTAGCTCTCGTAGAGCACACCGAGCACGATGTACATGGTCACCACCGCCGCCAGGATCAGCAGCAAGGTGCTCGACAGCGAGGCCTGGAAGGCTTCGGCCGCGCCTTGGAAGCGGGTTTGCACGCCCACCGGCATGCCGATGTCCTGCTGCACCTGCTCGATGACCTTGACCGCTTCACCGAGGGCCACACCCTGGCCCAGGTTGAACGACATCATCACCGCCGGGAACTGACCGATATGGGCAATCGCCAGTTGCGCCTGGCGCTGCTCGATGCGCGCCAGGCTCGACAGCCGTACCTGGCCGCCGTCGCTGGCCTTGACGTGAATCTGCTCAAGCACTTGCGGGCCGATGCTCGACGCCGCCTCGGCCTGCAGCACCACGCGGTACTGGCTGGCCTGGGTGTAGATGGTCGAAATCTGCCGCTGGCCGAAGGCGTCATACAGGGCATTGGTGATGTCGGCGACGTTGATGCCCAAGCGGCTGGCGGCGTCGCGGTCGATCACCAGGAACACCTGCAGGCCTTTGTCCTGCAGGTCGCTGGCAACATCGGCAAGCTCCGGGCGCTGCTGCAGGGCATCGACCAGTTTGCCGCTCCACTGCGCCAGCAACTCGGCATCGGGCGATGACAGGCTGAACTGATACTGGGTGCGGCTGACCCGGTCCTCGATGCTCAAGTCCTGCACCGGCTGCATGAACAGGCGGATGCCGAGCAGTTTGTCGACCTGCGGCTGCAGCCGGGCAATCACCTGGGCAGCGGTAAGGTCTCGCTCGCCATGGGGTTTGAGGTTGATCAGCAGGCGGCCACTGTTGAGGGTGGCGTTGTCGCCATCGACGCCGATGTAGGACGACAGGCTCTGTACCGCCGGGTCCTTGAGGATCACCGCGCTGAGTTCCTGCTGACGCTGGCTCATGGCAGTGAACGACACCGACTGCGGCGCCTCGGAAATGCCCTGGATCACCCCGGTGTCCTGCACCGGGAAAAAGCCCTTGGGCACCATCAGGTACAGCAGCACGGTCAGCCCCAGGGTTGCCACCGCCACCAGCAGGGTCAACGGCTGGTGCTTGAGCACCCACTGCAGGCCACGGCCGTAGTAGTCGATCATCCAGTCGATCCAGGCGCCGCTGGCCCGGTAGAAACGGCCCTGCGCCTCGATCGTGGGCTCGCGCTTGAGCAAGCGTGCGCACATCATCGGCGTCAGGGTCAGCGACACCACCAGGGAAATCAGGATCGCCACCGCCAGGGTAATGGCGAACTCGCGAAACAGCCGGCCGACCACGTCAGCCATGAATAGCAGCGGGATCAGCACCGCAATCAGCGAGAACGTCAGCGAGATCAGGGTGAAACCGATTTGCCGGGCGCCCTTGAGCGCGGCCTGCATCGGCGTCTCGCCCTCCTCGATATGCCGCGAGATGTTCTCCAGCATGACGATGGCATCGTCGACCACAAAGCCGGTGGCGATGGTCAGGGCCATCAGGGTCAGGTTGTTGATCGAAAAGCCGGCCAGGTGCATGACCGCAAAGGTGCCGATCAGCGACAGCGGCACGGCCACCGAGGGAATGAGGGTGGCGCTGAAGCGGCGCAGGAACACGAAAGTGACCATGACCACCAGGGCAATGGCGATCAACAGCTCGTGGCGTACGTCCTTGACCGAGGCGCGGATGGTCTGGGTGCGGTCGGTGAGCACGCTGACGTCCAGGCCCGCCGGCAGGTTGTCGGTGATCGACGGCAGCATGGCCTTGATCCGGTCGACCACTTCGATGACGTTGGCCCCGGGCTGGCGCTGGATGTTCAACAGCACCGCCTGGTTCTGGTTGGCCCAGGCGGCCAGGCGTTCGTTCTCGGCGCCGTCGACGATCTCGGCGACGTCCTTCAGGCGCAGCGGCGCACCGTTTTTGTAGGCGAGGATGAGGTTGGCGTATTCCTCGGGCGAACGCAGCTGGTCGTTGGCGTCGAGCATCGAGACCCGGGTCGGGCCGTCGAAGTTGCCTTTGGGCTGGTTGACGTTGGAGGCGCCGATCAGGGTGCGCACGTCGGCCAGGTTCAGCCCGGCCGAGGCCAGGGCGTCGGGGTTGACCTTGATTCGCACCGCCTGGCGCTGGCCGCCGGCGATGCTGACCATGCCGACGCCGCCGATCTGGGCAATCTTCTGCGCCACCCGGGTGTCGACCAGGTCGTTGAGCTTGGGCAGCGGCATGGTTTTCGACGAAATCGCCAGGGTCAGCACCGGGGTATCGGCCGGGTTGACCTTGTTGTACACCGGCGGCGCCGGCAGGTCGTTGGGCAGCAGGTTGCTGGCGGCATTGATCGCCGCCTGCACCTGTTGCTCGGCGACGTCCATGTTCATGTCCAGGCTAAAGCGCAGGGTCAGCACCGAGGCACCGCCGGAGCTGGTCGAGGCCATCTGGGTCAGGCCGGGCATCTGCCCGAATTGACGCTCAAGGGGTGCGGTGACCGCGCTGGTCATCACCTGGGGGCTGGCGCCGGGGTAAAGGGTCATGACCCGGATGGTCGGGTAATCGACCTGGGGCAACGCCGCCACCGGCAGCATCTTGTAAGCCATCAGGCCGGCCAGAACGATGGCCAGCATGCTCAGGGTGGTCGCCACCGGGCGCAGGATGAACAGCCGCGAGAGGTTCATGCGCCGGCCTTGCCCTGAACGCCGGTCGCGGCGGAAGCGTCTTTGTTGTCCTGGCCCTGCAGGTGCTGGCCTGGGGTGACGGGAACGTCGGCGCTGTCGTTAACCACTTCGACGTCGCTGCCATCGCGCAGGCGGTCGGTGCCTTCGAGCACCACCCGCTCGCCTTTGGCCAGGCCTTCGCTGACCACAGTGAGGTCGCCGTCACTGGCACCCAGCTTGAGCTGGCGGATGCGCACCTTGTTGTCGCCTTCCATGACATAGACGAACGAGCCGTCGGTACCGAACTGGATTGCCGCCGAAGGCGCCAGCACCACGCCCTTCAGGGTGTCGGCCAGCAGCCGCACATTGACGAACTGGTTGGGGAACAGCGCTTCGTCCTGGTTCTCGAAGAAGGCCTTGAACTTCAGGGTGCCGGTGGTGGTGTCGATCTGGTTGTCGAGGCTGCGCAGTACACCAACCGCCTGCTGCTTGGCATCGCTGCGGTCCCAGGCCTCGACCGGTAATTGTGCACCACTGCGGTAGCGCGCCAGCACGGTGTTGAGCTCCGACTCGGGCAAGGTGAAAGCCACGCTGATAGGCTGGGTCTGGGTGATGACCACCAGCGCGGTGGTGTCGTTGGCCGCCACCAGGTTGCCGACGTCGAGCTGGCGCAGCCCCAGACGGCCATTGATCGGCGCGCGGATGCGGGTGAAGTCGAGGTTGAGCTTGGCGTCGCCCACCGCCGCCTGGTTGGTCTTGATCGTCCCCTGGTACTGGCCGACCAGCGCCGCCTGGGTGTCCAGGGTCTGCTTGGCGATGCTGTCTTCGGCGTACAGGCCTTGATAGCGCTGCAGGTCGATCTGGGCGTTTTTCAGTTGCGCCTGGTTCTGCGCCAGGGTGCCTTCGGCCTGTTGCAGGGCGATCTGGTAGCTGCGCGGGTCGATCTCGGCCAGCAGGTCTCCGGCCTTGACCTTCTGCCCTTCCTGGAAGTTGACCTTGACCAGCTCGCCACCGACCCGGCTGCGCACGTTGACCGTGTTGGTCGCCGTCACCGTGCCCAGGGCCTTGAGGTACACCGGGAAGTCGCCAACTGTCACCGGCTCGACCCGCACCGGCACGGGACCTGCAAACGCGCCAAAGCCCGGCCGTCCACCCTTGCCACCCGGCGCAGCGGCGGCCTTTTGCGCGACCGGCGACGGCCACAGCCACCAGCCGAGGCCGGCGACCAGCAGCAGGATCAGCAGGCCGACAAGCCAGCGACGGGAGGAACGGGAACGAGAAAGCATGGGTTGATCGACCATTGTGCGGGAAAAAATTCTTTTGAGGAGGCTGAACGATAAGCATTGAAGACGGATAAGCAAAGCGCCTTTACCGGCACTTTACCTTGAGCTTACGTAGCTAAAGTAATGAACTATAAATAAAAACGGCCTGGACGAGGGCCAGGCCGCAACAACTCTTAGCAATTATTAACAATAATCGCGTCGCCTTCATCGCCGGCAAGGCCGGCTCCCACAGCAACAGCGTACTCAGGTGCATTGTGGGAGCTGGCCTTGCCAGCGATGGGCTGCGCAGCAGCCCCGGCGGGGTCGCTATTACTTCAGGACTGCCAAAGCAGCGTCATAGTTCGGTTCTTCAGCGATTTCGCCAACCAGCTCGCTGTGCAGCACCTTGTCGTTCTCATCCAGCACCACCACGGCGCGGGCGGTCAGGCCGGCCAGCGGGCCGTCGGCGATAGCTACGCCGTAGTGTTCCTTGAACTCGGCGCCGCGCAGCAGCGACAGGTTCTGCACGTTCTCCAGGCCTTCAGCGCCACAGAAGCGCGCTTGCGCGAACGGCAGGTCAGCGGAGATGCACAGTACAACGGTGTTGTTCAGCGTGCTGGCTTGCGCGTTGAACTTGCGAACCGAAGTAGCGCAGGTCGGGGTGTCGACGCTTGGGAAGATGTTCAGCACTTTGCGCTTGCCGGCCAGGGAAGCCAGGGTCACGTCGGCCAGGCCAGCACCAACCAGGGAAAACGCAGGCGCCTTGGCGCCGACTTTCGGCAGTTCGCCTTTGACCTGAACCGGGTTGCCTTTAAGAGTCACTTGAGCCATGAACGAAGTCCTTATGCGGGGTGAGTAAAGGACCAGAGTTAAGCATGAAAGTGCCCGTCTACCTATGGGCCAATGTTAAATTGTTGAATTTCCAGACAACTTTTGTGGACAATTTTTAGTCACTCGGGAGCCGATTGCCGGCTCCCGAATCCATTGGCTCAGCTCAGCAGCGAGTAAACCAGCGCCGAGATGGCCACCAGGCCCACGGCGGCGACGAAGACGTTGGACATCTGCCCGCGGTACTTGCTCATGGCCGGCACCTTGCGGATGGCGTACATCGGCATCAGGAACAGGATCGCAGCGATCACCGGGCCACCAAGGGTCTCGATCATGCCGAGAATGCTCGGGTTGAGGGTGGCGACGATCCAGCAGATCACCAGCATGAAGGCCGCGGTCATGCGGTCCAGGGCCTTGGCGCCCGGACGCTTGCCGGTCTTGAGGATCAGGCCCTTGAGGCCTTCGCTGGCACCGATGTAGTGGCCCAGGAACGACTTGGCGATGGCGATGAAGGCAATCAGCGGCGCGGCAAAGGCGATGGTCGGGTTGCTGAAGTGGTTGGCCAGGTACGACAGGATCGACAGGTTCTGCGCCTTGGCTTCGGCCAGTTGCGCCGGGGTCAGGGTCAGTACGCAGCTGAACACGAAGAACATCACCATGGCCACCATCAGCAGGTGGGCGCGACACAGGATCTGCCCGCTGCGCTCGTCGGCGTGCACGCCATAGCGACGCTTCTGGTCAACGGCAAACGCCGAAATGATTGGCGAATGGTTGAACGAGAAGACCATCACCGGAATCGCCAGCCACAGGGTGTGCAGGAACGCCGAACCCGAAGGCACTTCAGTGGCGGTAGTGAGGATGCCGCCGCTCCAGTGCGGGATCAGGAACACCGCCAGGAACGCCAGGGCGACGATGAACGGATAGACCAGCCAGCTCATGACCTTGACCGTGGCCTGCTCGCCGCAGCGCACGATGGCCAGCAACCCGAGGATCAGCACAAAGGACAACACCACGCGCGGTGGCGGCTCGATGTGCAGCTGGTGCTCCATGAAACTGCCGACCGTGTTGGTCAGCGCCACGCTGTAGATCAGCAGGATCGGGAAGATGGCGAAGAAATACAGCAGCGTGATCAGGGCTCCGGCGCTGAGGCCGAAATGCTCTTCGACCACGTCGGTGATGTCGGCGCCATCGCGCCCGGAGAGCACGAAGCGGGTCAGGCCGCGGTGCGCATAGTACGTCATCGGAAAGGCCAGCAGCGCCAGGACCAGCAGTGGCCAGAAGCCGCCGAGGCCGGCGTTGATCGGCAGGAACAGGGTCCCGGCGCCGATTGCCGTGCCAAACAGGCCCAGCATCCAGGTGGTGTCCTGACGGGCCCAGCTACCGAGGGCGGCGGGGGTTGATTCAAAGCGTTGTTCAACGCTTGGGGCCTGCTCATTCATCCGGGTGCAACTCCACTCGCAAGACTGTAACAGGGCTGAGAGGGGCGAAACAGAGGCTTCGCCCCCCTCAACCATATAAAGAGGGGCGCGATTGTGCGCCGTTTGGTTGCGCTTGCAAAGCCCTGGCCGAGGAGTGGTTGCACCCTGGGCAAAAAGCATCGCGGGGCAGGAGCGGGCTTGTCCCGCGATGTGCTTGCCCCGCGACGGGCCTGCTTACTGAACCGCAGCGAAGGCCTTGGCCACCTGCTGCAGGTTGTCCGGACGCAAGCCGGCCATGCACACCCGGCCACTGTCGATCAGGTACACACCGAACTCGTCACGCAAGCGGCGCACCTGCTCGACGCTGAAGCCGGTGTAGCTGAACATGCCGCGCTGGCGCAGGAAGAACTGGAAGTCCTGGCCCGGCAGCAGTTCGGCCAGGGTATCGACCAGGGCCTGGCGCATGTCGAGGATACGCAGGCGCATCTGCTCCACTTCCGCTTGCCACTGGGCGTTGAGCGCGGCATCACCGAGTACCGCCGCCACCAGTTGGGCACCGAAGCTTGGCGGGCTGGAGTAGTTGCGGCGCACGGTGGCCTTGAGCTGGCCAAGCACGCTTTGCGCGGTATCGGCGTCATCACAGACCACCGACAGGCCGCCAACCCGCTCGCCATACAGCGAGAAGAT
The DNA here is from genome assembly GCF_024213215.1 of Pseudomonas sp. SBB6. Lineage (NCBI taxonomy): Bacteria > Pseudomonadati > Pseudomonadota > Gammaproteobacteria > Pseudomonadales > Pseudomonadaceae > Pseudomonas > Pseudomonas sp. SBB6. Next base: position 278,892 of record NZ_JANAVH010000005.1, on the reverse strand, counting down.
CTTCGAGAACGAATTGCTCACCAGGCACGGCACACCGGCACGGGCGGCTTCGCGGATGGCATAGGCGTCTTCGGCCAGGCCTTCGCCAAAGCCCTGGTAGGCGATGTCGAGGAACGGGATCAGGTTGCGCGCCTTGACCACTTCGATCACCTGTTGCCACTGCGCCTGGCTCAGGTCGACCCCGGTAGGGTTGTGGCAGCACGGGTGCAGCAGGACGATGCTGTTGCTCGGCAGCCCCTGCAGGGTGCTGAGCATGCCGTCGAAATCGACGCCACGGCTGGCCTGGTCGAAGTATGGGTAGGTGTTGACCTTGAAGCCTGCGCCTTCGAAGATCGCCCGGTGGTTGTCCCAGGTCGGATCGCTGACCCACACCTGCGACTCGGGGAAGTAGCGCTTGAGGAAGTCGGCACCGACTTTCAGCGCACCGGAGCCACCGACGGTCTGCACGGTGGCCACACGGCCGCTCTCGACAGCAGGATGAGCGGCGCCAAACAACAGCGCCTGGATCGCCTGACGGTAGCTGTTCAGGCCTTCCATCGGCAGGTACATCGAGGCTTCGTGAGGCTGGGCGGCAAAGCGTTGCTCGGCTTCGCGCACCGCAGCCAGCTGTGGCACCACGCCTGCGGCATCGTAATACAGGCCGATACTCAGGTTGACCTTGGCGGCACGCGGATCGGCCTTGAAGGTCTCCATCAGGGAGAGAATCGGATCGCCGGCATAGGCATCGACATGTTTGAACACAGCGCACAGCTCCTTGGGTCAGGACAATTCGGACTAAAAGCCGTGTCGAGGATACCTGTACTGTGGGCCAAGGAACATTACCCTTGGTGCAACTGATCAGTGCACGTGTGCACAGTAATCGCTGGCAAGCCAGCGCCCACAATGATCAGCAAAAACCCTGTGGGAGCTGGCTTGCCAGCGATAGCGTGCTCAAGTTCACTATTGGGCCAACCCCTGCAACTGCTCAAGCTCCGCCACTGTCAGCGTCACCCCCTCCTTCATCGACTGCTCACGCTCACGGAAGCGGCGCTCGCCCGGCAGGCGCTGCAAGCCCACTGCCTGCATCTGCCGCACCAGGTCGCGGCTGCGTTCGGCAAAGCGATTACCCACCGACTTGGCCGGGTCGATGACGATGATCAACTGGCCGGTCCAGGGCGTTTTCGCGCCCGGGTGCTGTGACCAGTCGAACTCGAACGAGAAGTTGCCGCCGGTCAGTGCCGCCGCCAGCAGCTCGACCATCATCGACAGCGCCGAGCCCTTGTGCCCTCCGAACGGCAGCAAGGCGCCGCCGTCGAGAATCGCTTGCGGGTCGCGGGTCGGTTGGCCCTGGTTGTCGACGCCCATGCCTTCAGGCAGCAGTTCGCCCTTGCGCGCAGCAATCTGCACATCGCCGTGGGCGATGGCGCTGGTGGCCATGTCGAAGACAATCGGGTCGCTACCGGCGCACGGTGCGGCGAAGGCAATCGGGTTGGTGCCGAACAACGGCTGCTGGGCGCCATGGGGCACCACGCAGGTCATGCTGTTGACCACGCTCAGGGCCACCAGGCCTTCATCGGCAAACGGCTCGACGTCCGGCCACAAGGCCGCGAAATGGTGCGAGTTATGGATCGCCAGCACGGCAATACCGGCGCTGCGGGCCTTTTCTACCAGCAGCGCACGGGCCGCCGCCAAGGCCGGCTGGGCAAAACCGCCGTTGGCATCGACGCGCACAAAACCGCTGGCAACGTCTTCGACGTCGGGCACAGCCTGGCCATTGACCCAGCCACTGGCCAGGGTCGAAACATACCCGGGGATACGGAACACACCGTGGCTGTGCGCGCCATCGCGCTGGGCGCTGGCGCAGTTGAAGGCCAGGGCCTGGGCCACCGCTGCACTGCAACCATGGCCGAGGAAAATTCGCTGCAACAAGGCCTGCAGGTCGGCAAAGGCAATCTGCGCGACAGCAGTGTCGGGACGTGCGGACATCTGAAGCTCCCTTATTGGATTTGGAATGGGCGACAGCGATGGGCAATGGCCAGACTTTCCCCCAGTGACAGCAAACTGTCAAATATTGACTTGATGACAGAAAACATTCATTTTCTGTTTCAACGTGTCGCCGCCTTCGAGAGCCGCCCTGTGAGCCAACCGATCAAACAGCGCCTGGAACACAGCCTGCACAACGCCGCAGCGTCCGGGCGCAAGATCGCCAGCTACATGCTCGCCCACCTCACCGACCTGCCCTTCGAAACCTCCGCCAGCCTTGCGGCCAAAATCGGCGTCAGCGAGTCGAGTGTCGGGCGCTTCTGCCGCTCGCTGGGCTACGAGCACCTCAAGGCCCTCAAACATGACCTCAAGGACGATCTGGGTGAAGGCCCGTGGCTGGTCGGTGATCGTCTGCAAGAATTTCGCCAGCAGCACGGCAAGGATGCCGCCGGCCTTGCGCGCAGCCTTGAACAGGAAGTTGGCGCGCTGGTGCGGGTTTACGAGTACAGCCGCACCCCGGCGTGGGACACCGTCAGCCTGCGCCTGGCGCAGCGACGCAAGGTGTTCGTCGCCGGCTTTCAGACCGAGCGCGGCATCGCCCAGTGCATGGCCCACCTGCTGCAATACCTGCGCGATGGCGTGCAGGTGGTCGATGGCAGTGCCGGACATTTTGGCGAGGTACTGCTCAGCACTCCGGCCGATTGCGCCCTGGTGGTGTTCGAGGCGCGCCGCTATTCCCGCCATGCCCTGACCCTGTGCCGCAAGGCGCATGCGGCAGGCATTCCGGTAACCCTGGTTACCGACACTTTTTGTGACTGGGCCGATGCCAACGCCAGTGAGGTGTTTCGCATCCCCACCGAATTCAATCTGTTCTGGGAGTCCACCGCGACGATGCTGTCGTGGGTACAACTGATGGTCAACGAGGTCTGCAAGAAGCTAGGACCGGATGTTGAAAAGCGCTTGGAAGCAACTGCAGCTCTACACAACGAATTCGTTGGCTACACGTCAACGAGCAAACAATAGCAAGAGTGCAAACAACAACAGATCGAGGTGTGTCATGAAACCTGTTATCCGCTTCGCAGGGGCTTGCGCCCTGCTGCTCGCCGGCTCGACCATGGCCCAGGCCGAAACCCTGAAGATCGCCACCGAAGGCGCTTACCCACCATTCAACTACGTCGATTCGGATAACAAGCTGCACGGCTTCGACGTCGACATCACCCACGCCCTGTGTGAGCAGATGAAGGTCGAATGCACCCTGGTGGCCCAGGACTGGGAAGGCATCATCCCGGCCTTGATGGCGAAGAAATACGACGCGGTGGTGGCGTCGATGATCAATACCGAAGAACGGCGCAAGAAGATCGCCTTCACCAACCACTACTACAAGACCCCGTTGTCGGTGGCAGTGGCCAAGGACAGTGAAATCACCGACGCGCAAACCGACTTCAAAGGCTACACGGTCGGTGCGCAATCCTCCTCGACCCAGGCTATCTATGCCGAGGACGTCTACGGCAAGGCCGGCGCCGACGTCAAACTCTACCCGACCCTCGATGAAGCCAACGCCGACCTCGCCGCCGGGCGCCTGGACGGGGTGATTGCCGATAAGTTTCCGCTGACCGAATGGCTGGGCAAGGCCGGCAAGGACTGCTGCAAGATCCTTGGCGACGTCAACGGCACCAAGGCCGACGCCTCGATTGCCGTGCGCAAGGAAGATGAAGCCCTGCGCGAGCGCCTGAACAAGGCCCTGGACGCAATTGTCGCCAACGGCACCTACCAGAAGATCGCCAGTCGTTACTTCGACTTCGATATCTACCAGTAAATCTCACGTCCTGTGAGGGACCTGTGGGAGCTGGCCTTGCCAGCGATGCAGACGCCGCGCACTGACTGACTGCGTGTCGATGCCATCGCCGGCAAGGCCGGCTCCCACGGGGCTGAGTGTCTGTCTTGCGAGAGGGTTTGAGCATGCTCGAACAACTGTCACTGCTTTCCTTCGCCAGCGGCGGCTGGGGCCAAGCCCTGCTGGCCGGTGCCCTGGTGACCATTTCCCTGGCCCTGGCCTGCCTGCCCATCGGCTTGCCGCTGGGCCTGGGCGTGGCCCTCGCCGCCCGCTCCTCCAAACGCTTCCCGCGCGCTGCCGCCACCGTGTTCTCCACGGTGTTCCGTGGCCTGCCGGAATTGCTCACGCTGCTGATCATCTACTACGGCTGCCAGATCGCCGCGCAGAAAATCCTCCTGGCCATGGGCTATGAAGGCGAGGTGCTGATCAACACCTTCCTGGCGGCGATGATCGCCTTCAGCCTGGTGTTCGCCGCATTCTCCAGCGAAATCTGGCTGGCCGCGTTCAAAACGGTCGCCAAAGGCCAATACGAAGCGTCGGCCGCGCTGGGCCTGAGCAAGGCCACCACCTTTCGCAAGGTGGTGTTCCCGCAACTGGTGCGCATTGCCCTGCCGGGCCTGTCGAACAACTGGCTGTCGCTGCTCAAGGACACCTCGCTGGTGTCGACCATTTCCCTGGTCGACTTGATGCGCCAGACCAATCTTGCGGTCAGCGTCACCAAGGAGCCGATGTTCTTCTATGGCGTCGCCTGCCTGGGCTACCTGCTGTTCTCGGCGCTGTCGGGACGGGTGTTCACTTTCATCGAGCGGTACTTCAGCCGCCATCTGCGGGGGGCACGGACATGAGCTTCGATCAATTGCTGGCGCTGGTGCTCGACCCCGACCTGCTGGAACGCTACGGCCCGCGCTTTATCGACGGCCTGCTGGTCACCGGCAAGCTGGTGGCGCTGTCGTTCACCCTCGGTGCCCTGCTCGGCATGCTCCTGGCCCTGGCCAGGCTGTCGAACAACCTGATGCTGCAACGCCTGAGCGCTGGCTACATCTACTTCTTCCGTGGCTCGCCACTGCTGGCCCAGCTGTTCTTGCTGTACTACGGCCTGGGTTCGCTCAAGGGTTTCTGGCAGGACGTCGGCCTCTGGTGGTTCTTCCGCGACGCCTGGTACTGCACGGTCCTGGCTTTCACCCTCAACACCGCCGCTTACCAGGCAGAGATCTTCCGTGGCAGCCTGCTGGCGGTCGCCCCCGGCCAGTACGAGGCCGCCAAGGCCCTGAGCCTGAAGCGCTCGACCACCTTCTTCAAGGTGATCCTGCCGCAATCCTTGATCGTTGCCATCGGTCCGTTGGGCAACGAGTTGATCCTGATGATCAAGGCCAGCGCCATTGCCTCGCTGGTGACCATCTACGACCTGATGGGGGTCACCAAGCTTGCGTTCTCGCGCAGCTTCGACTTCCAGATCTACCTGTGGGCCGCCGTGCTCTACCTGCTGATCGTCGAGATCGTGCGCCGCAGCCTGAAACACATAGAAGCCCGCCTGGGCCGCCACCTGCGCTGATCGCCTGCTAGTGAGGACCGTTCCAATGCATTGTCAAACCATCGTTCTGGGCGCCGGCATCGTCGGCGTCTGCACGGCCCTTCATTTGCAGGCACGCGGGCGCAAGGTGATCCTCATCGACCGCCAAGAGCCTGGCAGCGGCACCAGCCACGGCAACGCCGGGCTGATCGAGCGCTCCAGCGTCATCCCCTATGCCTTCCCCCACGAGTTGTCGAGCCTTTTGCGCTATGGCCTGAACCGCCAGCCCGATGTGCGCTACAGCTTCACCCACCTGCCGAAGATCAGCCCGTGGCTGTTCAAGTACTGGAAAAACTCTTCGCCAGCCGGCCTAGCCGTGGCCACCCAGGCCATGCTGCCGCTGGTGCAGCGCTGCGTCGAAGAGCACGACGCGCTGATCGAAGCAGCGGGCCTCGGCGAACTGGTCAAGGCCAGCGGCTGGATCGAGGTGTACCGCAATGAAGACGCTTACAAAAAAGCCGTGGCCGACGCCCATGCGCTGCAGGCCTATGGCTTGAAATACGAAATCCTCGATCGCCAGCAGCTGCACGCGCGCGAAGTGGACCTCAGCGACAACGTGGTCGGCGGCATTCACTGGCTCGACCCCAAGACCGTCAGCAACCCCGGCGGCCTGACTCGCGGCTATGCGGCGCTGTTCGTGCAGCGTGGCGGCCAGTTCATCCACGGCGACGCCCGCACCCTGCGCCAGATCGGCAGCGAGTGGCAGGTCGACAGCCGCCAGGGGCCAATCACCGCCCCCGAGGTGGTGGTCGCCCTCGGGCCACAGTCGGCCGAGCTGTTCAAGCCGCTGGGTTATCGCATTCCGCTGGAGATCAAGCGCGGTTATCACATGCATTACCGCGCCCGTGACGGCGCCGAGCTCAAGCATTCGATCTGCGATGCCCAGGGCGGTTACGTGCTCGCACCCATGGCCATGGGCATCCGCCTGACCACCGGCATCGAGTTCGCCGCCAGCACCGATGCCGCCAACCAGATCCAGCTGCAGCGCTGCGAAGCCTTGGCGCGCAAGGTCTTCCCGCTGGGTGAGCGGGTCGATGCCGAGCCCTGGCTGGGCCGCCGCCCGTGCCTGCCGGACATGCGCCCGGTGATCGGCCCGGCCGCTCGCCACAAGGGCCTGTGGTTCAACTTCGGCCATGCCCACCACGGCCTGACCCTGGGCCCGGTAACCGGCCGCCTGCTGGCGGAGCTGATCACCGGCCAAACGCCATTTACCGATCCTGCGCCTTATCGCGCGGACCGCTTCAACTGATCGCGGGAGAATAACAACATGACCGCTTCACTGAGCCTTGCTACCCCAACCCCTGCCCCTCAGGCCGACCCGCGCAAGGTCGTGGTGACCATCGAGGGCCTGAACAAGCACTACGGCGCCTTCCATGTGCTGCGCGACATCAACCTCAACGTGCGCGAGGGTGAGCGCATCGTCCTGTGCGGCCCTTCCGGTTCAGGCAAATCGACGCTGATCCGCTGCATCAACCGCCTGGAAATTGCCGAACAGGGCAACATCCGCGTCAACGACACCGACCTTTCCCTGACCACCCGCCAGGCCGCTGAAGTGCGCAGCGAAATCGGCATGGTGTTCCAGCATTTCAACCTGTTCCCGCACATGAGCGTGCTCGACAACTGCACCCTGGCGCCCATGAGCGTACGCGGCCTGTCGCGCAAGGAGGCCGAAGAACGCGCGCGCTTCTACCTGAACAAGGTGGGCATCGAAAGCCAGGCCGGCAAGTACCCCAGCCAGCTGTCCGGCGGCCAGCAACAACGGGTAGCGATTGCCCGGGCGCTGTGCATGAAGCCGAAGATCATGCTGTTCGACGAACCGACCTCGGCGCTGGACCCGGAGATGGTCGCTGAAGTGCTGGACGTGCTGGTGAAACTGGCTGACACCGGCATGACCATGCTCTGCGTCACCCATGAGATGGGCTTTGCCCGCCAGGTGGCCGAGCGGGTGCTGTTTCTCGATGGCGGCCAGATCATTGAAGACGCCAGCCCCGAGGCGTTCTTCAACAACCCGCAGAGCGCACGGGCCAAGGGGTTCCTGGCGCAGATACTGCACTAAGACCGTTGGGCAAGGCTTCGCCTTGCATCGCTGGCAAAGCCAGCTCCCACAGGTTCTGCGCAGCTCTCAAGACCAGCGCCAATCCTGTGGGAGCCGGCCTTGCCGGCGATGGGCTGCGCAGCAGCCCTTGTTCATTGCCTGGCATTTTAGTTATGTTATAACGAATAACTTAGCAATTCCACGCCAGCGACCTCACCCATGCCAACCGCCCCACCCGCCAACCAACGCCTGCTCTGCATCGACGCCCTGCGCGGCCTGGTGATTGTCTTCATGCTGCTCGACCACGTGCGCGAAACCTTCTTCCTGCACCGCCAGGTCAGCGACCCAATGGACGTCGCCAGCACCGACCCCTGGCTGTTTCTCAGCCGTACCCTCGCCCATTTGTGTGCACCAGTGTTCGTCCTGCTCACCGGCCTGTCGGCCTACCTGTACGGCGAAAAGCACCAGGGCAAAGCCGCAGTCTCGGTCTTCCTGTTCAAACGTGGCCTAGTGCTGGTGTTGCTGGAGTTCACCCTGGTCAGCCTGGCCTGGACCCTGGAGTTGCCGCCGAAGGTGATCTACCTGCAAGTGATCTGGGCCATCGGCCTGAGCATGATCGCCCTGGCCGGCCTGGTGTGGCTGCCGCGATCGCTGTTGCTGGTGCTCGGTGCGCTGATCGTCGCCGGGCACAACCTGCTCGATCCGCTGCACTTCGCTGCAGGTTCGGCGATGCACATCCCTTGGGCGATCTTGCATGACCGCGGCTGGATCGAAGTGTCGGACAGCTTGCGCCTGCGCACCTCGTACCCACTGCTGCCGTGGATCGGCGTGATTGCCCTGGGCTATGCCATGGCCCCCTGGTTTGCCAGGGGTGCGGATGGGCAGGCACGTCAACGCAAGTTGCTGCTAACCGGCATCGGCGCCCTCGCCGGTTTCCTGCTGCTGCGCCTGTTCAACGGTTACGGCGAGACCCAGTGGCAGGTCAGCGAAACCACGTTGCGCACACTGATGAGCTTTTTCAACATCACCAAATACCCGCCGTCGCTGCTGTTCCTGGCCCTGACCCTGGGAGTCGGCGTGTTGCTGCTGCGCAGCTTCGAGCACCTGCAAAGCAACCGCGCGATACAGGTGTTGAGCGTGTTCGGCGCAGCGCCGATGTTCTTCTACCTGCTGCATTTATATGTGCTGAAGCTGCTGTACCTGATCGCCATCGCCTGCTTCGGCCTGAACCAGGGCAGCTACTTTGGTTTCGACGGGATCTGGGCGATGTGGCTGACGGCAATTGTCTTGAGCATTGCGCTCTATCCGCCGGTGCGCTGGTTCGCCAGGCTCAAGGCCCGGCGCCGGGATATCGGCTGGCTCAAATACTTCTGAGCCAAGGCGTGCCCCTGCAAGCAGGGGCACGCCCCGTCACTACTTACTGGGTATGCATTTTCGACTTTATAAAACCGGCGATGAAGGCCAGCACCGCGCCGCCGGCACCGCCGCCGACAATACTGCTGATCAGCGCCGGCAGATCGAGTGAGCCACCCGCCGCCACCGCCGCACCGGGTTCACCGGTAAAGGCTGCGAGTATCTGCCCGACAATCACCCCACCCACTCCACCGAAGATCGAGTTGAGTAGCGGGCCCATGCTCTGCTTGCTCATACCGGCTGCGTTGCCGCCCACCACACCGGCAATAACCTGAATGATCAGACTGACAATATCCATGATCCAACCCCTTGTAGCGTTGAGAATTGACGACTCGCGTCCTGCTACTTCAGAAAGTCACGACCACGGGAACAGAGACGCCTGGCTCCGGTCAACGACGGCACGCTGTTGCGGATGGGCACAGTATAGGTAGCAAGCGGCCAGTGCGCCAAAACGGCGCTCAGGGCTTGATGTTTTTCAGGCTGTTGAGCAGGCCCAGCAGTGCCTGCAGTTTGTCTTCGCCGAACTGTTCGAGGATGCGCTGATAGTTGTGCTCCATGTCTTCGCTCATGTCGACGAAGCACTGCTGGCCCTGTTCGGTCAGGCCCACGAACACCCGGCGCTGGTCCTGGGTCGACTTCTTGCGCCGCACCAGGCCGTCACGCTCCAGGCGTGCCAGCACGCCGGTCATGCTTGGCTTGAGGATGCAGGCCTGCTCGGCCAGTTGATGGCTTTCCAGTTCGCCTTGCTGGCGCAGGATGCGGATCACCCGCCATTGTTGTTCGGTCAGGCCATGGGCATTGAGCGAGGGGCGGAAGAAGGCCATGGCGGCTTCGCGGGCTTGCAGCAGGGTCAGGGTCAGGGACGGTCTTGGAGTGGGCATGGTTCAGGCTGGTAGTCATCGGTGACAGCCAGCTTAAGAGAAACCGCGCGATGCAGCAAAGCCACGCAGGCGCCGCTTCGGCCATTCACCGGACCTTGTTCAATATAATGAACTGGCCACAGCAGGCGCCATGCCGGTTACCGGGGCCTGCAGGCCGATAATTGCATTCAGGCAATCTCAAGCTTCGCCCATGCAATCTGAAGTCGTTTGACATATTAAACGGCTCTGGCAAGCTATATGACAGGTTTCGACCGGATACAGCCCCTTGCTTGGCGTACCGGCAGTGCTCGAAACCTCAGGCAGCGCAAAGGTTTCAGCAGCGCGCCTGCACAATAATGACAGGCTGCGCCTGTCCCAAGGTGACATATGCCCAACAGCAACATTGGCAATAAGAATCAAACCCCTCGCAAACCCGTCGTGCTGATGACCATGGGCTCCCAGGAGCGCAAAGGCCACGACTATCAGGTCATGACCCACAAATACATCGTACCGCTGGTTGAACACGCCGGTTGCGTACCTGTGCTGGTGCCAACCTGCTGCGGTACCGACGACCTCGAAGCCTACCTGGACATGGCCGACGGTGTTTACCTGACCGGCGCCGGCAGCAACATCGACCCGGCCCTGTACGGCCAGGAGAACGAAACCCCGGGCAAGGCCCAGGACCGCGACCGCGACCTGTTCGACCTGCCGCTGGTACAACTGGCTATCGCCCGTGGCCTGCCGATCTTCGGCATTTGCCGTGGCATGCAGGAAATCAACGTCGCCCTGGGTGGCGACATCTACCAGAAGGTCTACGCCGAGCCAGGCTTCAACGACCACCGGGAAAACCCGGACGACCCGGTCGATGTGCAGTACAGCGCGGTTCACAGCGTCAAACTGGAGCGAGGCAGCTGGCTGCACAAGCTGCTGCAGAGCGATGAAATCCGCGTCAACTCGCTGCACGGCCAGGGCCTGAAAACCCTCGGCGAAGGCATCGAGCCCCTGGCCCGCGCCGAAGACGGCCTGGTCGAAGCCATCCACGCCCCGAGCCTGTCGCCTTTCCTCTTCGCGGTGCAATGGCACCCGGAATGGCAAGCGGCGAAAAACCCGGATTCGGTGAAGATGTTCCAGGCCTTTGGCGAAGCGTGCCGCAAGCAGGCCGCCAAGGGTCAGGTGGTGAAGAAGCTGGGTACGGCTGCCTGATTGCGATCGCGGGGCAAGCCCGCTCCTGCATTGTAGGAGCGGGCTTGTCCGGCGGTAAGCCGACTGACTAGTTGCCCAACCCCTTTCAAGATCTTTCGACGCCCGGCCCTTGCAGCCGCGGTGCCCAGTCCTCGACTTCGGCCTTTTCCAGACGCCGCGAAAGCGTCCGGCGCCAGGAGGCAGCCAACGGCAGTTCCAGGCACTGGCGAATGACCTCAAGGTCGACCTGCTTGTCGAACAGCACTGACGACAAGCGCGCCACCGACCACTGCGGATGCGGCCGAGCGACCAGCTCGATACTCATCCCGGCGGCCAGCACACCCTCCTCCAGCACCCGGTAGTACCAGCCGGTGCGACCGCTTTGCTGCACCCGCAGGGACATGTCCCTGACCCCAAAACGGTCGTTGAGCTTCCAGCACGGCATGCGCCCCTGGGAGATCTCCAGCAAGGCCGTGCCGGCGCGAAAACGGTCGCCCAGGCATACGGTCTGCTCGGTCCAGCCACAGGTGCTGAGGTTTTCGCCGAAAGCACCCGGTGCCTGCAGCAGGGGATGTTCGCCCAGCTCCGCCGCCCAGGCAGCATAGTGTTCACGTGGATAGTGATGGATGGCCTTTTCGATTCCGCCATGCACCCGCAGGTCGCCTTGCTCGTCGCCGGCCAGGCCCAGTTCGGTCACGGCCACCTCGCCGTCACGTGGGGCCTTGGCGATGGCGCTGGCTGAACCCGGGCGGGTATAAGGCACGGCGCGGCCGGTCAATACGCTTTGCAGTTGCAGTTGCTGTCCCAGCATGAGCGATTCACTCCTCTACACATTCGGCCAGCTCAAACACGTCCGGCGGCCTCAAGGCTGCGAGCGTATCGGATAAATACGCTACCGACAAAGCGCAGCACCGAGCCCATGGCAGAGGGCGCTGGATTCGCTATGCTGCAAGGCATGAACGCCACCCTGCCCACCCGCACCCCCTGCCCGCCCGGCGCCTGTGATTGCGGCCGCGAGACGCTGCAGGACCCGCGCATCCTGCTGCTGACGCGCCAGGAAGAAAAGCGCCTGCTCGAACGCCTGGAAAACCTGCAGAGCCTGTCGGAGCTGGAGCACATGCAACGACGCTTGTATGAGCAGTTGGGCATTCGGGTGCAGATCACTCCGAGCTTCAATGAAGTGCGGACCATGCGCGGCATCAACATTCAGATCGAGGAGCTGCCGGGGTTGTGCCGCAAGACCCGGCAGAATATTCCGGCGGCGATCCGCCGGGCGCTGGAACGCCAGCCGCAGATTGCCTACCGGTTGCTCGATGCCCATGACCTGTTGCGCGATGCCTGACACAGCAGCGCGGGGCAAGCTGACTGCGACCTAAATATCCCGGCCGATAAAACTGTCCGGATCCTCCACCGCCACCCGCCGCCACTTCAGCAAGCGCCCGTCGATCGCCGCCAACCCCAGGGCAATCAGCCCCATACCGATAAAGTGCCTGGTCTCCAGACGCTCCCCCAGCACCAGCACGCCAAGCACGATGGCACTGAGCGGAATCAGGAAGGTCACCAGCATCAGGTTGGTCGCCCCGGCCGTGGCCAGGATACGAAAGAACACCACATAGGCCAGCGCGGTGGAAAGCAACACCAAACCGGCCACCGCCGCCCAGGTTGTCAGGCTTGGCGCGGCCAGCTTCCAGGGTAGGTCGATCAGCAACGCCAGCGGCACCAACAAGATGGCCGACGCACTGATCTGTCCGGTGGCAGTGATCAGCGGCGCCACCCCCATGACCTTGAAGCGCCGCCCGTAAACCCCGGCCACGGCGTATGACAAGGCCGCCGCCAACACCGCCAGTTGTGCCCACAGGTTGCCGTCCAGGCCGGACCAAGCCGCCGAGCCAATCATGATCGCCACTCCAACAAAGCCCAGCGCAACACCGGCCAGCTTGTTGACGCTGATGTTTTCGTCCTCGGTCAGCAGGTGCGCAACGATCACCGCAAACAGCGGCGTGGTGGCATTGAGGATCGAGGCCAGGCCGCTGCCGATGCGGGCCTGGCCCCAGACGATCAGGCAGAATGGCAGCAGGTTGTTGAGCAGCCCCATGACCAAAAACGCCCGCCAGATCCGCCACTCTCGCGGCATGTACAGCCCCAGCAGCCGTACCAGCGCAAGCAGTACCAGCGCCGCCAGCCCCACGCGCAGCATCACCAGGGTGAAAGGCGGCAGTTCCTTCACGGCAATACCATTGAAGAAGAACGAACCGCCCCACAGTATCGACAGGGCAATCAACAGGCCCCACTCCCTCAGGCTCATGACTTTGTTCATCGTGGCTAACTCCTCAAACGGGCGATCGAGATTGAGCTCTGCTAAGGTCAATCGGCAGCCTCTGGAGCTCTTCAATGCCAGTATTCATGGGCACCAGCACCACGACAAACGAGCATTTTTCGCCAGATGATTGAGGTGAATTAAAGCATCATGACCCTACCCTCACTCAGCGCCTTGCGCGCCTTCGAAGCCGCCGCCCGGCATGTCAGTATCACCCTTGCCGCCCGCGAGTTGTGCGTCACCCCCGGTGCGGTCAGCCTGCAGATCAAGGAACTGGAAGCGGCCCTGGGCGTGCAGTTGTTCGTCCGCCGCCCGCGCAGCCTCAGCCTCACCCCGGAGGGCGAGGACTATTTCGCGACCCTGCGCAGCGCCTTTCGCATGATTCGTGAGGCCACCAGTGCCCTCACTACTCGCGGCAGACAACAGGTACTGACGCTGAGTTGCACACCCGGGTTTGCCGTACAGTGGCTGCTGCCACGGCTAGGCGGTTTCGAGGCGCAGCAGAGCGGTGTCGATGTACGCATCAGCGCCTGCAAGCGCCTGGTGGATTTCGCCCGCGACGGCATCGACCTGGCGGTGCGTCATGGCTATGGCCGCTATGACGGGCTGGTCGCCGAACGCTTGCTGGATGATGATCTGGTGCCGGTGTGCAGCCCGCACTTGCGCAACATCCACGCCCTGCACCAACCCAACGACCTTGCCAGCGTGCACCTGCTGCACGATGAGCACCGCCACGACTGGCGGATGTGGCTGGATGCAGCCGGGGCGCCACAGGTGGAGGCCAGTGGCGGTACCTTGTTCGTAGACAGCAACGGCGCGATTGAAGCGGCCAAGGCGGGGCTGGGCGTGGCGCTGGTGCGCCGCGGCTTTGTGCAGCGGGAGCTGGATGAAGGCATGCTGGTGACGCCCTTTGCACAGGGCATCGCCAGTGAGCTGGCGTATTACCTGGTGTACCCGGCGACGGCACTGGAACGGCCGCAGGTGGCCGGGTTTCGTCAGTGGTTGCTGGCTTGTCGCTAGCAGGGATTGCTTGGCAGCCCATCGCCGGGCAAGTCGGTCTTACCAGCTATAGGTCAGGTCAGTGGTAATGGTCCGCCCTTCGCCGTAGTAGCAATCCACGTCGCTGGTGCAACGGCTGACATACACCTTGTCTTCCAGGTTCTGCAGATTGACCTGCAACTTCACCCCTTTCAGGCGCAATGGCGACTGCTGCAAGTCGTAGGAGACCATGCCGTCGTACACGGTGTAGGACGGGATGCTGAAGTGGCCATCGGCAAAATCGGTGCCGTCACTGCCGCGTACATAACGCGCACCCAAACCCATGCCCAGGCCGGCAATCGGGGTATCACCGGTGAACTGATAGTCCAGCCACAGCGATGCGGTCATCGGCGGGGTGCCCGACGGATGACGACCTTCACGGCCATCGTTGTCCTTGGTGTAAACCACGTCGTTGCGCGATACCGAAGCGATCAGGCCCAGGTTATCGGTGAGGTTGGCCTTGCCTTCAAGCTCGACGCCACGCGAGCGCAGTTCGCCAACCTGGCTGTTGAAGCCGGGGTTGCCGACGTCGGCGGTGAGGATGTTCTGCTGGTTGATCTCGTACACCGACAACTGAATGAAGCTGTCCTGGCCAGGCGGTTGGTATTTGATACCCGCCTCGACCTGCTTGCCGGTGGACGGCTCGAACGCCTTGCCCGCGTAGTCGGCGCCGCTCAGCGGCAGGAACGACTCGGAGTAGCTGACATAAGGCGTCACGCCATTGTCGAAGGCATAGCCAAGCCCCGCGCGGCCGGTGAACTTCTCGTCCTTGACGGTGGTATGGGTGCCAGCGATCGGCTCCTTGTTATCGGCCTCGGCCCAGTCGTAGCGGCCACCGAGGGTCAGGAACCAGTTGTCCCACTTGAGCTGATCCTGCACGTACAGGCCGGTCTGATTGATGCTGCGGTCCCATTTGAACGGCTGGCCGAAGTTCATTGGCTTGCCGTACACCGGGTTGTACAGGTCGATGACCGGCGGATTGCGGTCGTACAGGCCGAGGAATTTGGAGTTGGAGTGGTAGTAATCAACGCCGATCAACAGGGTGTGGGCGACGTCGAAGGTGTTGAACTTGGCCTGGGCCATGTTATCGATGCCAAACACCTTGTTGCGCTGGGCCCAGTCGACCCCGTAGCGGGTCATCGCGCTCTGGTCGTCGGCCCCGGTGACCGGGTTGGGCACGAAGGCGTAGCCGTGCAGCGGCGCCCGGTATTTGTCATCGACGTAGGCGTAGCGGGTGTTCTGCTTGAGGGTCCAGACGTCGTCCAGCTCATGACTGACTTCATAGCCAAAGGTGTACTGCTCGCGATCGTAGGAGTTGACCCCCGGCTCGCCGATGAAACGGCTGCGCTTGATCCGCCCATTGGGGCTGGCAAACACCGTGCCCACCGCCGGCAGGCCCTGGGCTTCCGGCACGCCGTTGTCGCGCTGGTAGTGGCCGTAAACGGTCAGGCGCGTCTGCTCGTTGGGGCTCCAGGTCAGGCTCGGGGCGATCATGTAGCGCTGCTGTTCGACGTAGTCGGCCTCGCCGTTCTTGTCCAGGCCCATGCCGGTCACGCGGTACTGGTACTCGCCCTGGTCATCCACCGGGCCGGCAAAGTCGAACGCGCCATAACGCCGGTCCTGGCTGCCGCCACCGAGTTTGACTTCATGCAGCGGCGTCACGGTCGGGCGCTTGGAGACCATGTTGATCAGGCCACCTGGCTGGTTCTGGCCATAGAGCACCGAGGCCGGGCCCTTCATCACCTCGATACGTTCCAGCGCGTACGGATCGATCTGCAGCGCACCGCCAGTACTGCCGCCGCCATAAGGCAGGTGCAGGCCGTCCAGGTACAGCGGCGTCGGGCTGAAACCGCGGGAGGTCGGCTCGTCGAAAATCCCGACCCGGTCGGAGAAACCACCACCGGTGATACCCGGGGTGTAGCGCAGGGCCTGGGTGACCGTCTGCGAGCCGAGCGCCTTGATTTCATCCTGGGTGATGACGTTGATGGTCTGCGGTACTTCCAGCACCGAGGTATCGGTCTTGGTCGCAGTGCCGGTGCGCTTGGCCACATAGCCCTGAACCGGCCCCCAGGCATCTTCGCCGGCGTTGGAAACGATCTGGGTCAGGCCCAGTTCCAGCGCCCCGCTCTGCTCGGCCGGCACGAGGTTCCAGGTGCCGCCGGCGGTGATGTTGAGATTAAGGCCGCTGCCATTGAGGGCCTGGGTCGCCGCTTGCTCGGGAGTGAACTGACCGCTGACCGCTGCCGAGCGCTTGCCCTGCAACAGTGCCGGCTTGACCGACAGCACTCGGCCGGACTGGCGGGCAATGTGGCTCAAGGCTTCGCCCAGGTCCCCGGTCGGGATATCAAAACGCTGGCTGGCGCTGACGCTGCTGTCGGTTTGCGCCTGCGCGTACAGCGGCGCACTGCTGCCCAGGGCGATGGCAAGGGCCAGCAGGCTGGGGCGGATCATGGAGTCGGGCATGGAGGTGTTGGCTCGTTCGAGGTTGTTGTCCATAACGAGGACACGCCAGTGACCGAACCCCCTCAGCGAAATCTAAATTATTTTTATTCAGATCACATCGATACGGGTCAGCCAGCCGCCAAAGCTGTCGACCCGGATCGGCAGGGTCTCGGCCAGGGAGCGCAAGGTGCGCTCGCTGTCATCCAGCGGGAAGCTGCCGTAGACGCGCACCTGTGCGGCCTGCGGGCTGATGCGCAACAGCCCGGCGCGGTACGGGCGCAAGGCCTCGATCAGCTCGCCCAGAGGCTCGTCGCGGACATCGATGCGGCCATCGGCCCAGCTCGCACGGGTGCGCAGTGAGGCCGCCACTGGCTGGCTGCCGTGGCCATCAAAACGGAAGGCCTGGCCCTCTTCCACGCGCTGGGCTGGCGCACTGCCGCTGCTGAGCATGACGCTGTGCTGTTGCACCGAAACCAGGCTCTGGCGCTCTTCCTGGCGCACGCTAAAGCGCGTGCCCAGGGCTTGCACCTGGCCTTCGCGGGTAGCGACGATAAAGGGTCGGCCCGGTTCTGTGGCCACATTGGCTTGCAGCTCACCGTCGCGCAGCAGCACCAACCGCTGCCCGGCGCTGAAACGCACATCCACTGCGCTGCGTGCGTTCAGGCACAGGCGCGAACCATCGGCCAGGGTGAAGGTACGCCGTTCACCGGTGCCGGTGCGCAGGTCGGCAAGCAAATCGCCCAGCGGCGCCACCCGATTACCAATTGCACCGGCGCCCAGCCCCAGCAACAACATCGCCAGACCGCCGCCCAGCGCTTTGCGCCGCGACGGCGACGGCAAGGCACGCAAACTGCGGCTGGCCATGGCCAACTGGCCGGGGTTGCGCTGTTCGGCTTGCTGCAGATCGGCCAGGGGTTCGCCAAGCAAGGCATTGACCCGCTGCCAAGCGGCCTGATGGCCGGGAGACTGCTCGAGCCAGCTGTTGAACGCCACCAGCAACGGGCTGCCGGCAGGAACATTCTCCAGCTTGAGCAGCCAGTCCACCGCTTCGTGGGTGCCGCGGTCCAGTTGTGTGTTGCTCATTCCGGCCTCGCGCTCAGGCAGTGCACGAAGGCCCGGCGCAGGTCGCGCTCGACCGTGGCCAGCGACACCCCCAGATGCTCGGCAATGCTCGGCTGGCTCATGCCTTCGAGGCGATGCAGGATAAAGGCGTGACGCACCCGCGTCGGCAGGCCATCGAGCACGCGGTCGATTTTGGCCAGCGCTTCACGCACCAGCACCACGTCTTCGGCCGAGGGCATGCAGTGTTCGGGCAGGCACACCAGCTCGTCGAGGTAGGCCTGCTCCAGCGCACGACGGCGGAACACGTTGCTCAGCAGGCGGCGGGCGACGGTGGCGAGAAAGGCGCGGGGTTCTTCAAGGGCGGGCAAGGCGCTGCTGGTCATGGCCCGGACGAAGGTGTCCTGGGCCAGGTCCGCCGCATCGTGCGGGCAGTTCAGCCGGCGGTACAGCCAGGCGCGCAACCAGCGATGATGGTCGCTATAGAGGTGGGCGACGATAGCCTTGGAGTCGACAGAGCTCGGCACGAGGGTGATCACACATTAATGGTAATTACTCTCATTATCATGATGCGTGGGAAATTTCACAATCCCCTTTTCGCGGGGCAAGCCCGCGCCTACAGATCTTGCCCCGCCACTACGGTCGCCAGCTTCTGTGGCTGAACGACGCGTTTGAACGCCGCCTTGACTTGCGCAGGCGTCACCGCCTCAAGCTGTTGGCGCCAGGTCACCAGGGTATCGTCCGGCAAGCCGTTCAAGGCGATCTGCGCGACATGCTCAAGCAGGCGGTGGCGGCTGGTGCCGGCAAAAAGCTCGAGTAGCCGCGCCTTGGCCTCAGCCAGTTCCTCGGCGCTCGGCCCCTCGCTGACAAAGCGCGTCAACGCCTGATGGGCCGCCTTCTGCGCCTGCTCCTGATGCCCGGCAGGGACTTCCAGCGAGATCACGAAGGCCCCGGCCTGTTGGCCCATGGCGAAGTAGCTGGCCGATTCCCAACTGACATCGCCGCCAAGCTCAGCGCCCACGGCCCGATTGAGCCGCGTCGGCCAGTGCTCGCCACCGAGAATGTCGCTGCCCAGCAGCAACGGGAAAAAGTCCGGGTCGCTGCGTGGCACTGCCGGCTGGCCGATCTGTATCCAGATCGTACCCTGCTGCGGTTCCAGTTGCTGGCGGCTGGCCTGGCTCAACGCCTGCACTTTGGGCAGCGCTGGCAACGCTGTGCAATGACCGCTCGGCAAGCGCCCAAGCACTGCATTGGCCACGGCATCGGCCTGAGCCCGGTCAAGATTGCCGACCAGGCTGACCGTGGCCCGGCATGGCAGCATCATTGCACGGTAATGCGTGCGCAAATCTTCCATGCGGGTGCGCTCGACCATGGCCGGGGTCAGGGCATAGCCGAACGGCAGCGCGTACTCGTACAGGTCGATCTGCTTGTTGCGCTGCAGTCCCGGGCGGGTCAGCTCGCGGCCATAGGGGTGGTCGCCATAGACCGCCAGGGCAAAGCGTTGCCCTACCCCGGCAAAACGCCGGGTGGTTTCGCCGTTGACCTGGCGAATGTAATACGGCTTGGCCCGGAACCAGATGCTGCCGGCAAAGGCCGGTTCGGCAATCTGCCGACCTAGCAACGCCGTGGCCTCGGCCTGGCGCTGGGCACTGGTGTCGGTGATTTTCAGGATGTAGCTGAAGCGGTCGGCATCGACCTGGGTATTCAGTTCACTGTCCAGGCGCATCCAGGCCATTCGCAGCGCGTTGCCGTTCAGCTCCGGGACATCGCCCTGGGCATGGAGACCTTCCACCGCAAGCGCTGCGCCAAGCACCGCCAGGCCCGGTTGGTCCAGTGGGTCGCGGCGGCTGCCGGCATCGAAGTCAACCTGGATCTGCAGGTCGCTGGCCTGGCTTTGAGGCAACAGGTAGACCCGCGCGCCGCTGGGCTGGGTCCAGTGTTGAATAGCAAGGTTGTCGGCAGCCAGGGCCGGGGCCATTGCGCTCAATCCAAACGCGCAGGTGAAGAGTCGTTCCATCAGGGTCATAACCGATACTCAAAAGACCAAGGTGCGCACGCTACCCACTAGGCCGCGGCAGATCAAGCCTGGACAACGGCTGACAGCGGCGCCGGCACGCACTATGCTCAGCGCCCTCGCGACCCCGTCGCCCAGGCCATGTACCTTGAGAGCGAGAAATAGATGCCAGCCCTGAGTGCCCGTGAGGTGTGCCAGCAACTGCGTGATGCCGCCCTCGGCGTTCGTCCGTTGCGGCGTGTCGGCGTTGAGGTCGATATCGACGGCTGGCGCCTGAGCCTGGATTTCGACGGTACCCACCTGCACCATTGCCTCACGTGCTGCAGCAGTGACGGCCGTGAGGGCACGCTGGACAGTTGGCAATGGGGCACGGACCCGGTGAGCTTGCTCAGCACCTGGGAACTGGCGCAGGTCGAGCGTTTGTTGCGCGGGGCTACTGCGTAGCCCATCGCCGGCAAGGCCGGCTCCCACAGGGTTGGTGCAGGGCCTGTAGGCGCTGGCTTGCAGCAATGAGGCCTTACAACAACTGGCGCTTGACCGCCTCGTCCAGCGTGCTTTGGGTCAACTGCCGGACCAGTTCGCTGGTGTCCTGCTGGAAGGGAATCCCGACGATCAGCACCAGGTGCATCCAGGTGCGTACCGACTCGCTCTTGCTGATGCGCCCCAGTTCCTTGCCGTCCTTGTCCTTGAACACCGTATCAAGGGTAAAAGTGTTGCGCGCCGTGGACGGGATGATGAAGAAGGTCGCCCCGGTGATGATCGCCGACGCCACGTTGTACTGTTCGTGGTTGGTCAGGGTCGATTCGGCGTAGATATCCGCCGTGACCTTTTCCGTGCTCACCCGGGCAAAGCGCCCGGACTGCTTGTAGGTGTCGACCAGTGCCTGCTCCCAGGCCTCGGCCGGCTTGCCGGCGGTGGCATTGGGCTGGCCGCGATTGACCTGGTATTGCGCGGTGGTGCGCACATAGGCGGTCGGTTTCACCGTCTGGGCTTGCGCCTGTGGCGGCCAGCTCTGCACTGGCGCCAGTTCGTGTTGCGAATAGGAGACGCAGCCGGTCAGCAACACAGCGCCGAGCAGCAGGTTGGCTTTGATGATACGCAGCATGGGAATCGTCCTTGTCGTTACTGTTTGGCCAGTTTCAGCGTGGCGTCGTCGAGCAGCTTGGCAACCACTTCATTGAGCTGCGGCGCCCCCAGGGTCGGCGCCCAGTATTCACGGCGGTAGAGGCCGACGTTGCGCTCAAGCTTGAGTTCCTGGCGGGAGCTGGCCAGGGCCTTGCCGTTACGGTCCTCGATCACCAGGTCACCGGCGACATCGAAGGTGTCGACGTAGATCGGGCCGTTGACCCAGATCCACACGGTCAGGGTCAGCAACGCGCCCGGCACATAGCCCGGATGGGGGCCGCGATGGCCCTTGAGCGAGGTCATGTTGAATTTGAGCATGACGTCCTGTTCATCCAGGCGTGTCGGGTATTGGCTGACCTGCTTGAAGTACTTGCCGGCCTCGACGTACTGGTCCAGTTGCGCAGTCAGCGAGCGGCTGATGGCCTTGCGCGTAGCCTCGTCGATGCCTGGTGCCGAGACCGCCACGTCAGCGACTTGCGCCGTACGTGGGCTGGTGCTGGCGGCTGGATGTTGCGGAGCGCCCAGAGGGCCGGTGACGTTGTAGGACACACAGCCGGTCATCGACAGGGTGGCGATGATCGCGGTGGCCTGGAGCAGCTTTCTCAACATGGGATGTCCTGATATATGGCACAGTGCCATATTGCTTCGGCAGCAGGTCGTGAAACTTGAGCACGACCTGCGCCCGCTCACCGGCTCACAGCAGTCCACCACCGTCGATATCGACAATGCTGCCGGTCATGAAGCCGTTCTCCATGGCCAGGATAAAGCCCGCGGCGACCTCATCGGCCTGCCCCACCCGCCCAACCGGCAGCCCGGCTGCGGCGCGGTCAAACATCGCCACACGCTGCGCGGTATCCATAGCCGCGTACGCTTCGGTATCGGTCAGCCCGGGGCTGATGACGTTGACGCGACGCGGCGCAAGCTCCTTGGCCAGTTGCTTGCCCAGGGCCTCGAGAGCGGCGTTGAGCGTGGTCTTGATCAACTGCCCGGGAACGAACTTGCGCGACAGCAACCCCGACGTCAGGCTGATGCTGGCGCGTGGCGAAAGGTAGGGCAGCGCCGCCTGGACCGCCTGCAAGGCGCCCCAGAACTTGACCTCGAAGGCCTCGCGGGCCCGTTGCAGGTCGCTTTGCGCCAGGGGCTTGGCCTGTACCGCAGGCCCGGCGCTGATCACCAGGTGATCGACCGTGCCAATGTCGCCAAACAGGGTGTGCAGCGCCCCGGTATCGGTGATATCGAGCGCCAATGCTTCGATACCTTCGCCAACCGGACCTGGCTGGCGACTGGCGACAATCACCCGTGCGCCACGGTCTCGGGCCTGGCGCGCGACTGCCGCACCGATACCGCTGGCACCGCCGAGCACGACGACGGTCTGGTTCAATAAGGATGGATGAGGGTTGTGCATGACGATCACTGCCTATGGTTGAAAGTGATTGCATGCTGATTGGTTATCAATAAAAGAAAAATAGCGACCCCGGCACAACACCTGTAATTTTTACTTGAAAATACACCAGGGTAATTTTCTTCAATACGCGCCCGCTCCCGCCCCTTAGTCTGTGCCGGTCCCCCACTACCGGATGCTGATCCCATGAGCCTGATGCTATCGATGGCCGCCTTCGCGCTGGCCGCTTCCATTTCCCCTGGCCCGGTCAATATCATTGCCCTGGGCGCTGGCGCCCGCCATGGCTTGCGCGCCAGCCTGCGGCATGTCGGCGGTGCAACCCTGGGCTTTGGCGTGCTGCTGGTGCTGATCGGCCTCGGCCTGCACGAGCTGTTACGCTATTGGCCGGCGCTGACTCAGGTGCTGCATTGGGCTGGCGTGGCATTCCTGCTGTACCTGGCCTGGAAACTGGCCAGCGACGGCGGCGAGCTGGCCGCAGCCGGCAACCAGAATGCGCCGTCGATGCTGGCCGGCGCCGCCCTGCAATGGCTCAACCCCAAGGCCTGGCTGGCCTGCGTGGCCGGGATCGGCGCCTATGTCGACAACGGTGAATCCCGTCTGCTATGGCAGTTCACCGGCATCTACCTGGTTATCTGCTATCTCTCGATCGCCACCTGGGCCTGGGCTGGCAGCAGGATCAGCCAGCACCTGGACAATCCGCGGCGCATGCGGCTGTTCAATCGCAGCCTGGCGCTCATATTGCTGGCCAGCGCCCTCTACCTGCTACTGGCCTGAACGGTAATGCCCCGGGGTCGCGGCCAGATGCTGTTTGAAGGCGCGTTGCAAATGCGCCTGATCGGCAAAACCGGCCTCCAGCGCCACCTCGGCAATCAAGCGCCCGCGCCGCAACTGGGCACGGGCATATTGCACACGCTGGTCGAGCAGATAACCATGAGGGGTGAGACCGAACTGCTGCTTGAAGGCCCTGATCAGGTAGGACGTCGACAACCCGGCGGCCCGGCTGATGGCCTCAAGGCGCAAAGGCTCGGTGCAATGCTCGCGAATAAAGGCTGCAGCCGCCAGCAAGCGCTGGTCAGGTTGCTGCGCCGAGCACTCGAAACCGCCCAGGCGCTGGCTGAGCCCGGCGAAAAACAACCGCAATGCAGTCTCTTTGCGCGCGGCCGGGTATTGCTCATCCAACAACGCGTCAAACAGCTTGAGCACCTCGTCGAACAACGACGCCGAAGTACTGCTGATCGCCGCCAGTGGCGAGAAACCCAACGCCTGTAACCACGGCCAGTCGACATAGAGCATCAGGTACGACCAGGGCTGACCGTCGATGGGATTGCAGGTATGCACCACACCAGGATTGATCAAGACCACGGTGCCAGCCGCCACCTGCTGGTGGCGCTCGCCGCTGACATAGGTACTGCGTCCGCCAGTGATCGCGCCAAGGGAGAAGCTCTCGTGCGAATGCGCCGCATAACAGACCTTGCGGCCATCGGCGACGCGACGTGCTTCGATGAAGGGCAGCGCCGGGTCACGCCAGAAGCGGGAGTGTGCGTCCATGGGGATCAGCTCTCGGTGTCGTGCACCACGACCAGCAACTGGGCCTGCAGCTCGCCCAGCGAACGCAGGCGGTGGGGCGTCTGGGCGTTGAAATACAGCGCATCGCCACGTTCGAGAATGACCCGTTCATTGCCAAAGTCGACCTCAACCTGGCCTTCATGGACGAACAGGAACTCTTCGCCCAGATGCTCCTTGAACGAGGCATCGCTGAATTCCGGCGGCGGGCTGATGATGAAGGGCAACAGGCTGCGGCTGCCGATCTGCTTGGCCAGCACCGTATAACCCGGCGCCTGCCCCACCAGCGCCTGGCGCTCGCCGCTGCGCACCAGGCTGTAGCGCGCATGGCCTGGCTGGTCTTCGGCAAACAATTCCTCGACATTGACATTCAAGGCGCGCGCCAGCTTCAACGCGGCGGCAATCGAGGGGGTATTCAATCCGCGCTCGACCTTGGACAGGTAACTCTTGGTCATGCCGGAGCTTTCAGCCAGCGCATCCAGGGTGATACCCAGTTTTTTTCTTAACAATTTCAATCGAATAGACATGCGACGCAGTTTTCCCAATGCCATGGGCAGGTTTTTTCTTGCTAATGACACTTAGTGTCATATAGCCTTGATTGTGTCATCGAACTAACCACCCCGTCACCTTCCAAGCAACCGGGGTGGTCAGCCGTGACAATCCATCACGCCACCGAGGATAGCCCCATGGCCAAGACAATGGCACTCCCCAAGGACCAGCTGATTCAGCAGGCCCTTAAGCAGATGCAAGGCTCGCTTGCCGATAATACGTGGACTGTGCGCGAAAAGCTGGCATTGACCTGTCGTATTCTGTTCGACAACGGCCACGACTCCGGCCTTGCCGGACAAATCAGCGCCCGCGGCCCGCAACCGGGCACGTTCTACACCCAGCAACTGGGCCTGGGCTTCGACGAAATCACTGCCAGCAACCTGTTGCTGGTCAACGAGGACCTGGAAGTGCTCGAAGGCCAGGGCATGCCCAACCCGGCCAACCGCTTCCACAGCTGGGTGTACCGCGCACGGCCGGATGTGCACTGCATCATCCATACCCACCCCACCCATGTTGCCGCCCTGTCGATGCTGGAAGTGCCGCTTGAGGTGTCGCACATGGACCTCTGCCCGTTGTACGACGATTGCGCGTTTCTCGAAGCCTGGCCGGGCGTGCCGGTCGGTAACGAAGAGGGCGAGATCATCAGCGCCGCCCTGGGTAGCAAGCGCGCCATCCTGCTCTCGCACCACGGTCAGTTGTCGACCGGCGCAAGCATCGAGCAAGCCTGCGTCATCGCGCAGTTGATCGAGCGCGCCGCCAAGCTGCAATTGCTGGCCATGGCCGCCGGCAGCATCAAGCCGATTGCCCCTGAACTGGGCCGTGAAGCCCATGACTGGATCTCCCGGCCCAAACGTAACAGCGCCGCCTTCAACTACTATGCGCGCCAGTGCCTGCGGGTGCATGGCGACTGCCTGAACTGATCCGAGCTCTTTTACTTACCTTGCGGAGTGGATTTCATGTCCAAGACTTTTCACGGCATCATCGGCTACACCATCACCCCGTTCAGCACCGACGGCGAACAACTCGACCTCGACGCCCTGGGCCGCTCCATCGACCGTCTGATCGACGGCGGCGTGCACGCCATCGCGCCCCTGGGCAGCACGGGCGAAGGCGCCTACCTGAGCGACCTGGAATGGCAACAGGTTGCCGCATTCAGCCTGCGCCACATTGGCGGGCGAGTACCGACCATCGTCAGCGTTTCCGACCTGACCACCGCCGGCGCCATTCGCCGCGCGCGCTTTGCCCAGGAACACGGTGCCGATGCGGTGATGGTACTGCCGGCGGCCTACTGGAAGCTCACTGACGCGGAGATTTTCGAGCACTACCGGGCCATTGGCGCCAGCATCAAACTGCCGATCATGCTCTACAACAACCCGGCCACCAGCGGTACCGACATGTCGGTGGAGCTGATCCTGCGTATCGTGCGCGAGGTCGAAAACGTGAGCATGGTCAAGGAGAGCACCGGCGACATCCAGCGCATGCACAAGCTGCAGCTGCTTGGCGAGGGCAAGGTGCCGTTCTACAACGGTTGCAACCCATTGGCCCTGGAGGCCTTCGTGGCCGGCGCCAGTGGCTGGTGCACCGCCGCGCCGAACCTGATCCCGGCACTCAACCTGCAGCTGTACCAGGCCGTTCAGGCCAATGACCTGAGCGCGGCCAAGGCGCTGTTCTACCGTCAGCTGCCACTGCTGGAGTTCATCCTCAAGGGGGGCCTGCCGGCGACCATCAAGGCCGGCCTGGGTATGACCGGCTTGCCGGTGGGTGAGCCGCGGCGGCCGGTGTTTGCCCTCGACCCCGCGGGCCAGGCGCACTTGCAGCAGTTGCTCAAGCACATGCTGTAACAGCGTTGCAGCAGTTGCTCAAGCACATGCTGTAACAGCGTTGCAGCAACCCGGCACTGCTGCAGTGCCGGGCATCCGATGCTGGGTATCCAACATCGCCAGTCAGTTCGGGATATGTCTGACGCCGCGTAATGAAAACCCGTCTGGGTCTATTGTCCCGTCGTTTCTATCATCGGTTGCCCCCTTCGATGACAGGACCGTCACCATGAGCACCCGATGCTTTTCAGGCTACACGCTGGGCGTACTCGCCTCGGCGGTAGTGATTACCAGCAATGCCCTCGCCGCGCCGCTGACCCGCGACAATGGCGCCCCGGTTGGCGACAACCAGAACGCGCAGACCGCTGGCAGCGCCGGCCCCGCCCTGCTGCAGGATGTGCAGTTGATCCAGAAGCTGCAGCGCTTCGACCGCGAACGCGTCCCTGAGCGCGTCGTGCATGCCCGTGGCACTGGCGCCCATGGCGAGTTCATCGCCTGCGCCGATCTTTCCGGGCTGACCCAGGCCAAGGTGTTCACCCCTGGCGAGCGCACCCCGGTATTCGTGCGTTTCTCTTCGGTAGTACACGGCCTGCATTCACCGGAAACCCTGCGCGACCCGCGCGGCTTCGCCACACGGTTCTACACCGCCGATGGCAACTGGGACCTGGTCGGCAACAACTTCCCGACCTTCTTCATCCGCGATGCGATCAAGTTCCCCGACATGGTCCACGCCTTCAAGCCCGACCCACGCACCAACCTGGGCAACGACGCGCGGCGCTTCGACCTGCTCTCGCACATGCCCGAAGCCACCCGCACCCTGACCCTGCTATATTCCAACGAAGGCACGCCACTGAGCTATCGGCACATGGACGGCAACAGCGTGCATGCCTACAAGTTCGTCAACAGAGACGGCGAAACCACCTACGTGAAGTTCCGCTGGAAAACCTTGCAAGGCCAGAAGAACCTCACCCCTGGCGAGGTAGCCAAGATTCAGGGGCATGATTTCAGCCACATGACCAGCGACTTGGTCAATTCCATCAACCGCGGCGACCATCCGAAGTGGGACCTGTACATCCAGACCCTCAAGCCCGAGCAACTGGCGGGTTTTGACTTCGACCCCCTGGACCCGACCAAGATCTGGCCAGGGGTACCTGAACAAAAAGTCGGGCAGATGGTGCTCAACCGCAACGTCAGCAATTTCTTCCAGGAAACCGAACAGGTGGCGCTCGCGCCTTCCAACCTGGTTCCGGGCATCGAGCCCTCGGAGGATCGCCTGCTGCAGGGCCGGCTGTTCTCTTATGCCGACACCCAGATGTACCGGGTTGGCGCCAATGCTGGCGGCCTGCCGATCAACCAGCCCAGGGTCAAGGTCAACAACGCCAACCAGGATGGCGCCCTGAATGCCTCACGCACGGTTGGCGGGGTCAACTACGAACCCAGCCGCCTGATGCCGCGCCCCTCTACCGAGTCGGCGCGCTACAGCCGGCTCCCCTTGAGCGGCAGCACCCAGCAACAGGGCATCGAGCGCCAGCAGAACTTCAAGCAAGCCGGTGAACTGTTCCGTTCCTACGACAAGAAAGACCGCCGCGACCTGATCAACAGCTTCGGCCAGTCATTGGCCAGCAGCGATGACGAGAGCAAGCACATCATGCTGTCGTACCTGTACAAGGCCGATCCAGAGTATGGCAAGGGCGTGGCCAAGGTAGCCGGTGGCGACCTGGTCAGGGTCAAGCAACTGGCGGCGCAGCTGCAGGACTGAGCATGCGCTGACGGTAGCTGCCGGGGCTTTCGCCAGTCCACTTCTTGAACGCCCGGTGAAACGCACTGGGCTCCTGGAAGCCCGTGTGCTCGGCGACTTCGGCAATACTAAGGTGCGGCTGGCGCAGGCATTCAAAAGCCATGGCCCGACGCACCTCGTCCTTGATCTGCTGGTACGAGCGGCCTTCACGCTCCAGTTGGCGGCGAAAGCTGCTGGGGCTCAAACCCTGGCGCTCGGCCATGGCCAGCAGGGTTGGCCACTGGCCGTACTGGCGGGCACGCAGGTAGCGATACACCTGGGCCACCTGGCCATTCTGGTTGCGGTAGCGGATTACCAACCATTGCGGGGCGCTGCGCAGGAAGGTCTTCAATGCCGCCAGATCCTGGACCACCGGCAAGCGCAGGTATTCAGCAGCAAATTCGATCTCGGTGTGGCCACTGCCCAGTTGCACGTTGGCGCCCCAGAGCAACGGATCATCCTCCTGGGCCGGGCGCCTGTCGGTCAGCGCCGTGCGGTCAATCACGATTCGCCGCCCCGCCAGCCAGCACAGCAGGCTGATCACCAGCGCGAGGAAGGTTTCTTCGGCATACACCCGTGTCAGCGGGTCGTCGATGGCGGTGCGCAGGCTGATCACCGCGCGTGCGCCCCTGACCGTCAATTGCCCGCGAATATCGCGCAAGAACAGCGCAAAGTTGTTCAGGCACTGGCGCAGGGCCTTTTCCAGGGTTGGCTCCTGGATCAGGCCGCGGCAGATCAGGGCAAAGCTGCCCTGCGGCATGCCATGGCTGTCGAGGTTGAAAAATTCATCGTTCAGGGCCTCGATCAGTAACAACCACAATCGCGCAAAGGCCGGCGCCGGCACACGCGCAGCGGGCGCTTGCAGTACTGCCGGCTCGATACCGGCTTCGACCAGCAGCGCGACGGCCCGCTCAGGCTGGGCGCGCAGGGCATGGAGCATGGTATGGACGAAGTAAACGGCGACTGTATCGTTTTCCCGCATGGCGGTTTCCGCAAGGGTGTGGCAAAAAATACCAGTGTCACTGGACAGTTATGGCATAGGCCCGCCCGCAGGCTTTGCCTAGACTCAAAGCCAACTTGAAGGTGGCTGTGGGCAGCATTCTGGCAGACGCCAGCCCTGCCCCGCCACGCTTTCGCACACTGGAGTCGATCATGAATACCCCGGACATCTACGTAGTCAGCGCCGTACGCTCGGCCATCGGCAGCTTCGGCGGCGCCCTCAAGGACCTGCCCCTGGCGGATCTGGCCAGCAGCGTGACCCGCGCCGCCATCGAGCGCGCCGGTGTGGCGCCAGAACAGATCGGCCATGTGGTCATGGGCAACGTCATTCCGACCGAGGCGCGCGACGCTTACCTGGCCCGGGTCGCGGCGATGAACGCCGGCATTCCCAAGGAAACCCCGGCCTTCAATGTCAACCGTCTGTGCGGCTCGGGCCTGCAGGCCATCGTTTCAGCCGCGCAAAGCCTGCTGCTGGGCGATGCCGAAGCGGTTGTCGCCGCCGGCGCCGAATCCATGAGCCGTGGCCCTTACCTGCTGCCGCAAGCCCGCTGGGGTGCGCGCATGGGTGATCTGCAGGGCGTCGACTATATGCTCGGCATCCTCCACGACCCGTTCGCCGGCTTTCATATGGGCATCACCGCCGAGAACGTTGCCGAGCGCAATGGCATCACCCGCCAGATGCAGGATGAACTGGCCCTGACCAGCCAGCGCCGCGCCGCCCGCGCCATCGCCGAAGGCCGCTTCGCCAGCCAGATCGTGCCGATCGAGATTCCCGGCCGCAAAGGCCCGGTACGCTTCGAGGTCGACGAGCACGTACGCGGCGAAGTAACCGCCGAGCAGCTGGCTGGCATGAAGGCCGTGTTCAAGAAAGACGGTACCGTCACCGCCGGCAACGCCAGTGGCCTGAACGACGGTGCTGGGGCACTGGTGCTGGCTACCGGTGACTTCGTCAAACGCCATAACTTGCAGCCTTTGGCGCGCCTGGTAGCCTACGCCCACGCTGGCGTCGAGCCCGAACTGATGGGCCTGGGCCCGGTACCGGCAACCCGCAAGGTACTGGACAAGGCCGGCCTCAGCGTCGCCGACCTCGATGTGATCGAGTCCAACGAAGCCTTCGCCGCACAGGCCTGTGCGGTTGCCGGTGAACTGGGCTTCGACCCGGAAAAGGTCAACCCCAACGGTTCGGGCATTTCCCTGGGGCACCCGGTCGGCGCCACAGGCGCTATCATCGCCACCAAGGCCATCCATGAACTGCAGCGCATTCAGGGCCGCTACGCGCTGGCAACCATGTGCATCGGTGGCGGCCAGGGCATCGCCATCGTCTTCGAACGCGTTTGAGCAAGGAGTTTAAGTTGAGTATTGAAAATATTGCCGTGATCGGCGCCGGCACCATGGGCAACGGTATTGCCCAGGTCTGTGCGCTGGCCGGTTACCAGGTCACCCTGATCGATGTGACCGACGCGGCCCTGGAGCGCGGCGTAGCCACCTTGCGCAAGAACCTCGAGCGCCAGGTCAGCAAGCAGACCCTCACCGCTGAAGACGCCGAAGCGGCGCTGGTGCGGATTCGCACCAGCACCGACTACGGGCAGCTGCAGCAGGCCGGGCTGGTCATTGAGGCCGCCACCGAAAACCTCGAGCTCAAGCTGCGCATCCTCAAGCAAATCGCCGCCAGCGTCAGCGACCAGTGCGTGATTGCCACCAACACCTCGTCGCTGTCGATCACCCAACTGGGCGCGGCGGTCAGCCTGCCTGAGCGCTTTATTGGCGTGCACTTCTTCAACCCGGTGCCGATGATGGCCCTGGTCGAGATCATTCGCGGCCTGCAAACCAGTGATGCCACCTACGCCAAGGCTCTGGCCCTGACCGAGAAAGTCGGCAAGACGCCGATCAGTGCCGGCAACCGCCCAGGCTTTGTGGTCAACCGCATCCTGGTGCCGATGATCAACGAAGCGATCTTCGTCCTCCAGGAAGGCCTGGCCAGCGCCGAAGACATCGACACCGGCATGCGCCTGGGCTGCAACCAGCCGATCGGCCCGCTGGCCCTGGCCGACCTGATCGGCCTGGACACCCTGCTGGCGATCATCGAAGCCTTCCACGAAGGCTACAACGACAGCAAATACCGCCCTGCTCCGCTGCTCAAGGAAATGGTTGCCGCCGGCTACCTGGGGCGCAAGAGCGGTCGCGGTTTCTTCACCTACTAGGGAGCCCTGCCATGGACGCCGCTTTGCGCTGTGCGAACTTTGAAGAGCGGCGTGACAAGGCACTGGAGTTGTTCGCCGAGAAGGGGTTCGGCCAGGTCAGCATGCGTGAACTGGCCGCGCACCTGGGGCTGACGGCAGGCTCCTTGTACCACCACTTTCCGAGCAAACAACACTTGCTGTTCGATCTGATCGAAGAGCTGTTCGAGGAGTTGTTGGCCACGCTCAACCCGGGACGCCGAGCCCAGCAGCAGACCTTGGGCGAGGTGATTGCCGCCCACTGGGGCTTGCATGCCGAGCGGCCGCTGCAGTTTCGTCTGGCCGAGCGTGACCTGTGCTGCCTGAGTGCTGAGCAACAGGTTCACATCGGCCAATTGCGTCAACAGTATGAAAGCGCTCTGCTGCGTCTGTTAGTGCCCAAGGCAACCTTGCGCGGCAAGGCACTTGAAGTCACTGCCCATGTCATCGCCAACTTGCTCAACAGCCTGCCCGGCTGGCTGCAAGCCTCGCAACTGCCCCAGGCCCAGGGCCTGGCGCTGATGGAAAGCATGCTGTTGGGCGGGATCGAGCGGACCTTGCGCGGTGAAAGCCTGAATTCGATGGCATGAGTCACCAGGCGCCGTAGGGAATGCCATGGGCGTCGATGTAGGCTTGGGACTCGGGTTCCAGTGGCAGGTAGCTGTCTCCCGATGGCACGATGCGACCGACAGCGCGGGTGACCTGGATACGGTCCAGGCAAACACCCCGTAGCCAGGTTTGGGCGATGCCGCCTGGGGCCAGGCCGATGGTAAGGTAGTTTCGGTACTGAGGAACCACCTTGTCGTCCAATCGGCAATTGACCCTATCCGGCGTCAACATGGCCTTGCGAACGGATTCCGGGATCTCGATGATCACGTCGTAGGTTTTCATTTCAGCCAGCGACTGCCATCGTACACGGATCATTTTGGGCAGGTCACTGCCGCTTACGTACGTCCCCGAGCCGACGCCAGTGCGCACAGACCTTCGCCGGCCACCGGTTGGCCACGAACCCTGTAGGCTGGATTGCCCTGGGCAATCTCACCGTTGCGCCGGCAGCGCGGGCAATAGACGGGTCGCCCATTCGTGCAATGGCCCGACCACCTAGCGGATGTTGTGCACAACCACCGCGTACCTCACCACCGGTACTGGTAGCGTCCCCCTGCCGAACGATAAAGCGCATGTGTCTGTTCCCTGTGGCGACTCACAAGGTAGCTATCGGACGCTTTTTGCACGGCGAGGGAAATCAGCCACCCGTGATGGATGGCGTGGGAAGCGTCACCAGGACACTAGCGCAACTGCTCCTGAATCTGCGACCGGCCATTTTCACGCAATGCCTGCGGCAGCGGCAGACGCACGGTAAAGGTCGCGCCCTCACCCTCGACGCTGTGCACGCTGATGCTGCCGCCATGGGCCAGGACGATCTGCTCGGAAATATACAGGCCAAGGCCCAGCCCCGCGCTGCTCTGGCTGGAGGCGACCCGTTCGAACTGCTGGAAGATCCGTTGCTGGTTGTGCTCACTGATGCCGATGCCATGGTCGCGCACCTCGACACAGGCCATGCCGCCCTGCTCGAAGGTGCGCACCTGCACCGGGCTTTTCGCCCCGTAGCGCAGGGCGTTGGTCAGCAGGTTGGCGACCACCTGCTCGATCCGGAACTCATCCCACATCCCCGCCAGCGTTACACCCGCGTTGAATTCGATCTGCGACTCGGCGGCCGCGGCCTGGGCCTGGAAGTTTTCGATCAAGCCGCCGACCAATTGCCCCAGGTCGAACTGGCCAGGGCGAATGGAGAGCTTGCCGGTGCGGATCCGCGAGACATCGAGCATGTCTTCAATCAAGCGGATCAGGCTGTTGATCTGCCGCTCGTCACGCTCGACCATGGCGCGCATCTTGTCCAGGGTGAAGGCATCGGCGTTGCCCTTGGCCAAGTGCAGCTTACGCAGCTGGGTTTCCAGGATCAGGCCGTTCAACGGCGTGCGCACTTCATGGGAGACGATCGACATGAAGTCATCGCGCATGCGCACAGCATGTTCGAGCTCGCGGCGGGTTACCTGCAACTGCGCCAGCAGCTGTTCCTGTTCCTCGCGGCTGCGCTGCAGGGCTTCCAGTTGCTGACCAAGGGCCTTGCGCTGGCGGAACAGGTCGACGAACACCGCCACCTTGCTTTTGACCGCCAGGCTGTCCAGAGGCTTGTGCAGAAAATCCACCGCGCCACTTTCATACCCTTTGAAGGCGTAGTTCATCTCGCGCCCGGCGGCGCTGACAAAGACAATGGGAATGTTCTTGGTCTTCTCGGTGCCGCGCATCAGCTCAGCCAGTTCGAAGCCGTTCATTCCGGGCATCTGCACATCAAGGATCGCCAGGGCGAACTCGTGTTCGAGCAACAGTGCCAGGGCCTGATCGGCAGACTGGGCCTGGTGCACCTCGCGGTCTTCGCCTTTGATCAATGCCTCCAGGGCCAGCAGGTTCTCTGGCAGGTCATCGACGATCAGCAGTTTTGCTGGTATGTGCCTTAGCATTCAGGGGCTTCCAGGCTGGCGAGCAATTGCCCGATGCCATTCAAGGGGAGTATGTAGTCGGGCTGGTGCAACGCCAGCGCCGCACGCGGCATGGTCGACGCTTGCGCCTGCGCGGGGTCCTGCACGACAGTGCGCCCGCCCTGTTGCTTGATCCGTGCCAGGCCGTGGGCACCGTCCTCATTGGCGCCGGTCAGGAGCACCCCGAACAGGCCCGGGCCGTAGGCGTCGGCCGCCGACTCGAACAACACGTCGATCGACGGCCGGGAAAAATGCACGCGCTCTTCCTGGCTCAACGACAGGCTGTGGTCGCGCTCCACTGACAGGTGATACCCCGGCCCGGCGACGTAGAGGGTGCCGGGAGCGATGTCCTCCTTGTCACGGGCTTCATGCACCGGGCGTTTGAGCCTTCGGCCAAGAACCTCGGCCAGATGGCTATGGCGATCGTCCGGCAGGTGCAGCACACACAGCATCGGAATGCGAAACGCTGGCGGCAAGGCGTGCAACACCGTGAGCAAGGCAGTGACGCCCCCTGCCGAGGCGCCAAGGGCAATCGCCTGAACCCCGTTCATGATTTGCGGTAGATCCGTTCGGGCTTGACCAGCGCCTCGAACTTGTCGGAATAGGCCGAGAAGTCCAGTGTTTCCTTGCTGCCCAGCACCAGGAAGCCGCGATGACACAGCGACTCGTGGAACAGGCCGAAGGCGCGGTCCTGGAGGGACTTGTTGAAGTAGATCAGCACGTTGCGGCAGGAGATCAACTGGGTTTCGGAGAACACGCTGTCGGTCGCCAGGCTGTGGTCGGCGAAGGTCACGTTGTCGCGCAGCCTGCTGTCGACGATGGCGTTGCCATAGGCCGCGGTGTAGTAGTCGCTGAGCTCGCCCTGCCCGCCCGCCTTGCGGTAGTTTTCGGCGTACAGGCGCATGTTCTGCATGCTGTAGATGCCCTGCTTGGCTTTCTCCAGGGCGCTGGGGTTGATGTCGGTGGCATAGAGGATGGTGCGTTCCAGCAAGCCCTCCTCACGCAACAGGATGGCCATCGAATAGACCTCCTCGCCGGTACTGCAGCCGGCGATCCAGATCTTGATCGACGGCCAGGTGCGCAGCAGCGGCACCACTTCCTGGCGTACCGCGAGCAAGTGCTCGGGGTCGCGGAACATCTCGCTGACCGGGATGGTCAGGAACTGCAGCAACTGCATGAACATGCCCGGGTCGTGCAGCACCCGCTCCTGCAGGGCCGAGACGGTCTTGCAGTCGAACTGACGCAAGGCGTACTGGATCCGGCGCTTGATCGAGGCGCCGGAGTAATCGCGAAAGTCGTAGCTGTACTTGAGGTAGATCGCCTCGATCAACAGCCGGATTTCAATATCAGTGTTGCGTTCAATACTCAAATTCGCTCCAGTTGCGGCAGCCAGACACGGATCAGCGAGAACAGGCGGTCCAGGTCGATGGGCTTGGCCAGGTAGTCGTTGGCCCCGGCTTGCAGGCAACGCTCCTGGTCATCCTTCATCGCCTTGGCGGTGACGGCGATGATCGGCAGCTTGCGCCAGCGTGGGTCCTTGCGGATCAGACGGGTGGCTTCATAGCCGTCCATCTCCGGCATCATCACGTCCATCAGCACCAGGTCGATGTCCTCGTGCAGCTCCAGGCGCTCGATGGCTTCGCGACCATTGCGCCCGATCTCGACAATCGCACCCTTGTGCTCCAGGGCGCTGGTCAGGGCAAAGATGTTACGTACGTCGTCATCCACCAGCAGCAGCTTGCGCCCTTCGAAGACCTTGTCGCGGCTGCGCGCGGTCTTGAGCATGCGCTGTCGTTCATGGGACAGCTTGGATTCGACTTTGTGCAGAAACAGCGTCACTTCATCGAGCAGGCGCTCAGGCGAACGCGCGCCCTTGATGATGATCGAGCGCGAGTACTTGAGCAGGTCGGCCTCTTCTTCGCGGGTCAGGTTGCGCCCGGTGTAGACGATCACCGGCGGGAACGCGCGGATGTCGTCGTCGGACATGCGCTTGAGCAGCTCGTTGCCGAGCATGTCCGGTAGCTTGAGGTCGATGATCATGCAGTCGTAGATATTCTCGCGCAGCAGGTCCAGGGCTTGCTGGGCCATGCCCACGGCGGTGATCTCGATGTCTTCGTCGCCGATCAGGCGGGCGATGCTCTCGCGCTGCAGGTCGTCATCCTCGACCAGCAGGATGTGCTTGAGCTTCTGGGTCAGCTTGGCTTCAAGGCGGGCGAACACCTGCTTGAGTTCTTCACGGGTGGCCGGTTTTACCGCGTAGCCAATGGCGCCCATGTGCAGCGCCGCCTCGACCCGGTCCTCGACCGAGATCACATGCACCGGAATGTGCCGGGTACTGGCCTGCTCCTTGAGCCGCTGCAGCACGGTCAGCCCGGAATGATCCGGCAGGCGCATGTCCAGCAATACCGCGTCGGGGATGAAGCTGGCCGCCAGCTCAAAGCCCTCGTCGGCAGCCTGGGCGACCAGGCAGCTGTAGCCCAGCTCATGGGCCAGGTCGTAGAGGATGCGGGCAAAATTCGGCTCGTCCTCGATCACCAGGATGCAGCGGTTGCTGAATGGCGCCTGGTCGCGGTCGTCGGCAAAACTCGGCGTCTGGCATGGCGCTGGCTCTGGCACCTCTTCAGGTGCTGGCGTGGCGAGCACCACGGCGGGCTGATGCACGATCACCGCCGGGCCTTGATCGACAATCGGCTCGTAACGTTCCGGCAGCAGCAGGCTGAACACGCTGCCCTTGCCCAGGCTGCTGTCAAGGCTGATCTGGCCGCCGAGCAACTGCGCCAGGTCCCTTGAGATAGACAACCCGAGGCCGGTACCGCCGTAGCGGCGATTGGTGGTGCCATCGGCCTGGTGG
The DNA here is from genome assembly GCF_024213215.1 of Pseudomonas sp. SBB6. Lineage (NCBI taxonomy): Bacteria > Pseudomonadati > Pseudomonadota > Gammaproteobacteria > Pseudomonadales > Pseudomonadaceae > Pseudomonas > Pseudomonas sp. SBB6. The sequence goes on along the minus strand of NZ_JANAVH010000005.1, from coordinate 242,330 downwards.
AACGCTTCGAAAATGCTCTGCTGCTGATCGGCGGCAATCCCGATGCCGCTGTCGCGTACCGAGAAAACGATACCCGCGCCGGCCTGCCAGCCAACGCTCAAGCTCACCTCGCCGCGCTCGGTGAACTTCACGGCGTTGGACAGCAGGTTCTTGAGGATCTGCTCCAGGCGCTGGCGGTCGGTGTACAGGGTCGGCGGCACCTGCGGCTCGACCGAAACAGTGAAGCTCAGTTGCTTCTCATTGGCCAGCGGCTCGAACAGCGTGCGCAAGCCTTCGGTCAGTCGCGCCACGTGGGTGGTTTCCGGACGCACTTCAAGCTTGCCGGCCTCGACCTTGGCGATATCGAGGATGTCATTGATCAGGTTGAGCAGGTCATTGCCCGCCGAATAGATCGACTCGGCAAACTTGACCTGCTCGTCGGTCAGATTCTCTTCGGCGTTCTCGGCCAGCAACTTGGCCAGGATCAGCGAACTGTTGAGCGGCGTACGCAGCTCGTGGGACATGTTGGCGAGGAACTCGGACTTGTACTTGCTTGAGCGCTGCAGCTCTTCGGCGCGCTCCTGCAGCTCGACCTGGGCCTCGTTCAGCTCGCCGTTCTTGCGATCCAGGACATCACGCTGTTCGGCCAGCGCTTCGGTGCGCTCGGCCAGTTGCTCGTTGGTCTGTTCAAGCTCGGCCTGTTGGATTTCCAGGTGGGCCTGGGACTCTTTGAGTACCCGCGACTGTTCTTCAAGCTCCTCGTTGGCAGTTTTCAGCTCTTCCTGCTGGACCTGCAACTCTTCGTTGAGCTGCTGGGTTTCAGCCAGCACCTCTTGCAGGCGCTGGCGGTAGCGCGCGCTTTCGATCGAGGTGCCCAGGTTGCCGGCAACCAGCTCGAGGAACTCGAGCTCGCGCTCATCCAGGCTGCGCAAAAAGCCCAGCTCGACCACGCCATTGACTTGCCCGTCGTTGCGGGTTGGTATCACCAGCACGCTACGTGGCAAACCCTCGCCCAGGCCACTGCTGACCTTGAAATAGTCAGCCGGCAGATCGTCCAGGCGCAGCAAGCGCTCCTGAATCACTGCCTGGGCCAGAACACCTTCCTGACTGCCGACGACCTGATCCTGCGCAGCCTGTTCGGCTGACAGCCCGTAGCTGGCCACCCGGCGCAAACCACCGTGCTCGTCGCGGGCATACAGGGCACCCACGGCGCTGCCCAGGTAACCGGCAAAGAAGCACAGGATATTGTTGCCGAGCATCGGCAGGGTCAACTGGCCCAGTACCTGGCCGGCCAGCTCGGTCTGCCCGGTACGCAGCCAGGCCTGGCGCTCCAGGTGCTGGTTGGCGCGTTGCTGCGACTCAAGGCTGCTGGCGTAGCGGCTGGACAGCGCCAACAGGTCGCGGCGGCCCAGGTAGGCCAGCAGGGCGCTGAGCAGGATGACAAACACCAGGTACACGGAGATCGACACCAGGGTGGTGGTATTGACCTTGTCGTTGCGTGCCACCCGCAACTGTTGCTCCATGGCGATGAACGCGTCGAATTCCTTGCGGATCTGATCAGTCAGGCGCTTGCCCCGCCCTGAACCGATAGCCTCGCGATAATTGCCGTTGTCACGGCGCAGGCTGATCATCGTGTTGGCGAAGGCGTTCCATTCTTCCTGCAGGCCCAGCACACGTTCCAGGCGATCGACCTGTTGCGGGTTGTCAGCCACCAGTTGCTCCAGGCCTTTGATCCCGGCCACCACCTGCGGCTTGGCCACTGCATAGGGGTCCAGGAAGCGCTCTTCGCCGGTGAGCAGGAAGCCGCGCATGCCGGTTTCCATGTCGATCGAGAGTTTGACCGTCTCGTTGGCGTTGTTGATCACCCGGTCGGTATGCTCGACCCGTTGAATGGCCGACAACAGGTAACTGATGATGGTCACGAACACCACGGCACTGAGCAGTCCAACCCCCAGGGGCAGGCCGATGTTGCGGGTCAACAGTTTACGGAAGCTACGCTGATCGATTGAGGCTGGTTGAATCATCTCAAGACGCCCGAGCAAAGGAAGCAAACGAAAGAGTGTGGCGGATTTTCGAGTGAACGCTCTATTTTCCGCTGGAGAGGCCACTCTGCCAGCCTTTCCTACTCCGAGTCTAATCGTCTTTGGCCATTCTGGTAGGGCATTTAGCCAGCATTTGAGCGGTACTTTGCGCAAACGTTCCCTGCTTTCTGATAGACCGCTATGCTGCTCATTCGGGAAGCTTTTTTCAGCGCAGAGGGAACCTCAAGGCGTGCCCGGCTTACAGATAATGCACAGACTTTTTGTACAGGAAGCCCGCCATGCCGCAGACACCCCAGCCCCTGCTCGTCGTCGAAGATGACGCTATCGTGCGCATGCTGACGGTCGAGGTGCTGGTAGAGCTTGGCTATCAGGTGCTCGAGGCTGCCGATGCTCAAGCGGCACTGGAGACATTGAAAGATCTGCAACAACCGTTGGCGTTGCTGATGACCGATGTCGGCCTGCCGGACATGGACGGCAAGGCCTTGGCCGTCGAGGCCCGGAAGTTGCGCCCGGCATTGCCGGTGCTGTTTGCCAGTGGCTATGGCGACAATCTGGAGGTGCCGGCTGGCATGCATCAGATCGCCAAGCCGTTCAGCATTGACCAGTTGCGCGACAAGGTGCAGGGCATTCTCCAGGCAGTTCAAGGATAAGTGGAAGTGGGAGCGGCGGTGCGACGCTCCCACGGAATCTGCTTTAATACGCGCTTTTGCCAAGGTCCCCGATCGCCATGCTCACCCGCGCCCTCAACGTCCTGGTCATTGGCTACGTCTGGCCCGAGCCACGCTCATCGGCTGCCGGCTCGCACATGATGCAGATCCTTGAAAGCTTCGTGCAGCGCGGCTGGCGCATTACCTTCAGCAGCCCCGCAGCCATCGGCGAGCACAAGGCCGACCTGGCCAGCCTGGGCATTGCCGAACAGGCCATCGCCCTCAACGACAGCCGCTTCGACCGCTTTGTCAGCGAACTGGCCCCGGACGTGGTGCTGTTCGACCGTTTCATGATGGAAGAGCAGTTCGGCTGGCGCGTCGAAAAGCACTGCCCCAACGCCCTGCGCGTGCTGGAAACCTCCGACCTGCAAAGCCTGCGCGATGCCCGCCAGCAATTGCTGCGCAGGCGCCTGGTCGAGGGCCTGGACCCGAATGACTTTCGCGCGCTATTCAACACGTCCGGCCCCGACCTCTATCGGCAGATGGCCAGCGCCGACCTGACCCTGCGCGAACTCGCCGCCATCTACCGCAGCGATCTGAGTCTGATGATCTCCGATGTCGAGATCGACCTGCTGCTCAATGGCTTCGGCGTGCCCGAGCACCTGCTGCACTGGTGCCCGTTGATGCTCGATGCGCCCAGCGAGCCGTTCAAACCGTTCGCCGAGCGTGCGCATTTCCTCAGCATCGGCAACTTTCGCCATGCACCGAACTGGGATGCCGTGCTGTGGATGAAGAACAGCCTGTGGCCGATGATCCGTCGACGCCTGCCGCAAGCGCAGTTGCATATCTACGGCGCCTACACTCCACCCAAGGCCACCGCCCTGCATAAACCGGGCGAAGGCTTTCACATCATGAACTGGGCCGAAGACGCCCTGCAAGTGATGAGCAACGCACGCATCTGCCTGGCTCCGCTACGCTTTGGCGCCGGGATCAAGGGCAAGCTTACCGACGCCATGCAATGCGGCACGCCCAGCGTGACCACCCCCATCGGCGCCGAAGCCATGCACGGCGCCCTGCCCTGGCCTGGGGCGATCGCCGAGACCGCCGAAGGCCTGGCCGAAGCCGCTGCCACCCTGTACAGCGACGAAACACGTTGGAACCAGGCTCAGCAGGACGCGCGCCGCTTGCTCGGCGCACGCTACGACCGGCGCCAGCACGCCAGCGCCCTGGTCGAGCGCATCGAGTACGCCCTGGCCGACCTCGACCAGCACCGGCTGTTCAACTTCACCGGCGCCATGCTCCGTCACCACCAGCACAAGAGCACCCAGTACATGGCCCAGTGGATCGAGGCCAAGAACCGCCTGGCTACAGCGGCCGACGCAGCAGATAAGTGTCCATGATCCAGCCCTTGCGCGCCCGTGCCTGTTCACGGGCGGCGAGGATCTGCGCCTTGACCTCGAGCAGCGGCCCGGCAATCAGGATCTGGTCTGCCGTGCCCAGGTAAGCGCCCCAATAGATGTGCAACTGCGGATCATCCAGCGCCGCAAAGGCACACTGGCCATCGAGCATGACCACCAGGTTGTCGATGCGTGGCTGTTCAGCCAGGCGCCGCCCGGGCAGCACAGTCAGGGGTTCACCAATACGGTTCAAGGGGATGCGGTGAGCGGCGGCCAGGGCCTGGACGCTGCTGATGCCAGGGATCACTTCAAGGCTCAGCGGCAAGCCTGCGGCCTGTACCAACTCAAGAATGCGCAGGGTGCTGTCATACAGCGTCGGCTCGCCCCAGAGCAGGAAAGCCCCGCATTCGCCGTCAGCCAGTTCGTTGTCGATCAGGTTGGCATACAGCGCCGCACGCTGCTGGTGCCACGCCTGCACCGCGCCGACATAGTCGCTGGCCGCGCCATCGCGCAGCGGGTCATCGACCTGCACCAGGCGATACCTGGGCTGATCGACAAAACGCTCAAGGATGTTTTTGCGCAGTTGCAGCAACTCATCCTTGACCGCGCCCTTGTCGAGCACGAAGAACACCTGGGCACGGTTGAGCCCGTCGATGGCTTCAAGGGTGATCTGGCGCGGATTGCCCGGCCCGATCCCAATCAACAGCAGTTGTTTCATCGCACGTCGTTTCCATGGCCCGGCCAGCCCCTATAGTCGGCTGGCCGGCGCGCAATGGCAACGTACTGTTGGTTAGAAGATCGAGAAGTTGTAGCTGACGATCACCCGGGTTTCGTCCATGTCACGGGCATACTTCTCGTAGTTGCTGCGGTAGGTCGAGTTACGCAGGCGTACGCTGACATCCTTGAAGGTGCCGCTCTGGATCTGGTACTTGAGCTCGCTGTCGCGTTCCCACTCCTTGCCCTCGGCCAGGCTGCCCGGGACCTTGATATGGTCGCCGTTGATGTAGCGGGTAAAGAAGCTCAGGCCCGGTACACCCATGGCCTTGAAGTCGTAATCGTAGCGCAGCTGCCAGGAACGTTCCTGGGCCGCAGCGAAGTCGTTGACCTGGGCGTAGTTGACCAGGTACGGGTTGCTGCCATCCAGGTATGGCATGGCATTCTCGCCGTACATGCGCTGCCAGCCGGCGCTGATCTTGTGCCCGCCCAGGCTATAACCGAGCATGCCGCTGAAGGCGCGGTGATCGATATCGCCGGCACGCGCGCGGCCGATGTCATCGCTCTTGATCAGGCGCAGGTCTGCCGACAGGCTGCCGACACTCAGCGGCTGGCTGGCGACCAGGCCGAAGAAGTGCTGACGGTAGATGTTTTCAAGTTTGGCCACCTGGTACTGCGCACTCAGGCGGTCGTTGAACTTGTAGTCGACGCCGGCCATGTCGAAATGATCGGCAGTGGTATCGCAGGCGTAGCGTTTGTTCTTGCAGTGAACACGAATGTCCTGGCGGTCGGTAGAGTCCCGGGCGGTGTACTTGTCCAGGCGCGCCACGGTGAACTTCAGGTCCTTGAACTCTTCCGAGGTCAGCATCGCGCCCTGGAACAGGGTCGGCAGCAAACGGCCGTCGTTGTACTTGAGCAACGGCATGTCCGGCATCATCGAACCGACCTTGAGCACGGTCTGCGAGTAACGCATCTTGCCGGCCACACCCATCTTCGCGTACTGGTCTACCGAACGGCGCGGATCGTGCCCGCTGGACGGCAACAGACCACTGTTACTGTCGGCCGGGCTGGAGTCGAGTTTAAACCCGAGCATACCCAATGCATCAACACCAAATCCTACAGTGCCTTCGGTATAGCCGGACTGTACATTCAGAATAAAGCCCTGGGCCCACTCTTCACGTTTCGATCCGCCCTGATTGGAACTGGTATGACCATCACGGAAGTCACGGTTGAAGTAGACGTTGCGTGCTTCGACTTTGGCGCTGCTGTCTTCTAGAAAACCAGCGGCCTGAGTCGAGACAGCAGCAAACATCGCGAGCAGGCCAACAAGGCTGCGCCCGGGCGCGAGAGGGTATGGGGCAAACATGAGAAGCGAAATCCGAAAGAAAGGCAAAAAACAGCCGGCGCAGGTCCCGGCGCCGACAATGCTCCCAGCGTCGACGACAGTCGACGTTGACCGTTCATCATCTCGTAACCGCTCTGGAACGGGCCATTGGACCATGGTCTAAGGCACCATTCCCAGCACCCACTAGTTCTTTGCGCCGGGAGCAGGCGTAATTAAGAAAGTTCCATAAGCGGCAATATAAAAGTTTAATGTTTACCCGCTGCGCACCGACTACTACACTCTTAATTAGTGCGATGTTGTGCCCAACCCGGTGGCGGCTGCGTTATACAGAATATTGCTGATCTTCACGCATGCCGGGCCACTGCAGACTTAAAGGAGTGATGACAGTGTCCAGACTTGCAGAGTTCCGCGCAGCCGAAAAGGCCCTTCAGGAACAAATGGCGCAATTGGAGGCGCTGAAAAAGGACGCCGGCCTCAAGCGTGAAATCGAGTTCGAGAAAAAACTTGTCGACCTGATGAAACACTACGACAAGGGCCTGCGCGATATTATTGCCATCCTCGACCCCAAAGCCGCCCATAAAGGCTCGGTCAGTGCGCCCAAACAGCGCCGCGCACGGGTGGTAAAGGTCTATGAAAACCCGCACACCGGTGAGCTGATCGAGACCAAAGGCGGCAACCACCGCGGGCTGAAAGCCTGGAAGGAACAGTACGGTGCCAAGACAGTCGACAGCTGGTTGCGCAAGTAAAAAACACCTTCACACATTTTTCACATCGACTGGATCAGGATGAAGGCTGCTAACGGACTAGCGCCCCATACGCCCGCCTCGGCGGGCTTCTAATTCTTGCGCCCCGCCCCACAAAGGCGGGGCGCAAATCGTTTGCGCAATCGCTTCAGTTCCGTATCATGACGCCCTGACTGTTTTGCTGGCAGCGCTGTTGCCAGTCTCAAATGTGGAGAGCCCATGAGCCTGAACCATCTCGACACCCTCCCCGGTGTCACCGCGCAACCGGATGCCGCGACCCACAACTTCGTTTTCAACCACACCATGCTGCGGGTCAAGGACGTTGCCAAGTCCCTGGACTTCTACACCCGCGTCCTGGGCTTCAGCCTGGTGGAGAAGCGCGACTTCCCGCAAGCTGAGTTCAGCCTGTACTTCCTCGCCCTGGTCGACAAGGCGCAGATTCCGGCGGATGCTGCCAAGCGCACCGAGTGGATGAAATCGATCCCTGGCATCCTCGAGCTGACCCACAACCACGGCACCGAGAACGATGCCGACTTTGCCTACCACAACGGCAACACCGACCCGCGCGGTTTCGGCCATATCTGCATCTCGGTGCCGGATATCCGTGCAGCGTGCGAGCGTTTCGAGCAACTGGGCGTCGCCTTCCAGAAGCGCCTGAGCGACGGCCGCATGAAGCACCTGGCATTTATCAAGGACCCGGATGATTACTGGGTCGAGATCATTCAGCCGACCGAGTTCTGATCAAGGCCTTTCGATACTGGCTCCCACAGGTCTTGTATCCATCCAGAGAACAGCACCGACCCTGCAGAGCGGGCCTTGCCCCGCGATCGAGCGCGCAGCGGTCGTAATCCAGGCAGTAGGCTGTACCGGCCTCATCGCGGGTCAAGCCCGCTCCTACAATGGATCTGTGTACGCCGGACTTGTGGGAGCTGGCTTTGCCAGCGATCGAGCGCGCAGCGGTCGTAATCCAGACGCCACCTGATGTGCTGGTTGTACCGGCCGCATCGCTGGCAAGCCAGCTCCCACAGTGGATCTGTGTACGCCGGACTTGTGGGAGCGGGACTTGCCCGCGATCGAGCGCGCAGCGGTCGTAATCCAGGCAACACGGATGTGCTGGCTGTACCGGCCTCATCGCTGGCAAGGCCAGCTCCCACAGAGGTTGTAATCTAGGCAACTCCTGATGTGCTGGCTACACCGGCCTCATCGCGGGTCTAGCCCGCTCCTACACTGGATCTGTACCAACTGACCCCGCCCCCGCGTCGCCAGATAGTAATACAACGGGCACGTCACCTGCAGCCCAGCAGAATCACACTGGCCAGCACCACCCGCAGCTTGATCGTCGCGCGCGATCCAGACTCGCACAACTTCGCGGTCAAGCACGGCTGCAACGTCATGGTCACGCCATTGATGAAAGGCGATGAAGAAGTCCTGGACCTTACGAACAAGTTCGAGGCGGCCCTGGCCAACAACCCCGAGGTACCGCGCCCGCAATTGATGGTGCTACGCCACCCCCACGTGCATGCCGCGGATGACGCCGACGGCTGGAAAGTCGGCGCCCAGGCCATCTCGCGTTTCTACCGGACCTTCGATGCCTGGTTCGGCAACAAGCAGGTACCCAACAACGGCTTCCTGGCACCAAGCCCGGAAGAGAAATTCAAGGATCGTCCGGAGTTCGAACTGGACAACATCCGCAAGAACACCATGATCGGCACCCCGGTAGAAATCATCGCGCGCATCCGCTACTACCAGGAGCTGGGGGTCGACGAGTTCAGCTTCTGGTGCGACAACAGCCTGCCCCATGCCGAAAAGAAAAAGTCCCTGGAACTGTTCATCAACGAAGTGGTGCCGGCGTTCCGCTGACGGTCACGTTCGTCGGCCCGGATCCAGCCGCACGGCTGCTGTGGTATACCCGAAAAAGCACCCTGACTGGTGCGCTTTCGATACCACAGCAGCGAGGTAAGGACGATGAAAACCCTTCAATGCGTGCATCGCAACCACACCATCACCGCCAGCGTCGAAACCCACCCGGGCATCCCCACGCCCTACAACGCCGGATGCCTGATTACCGATCCCGAGGGCCACACCAGCCGGCGCCTGGCGCTGCCGGTGAAGATGGCCTACCTGGCCGACCTTGAAAACGCCCAGCATGCATCACTGGCCCATGGCAAATGGCTGGTTGACCAGCAACTGGACAAGCGTCAGCAGCTGTTTTGACTGAACAACAGTGCAACTATGTGGCTCCCTGATCCTGAGCGGGGCCCTGCTGCTCCGGCAACGCCAGCCCGTAATCACCTTGCTCGTTCCAGTCCTCACCGAACATCTCCAGCGGATGCATGGTGCGGTCGGCGCCGTTGCCGCAGGCCAGGGCGTTGGCGGCGCAGTAGCGATCGCAACCCCAGCAGATGCGCTCGGGGTGCTTGGGGCTGATGGGAAAGGGCTTGGCCATGAAATGCCTCAGGCAGGAAATGGGCGAGCTTCCACGCTACTGCGCGGGTCAGGCATTGCCCTTGATGCAGATCAAGGACGCTGACCGATACCCCGTAAAATTGATAATAATCATTATTGTTCGCACAGAAGCTTCCTAGACTCGGGCTCCCATTGCTCAGCCCTGGACGTCATCATGCGTAGCGCCCTTTCGCTCCCTCTTGCCTTGCTCCTGATCGCCCCGCTTGCCCACGCCAAGGAATACCCCATTGGCGAGCCGCAATTGTGCCCGGGCCTGGAGGTCGGTGCGGTGTACCTGCAGCCGATCGAAATGGCCCCGGCCGGGATGATGCGCGCCACCGCCGATTCCGACATCCATCTGGAAGCCGATGTGCGGGCCACCGAAAACAACCGCCAGGGCTTTCAGGAAGGCAGTTTCGTGCCCTACCTGAACGTCGCCTTCAGCCTGCAAAAGCAAGGCAGCGACACGCCCATCCGCGGCGATTTCCACGCCATGGTCGCCAACGACGGGCCGCACTATGGCGACAACGTCAAACTGCAGGGCCCGGGCAAGTACCGGCTGACCTTCACCCTGCTGCCACCGGCTGGCCATGGTGCATTGGGCCGCCATACCGACAAGGAAACCGGGGTCGAGCCGTGGTTCGAACGCTGTGAACTGCACTACGAGTTCGTCTATGCCGGGATCGGCAAGAAAGGCGGTTACTGAATGAAAGCCCTGGCCCTGTTGCTCGCCTGTGCGGCCTTGCCGCTGAGCGCCGTGCCGTTGCCGAGCTTCGAGCTGATCCTGCGCGACGGCCACTTCACCCCCGCCCTGCTCGAAGTGCCGGCCGGGCAGCGTTTCAAGATCGTCCTGAAGAACCTCGGCGAAGGCCCGGCGGAATTCGAAAGCACGCCGCTGCGGGTCGAGAAAGTACTGTCGCCCGGGGTGACCAGCTTTGTCGTCATCCACCCGCTGCGCCCCGGCCACTATCCGTTTTTCGACGAGTTCAATCCGCAGTTGCCCGAAGGCGGCATCCTGGCCAAATAACCCGCGTGCAGGAGGCTTCATGAATCAAGCACTGTTCATCGTCTGGCGCGAAAGCGTCGAGGCCTTGCTGGTGATCGGCATTCTCCAGGCCTGGGCCGGCCAGCAACAAGGCGCCCGGCGCCTGTTCAATTTTCTCTGGGTGGGCGTGGCCCTGGGCGTGCTGCTCTCGGGCCTGCTGGCGGTGCTGATCCTGTACGCCGGCGAGACCATGAGCGGCGCCGCCAACGAATGGTTCCAGGCTGGCCTGGCGCTGGTCGCGAGCCTGCTGATGGTGCAGATGGTCGGCTGGATGCATCGCCATGGGCGTACGCTCAAGGGCCAGTTGCAGCGCCAGGCCGACCGGCAACTGACGCGTCAGGGCGGCCTCGGCCTGTTGCTGCTGGCAATGCTTGCGGTCAGCCGCGAAGGCAGCGAAACCGTGGTCTTTCTGTATGGCGCCGGCGCCCGCCTGCAAGGGCCGCAACTGGGCCTGTTTGCTATTGGCGGCGTTGCCGGGCTGGTGCTCTCGGGCCTGACCATCGCCCTGTTGCAGGGCAGCCGCCGATGGATGTCCTGGCAACGCTTCTTTGCCCTCAGCGAGGGCGTTCTGTTGTTGCTCGCCGCTGCCTTGCTGGTCAGTGCCAGCGAACGCATCAGCGGCCAGTTACTGGCCATGGACCTGCCGGAAATGGCCAATACCCTGGTCGGTGATGCGCTCTGGGACAGCAGCCTGTGGCTCAGCGACAGCCAGGGTGTCGGCGGTTTTCTCGCAGGTGTAGCCGGCTACCGGGCCAGCCCCAGCGCCCTCACCCTGCTGGTGCTCTGCGGCTATTGGCTGAGTGTCGGCTGCTGGCTGCTGCAACGCAGAACAGGCGCCCAAGCATGTCCGGCCTGAGCCTGGGCAACCGCTGGCTGCAGCGCCTGGGCGAGGGCATGCGGCGCAACGCCGGGGTGATTCGTACGCTGCAATGGACGGTAGTGCTGTTCTATGCCCTGCTGCTGGTGCTGCCGGCGCTGCTGCCCTTACCGGATAGCCAGGCGCGGATGCTGGACAACCTGACGCTGTTCGCCCAGTTCCTGTTCTGGGGTATCTGGTGGCCATTCGTGCTGCTGTCGATCGTGCTGTTTGGCAGGCTCTGGTGCGGCGTGCTCTGCCCGGAAGGCGCGCTCAGCGAATGGGCCAGCCAGTATGGCAAGGGCATGGGCGTACCGCGCTGGGTGCGCTGGGGCGGCTGGCCCACCCTGGCGTTCTGCCTGACCACCCTCTACGGTCAATTGATCAGCGTCTATGACTACGCCCAGGCGGCGCTGTTGATTCTCGGTGGCTCGACCCTGGCAGCGGTGCTGGTCGGCTTGCTGTTCGTGCGTGGCAAACGCATCTGGTGCCGCTACCTGTGCCCGGTCAGCGGCGTCTTCGCCCTGTTGGCGCGGCTGGCGCCGGTGCACTTTCAGGTCGATGAACAGCGCTGGCAAGCCAACGCCGGGCCACGCCTGCCACCGCCCAACTGCGCCCCGTTGCTGGACATCCGGCGGATGCGCGGCGCCCGTGATTGCCATGCCTGTGGCCGTTGCAGCGGGCAACGCGGCGCGGTGCAACTGATCGCCCGTTCCAGCAACCAGGAGATCCTTGAATCGGCCACCCACACCCCCTCACCCTGGGACACCCGCTTGCTGCTGTTCGGGGTGATCGGCCTGGCCATGGGCGCCTTCCAATGGACAGTCAGCCCCTGGTTCATCACCCTCAAACAATGGCTGGCCAACTGGCTGGTGGAGCATGAGCTGCTCTGGCCGCTACAGGACAACGCGCCCTGGTGGCTGCTGACCCATTACCCGCAACTCAACGACAGTTTCAGCTGGCTCGACGGTTTCAGCATCGTCGTGTACCTGTGTGCCAGTGCCCTGCTGCTCGGCGGCGGGCTGCTGATCCTGCTGCGCCTGGCCGCGCGGCTGGCGGGCAATCCTGCCCTGTATTGGCCCCTGAGCCTGTGCCTGACGCCCCTGGGTGGTGCGGGGCTGTTCCTTGGCTTGTCGGCCACCACGGTGAAGTTGCTGCGCTTTGAGGGCTTGCTGCTGGAGTGGGTACAGCCGGCCAGGGCCACGTTGTTGATCGCAGCCTTGGGCTGGAGCCTGCTGTTGGCGAGCAAGCTGCTGGCAGCGCAACACATCCGTGGCTGGCGCCGTTGCGGCGCCAGCGCTTGCCTGCTGTTGGCCATCGCCGCCGTGGGCCATGGCTGGTGGTTGCAGTTCTGGGGCTGGAGCTAGACCTTGAAGCGCGCCACGGTCTGGCTCAGGCTGCCGGCCATCTGCGCCAGGTCATGGCCGGCGGTGTCGGTGTGTTGCGCACCGAGCAGCACCTGTTCGGACAGGTTGCGAATGCCCACCAGGTTGCGGTCCACCTCGCGGGCCACCAGGGCCTGCTCTTCGGTGGCGCTGGCGATCATCATGTTGCGCTCGTTGATCTGCGAGATCGACTGGGTGATCGCCTCCAGCGCTTCACCGGCACGCTGCGCCACCTCCAGGGTGCTGTGTACCAACTCGCTGCTGCTGAGCATGGCGGTCACCGCCTGGCCGGTGTCCTGACGAATATTGCCGATCATCTGCTCGATCTCCTGGGTCGAGACCTGGGTGCGATGGGCCAGGGCCCGCACCTCGTCGGCGACCACGGCAAAACCGCGCCCGGCATCGCCGGCGCGGGCTGCTTCGATGGCGGCGTTGAGCGCCAGCAGGTTGGTCTGTTCGGCGATGCTGCGGATCACATCCAGCACCGTGCTGATGTCCTGCACGCGCCCGGCCAGTTGCTGGATGCGCCCGGAGGTATCGTTGACGCCGTCGGCCAGCGCGGTGATCGAGGCGACCGTCTCGCGCACCTGCTCACGGCCACGCTGGGCGGTTTGCTCGGATACTTTCGAGGCTTCGCTGGTGCTCACCGCGTTGCGCGCCACCTCGTCCACTGCGGCGGTCATCTCGTTGACCGCCGCAGCCGCCTGTTCGATTTCCAGGCCCTGCAACTGCAGGCTGCTGCTGGTCTGGCTGCTGACCGCGCTGAGCTCTTCGGAGGAGCTGGCCACCCGCTCCACCGAGGCGGCGATGTGCTTGACCATGCCGTTCAGGCTCTGCTGCATGTGGTGCATGTTGAGCATCACGCTGCCGTCGGCGCTGACGTGGGTCGGCACCTCGATGGTCAGGTCGCCCTGGGCGATCTGGCTGAGCACCCGCGCGGCGGCATCCGGCTCGCCGCCCAGTGGCCGGGTAACGCTGCGGGTCACCAGCAACGCGGCGGCAATCACCGCCAGCAGGCACAGCACGAACAGCCCGAGCATGTTCAGCCGGGCATCGTTGTACAGGGACTGGGCGGCCTGTTCGCGCTCGACGAAGATCTGCCCCTGCAGGGCCATCAGGCTTTCCAGGTTCTTGTAGACCTCATGCTCGGCGGGCACCACCTGCTGCTTGAGCTGGGCCATGGCCGCCTGCGCGTCGCCCTGGCGAATCAGCGTCTGCACCTGGGTGAACGCCGCGACATAGGCTTCGCGGCTGGCTTTCAAGGCGGCATAGGCGGCCTTGCCTTCGGGCAGGTAGAACAACGGTTCGAGCGTCGCCAGGGCCTGGGTGATGCGCTGCTTGGTGGTGTCGATGGCCTGCTGTACTTGCAGGTTGTCCTTGTCCAGCAACAGGTCGCGGGTGTTGCGCGCGTTGTCGCGCACACCGGTGGCGATGACCATGATCGGCTCGATCTTCGGCCAGTCCTGTTTGACGATCACCACCGCCTGCTCCTTGAGCGTGGCCAGGTCGTGCAGTGCATAGAAGGCCAGGCCCAGGAGCGCCAGGGGCGCGATGGCAAAGCCGATGAGGATACGTTGTGCTGTGGTCAATCTGGTCATTTCAAAGCCTTACTAGTCGCGTACTTCGAACGCGGGAAACAGCGCGTGGAGGGTGCCCCACAGCTCAGGCAGCAAGCTTTGTGCCGAAGCACTGGGCAATTGCGCATCGAGCATGCGTGCCGTGCGCACCAACTGCACGACGAAGCGTTTGACCCCGAGCGCGTTCAAGCGCCGGGCCAGGGTGATGAGTCGGGGGGGATCGATCAGGTGCCAGTGCACCGTGGTGCGGCATTCGTAGTCGACGCCGCTGGCCAGCAGGTAGTCGAGGCTGCGCCAGTTGGCCTGGCCGCTGCCGCGCACGCCGGTGACCGCCTGGCCGTCCTCGGCCAGCGCCTTGACGTCAAAGCCCACCCAGTCGGCGCCGGGCAGCACCCGGGCAAAGGCCTCGGGCTTGATCCCGGCACTGTGCAGGCCGATGGCAAAGCCCATGGCCCGCACTTGGGCCATGGCCTCGGCCAGGCTGTCTTGCAGGGTCGGTTCGCCGCCGCTGAACACCACGGCGTCGAGCAGGCCCTGACGCCGCTGCAAAAACTCCAGCACCTGCGCCCAGGGCAGTTCATCGCTGCCCCGGGGCGGGATCAGTTGCGGGTTGTGGCAGTAACGACAGCGCCAGGCGCAGCCCTGGCAGAACAGCACACAGGCCAGCCTGCCGGGGTAATCGAGGGTGGTCAGGGGCACCATGCCCCCGACCCGTAGCGCTCGATTCATGGATGCCCGGCCGTTGCCGCACCCTCATTGAAGTGCAGCCGCTCGTGGTGCTCGGACTGTTTGCCGGGGTTGAACGCCGACACCGGGCGGTGATAGCCCATGACCCGGGTCCAGACTTCGCACCGTTGGCGTTGCGCCACGGCCGGGGTTTGCTGTGCAGTCATGATGAAGCTCCTTGCAGTTGAGGGTAAGGGGTCAGTGCACGCTGCCCTGCTGCTGGGCCAGCAGCAGCGCTTCGTCGCACTTGGGGCAGAACTCGTGTTCGCCATCCAGGTAGCCGTGTACCGGGCAAATCGAGAAGGTCGGGGTGATCGTCAGGTACGGCAGGCGAAAACGCTCCAGGGCCCTGCGCACCAGTTGCTTGCAGGCCTGGGCCGAGGAGATCCGCTCGGCCATGTACAGGTGCAGGACGGTGCCGCCGGTGTATTTGCATTGCAGCTCGTCCTGCAGTTCCAGGGCCTCGAACGGGTCGTCGGTGTAGCCCACCGGCAGCTGCGAGGAGTTGGTGTAGTACGGCGCCTGGCTGCAGCCGGCCTGGAGGATGTCGGGGAAGCGCTTGAGGTCTTCCTTGGCAAAGCGGTAGGTGGTGCCCTCGGCCGGGGTGGCCTCAAGGTTGTACAGGTGGCCGGTTTCTTCCTGGAAACGCACCAGGGTGGCGCGCACGTGGTCCAGCAGGTTCAGGGCGAAGCGCCGGCCCTGGGCGGTGTGCAGGCCCATCTGGTCATCGCTGAAGTTGCGCAGCATCTCGTGCAGGCCGTTGACGCCGATGGTTGAGAAGTGATTGCGCAAGGTGCCCAGGTAACGCTTGGTGTACGGATAGAGCCCGGCATCCATATGGTGCTGGATGACCTTGCGCTTGACCTCAAGGCTCTCCATGGCCAGTTCCATCAGCGCGTCCAGGCGTTGCAGCAGGCCACTGATGTCGCCCTTGTACAGGTAGCCCAGGCGCGCGCAGTTGATCGTCACCACGCCGAGCGAGCCGGTCTGCTCGGCCGAACCGAACAGGCCGCCACCGCGCTTGAGCAACTCGCGCACATCCAGCTGCAGGCGACAACACATCGAGCGCACCTGGTTGGGCTGCATGTCCGAGTTGAGGAAGTTCTGGAAGTACGGCAGGCCATAGCGGGCGGTCATGGCGAACAGGCGCTCGGCGTTGTCGCTGTCCCAGGGGAAGTCATGGGTGATGTTGTAGGTCGGAATCGGAAAGGTGAACACCCGGCCCTTGGCGTCGCCAGCCTGCATCACTTCAATGTAGGCGCGGTTGAGCAGGTCCATTTCGGCCTGCAGCTGGCCATAGGCAAAGGGCATTTCCTCACCGCCGATCACCGGGATCTGTTCGCGCAGGTCCTGCGGGCAGACCCAGTCGAAGGTCAGGTTGGTAAAGGGGGTTTGCGTGCCCCAGCGCGACGGCACGTTGAGGTTGTAGATGAACTCCTGGATGGCCTGGCGCACCTCTTCAAAGCTCAATTGGTCCTTACGCACATAGGGCGCCAGGTAAGTGTCGAACGAGCTGAAGGCCTGGGCCCCGGCCCACTCGTTCTGCAGGGTGCCGAGAAAGTTGACCATCTGCCCCAGGGCGCTGCTCAAGTGCTTGGGCGGCCCGGCCTCGACCCGCCCTGGCACGCCATTGAGGCCCTCGTGCAGCAAGCTGCGCAGCGACCAGCCGGCGCAGTAGCCGGCGAGCATGTCGAGGTCGTGGATATGCAGGTCGGCCTCGCGGTGGGCGCGGCCGATGGCTTCGCTGTAGACCTCGTCGAGCCAGTAGTTGGCAGTGACCTTGCCGGAGACATTGAGTACCAGGCCGCCGAGGGAATAACCCTGGTTGGCATTGGCCTGCACCCGCCAGTCTTCGCGGTTGAGGTACTCGTTCATCGAGGTGGCCACCTCGACCAGGGTCTTGCGATCGCGGCGCAGGCGCCCGTGCTGCTCGCGGTAGACGATATAGGCGCGTAGCGAGAGGAAATGGCCGGCGTCCATCAATACCCGCTCGACCCGGTCCTGGATCTGTTCGACGTGCAGTTTCGAATAGCCCTCCAGATGGGCGAGCACGGCATCGAGTAAACCGTCCGCCTCGGCTTCGGCGTATTCGCCGGTGGCCTTGCCGGCGGCGATCAACGCCTGGCGGATCTTGTCCGCGTCAAAGGCCACCAGGCTGCCATCGCGCTTGTGCAACCGGTTATGCCCTACCCTGATCAGCGTGCTGTGCATTTGCCCTCCAGAAACTACATATAGGTGTTTATTTGCTTAGAGACACAATATGCAGTGAAGGCTACGGGTAAAGCGGGTGGAAGAAATTGATCGATATCAAGACTGGCGGGATCCTGTAGGAGCGGGCTTGACCCGCGATGAGGCCGGTGCAGCCACCAACAAAGAAGGCACTGAAAATGCGAGTGCTGCGCACTCGATCGCGGGTCAAGCCCGCTCCCACAGAGTTTTAGCCGCCGCTCATGTTCATGAACCGCAAGATCTGTACCTCCCCCTGCGGGTTGAAATCATGGCGCAACGGCTTGCGCCGCAACGCCTGTTGCAGCGCGCTGACAATCGGCTGGTCATCCAGCGGATAGCGGCGCAACAAGCCGCGTAAATCCAGCGAGTCCTCCTGCCCCAGGCACAGCAACAAGCGCCCTTCCACCGTCATCCGCACCCGGTTGCAGCTGGCGCAGAAGTTGTGGCTGTTGGGCGAGATAAAACCGATGCGGGTCGCCGGGTGCTGAGCCAGACGCACGTAGCGCGCCGGCCCGCCGCTGTGCTCGGCGCTGTCGAGCAAGGCATGGCGGCCGGCAATCAGCGCCCGTACCTCGTCGCTGGCGCAGAACGACTCGCCGCGCGAACGGCCCACCTCGCCCAAGGGCATCTCCTCGATGAAGGTGATGTCGATGCGCTGGTCGATGGCGTACTGCACCAGGGGCAGTACTTCATCGAAGTTGCGCCCTTTCATCACCACGCAGTTGAGCTTGACGCCCTCGAAGCCGGCATCACCCGCCGCCTCGATGCCGCGCAGGACCTGATCGAGATCGCCATTGCGGGTAATCGCCCGGAAGCGTTCGCCGTCCAGGCTGTCGAGGCTGATGTTCATGCGCTTGACCCCGGCGTCTACCAGCGGCCGGGCCAGGCGCTGCAGTTGCGAGCCGTTGCTGGTCATCACCAGTTCACGCAGGCCCGGCAAGGCGGCAATGTGACGGCACAATTCGACGATGCCCGGACGAATCAGCGGCTCGCCACCGGTCAGGCGGATCTTGCGCACGCCCTGGCCAACGAACAGCGTGGCCAGGCGTTGCAATTCCTCCAGGGTCAGCACCTGCTGGCGTGGCAGGAAGGTCATGTGCTTGGCCATGCAGTACACACAGCGAAAATCACAGCGATCGGTCACCGACATGCGCAAGTAATCGATCTGCCGCCCGAAGCCGTCCTGCATCACAGTGCTCATCACCGTCCCCTTATTGCACCAGCGGTGAGTCGGCGCCCTGCAAGCGGATGCCGCGAATATCGGCGGCACCGATCAGGGTTTGCAGGTACTGCACCAGGGCCTTCTGCCACACACCCTGCTGCAACTGGGTGCGGATCGCCGTGGCCACCGCCTCGTACGGCAAGGCCTGGCCTTCGATGCGCTGGTCGACACTGACCAGGTGCCAGCCATAGCGGCTTTCCAGCGGCTTGACGGCCAGCCCCGGCGCCAGGGTGAACAGTTGGCGTTCCAGCTCCGGCACGGTCTGGCCCTTGCTGATCTGTCCCAGCTCACCGCCCTGGGCCTTCGACGGGCAGGCCGAGTACTTCTGCGCAAGCTCGGCGAACTGCTCGGGGAACTGCATCAGGCGCTCATGGAGAATCTCGGCCTGCACCAGCGCCAGGCTGCGCGCCTCGGCATCGTCCGGCGCGCATTCGAGCAGGATGTGCCGCACCGCCAGCAGCGGTGCACTGTGAAAGCGCCCGCGGTTGCTGTCGTAATACCGCAGGCAGGTGGCCTCGTCACAGACCGGCACCTGCACTTCGCTTTCCAGCAACAGGCGCGTGGCGGCTTCCTCCTGGTTCTCGCCGGCGCCAACCTGCACCGCCAGCCCTAACTCGGCAATCCGCTGCTGCATCAGCTCGCGGATCACCAGGGCGCGGGCGGCCATGTACATGGCCTCCTCGCGATCGACCGCCGGGTGGTACTGCAGCTCCTGGGCCAAGGCCTCAGGGCCGATGGCGACGCCATTGACGCTGATCACCGGCCACTCCTGCTCGCTACTGGCGATCAGTTGCGCGGGCACCTCGACCGCCACCGCCTGCTCGCCCGCCTCGGGCACAGGCGGCGTCGACGAAGCGCAGCCACCGCCACCTCCATTACCGCCACCACATCCGCATCCGCTAGTCATGGCAACCTCCTCAGGCTTTCTGCCGCACGATTTGATAACGCCGGCCCAGGTACCACACCGGTGCGCTGACGATGTGCACCAGGCGGGTGAACGGGAACAGCACGAACAGGGTCAGGCCCAGCAGCACGTGCAGCTTGTACACCAGGCTTACCGGGGCAATCGCCGCCGCCGCGTCCACCGGCCGCAGCAGCACGGTGTTCTGCGCCCAGTCGGCGAGCATGACCATGACCGAGCCATCCATATGGCCGGTGGAGGCAACGATGGTCAGCAGGCCGAGCACCAGCTGCGCCAGCAACACCAGCAGGATGAGAATGTCCGAGGTGCTGGAAGTGGCGCGTACCCGCGGCTCGGTCAGCCGCCGGTGCAGCAGCATGATCAGGCCGATCAGGCACAGCAGGCCGAAGAAGCCACCGGAGACCATCGCCAGCAGTTGCTTGTGCTCGGTGCTGATCACATGGTGATAGACCGACGCCGGGGTCAGCAGGCCGACAAAATGCCCCGCCAGCACGAACAGCACGCCGATGTGAAAGAAGTTGCTCGCCACGCGCATGCCGCGCTTGTCGAGCATCTGGCTGGAGCCGGCCTTCCAGCTGTATTGCGAGAGGTCAAAGCGCGCCCAGCTGCCGAGCAAGCAGATGGCCAGCGCCACGTAGGGATAGATCCCGAACAACAACAGGTTCCACTTAGACATTACCCACCTCCGCAGCCGGCGCACCGGCCTGGCCTTGATGCTGAAAATCGACCCAGTGCAGCGGTACCGCGCTCTCTTCGCGCGCCTTGCCCGGGGCACTTGGCATTGAGCTGCAACGCTCCTGCTGTTCGGCCTTGAGAAAGTCCACGGCCTCTTCCTCCCAGATCTTGTCCAGGGCTTCGAGGGAGTCGTCGCGTTGCTCGGCGGCCACCTGCTCGCGCAGGTCGGCCACCGCCTGGTGCGGCTCGGCGCCGGCAATCTGCAGCAGCGCCCGGAAGCAACTGGCGTAGGCGCTTTCGCGCTCCTCCAGGCGTGCGGCAAGCAGCGCCAGCAGGTGCGCGACATCGGCCAGGCCCTCGCGGGCCTCGAGGTCTTCGCGGGTCGAGAGGTATTCCAGGTACAGCGGAATGTAGTCCGGCAGCTCCTTGACGCCGATGGCAAAGCCCGCGTCTTCATACTGGGCGAGCATGTCGACCATGGCCTGGCCACGGTCGCGGGACTCGCCATGCACATGCTCGAACAGCAACAGCGACAGCGAGCGGCCACGGCCGAACAGCGCACCGTAATGCTCCTGGCCATCCATCAGGTCGTTGTTGCAGATCAGTTCCAGCAACTCGAACAGGGCGCCGCGCTGGCGCGGGCTGATTTCCCGCGCCTGGATGATCGCCTGCTCCAGCTCGTCGCGGCCGGCCACCAGGGTTTCGCTCGGGTAATCGAGCAGCAGCGAAATCACTTTAAGGATGCGCATGCTCAGTCCTCCCACAGCTGTACGGTTTTGAGGATGTCGCGGCGGTTGGCCTTCTTCGCCCCGAACATGTTGGTGTCGGAGCTGCCACTGCAGCCGCTGCCGAAGCTGAAGCCGCAACCGGAGCGCTCGGCGAAGGCATCGCTCATGGCTTCTTCGCGGTGGGCACTGGGTACCACGTAGCGGTCCTCGTAGTTGGCGATGGCCAGGTAGCGGTACATCTCCTCGACCTGGTTGACGCTCAAGCCGACGTCGCTGAGCACCTTGAGGTCCTGCACGCCTTCGACCTGTTCGGCGCGCTTGTAGGCGCGCATGGCCAGCAGGCGCTTGAGGGCGCGTTTCACCGGTTTTTCGTCGCCGGCGGTCAGCAGGTTGGCCAGGTAGCGCAGCGGAATGCGCAGGCTGTCGACATCCGGGATCACCCCGTTCATGCCCACGGTGCCGGCAGCTGCCGCGTTCTGGATCGGCGACAGCGGCGGTACGTACCAGACCATCGGCAAGGTGCGGTATTCCGGGTGCAGCGGCAGCGCCAGCTTCCAGTCGACGGCCATCTTGTACACCGGCGAGCGTTGTGCGGCGTCGATCACCGACTGTGGCACGCCGTCTGCCAGGGCCTGGCGGATCACCGCCGGGTCGTTGGGGTCGAGGAAGATCTCCAGCTGCTTCTCGTACAGGTCGTGCTCGTTGGCGGTGCTCGCCACTTCCGCGATGCGATCGGCGTCATACAGCAGCACGCCGAGGTAGCGAATGCGGCCGACGCAGGTTTCGGCGCACACGGTGGGCATGCCCGCTTCGATGCGCGGGTAGCAGAAGATGCATTTCTCCGACTTGCCGCTCTTCCAGTTGAAGTAGATCTTCTTGTATGGGCAGCCGCTGATGCACATGCGCCAGCCGCGGCATTTTTCCTGGTCGATGAGAACGATGCCGTCCTCCTCGCGCTTGTAGATCGCCCCGCTCGGGCAGGACGCCGCGCACGCCGGGTTCAGGCAGTGCTCGCACAGGCGCGGCAGGTACATCATGAAGGTGTTTTCGTACTCCCCGTAGATGTCGGCCTGGATCTGGTCGAAGTTCTTGTCCTTGCGCCGCTTGGCGAACTCGGTGCCGAGGATTTCTTCCCAGTTCGGGCCCCACTCGATCTTCTCCATGCGCTTGCCGGACACCACCGAGCGCGGCCGCGCCGTCGGTTGGTGCTCGCCCAGCGGCGCGGTGTGCAGGTGCTGGTAGTCGAAGTCGAACGGCTCGTAGTAGTCATCCAGGCTCGGCAGGTCGGGGTTGGCGAAGATGTTCGCCAGCACCCGGAACTTGCCGCCGATGCGCGGGTTGATCGAGCCGTTGGCGTTGCGCACCCAGCCGCCCTTCCACTTGTCCTGGTTTTCCCACTCTTTCGGGTAGCCGACCCCGGGCTTGGATTCAACGTTGTTGAACCAGGCGTATTCCATGCCTTCGCGGCTGGTCCAGACGTTCTTGCAGGTGATCGAGCAAGTGTGGCAACCAATGCATTTGTCCAGGTTCAGGACCATGCCAATTTGTGAACGGATCTTCATGACAGCACTCCTCATTCCATCTCGGTCGGCAGCGGACCTGGCAGCTCATCGCCGCGCGAACCGTCGAGCCAGTCGACCTTGGCCATCTTGCGCACCACGACGAATTCGTCGCGGTTGCAGCCGACCGTGCCGTAATAGTTGAAGCCATAGGCCTGTTGGGCATAACCGCCGATCATGTGGGTCGGCTTGAGCACCACGCGGGTGACCGAGTTGTGGTGGCCGCCGCGGGTTTTGGTGGTCTCGGCGCCTGGCACGTTCACGATCCGTTCCTGGGCGTGGTACATCATCACCATGCCCTCCTTGACCCGCTGGCTGACCACCGCCCGCGCGGTCAGCGCGCCGTTGGCGTTGAAGCACTCGATCCAGTCGTTGTCCTCGATGCCGGCCTTCTTCGCGTCGATTTCCGAGAGCCAGACGATCGGCCCGCCACGGCTGAGGGTGAGCATCAGCAGGTTGTCGCTGTAGGTGCTGTGGATGCCCCACTTCTGGTGCGGGGTGATCCAGTTGAGGACGATTTCGGTGTGGCCGTTGCTGCGCTTGTCCTTGACCCCGGCGATGGTGCGGGTGTTGACCGGTGGCCGGTAGCTCATCAGTTGCTCGCCGAACGCCTGCATCCACGGGTGATCCTGGTAGAACTGCTGGCGGCCGGTGATGGTCCGCCACGGAATGTTCTCGTGGACGTTGGTGTAGCCGGCGTTGTAGCTGACGTGATCGTCTTCGAGCCCCGACCAGGTCGGGCTGGAGATGATCTTGCGCGGCTGCGCCTGGATGTCACGGAAACGGATCGCTTCGTGGGCCTTGGACAGCGCCAGGTGGCTGTGGTCGATGCCGGTGAATTGCGACAGTGCCGCCCAGGCCTTGACCGCGACATGGCCATTGGTTTCCGGTGCCAGCGAGAGGATCACCTCGGCGGCGTCGATGGCGGTGTCGATCTTCGGCCGGCCCTGGCTGATGCCCGCCTCCACTTCGCGGTAGTTCAGCTCACCGAGGAACTTCACTTCCTCATCGGTGTTCCAGTTGATGCCCTTGCCGCCATTGCCGAGTTTTTCCAGCAGTGGGCCAAGCGAGGTGAACTGCTTGTAGATGTTCGGGTAATCACGCTCGACCACCTGCAGGTTCGGCGCATTCTTGCCCGGCTGCGGAGCGACGCCGGCGGTTTTCCAATCGGTGCCGCCAAACGGCTGGGCCAGTTCGCCGACGCTGTCATGCATCAGCGGTACGGTGACCAGGTCCTGCTCGATGCCCAGGTGCCCTTCGGCCATGGCCGAGAAGGCCTTGGCGATGCCTTTGTAGATCTCCCAGTCCGAGCGCGATTCCCAGGCCGGGTCAATGGCTGCCGACAGCGGGTGGATGAAGGGGTGCATGTCCGAGGTGTTCATGTCGTCCTTTTCGTACCAGGTCGCGGTCGGCAGGACGATGTCGGAATACACGCAGGTCGAGGACATACGGAAATCCAGGGTGGTGACCAGGTCGAGCTTGCCGATGGCGCCCTCGTCGACCCATTCGGCCTCTTGCGGCTTGCAGTCGCCGACCTGGCCGATGTCTTCGTTCATCACCCCGTTGCGGGTGCCCAGCAGGTACTTGAGCATGTACTCATGGCCCTTGCCCGACGAGCCCAGCAGGTTGGAACGCCAGATGAACATGTTGCGCGGGAAGTTGACCGGGTTATCGGGTTGTTCGCAGGCAAAGCGCAGGCTGCCTTCGTGCAGGCCCTTGACCACATAGTCCTTGGGCGCCATGCCGGCCGCCGCAGCGTCACGGCAGATGTGCAGCGGGTTGGTGTTGAGCTGTGGCGCGCTGGGCAGCCAACCGGCGCGTTCGGCGCGGATGTTGTAGTCCAGGGCGTGTTCGGGGAACTGGCGCTTGTCGGCCAGAGGCGAGAGCACGTCGTGCATGCTCATCTTCTCGTGGCGCCATTGCGAGCTGTGGGCATAGAAGAAACTGGTGCCGTTCATCTGCCGTGGCGGCCGGCTCCAGTCCAGGCCAAAGGCCAGGGGCAGCCAGCCGCACTGCGGGCGCAGTTTCTCCTGGCCGACGTAGTGGGCCCAACCACCACCGGTCTGGCCGACGCAACCGCAGAGCATGAGCATGTTGATCAGCCCGCGGTAGTTCATGTCCATGTGGTACCAGTGGTTCATCGCCGCCCCGACGATGATCATCGAGCGGCCACGGGTCTTGTCGGCATTGTCGGCAAACTCGCGGGCGATCTGGATGGCCTTCTCGCGGCTGACGCCGGTGATCTGCTCCTGCCAGGCCGGGGTGCCGGGCACGCTGGCATCGTCGTAGTCGCGGGCGACGTTGGCGCCACCCAGGCCACGGTCGATGGCAAGGTTGGCCGCCGACAGGTCGAACACGGTCGCCACCTTGACCTGGCTGCCGTCGGCCAGGGTCAGGCTGCGCACCGGCACGCGGCGGTACTGCACGGCATCGCCGGCGACATGCTGGAAGTGCTCCT
The DNA here is from genome assembly GCF_024213215.1 of Pseudomonas sp. SBB6. Taxonomy (NCBI): domain Bacteria; kingdom Pseudomonadati; phylum Pseudomonadota; class Gammaproteobacteria; order Pseudomonadales; family Pseudomonadaceae; genus Pseudomonas; species Pseudomonas sp. SBB6. The sequence goes on along the minus strand of NZ_JANAVH010000005.1, from coordinate 217,636 downwards.
GGCTTTCACCGGCGAAATACGGGAAGGCCACTTCAGCGACATCGCCGCCAATCAGGCTCAGGGTCAGGTCGATCTCGCGGCCCTCGCCGCCTTCACGGGCCAGGATGTTCCACTTGCCCTGCTCGCCCCAGCGATAGCCGATCGAGCCCTGGGGCGAGACCAGCTCGCCGCCGGCATCGACGGCGATGGTTTTCCATTCCGGGTTGTTGTCCTGGCCGAGGTTGTCGGCCAGGTCCGAGGCGCGCAGGAAGCGGTCCGGCTGGTAACCGTTGCCCGGTGCGGTACCGAGCATGGGCTTGAGCAGCACCAGCACCGGCAGGTCGGTGTAGCGCTTGGCGTACTCGGTGAAGTAGGCGCTTGGCTGGTCCAGGTGAAATTCTTTGAAGATCACATGGTTGAAGGCCTGGGCCAGGGCGGCGTCGGTGCCCTGCTTGGGGTTGAGCCAGAGGTCGGTGAGCTTGGCCACTTCCGAATAGTCGGGGGTGATGGCCACGGTCTTGGTGCCCTTGTAACGCACTTCGGTAAAGAAGTGCGCGTCGGGGGTGCGGGTTTGTGGAACGTTCGAGCCCCAGGCGATGATGTAGTTGGAGTTGTACCAGTCGGCCGACTCCGGCACGTCGGTCTGTTCGCCCCAGACCATTGGCGAAGCCGGCGGCAGGTCGCAGTACCAGTCGTAGAAGCTCAGGCAGGTGCCGCCCAGCAGCGACAGGTAACGGGCACCGGCGGCGTAGCTGACCATCGACATCGCCGGGATCGGCGAGAAGCCCACCACCCGGTCGGGGCCGTACTGCTTGATGGTGTAGACGTTGGCGGCGGCGATGATCTCGGTAACTTCATCCCAGCTGGAGCGAATGAAGCCGCCCATGCCGCGCTTGCTCTTGTAGCTGTCAGCCTTGGCCTTGTTCTCGACGATGGACGCCCAGGCCTCGACCGGCGCCATGCTCTGGCGCGCCTCGCGCCACAGCTTGAGCAGCGGCTTGCGGATCTTCGGGTACTTCAGGCGGTTGGCACTGTAGATGTACCAGCTGTAGCTGGCACCGCGCGGGCAGCCGCGTGGCTCGTGGTTGGGCAGATCGTTACGGGTACGCGGGTAGTCGGTCTGCTGGGTTTCCCAGGTGATCAGGCCGTTCTTCACGTAGATTTTCCACGAGCAGGAGCCGGTGCAGTTGACCCCGTGAGTGGAGCGCACGATCTTGTCGTACTGCCAGCGCGAACGGTAGACATTCTCCCAGTCGCGCGACTCCTTGCGGGTCTCGCCATGCCCCTGGGCAAACTCGCCTTGCTTGCGGTTGAAGAACCGCAGTTGATCCAGTAAATGACTCATGGTGCTTTCCTCTCAGGCTTGCTGCGGGGTTCTGTGCCCCGCCCGTGCAAGATGTGAATTCGGGGTCATGTCAGCAGGGCGTCGCGGCGCCTTTACGCGCGTACCACCACCAGGTCACGACGATGCAGCTCAGGTAAAAGCCGACGAACATGTAGAAGGCCATCTGCGGGCCACCGGTCAGGGCCATGGAAGAGCCAAAGGTCTTGGGAATGAAGAACGCGCCGAAAGCGCCCATGGCCGAGCTGAAGCCGAGCACCGCGGCCGACTCCTTGCCGGCGTCCTTGAGCGCCTGTTCGCGGGCGGCGGCGCCTTTGCCGCTGGCGGCTTTTTCGTGCAGGGTGCGGAAAATCACCGGGATCATGCGAAAGGTCGAACCGTTGCCGATGCCGGTGGTGATGAACAGCAGCATGAACATGCCGAGAAAACCGTAGAAGTTGCCGCTCGCGCCCTGCGCGGGGATGAACGCCAGCACACCGAAGACCATGACGATCATCAGCACGAAGTTCCACAGGGTCACCCGCGCACCACCGAGCTTGTCCGCCAGCCAGCCGCCCAGCGGGCGTACCAGGGCGCCGACCAGCGGGCCGAGGAAGGCAAAGGTCAGGGCGTTGACCTGCGGGAAGGCGGTCTTGATCAGCAGCGGAAAGGCTGCCGAGAAGCCGATGAACGAGCCGAAGGTGGCCAGGTACAACCAGCACATCAGCCAGTTGTGCTTGCGCTTGAAGATCACCGCCTGCTCGCTGAACGAGGCCTTGGCGCTGGACAGGTCGTTCATGCCGAACCAGGCCAGCAAGGTGACCAGGATAATGAACGGCACCCAGATGAAGCCTGCGTTCTGCAGCCACAGCTGGCCACCGTCGGCGAGCGCCTGCGGCTGGCCACCGAACGCACCGAACAGGCCGAAGGTGATCACCAGCGGCACGCAGAACTGCATCACCGAGACGCCGAGATTACCCAGGCCGGCGTTCAGGCCCAGGGCGGTGCCCTGCTGCGACTTGGGGTAGAAGAAGCTGATGTTGGACATGCTCGAGGCGAAGTTGCCGCCGCCAAAGCCGCACAGCAGTGCAATCATCACGAACACGCTGTAGGGCGTGCTCGGGTCCTGCACGGCAAAGCCCATCCACAGTGACGGCGCCAGCAGCGAGGCGGTGCTCAGGGCGGTCCAGCGCCGGCCGCCGAAGATCGGCACCATGAACGAGTAGAACACCCGGAAGGTCGCCCCCGACAGCCCCGGCAAGGCCGCCAGCCAGAACAGCTGGTCGGTGCTGAAGCTGAAGCCGATGGCACTCAGGCGCACGATCACCGTGCTCCACACCATCCACACGGCAAAGGCCAGCAGCAGTGCGGGGATCGAGATCCACAGGTTGCGGGTGGCGGTCTTTTTGCCGCTACGGCCCCAGAACGCGGGATCTTCCGGGCGCCAGTCGTGAATCACCGGGCCTTTGTCAGGCGTGTTAAGAACCGACATGGTCTTCTCCTTGGGCAATGCTGGAAAACGGGGACGCGGTCGCTGGAGGCTGTTTGCCCAGCAGCGGGCGCTTGCGGATTTCGCTGAAGTACATCCAGGTGAGCGACACCCAGACCACGCCGTACATCAACATGAAGCAGGAGGAGCGCACGCCGGTGAGGTCGACCAGCGCGCCGAACAGAATCGGCAGGATGAAGCCGCCCAGGCCGCCGGCCAGGCCGACGATGCCGGACACCGCGCCCATGTTGTGCGGGTAATCGTTGGCGATGTACTTGAACACCGAGGCCTTGCCGAAGGCGAAGGCGATGCCCATGACGAACAGCAGCACGGTGAACAGCGCCGGGTTCAGGCCGATGTGAAAGTCCAGCGGGCCGTTGATGGTCTGCACCTGCAGTTGGGTTTGCGGGTACGACAGCAGGAACAGGCAGATCCAGCTGACCCACAGCACCCACCAGGTCACGCTCTGCGCGCCCCAGCGGTCGGACATCCAGCCACCGACGGCGCGCAGCACCCCGCCCGGCAGCGAGAAGCAGGCGGCCAGCAACGCCGCGCTTTGCAGGTTGAAGCCGTATTCCTGGACGTAGTACTTGGTCATCCACAGCGCCAGGGCCACGTAACCGCCGAAGACGATCGAGTAGTACTGGCAGTAGCGCCACACCGCAGGCTCGGCCAGGGCCTTGAGCTGTTCGCCGAGGGACGCCCCCGAAGCGCTGCGGTGAGCCTTGTTGTCGGCACTGAGAAACCAGAACAGCAAGGCGGTGATGAACAGGATGGCGCTGAACACCTTCGGTACCAGTTGCCAGCTGCCGGCGGCAATCAACGCCGGGGCGAGGAACTTGGTCACCGCCGCCCCGGCATTGCCGGCGCCGAAGATGCCCATGGCCAGGCCCTGGTTGTCCTGCTCGAACCACTTGGCGACATAAGCGATGCCGACCGAGAACGAGCCACCGGCAAGCCCGACGAACAAGCCCAGGACCAGGAACTGCCAATAGGCGCTGGCGTGGCTGATCAGGTACAGCGGCAGCACGCAAGCCAGCATCAGCAGAAAGAACACACTGCGCCCGCCGAAGCGGTCGGTGAGCATGCCCAGCGGCAAGCGCACCAGCGAGCCGGTCAGCACCGGGGTGGCGGCCAGCAGGCCGAACTGGGTTTCGTTGAGCTGCAGCAGTTCCTTGATCGGCACGCCGAGCACGGCAAACATCATCCAGACCATGAAGCAGACGGTGAAGGCCAGCGTACTCATGCCCAGCACCAGGCCTTGGCGTATTCGCGGTTGAGTCATCTTGGGTCTCCAGTCAGGTAGCCATGGCCGGCAGACTAGAGAGGCAAACCCCGAGAAAACTTGACCCTGATCAAAGAAGCCCTGGCGCCCCTGGGCCTATGCTTGTCCTGCCTACCTCCAACGAGGTAGCGCCGAAAAACCTCTAAACCCTTTGTTTATCAGGGTGTTGTCAGTTTTCCACCAGGCTTGGCGGTAAAACTGGCGGTTGAAAACTCTTTAGAGGTAGAGCGCCAGGGACAGGCTGCGAAACGATCAGTTGCAACACCCCGGAGTGCTCCATGTACCGTTTTCCCCTCTTCACCCCTGGCCCGCGTCCATGATCGGCTGGCTGCGCAGCTCGTTGCCTGCGCGCGCGGGCCTGGCGGTGATTCTGATCGCCGTGCTGGCCCTGGCCAGCTCGCTCAGCGCCGGCCTGATCGCCTGGTTCAGCCAGGGCGATGCCGCCGCCATCAACACCGCCGGCTCCGTGCGCATGGAGACCTACCACCTGAGCTGGAAGCTGGCCGCCGGCGCCGAGCGCGCCGACCTCGAACGCATTCGCGACAGCCTGCAGCAGCGCCTCAACAGTCAGGCACTCAAGGCCGTGCTCGAAGACGGCAATAACCTCGAACTGCAGGCCAGCTACCAGCAATTGCAGCAGTACTGGCAGCAGACCCTGCTACCGGCCTTGCAACGTGACGACGCCACGGCTTTTCAGGCCAGCACCCTGCCCTTCGTCAACCAGCTCAACCAATTCGTCAACCTGCTGCAGCGCCAGAGCGAACACAAGCAGGGCTGGCAACAGGTGATCCAGGGCGCGGCGCTGTTCACCACCATGATCGTCCTGCTGTTCGGCCTGTACGAGCTGCAATACAACGTCATCACGCCATTGAAAGAGCTGGTGGACGCCACCCAGCGCTTTCGCCGCGGCGAGTTCCAGGCGCGGGTCAACCACCAGTCCGAGGATGAGCTTGGCGAGCTGGCCACCAGTTTCAACGCCATGGCCGAGACCATCGAACAATCCCACCGCACCCTGGAAACCCAGGTCCGGCAAAAAACCCTCAACCTGCAGCAGGCCAACGCCGCCCTCGAGCTGCTGTACCAAAGCAGCCGCAGCCTGGCCACCCGGCTGGCCAACGCCGAGGGCCTGGATGAGCTGATCCGGCGCTTTCAGCAGCGCTTGCCGGGCCTGCGCCTGTCGCTGTGCCTGCAAGGCCAGTTACAGGCCCCTGCCCAGCAACTGCTGGCCCTGCATGGCGCCGACAGCCGCAAGATCTGCGCCAGCAGCGATTGCGCCAGCTGCCAACGGCACCAGCGCACCCACCATCACACGTTCAGCATCAGCAACCAGGGCAGTACCCTCGGTGAGCTGAAGGCGCACTTTATCGACGGCCACGAGCCGCAAGCCTGGGAGACCGAGCTGATCCAAGCCCTGGCCAACCTGATCGGCACCTCGCTGTCGCTCAAGCGCCAGCGTGAACAGGACCACCGCCTGGTGCTGCTCGAGGAGCGCGCGATCATCGCCCGCGAACTGCACGATTCCCTGGCCCAGGCACTGTCGTACATGAAGCTGCAGGTCAGCCGCATGCAAACGTTGATGCGCCGTGGCGAGCCGGTGGCGACCCTGGAGAACGTCACCGCCGAGCTGCGCGAAGGCCTGAACAACGCCTATCGCCAGTTGCGCGAACTGCTCACCACCTTCCGCCTGCAGATTCACGACGCCGGCCTTGTGCAGGAGCTCAAGGACACCGCCGAGGAGTTCTCCCGCCGTGGCGAATTCCAGGTGCACCTGCACGTCGACAGCCTGGCCTTCGAGCTGTCGGCCAGCGAGCAGATCCACATCCTGCAGATCACCCGCGAGGCGCTGTCCAACTGCCTGCGCCATGCCCATGCGCAGAACGCCTGGCTGCAATTGCGCCAGTATGGCGAAACCGTCTGCCTGTCGATCGAGGACGATGGCCGTGGTTTCAGCGGCACCCACGACCTGCGCGAACACCACGGCCTGAACATCATGGACGAGCGGGCCCGCAGCCTGCGCGGCCAGTTGCAGATTGTTGGCCGGGAGCCGCAAGGCACCCGGGTACAGATGGAATTTCGCCCGGAATTTCTCGGGCACCTGACAGAAGGTAACCCTGCATGACCCCCTCCCCGCGCTACCGAATCCTGCTGGTCGACGACCACCCGATGATGCGCCGCGGCATCCGCCAGATGCTCGAACTGGAAGACGACTTCGAGATCGTCGGCGAAGCCGGCCACGGCGAAGAAGCCCTGGCCCTGATCCCGGCGCTGCAACCGGACCTGGTGCTGCTGGACAACAACATGCCGCAGATGAACGGCATCGAAACCCTGCGCCGTCTGCGCAGCCAGGGCTTTGCCGGCAAGGTGCTGCTGTTCACCGTGTCCGATGCCGAAGACGACATTCGCGACGCCCTGCGCCTGGATGCCGACGGTTACCTGCTCAAGGACATGGAACCGGAGCTGTTGATCCAGTACATCCGCGACGCCATGAACGGCGCCCTGGTGATCAGCCCCGGGCTGACCCGGGTGATGGCCCAGGCCCTGCGCTCACCGCCGCGCCAGCCGGACGTGGAGCTGACCGAGCGCGAGCGCCAGGTGCTCAAGACCATCGCCAGCGGCTACAGCAACAAGGTCATCGGCCACAAGCTGGGCATCACCGAGGGCACGGTCAAGGTCCATGTGAAAAACCTGCTGCACAAGCTCGGCCTGCGTTCGCGGGTAGAGGCGGCGGTGTGGGCCATGGACCATCTGCGCCACAGCGCCTGAGCCCCCTTTTGCAGATGCCCCTTTGGAGGTAGACCGGCGGAGGCATAGGCCGCCGGCGCCGAGGGTTTTACCATAGGCGCCAGCGGAGGTACGCCATGCTGACCCACCCTTCTACCGTTCTGGTTTTACGTCGTCATCACTTGTTCAGCCAACTGCCGGACAACGTTTTCGAAGCCGTCTGTGGCCTGGCCATGCTCAGGCGCCTGAGCTGCCATGACACGCTCGTGCACCAGGGCGACCCGGCCAAGCGCTTCTTCTTGCTGGTCAGTGGCCAGATCAAGCTGTACCGGCTCAGCGCCGAGGGCCAGGAACATCTGGTGGAGATCATCCAGCCGGGCCAGACCTTTGCCGAAGCGCTGCTGTTCAGCCAGGCGCGCAGTTACCCGGTGACGGCCACGGCGCTCAAGGACTGCGTATTGATCAGCATCGACGGCGCCCATTACCGCAATGCCCTGGAAGACCAGCCACAGGTGTGCCTGGCCATTTTGGCGAGCATGAGCATCCACCTGCACCAGCGCCTCAGGGACATCGACACCCTGACCTCGGCCAGCGCCAGCCGCCGGGTGATCAACTTCTTGCTGCAGGAGTGCGACCCCGGCAGTGGCCGGGTCGAGTTGCAGGTGTCCAAGCGCCTGGTGGCCTCCAAGCTGGGCATCCAGCCGGAGACCTTTTCGCGCACCCTGCACCGTCTGGTGGAACGCGGCCTGATCGCCATGGAACGGCGCAGCATCCACATCCTCGCCGCCGATGAGCTGGCCGACTACCCGGGTTGACCGGCAACGCTCAGCGGTAACCGCAATCAAGGCACAACATCCCGGGCCGTGCACACTGACAGGGCCAATCCGTGGAGATCTCGCATGACTCGTCCCCCCCTGCCCCTGGTCTACTCCTGCTCCGGTTGCTCGAACGTCGCGCAACTGGCCAATAACGTCGCCTTGCGCCTGGACCGCGAGGGGCTGGCGGAGATGTCCTGCATTGTCGGCGTCGGTGGGCATGTACCGGCGCTGGTCAACAAGGCGCGTTCGGGAAGGCCGATCCTGGCACTCGATGGCTGCCCGCTGCAGTGCGTCGCCAGTTGCTTGCAACAGCATGGCTTGCAGGCCGACCAGCACCTGATCCTCAGCCAGCTGGGCTTGCGCAAACGCTATGGCGAGGATTGCAGTGCCGTGCAGGCAGACGAGGTATTCGCCGAGGTCCGCCAGGTGCTGGCGGCCTCGGCACTCGGTTAGCTGGCCGCCAGGCCCTTGCCGGCCCGCTCCAGGTTGCGCCACAACCACACCGGCAACACCTCGGGGTCGAGGCTGTCGATCAGGTTCTTCAGGGTCAAACCCAGCTCGGTGTCGCCCTCGATCACCAGGCGGCGGCGAAAGAACAGCGTGTCCGGGTCCTCCTGACGGCTGGCCAGCAAGAGAAACTCGCGCCAGTTGCCGCGAATGGTGACATCGGCCTTGGCCCGCTCGGCGATCTGCAGGCCATCGCGGTTGCGGGTCAGGTACCAGGCCAGGTCCAGGTCGGGAATCCGCAGGCACAACCAACGCCCGCGCAGCAGGTCGAACTCACCGTCGCGCAGGGGCTCGGCCAGGCAGCGATTAAGCGCCTGCTGCAAAGCGACTCGCTGAATCACGAACGGCACCCGACGGATCAGCGGCAGCACCCGGTCGGCACCTTTCAACAGCCATTGCGTGCGGTTCAGCACAGGCCCACCTCCTCGACCCGCAACATGCCCGCCTGGCCGTGCCAGTAGCCGTTGCAACCTTCGACAAACAACGGCGGCGCTTCGCCCTGGCGCACCCGGGCAAAGGCCTGAACCACCTCGACCATGCCCTGGGCCCGCGGGCTCAGGCGCAACAGGTCGGCGCCGCAGGCTTCAAGCCCCGGATAGTCGGCCAGCAAGTTGGTGACCTCGGCCGACATGGTCTGGATACCGTTCAGGGTGAACAGCGCCTGGCCTTCCTGGCTACTCAGGGCCAGGCCGTCGGGGTAGTTGATGCAGCAGAACTGGCAGTCGTCCTTGGGCCGGTTTTCGGCACGGGCGGTAAAACAGCGCGCCGAGTAAGCCAGCGGCAGATGCCCATAGGCAAAGACTTCAACCTCCGGCAACTCACGGTTCAACTCAACGGCCTGGTCGAGCACCGCGCGGATCAGTGTGGCCGAACACTCCACCGGCGGCACCCAGCGGATCATCCCGCAATCGAGCAGCTTGGCCAACGCGTGGCCGTTGTACAGGTTGAGCGCGGGGCCGGCCACGAACGGCAGCTTGCGCTCGGCCAGGTACTGCACCGCCCCCATGTCGTTGGCCTCCACCAGCAGCTCGCCGTTGTCGCACAAGCGGCGCAGGCTGGAGAGCTCGGAAGCGGCTTCGATCAGGGTCAGGCTCGACAGCACGATCTGCGCCGGACTGCAGGCCTGCAGCTCGCGGCCCAGGCCAAGCCAGTGATCGAGGTTCATGGCCCGGCGTTTCGAGCACACGGTTTCCCCCAGATAAATCACATCCAGGGGCAAGGCCGACATCTCGCTGTAGAAACGCCCCAATTGTTCCTTGTCCCAGTAATACAGGACGGGTCCCAGGCTGAGCTTCATGTCCAGTCCCTCATTGCCATGATCGATGGTAAGCACCCAGGGTGGTCTGGCTGCCTTCGGACAAACCGGCCAGCACCTGGCGCCACTGGTCCTTGACCGTGAAGCGTTGCGGTGCCAGGCGATGGGCGTCGAGCGCGGCACGCCAGACCTGGGTGACCTGCTCGACATAGGCCGGGCTGCGCTGGCGGCCCTCGATCTTCACCGCCTCGACGCCCATGGCGGCGAGCTCCGGCAGCAGATCGAGGGTGTCGAGGCTGGTGGGCTCTTCCAGGGCATGGAAGCGCTTGCCATCCACCAGGAAACGGCCCTTGCACAGGGTCGGGTAACCGGCCGGCTCGTCGGGTTGATAGCGATCGATCAGCACTTCGCTCAGGCGTGCACTCAAGCCCTCGGCGTCTTCGCTCCAGCGCACCGCCTTGGCCGGCGAACAGACGCCGCACAGGTTCGGCGACTCGCCGGTGATGTACGACGACAGGTGGCAACGCCCTTCGGCCATGATGCACAGGCTGCCGAAGGCAAAGACCTCGATGGGCACCGTGCTGTTGGCTGCCACCTGGCGTACCTGGGCCAGCGACAGCACCCGTGGCAGCACGGCGCGGCGGATGTTGTAGTGCTGGGCGTAGAACGCCAGGGCGCTGGCGTTGGTGGCCGAGCCTTGCACCGAGAGGTGCAGGCTCAACTGCGGGTGGCGCTGGGCCGCATAGCCGAGCACACCCGGGTCGGCGGCGATCAGGGCATCGACACCATGGTCGGCGGCACGGTCGACCGCGCGCTGCCAGCGCTCCCAACCCTGGGGTTGCGGGTAGGTGTTGACCGCGACATAGAGCTTGCGTTGGTGTTGGCGGATATGGGCAACAGCGGCGTCGAACTGCTTGTCGTCCATGTTCAGCCCGGCGAAATGCCGGGCGTTGGTGTCGTCGCGAAAGCCGACGTAAACAGCATCGGCGCCTTGGCGCACCGCGGCTTTAAGCGCAGGCAGGTTGCCTGCCGGGCAGACCAGTTGCATGGGGTTTCCTCATCAAAGAAGCTGCTGCCATGCGCCTGCGATGCACAACACGAGCAGGCTCGGAGCATTCGAAAAAAGCGCTGCCAGTCTAGCCACAGTGCCCGGCAGGACCTTGACGGCAATCAAGGCCGCTCACTGCATCAGCTCCGCGAAAGAAAGGAACTGCACGTTGTCGTGCTTGTGCAGCTGTTGCTCGCACTCCACCACCGCCAGGCCATCGGCCCAGCAGGCGGCGCTGAGCATTGCCGAGCTTTGTTGTGGGTGCAGTTGTACGCTGGACTGGCCGTTGGCCTCGGGCAACAAGCGGGCCCGCAGGTACTGGCGGCGTTTATTGCGTTGCAGCCAGTCGAAGCCGGCTGGCAGCGCCAGCGGCCGGGGCAACACATCGCGCATGCCCTGGGCGCGCAGCAGGAACGGCCGCACCACCACCAGCGCGGTAATCAGCGCCGCTGCCGGGTTGCCGGGCATGCCGATCCATGGCCGGCCCGCCACCTCGCCAAAAGCCAGGGGCTTGCCCGGCTGGATCGCCAGACGCCAGAAGTCGACACTGCCCAGGTCCTGGATGGCCTGCTTGAGGTGATCTTCCTCCCCCACCGAGACGCCGCCGGAGGTCAGCAGCAGATCGCATTCGGACGCAGCCAGATTCAGCGCGTGCTTGCTGGCCGCCAGTTCGTCGGCCATCACCCCGTAGTCGTGTACCTCCACGCCCCAGCCTTGCAGCAAGGCCATCAGGCAATAGCGGTTGCTGTTGTAGATCTGCCCCGGGGCCAGGGGTTGGCCGGGTTCGCGCAGTTCGTCGCCGCTGCTCAGCAAACCGACGCGCAAGGGCCGATGGACCTCGACCCAGGCCACGCCCGAAGCGGCCAGCAGGCCCAGCTCCTGGGCACGCAGGCGCTTGCCGGCCTGCAGCAACAGATGGCCTTCGCGCACCTCCTCGCCAGCCTTGCGCACGTGATCGCCAAGGCCGGCGGCGGGTAGCCAGACCTGCTCGCCTTCCACCCGGCATAGCTCCTGAGGCGCTACCGTGTCGGCACCCGGCGGCAAGGGTGCACCGGTGAAGATCCGCACCGCCTGCCCAGGTTGCAACGCGGTACTGGCCTGCTGGCCGGCGGCGATGCGCCCGGCCAGATTCAGGCAACCGCCAGCAGCTGGCAGGTCGGCCACCCTGAAGGCAAAACCGTCCATGGCGCTGTTGTCCCAGCCCGGCAGACTGCGCGGGGCATGGATATCAACCGCCAGCACCCGGCCCAGGGCTTTGTCCAGCAACACCATCTGCGCAGCCGGTGGCGGTGGCGCCTGCTCGAGCAAATGGCGGATGGCCTGGTCGACCGGGATCAACTTGCCGCTGTCGCATACCCGCCCGCTCATGGCCGCGCCCCACAGGCCTCAATGGCCTGCTCGGCCTGGGCCTTGAGGTGCGGGGCGAAATTGCACGGGCCGGTACGGCTGTCGAGCTGGCCATGTAGGATCTGCGTCCAGGCGGTGCGACAGGCGCCGGGCGAACCCGGCACGCAGCACACCAGCACGCCATTGCTCATCCCCGCCAGGGCACGGGACTGCAGGCTGGACATGCCGATTTCGGCCAGCGACACCTGACGGAACAACTCGCCAAAGCCTTCGACGTGTTTATCCAGCAATGGCTGCACCGCTTGCGGGGTGTTGTCGCGGGCGGTAAAACCGGTGCCGCCGGTGGTCAGCACCACCTGTACCCTGGGGTCGGCGATCCAGCGCGAGAGGGTCGCGCGGATCTGGTAGATATCGTCCTTGACCAGGTCGCGCTCGACCAGCACATGCCCTGCTGCTTGCAGCAGGTCGATGAGGGTCTGGCCGGAGCTGTCGGTGTCGAAGGTGCGCGTGTCGCTGATGGTCAGCACGGCGATGTTCAGGGGTTCAAACGTGCGTTGTGCCAAATGGGCCATGGCCTGGGCTTCCCGTGAAAGGTGGATGGGCCCAAGCCTGAACCTAAAGCCTGGGCGAACCTATTCCTCCTTGGAGGTATCTCTTCGGGCTCACGGCGCCAGGCGCTGGCGCGTCCACTGCCCGCCCTGGCAGCGATAATCGAGACGGTCATGCAGGCGATCGGCGCGGCCCTGCCAGAATTCCATGCGTTCAGGGCTCAGGCAATAGCCGCCCCAATGCTCGGGGCGACGCAGCGGCTGCTCGACGAAGCGGCGGATGGTCTGCGCCAGCAGCGCCTGCAGTTCGCCGCGGTCGGTCAACGCCCGGCTTTGTGGTGAAGCCCAGGCGCCGAGGCGACTGGCTTCGGGACGCGAATCGAAGTAGGCGTCGGATAACTGCGGATCGAGCCGCGTCACCGGCCCCTCAATACGTACCTGGCGCTCCAGCCCCGGCCAGAAGAAGGTCATCGCCGCATAGGGGTTGGCCGCCAGTTCCTGGCCCTTGGCACTCTGGTAGTTGCCGAAGAAGGTAAAGCCCTGCTGGTCAAAGCCCTTGAGCAGCAGCACCCGGCAGTGCGGCCGGCCCAGGCTGTCGACGGTGGCCAGGTGCATGCTATTGGCCTCCACCGGCTCGCGCTCGGTCTCGCGGGCCTGTTGCAGCCACTGCGCGAACAGCGGCAGCGGTTCGAGCGGCGCCACCTCCTCCTGCAGGCCACCGAGGGTGTAGTTACGGCGCATCTGGGCAAGGGACAGCGGCATGGCGGTGATCTCCTGGGAAGTTGTGCGCAGTCTGTAAGCTGCGACACCGGCAGGCCTTGATCACCATCAACGCTCTGGGTGTTACTTGAGGCGCAAACGCCTGGCCAGTTTGTGCAGGTTGCTCGGGTCGACCGCCAGCAGGCGCGCAGCACTGGCCCAGTTATCCCCGCTCAGACGCAGCGCCTGGGCAATGGCCTGGCGCTGGCAGGCATCGACGGCGTCGCTCAGGGAGGGATACGCCAAGCTGGCGGCCAGCGGTTGATCCGCCAGTGGCGCCGCTGCCGGCGCGCTATCGAGGTCGAGCACCTCCGGCTCCAGGGTAGTGATCTGGCTGCGACTGCCTTCGCGGCTCAGTTGCTTGAGTGCGGCGCGGCTGATCACATGCTCAAGCTCGCGCACATTGCCCGGCCAGTGGTAGGCCAGCAGCGCCCGCTCGGCCGCCGCCGACAGGCGCAAACCACGCAGGCCCAGGCGGGTGCGGTTGAGTTCGAGGAACTGCCCGGCAATCATCAACACATCGTTGCCGCGCTCGCGCAACGGCGGAATCGGTAGCGGATACACCGACAGGCGATGGTACAGGTCGGCGCGAAACAGGCCGTCGCGAATGCTGTCGGGCAAGTGCCGGTTGGTCGCGGCGATGATGCGCACATCCACGTGCAGCGGCTTGTCGGCGCCCAGGCGCTGGATCTCGCCGTTTTGCAGGGTGCGCAACAGCTTGGCCTGCACGCTCAGGGGCAGCTCGCCGACTTCATCGAGAAACAACGTCCCGCCATTGGCTGCATCGAAGCGCCCGGCGCGGTCGCTGCTGGCGCCGGAGAACGCGCCTTTGACATGGCCGAACAGCTCGCTCTCGGCCAGGGACTCGGGCAAGGCCGCGCAGTTGACCTGGATCAGCGGCTTGTGGCTGCGTCGCGACAGGCGATGCAGGCGGCGGGCGAACAGCTCCTTGCCGACCCCGGTCTCGCCCAGCAGCAATACCGGCAGATCGGCGTCGGCCAGTACTTCAATCTCGTTGAGCAACTGCTGCAGCACCGCGCTGTGACCGAGGATCTCGCCCTCTTCCACAGGCCTGCGCAGGTCCTGGGGCTCGCTGCGCGACAGGCGCAGGCTGCGGTTCTCCTGCTCCAGGCGGGTGACCCGCAAGGCAGCCTCGATCTGCAGGGTGCAGCGCTTGAGTTCATCGCGGGCATCGCTGCCGAAGGTCCCGGCCTGCAGCGCATCGAGGGTGATCGCGCCCCAGACCTGGCCTTCCACATAGAGGCTGACGCCCATGCAGTCGTGCACAGCCAAGGGCTCGTGCAGCGCGGTCTCGAGCAGGCCATCGTAGGGGTCTGGCAGGCGGCTGTCGGGCTCGAACCAGGTCGGCTCGCGCGAGGCCATGATCGCTGCCAGGCGCGGATGCTGGGCGATCACGAAGCGCCTGCCGAGGGCTTCGTGGACCAGGCCGACACAGGCCAGCGGCCGCAGGCTGTCGCCTTCGAGCCGGAGCAGGCCGACGGCGCCGCAGTTGAAGTATTCGCGCAGCGTCTGCACCAGACGCTGCAAGCGCACGGCATTGGGCAGCTCGACGATCAGATCGGCGGCAAGGCTTTCACGCAGCATGGTAGTCATCACCCTCTGTGGTTATCGCTACCCTGAGGTATTCGGGTGAATTTCACCACATCCACAGCAACGGCCCTTGATTTCGGGCAATTAAAGCTGGCATGGGCGATGCAATGGCCCTGGGGAACCTTTGCCAACAGACCAGGAGCCCTGATGAACCCGACACTCTCCCCGGCCGAACTGATTGCCTACATCCTCTCCCGCTACCACGACCGCCATCGCCAGCAGTTGCCGGAACTGATCCGCCTGGCCCGTCGTGTGGAGCAGGTCCACGGTGGCCATGACCATTGCCCCAACGGCCTGGCCGATCACCTGCAGGACATGCAGCAGGAACTTGAAGGGCACATGCTCAAGGAAGAACAGGTGCTGTTCCCCTTGCTGCAACGGGGCATGGGCCGCCAGGCCGGTGCGCCGATCCAGGTGATGCGTATGGAGCATGATCAACATGGCCAGGCGCTGGAGCGCTTGAGCTTGCTGACCAACGAGATAACCGCGCCGGAGGGCGCCTGCAACACCTGGCGCACCCTGTACCGCGGGCTGGAGGAGTTTCGCGAGGATCTGCTGCAGCATATTCATCTGGAGAACGATGTGCTGTTCGTCAACGCACTGGCTTGATGGCTGGTCTTTGTGGGAGTTGGCCTTGCCAGCGATCGTAATCCAGACGCCACCTGATGTACTGGCTGTACCGGCCTCATCGCGGGTCAAGCCCGCTCCTACAGTGGACCTGTGTACGCCGGACTTGTGGGAGCTGGCCTTGCCAGCGATCGAGCGCGCAGCGGTCGTAATCCAGACGACACCTGATGTGCTGGCTGTACCGGCCTCATCGCTGGCAAGGCCAGCTCCCACAGAGGTCG